>NZ_JBIIGC010000007.1:0-145060 GCF_044236835.1 Rhodoferax sp.
AACGGAATGTCGTCGTCCATATCGTCAAAGCCACTGGCCGGGCGCGCCGCCGCTGGCCGTGCTACGGGCGAAGGGGCTGCTGCGCGCGCACCCGCTGGTGCGCTAGGACGGCGCATGGGCGCTGGTGCCTCCTCACCGTCTTGCGGTGCGCCCATGCCCTCGCGGTTGCCCAGCAGTTGCAGTTCGGTCGCCACAATATCGACCGTGTTCTTCTCAACGCCCGAGGGGTCGGTGTATTTGCCGTACTTGAGTCGGCCTTCTACATAAATGGGGCGGCCCTTCTTCACATATTCACCCGCAATCTCCGCCAAGCGGTCGTAAAAGGTGACCCGGTGCCACTGGGTGTCTTCCACCATTTCGCCCGTGTTCTTGTCTTTGCGCCGGCTGCTGGTGGCTACGCTGACGTTGGCCACCGCTTGGCCCGAGGCCAGATAACGAATCTCCGGGTCACGCCCGCAGTTCCCCACCAAAATGACTTTGTTCACCGATGCCATAGCGTGCTCCTCAAGTTACGCAATTATCCCGGCTTTGCTGGGCTAGCCCGCGGCGGTCGCCCGGGTGCGACCATAGGCCATGCAACGACCAGCCACGCCAACATGCCCAGCGCGCACACACCGAACAACCAAGGCGATCCGCCCGGCTCAAACAGCGCGCCACCGACCAGGCCACCGGCAAAAAAACCAAACGACTGCAAGGTGTTGTACACGCCCAGCGATGCGCCGCGGATGTTTTTGGGCGACAGGCGCGATGCCATGCTGGGCATGCTGGCCTCCAGCACATTGAAGCCATAAAAAAACACGAACATCAGCAGCGACAGCAACAGCACCGAGGGACGGGCCGCCACCACCCCAGCTAGGGCCACTTCCACCAGCGCAATCAAGCCCACGGCCAACAGAAAAATGGCGCGCAAGCGGCCACGCCGCTCCATCGGAAACAAGGTCATGCCCATCAACACAAACGAGAGCCCCACCACCGGCAGGTACACCCACCAATGCTGGGCCTTGGGCAGCCCCGCCTGCACCAGCATGGACGGAATGGCAGTCCACATGGCCACTTGCACCGCGTGCAGCAAAAACACACCGAAGTTCAGCCGCAAGAGTTCGGGCGAGTCCAGTACGTCGCGCAAGCGCCCGCGCTGCAAACCCGCATCACGCACCGGCTCGGGCGGCACCCACAGGTGCAAGAGCACCACGCCCATCGCCGCCAATGCCCCGGTCACCAAGAACACCCCGGACAAACCCACTGCATTGGCCAACAAAGGCGCCACGCCCACCGACACTGCAAACACCAAGCCGATGCTGCCGCCAACCCAGGACATGGCCTGGGTGCGCACCACGTCGCGTGTCTGGTCGGCCAGCAAGGCCGTGGCCGCTGCCGACACCGCGCCCGAACCTTGCAGGGCGCGCGCCAGCACCATCCATCCCACGCTGGGTGCGAACGCGGCCAATACACTGCCCGCAGTGAACAGGCCCAAGCCCAGGGTGATCAGGCGTTTTCGGCCAAAGCGGTCAGAGGCCAAACCGAAGGGAATTTGAAACAGGCCTTGGGTTAGCCCAAAAATCCCCAGCGCCAGGCCCACCCAAGCGGGGTTGTCACCTCCGGGCAGATGGGCCACCTCCAGCGAGAACACCGGCAGCACCAAAAACAGTCCCAGCAAACGCAGGCTGCTGATGGTGGCCAGCGACGCACTCGAGCGCCGCTCCAGCGGGGTCAGGCGGTGGGGGTCGGCGGAGTCCGGCATCAGCGTGTTAGGGTGGGAGGCGGGGTGGGAAGAAGTGAGATACCAGCAGACGGCGCAGCGCGGTGACATTGTCTATCATGGCGGGTTGCCCTCCACGCATGCAAACACCTTGAACCACTCCGACGACCTCAAGCCCGAGGGCACCTACCTTGCCCGGGCTTTGCAGCAGCAGCACATCAGCATCCGCGGCGCGCGCACCCACAATCTCAAAAACATCGACCTCGACATTCCACGCAACCAGTTGGTGGTCATCACCGGGCTCAGCGGCTCGGGCAAGTCCAGCCTGGCCTTTGACACGCTGTACGCCGAGGGCCAACGCCGCTATGTGGAGAGCCTCTCCACCTACGCGCGCCAGTTCTTGCAGATGATGGACAAGCCCGATGTCGACATGATCGAGGGCCTGTCGCCCGCCATCTCCATCGAGCAAAAGGCCACCAGCCACAACCCGCGCTCCACCGTGGGCACCGTCACCGAAATCCACGACTACCTGCGCCTGCTGTTCGCCCGCGCCGGCACGCCGTTTTGCCCTGAGCACCAGCTGCCGCTGCAAAGCCAAACGGTGAGCCAGATGGTGGACGCTGTGCTGGCCCTGCCCGAAGACACGCGCCTGATGATTCTGGCGCCACTCGCGCGCGAGAAGAAGGGCGAGTTCCTCGAGGTGTTTGCAGACATGCAGGCCCAGGGCTATGTGCGCTTTCGCATCAACGGCCAGATCGTGGAGTTTGACGCCCTGCCCAAGCTTAAAAAGACCGAGAAGCACGATATCGATGTGGTGGTGGACCGCATCAAGGTCCGCCCCGAGCTCGCCCAGCGTCTGGCCGAAAGTTTTGAGGCCGCACTGCGCCTAGCCAACGGCCGCGCCATTGCGCTGGAGTTGGACGCAGCAGGCGATGCCAAGGCGGACGCCCCAGCAGCCAACACCACCAACGCATCGGGTACAGCCCATGGCGCCGCAGCACCCCGCCCGGCCAAAGAGCACCTGTTCAACGCCAAGTTCGCCTGCCCGGTGTGCAACTACTCGATTGCCGAACTCGAGCCCCGGCTGTTCTCTTTCAACTCGCCGGTGGGCGCCTGTCCCAGCTGCGACGGGCTGGGCCAGCAAGACTTCTTTGACCCGGCGCGGGTGGTAGCGTTTCCAGCCCTGAGCCTGGCCAGCGGCGCCATCAAGGGTTGGGACCGGCGCAACGGCTACTACTTTTCGATGCTGGAGAGCCTGGCCAAACACTACAAGTTTGACGTCGAGCGGCCGTTTGAGTCGCTGCCGCAAGCCGTCCAAAGCGCTATCTTGTTTAGCTCGGGCACGGAAGACATCAAGTTCAGTTACGTCATTGATTCGGGCGCATCGCAGGGCCGCAAGATCAGCAAGAAACACCCCTTCGAAGGCGTCATCCCCAATATGCAGCGGCGCTACCGCGAGACCGACTCGGCCCTGGTGCGCGAAGACTTGGCGCGCCTGCGCAGCACCCAGCCCTGCCCGGACTGCAAGGGCTCGCGCCTGCGAGTAGAGGCGCGCAACGTCAAGGTCGGCGAAGGCGCGCAGGCCCGCGCCATCTACGAGATCAGCCACGCCACGCTGCGCGACGCACTGGACTATTTCAACAGCTTGCAAATGCAGGGCGCGCGCGGCGAGATTGCCGCCAAGGTGGTGCGCGAAATCGGGCTACGCCTGAAGTTCTTGAACGATGTGGGGCTGAACTACCTCAGCCTGGACCGCAGCGCCGAAACACTCAGCGGCGGCGAGTCGCAGCGCATCCGCCTGGCCAGCCAAATCGGCTCCGGGCTGACTGGCGTGATGTACGTGCTCGACGAGCCCAGCATCGGCCTGCACCAGCGCGACAACGACCGCCTGATTGGCACCCTCAAGCACCTGCGCGACATCGGTAACAGCGTGCTGGTGGTCGAGCACGACGAAGACATGATGCGCGCTGCTGACCACCTCATCGACATGGGCCCGGGCGCCGGTGTACACGGTGGGCGCGTCATTGCGCAAGGCACGTTCGACGACGTGAAGGCGCACCCCGATTCGCTCACTGGCAAGTACCTGGCGCACACGCTCATCATCCCCCTGCCCCAGCGTCGCACGCCCTGGATTCCTACCGTCGCACTCAGTGCCGCCGAGAAAAAGGCGGCGAGCAAACCCGCTGGCAAGGGCGCGCCCAGCAAGGCCGCGCTGGCCTGGTCTGCGCGCCAGGCAGCGCACCTGGCCAACCAGGGCGATATGCAAACCATTCGGGTGGTCCATGCCACCGGCCACAACCTCCAAGGCGTGAGCGTGGAGTTTCCGGTGGGGCTGTTCACCTGCGTGACTGGTGTGTCGGGCTCGGGCAAGTCCACCTTGGTCAATGACACGCTGTACGCGGCGGTGGCACGACAGCTTTACCGCGCCCACGACGAGCCGGCCGCGCACGAGGCCATCGAAGGCATCGAGCACTTCGACAAGGTCATCAACGTGGACCAGTCGCCCATTGGGCGCACCCCGCGCTCCAACCCCGCGACCTACACCGGCCTGTTCACCCCCATTCGCGAACTGATGGCCGAGGTACCCACCGCACGCGAGCGCGGCTACGGCGCCGGGCGCTTTAGCTTCAACGTGGCCGGTGGTCGCTGCGAGGCCTGCCAGGGCGACGGCATGGTCAAAGTGGAGATGCACTTTTTGCCCGATGTGTACGTGCCCTGCGATGTCTGCGCAGGCCAGCGCTACAACCGCGAGACCTTGGAAGTGCTCTACAAGGGCAAGAACATCGCGCAGATTTTGGACCTCACGGTGGAGGCGGCCTACGAGTTTTTGCAAGCGGTGCCCACGGTGGCACGCAAGCTGCAAACGCTGCTCGATGTGGGCCTGAGCTACATCAAGCTCGGCCAAGCCGCAACCACGCTCTCAGGCGGCGAGGCGCAGCGGGTCAAACTAGCGCTTGAGCTGAGCAAACGCGACACCGGCCGCACCCTGTACATCCTGGACGAGCCCACCACCGGACTGCACTTTGCCGACATCGATTTGCTGCTCAAGGTGCTGCACCAATTGCGCGATGCCGGCAACACGATTGTGGTGATCGAGCACAACCTCGACGTCATCAAAACCGCCGACTGGGTGATCGACATGGGCCCCGAAGGCGGCGCCGGTGGCGGCACCGTGGTGGGCGTGGGCACGCCGGAGGACATTGCGGCCAACCCACAGAGTTTTACCGGACGGTACTTGGCGAAGCTGCTGGTGTGTGAATAAGTCTGTTGATATCCGGTGACCAAGTAGGTAAGATGCGCGGGTCCGGGGGCGAAATTCGGCTCCACGCCGTGTGTGATTCAGACCACAGTGCCTGACACCTATACCCCCGGCAATTCTTTCAGCCGCTGACTTTGGTCAGCGGCTTTTTCTTTGTGTAGTACACACCGTAAGGTGCCGCTCCGGTCTCATCGACTGCGTGAATCACTCCGACCTTGGGCCACAGCAACTCGATGTATCTCGATTCGCCCCGTTCATAGCGACGCTGCAACGCCCACAAAAAATAATCGGCGGCTTGCAGTGGCGCATCGTATGCCGGAGACGACTGGCGCACACGAATTTCACCCGCACTATTGCGCTGCCATTGGGCGTCAAATCGCTTACGCGCGGTGTCGAGTGCCCTGGATAAGGCCGCGCTACGGTCCGACTTGCCGCGCTCGGCAAAGCAAACATGCACTTCAGGCGTGAGGTGCAGGCGGTCTTTGAACAAACGCGAAACGAGCGTGTCATACAACTCGTTTGGGTTGTAGCGGTAGGAGACGTCGTTGCGATTGCGCTGCAGCACATAGTCGAGGACGCGTTGTTTGTCTCTTACCACCGCGTAAAACTGGACATCGTGGTCCATGAGCAAACGAAACACCTCACGACGCACCTCGGGCACGTCATCTTTGGCATGGAACGCCAACGCGGTCTTTCGGCGATGCGGCTGCATTGAGGGCACCGCTCGAAAGTAAGGGTCCGACACGAGTTGCGCACGCAATGCATCAAGCGACTTTGCCAACGCCTGTGGATCAGCCACTTCCAGCACCCCGAGCATAAAAAAACGGGAGCACCCTTCCCGCCCAGGCAGCACGTGACCCTTGGCATCAAACAAGGTCGGGTCGCCAGCCTCGTCAACAAAGTAGAAACGCGGGCGGGCTTCGGCCGCCATGCTCACCGCGCAACCCCCTTCATCGCCTCCGTCACCCGCACTGTCTCCACGCTCACAGTGGTGACGCGCATGAGGAGATCAATCACCTTTTCCTTGTAGTCCGAAAAGCGGTAGGTATCGAACTTTTCGCGGATGGTTGGGTCCTTGGGCTTGCGCTCCTTGTACTGGTCTAGCACCCACTCCAAGGCGCTGCGGTTGCCCAGCTTGTAAGCCCAGGCCTGTGGCGGAATGCCGCGCAGCGTGGTTTCGGTGTCCAGCGCGATGCTGCCCGCCGCCGTGTCTGCACGCAGCATCGCCTTGGGCGACAGACCGGCGTTGCGCGCGGCGGTGTCGGGCTGGTCGTGGCGCTGCAATGCAAAAGGCGCGACCGACTCGAAACCGATGTGCATCTGCATCAACGACTCACCCCAGGCCACCCACTGCCAGAAGCCGGCATAGAACGGAATGCGGGGGAATTCACGCTTGAGGTTTTGTGCGTATTTCTCGCGGTACACCGGGTCGTGCAGCACGGCGTAGCAGTAGTGAAAGATCGCTTCCTTGGTGATCTTGCGGGCGCCCTTGACTTTGACGGCTTCTTCGGCGTAGTGGGTGGTGAATTGCTTCAAAGCCCAGTCGGTGATGTTTTCTACTTTCTGGCCGGACTCATAACGAAAGAGTGGAAAACAAACGGAGTCACCATTCACATGGTAGTCAGGGAGCTTATCGGTACCGAGCGCACTGAATGGCTTGGTGCCGCCGAGGTCAAGCAGCATGGCCGTATTGGACTGATTGAGTCCAAAGAACTCGCGTTGCAAGTACTGCATTTCGTTTAGCTGCTTACTGAAGTAGAGGACCTCCATCACGAACGGTCGGTAAATCGACTTCGTCAGGAATTCCTTGGCGTAGGCATAAACGACCGATTTGCTCAGATCGTTCTTTACAGCGCGAGACCACTTGATGTTGTAAGCAAGCCGATCTTCTAGGCCGCGTCGCTCCTTGAGCACGCCCTTCAGCCGCATCCGTTCAGCGTTGTACTCGTCGATCAAAAAGCGAACCTTGTCTTCAACTTTTTGCGGGTCAAAGTCGTAAACCCATTCATCACGGGCAGTCACCACGCCGAGAGAAAACTTTCTGAAAATGGCCTTGACATCACGCGAGGTCTTCGCCGCCTTCGTCTCCTTGCTCGCCAGCGGCAGCAGCGTATCGAAGTCGTTGCTGGTCAGGTTGATCCAGTTGTTTTTCGGGTCTGGTCGAACCAGTTCGAAAACCCGATCACGCAATGGTGTCGCAGCGATGAAGTCAATTTTCTGTTGGGCTTTGGCATAGTCGCTGACCGCTTGGTACTTAATCTTGCAGCCCTTCAATTTTGGGTTTTTAACGCAGAACCAGATTGCGACACCAACCCGAATCTGGTCGTCGAACACATTGCCTGCCTCGCGCCGCCGCCGCTCACCACTCGTCCGGGCGTTGCCTTTGAGGTCCACAACCCATATCTCATTGAACTCGGACGCAATGACCTTTCTAAAGCCATCAAACGTACGGCTGTCGATGAATGAGTTGTTGCTTACAAACGCGACGATCCCGTTTTCATGGACTCGGTCGCTAGCCCACCGGAAAAACCGCGCATACATGTCGTACAGCTTGGTCTTTTGCGCGGTGCTCTCGGCGATGTAGGTTTGCTTGATGCGCGCATCGATGCCGGGGTATTTGCGGTTCTTGTTGTTGTCGTTTTCGTTGGCCTGGTTGGCGTTGTATGGCGGGTTGCCGATGACCACGCTGATGCGCTTGCTGTTTTGCCGCTTGATGCGGGCCACGTTTTCTTCGCTGACGCTGCCAAACAGTTCTGCTGTGGTGCCCTTGGCCGCGGTGTGCAGGCCCACGTTGTCCAGCGTGTCCACAAAGCACAGGTTAGGGAACTCGGCGTACTGGCCGGTGATGGCCGCATAGGTGGCCTCGATGTTCAGGTTGGCCACGTAGTAGGGCAGGATGGCCACTTCATTGGCGTGTAGTTCGTGAGCGTACTTGTGGGCGAGCTTTTTGGGTTGGCCGCGAAAGTGCTCCAGCAATTCGCAGATGTAGGTGCCCGTGCCGGTGGCTGGGTCGAGGATGTCTACGTCTTTGTCTATCAGGTTTTTGCCGAAGTGCTGCTCGCACAACCAGTCGGCACCATCGATCATGAAGCGCACGATTTCGTTGGGCGTGTAGACCACGCCCAGGCGGTCGGCGGCTTTGGTGTTGTAGACCTTGTAAAAGTTTTCGTAGATGACCTTCAAGAAGGTCTGCTTCTCGCTGTGGCTGCTGATTTGTGCTGCGGCTGCGCGAATGGCGGCGTAGTAAGTTTCCAGGCCCTTGAGTGTTTGCCTTTTCAGCGCGCCGGTGAAAAACTCGGCCTCCAGCGCATACAGCTCTTTGGCAACGTTGTTGTGCTGGTGAAAGTCGGAGTCGTCAAACACCTTGGCGAAGATCTCTTCGGTAAGGATGTGCTGGATCAGCATCTCGCGCACATCGGCGTCGGTGAGCGAGGGGTTGATAGCGTCTTGCGCATGGACCAAAAACTTGGCAGTGGCGGCGCGGTAACTTGCGTTGCTTTGAACCTGCGTGTCCATCATGGCGCGCAGCGCCTCCAGCACCGCTGGCAGATCGGTTTTGAACTGCTCCACCGCTGTGCGAAAGCCCGCGATCTCGGCGCGCTCGTAAGAGAAATACAGCTTGAGCAGCTTGGACAGCGCCACGGTGTCTGTCATGTCGCAGCGCATGACCTCTTGCCGGTTTTGCCAAAGCACGGCCTGCGCGTCGTCGCTGAAGATGATGTTGTCTTGGGGGTAGCCCTTTTTGAACTTCTTGCTGACCTCGGCGTCGAGGTCATCGTTCGCATCTTTCGCTTCCCAGTACCCCAAAGGCATGCGCAGTTCGTGCAGCAGCGCGCCGTCGATATTGATGTTGGTTTTGGTGGCAGTTTTGAGTGGGAACTCCGCCAAAAACACCAGTCCGTCTTGCCGCCCCCAGGCTTTGAGCAAGTCCTTGAACGCTTCGCGAATGATGGTCTCGCGGCTGCTGCCGCTGACCCGCTTGATAACGTCGAGTTCTTTGAGGTAGTGGTTAATCAGTTGCTGGCTCATAGGCAATTGCGTCGTTTGCAGACGAAAAATGGCGAGGCCATTGTCACACCTGCACCAATGCAGCTACTGAGCCTTCAAGCCATGAACCCCAAATCCAGCGGGTACGCCGGTGTGCCGAAGTTCACCAGGTTGGGCAGCACGCCGGGCAGCTCGGCACTGCTGACGCCAAACCAGCGGGCCAGGGTGGCCGCGTACTGGTCGACCGAGGTGCTGGGCAGCAAGCGGCCTTGGCCTACGTGCCACTGGTTGGCTGGCAGGTAGTTGCCCGCGCTGTCTTTGGTGTCGGCCACGCTGATGGGCGGGGCGGTTCCGTAGAAGCGCTGGCCGCGCACCGCGCCGCCGACCACAAAGTGGTGGCTGCCCCAGCCGTGGTCCGAGCCGTCGCCGTTGGAGGCCAGGGTTCGGCCGAAGTCGGACGCGGTGAATGCAGTCACTTGCTGGGCCAAACCCAGCTCGACGGTGGCGTCGTAGAACGCTTTCATGGCGTCGCTCACCTTGCCCAACAGGCCGCCGTGGTCGCGGATCAGGTTGTCGTGCAAATCGAAACCACCCAAAGACACCAAAAACACTTGGCGGCGCACGCCCAGAGCGTTTCTGCCCTGGATGAGGCGGGCCACCATTCTGAGTTGGTCTGCGAGCGTGTTGCCGGAGGGAAACACAGTGGCTAAGGGGGTGGCTGCGCCCTGCGCCAAGGCGGCGGTCACCACGCCCTCGGCGTTGATGGCGCGGGCGGTGACCTTGGTGTATTCGTTCTCCAGCGTGTGCGGGCGCACTTGCGCAATCAGGCTGCGCATGGCGGCACTCACCGCCGTAGAGCCATACACCGATGCGCCTTGGACTGCCGCATTGACCTTGATTGCACCGCCGGTGCTCACCTGGTACTGCAAGGCCGAGTCGCCCGAGAGGTAGACCGCGTTGCCCGTCACCGACATGCAGGTGAAGCTGGCGGATGCCGTATTGAGGTCCAGGGCCCGATCGCCAACTTTTCCGCCCCAGCCCACCGTGGAGCCTTCTGGAGATGACGACTGCCACACCGACTGCTGGTCGTTATGGGAAAACAACTGGGGCGGGCGCGGAAAGTTGGTGCGGTCGGTGCTGAGGTACTGCGCACGCGTCAAGGGTTTGACCAGGGGGCCCACATTGAGTTGGACTGCCGCCTGGCCCGCATTGAACAGGCCGGCCAAGGCCGCCATGGACGGGTGCAGCGCAAACTGGCGGGGCACGCCCAGCGCGTCCACCGGCGCGCTGGCCGGCGTGAGCGCAGTGGCGGCCAGTGCGTCGTAGGCCAAAGCGATGCCGCCTGCGCTGCGGCCTGCACCGCCACCGCGGATGGTGCTGTACTGGTCGTACGCGGCGGCATCGAACGGCACCACGGTATTGGCATGGTCGTTGCCGCCGTACAGGAAAACACAGACCAGGGCCTTGTAGTCCCCCGGGCTGGCCTCGAAGGCGGCCGCCTCGCCCAAGGCCGCCAGGTTGATCGCCAGCGGCCATGCCGCGCTGCCCAACGCTAGCTGACCTGTGCGGCGCAAAAAGCTGCGCCGGTCGGGGCTGTGGGGGTACGGATGGGACATGGGCTGGCTCTACTTTTGCACCAGGTATTCGGGCGCGGACATGACCATCAGTACCGCCGCATAGACGCGGTTGCGGCTGCGTGCCTCAGTGCCGCTGGGCATGGCCTGCACGGCGTTGGCGATCAGGTCCCGGTTGGAGGCGGACAGCTGATTGGCGCACAGCAGCAAGTTCAGGCGGTCCACCAGCGCCTGCGCCGAGGACGCCAAGGGCAGCTCTTGCACGTAGCTTGCCTTCATGTCGCCACTGGCAATGCCGCCCGAGATAAAGCCCTGCATGCAGTTGATGTAGCCAGCCACGCTGGTCTCGTTGACCAACTGAAACTCCGGTGCCACCGCACCAGCCACCAGCGCACTGGCGGGCGGCACGTACCCCGGGCGAAAGAAGTTGAACACCGACGGCGAGCGCAAGGGACTTTGCCCCAATTGGGAGCCGGGGTTGCTCATGTCGTTCATTTTCCAATCGCCGCTGGCCGAGGCCAAACCAAAAGTGCGGCCCCACTGCACCAGACGCAGCATCGGCTCGCGCAGCTTGCCAAATGCGGAAGCACCTAGCCCCCAGGGCGCACGCGCTTCGTCGTCTTGCAAAATGGCGCGGTACACCGCTGCCAGGTCACCACGCACACCCGCGCCGTTGTTGGAAAACACGTTGGCAACCCGGCGTACGTAGGCCGGGCTGGGGTTGCTGGTGACCAGCCGCTGTATGAGCTGCTTGCACACAAACGGCGCGGTGTTGGCGTGGTTAAACAGGGTGTCCAGCGCCGCTTTGAGCCCATTGGCGGGGTCGGTGGGCAGCGTCACACCGAACACCACCGGCACCACTTGCGAATGGTTGTTGCCCACCTGCACAAGCGGTCGACGCACGTAGTGGGTGCTGGGTATTCTGCGGGTTCCGCCGCCAGTCTGTGGAATAACGGTGTAAACGGTTTGGCTGTGGTCCAGGTCGTAGCCGGTGAACACTTGGGCCAAGCTGCTCACATCCGCCGAGGTGTAGCTGTCCACGGGCCGGCCGTCCACCATGCGCGGCGTGCCGTCGGGGAGCAGCTCCACCAAGCCAATGGTGAAGAGCTGCATGACCTCGCGCGCGTAGTTTTCGTCGGGCTGGCTGCCGCGCCCATCGGCCTTTTTGTTGCCTTTGGTGTTGAGGTAGTAGCCCATGGCCACGTTGAGCGTGACCGCCTCCAGCAGCTCGCGGTAGTTGCCAAACGCATGGGCGCACAGGGTGTCCCAGTAGTGAGCGGCCGCATGGCTGCGCCAACTGAAATCCAATCCATTGAGCGAGACCACAAAGATCTCGGAGAGCGCCAGCGCCATGCGCTTGCGCGGCGCATCCGGCGCGGTCATGAGCTGGTTCCAGACCATGTGGTCACCGGGCGTCTTGCTGTCGTAGTAGTTGGCCGGGTTGTAAACCTCGCCATAGCCCTTGCTCTCCAGCCAGTCCCAGCCGGTGGGCCCCACGGGCTGGGTGCATTGCGCTTGCAGCCACGGACCAAAGCCTTGCGCACGCACCGCCGCAATCTCGGCATCGCTGGCAGACAACTGCGCCTGCAACAAGAACCGCGCCGCCTCGGCGTCGCTGCCCGCGCTCGGATAGGCAAACGCGGCGCTAGACGGAGCCACAGCCGTGCCTTGGGCCGATGACCCAGCGCCGCCACCGCCGCCGCAGGCTGCCAGTGGGCTGGTGGCCAAGGCCGCAAGCACTGCGCGCTGTGTGCTCGGTGGGCGCGCCTGTGAGGTCGTAGAACAATTCATTTGGCCAAGAGGTTACCCCAGGCCGTCCGCAGTTTCGAGTGACCAAACGCACGGATTACGCCTCCAATGAGTCGACCGGCACAGAGCCAAGGGCGCGTGCGGCGTGCAGCGCATCGCGGGTGGTTTGGGCCACCGCACGGGCAGCTTGCGCAAAGTCGACGCCGCTGGATGCGTACAACACGGCGCGCGAGGAATTCACCACGATCGGGGCGGTGGTGTGGCCGGCGGCGCTTCGGTAACCGGCGCGCACCGTGGCCACGGCATCGCCGCCTTGTGCTCCCACGCCCGGGATCAGCAACGGCACGGTGGGCGCCACTTGGCGCACCCGCTCAATCTCGGCGGGGTAGGTCGCACCCACCACCAAGCCAAGCTGGCCATTGGTGTTCCACGGGCCTTGCACCAACTCGGCGATGTGCTCGAACAAGCTCGGGCGACCGGGCTGGTCGGCCAAGTGCTGGTTTTGCAGGTCGTCACCGCCAGGATTGGAGGTCCGGCACAGCACGAAAGCGCCCTTGCCGTGGTAGCGCAAATAAGGCTGCAGCGAATCGAAACCCATGAAGGGCGAGAGCGTGACGCAGTCGGCACCGTAGCGCTCGAACGCTTCTTTAGCGTATTGCTCGGCGGTGCTGCCGATGTCGCCGCGCTTGGCGTCGAGGATCACCGGGATACCGGGCGCTACCGAGCGGATGTGGGCTACCAGGCGCTCCAACTGCGCTTCGGCGCGGTGGGCCGCAAAGTAGGCGATCTGCGGCTTGAACGCAATCACCAGATCGGCGGTGGCGTCCACGATGTGGGCACAAAAATCAAAGATGCGCGCAGCGTCGCCACGCAGACCCTGGGGAAACTTGGCCGGCTCGGGGTCCAACCCCACGCACAGCAAAGACTGGTTGCGCAGCTCGGCGTTGTGGAGTTGTTCTAAAAATGTGAGGTTGGAGGTCATGGTGCGGTAAGTCTTGGATTGGATTGCGGGTGGGCTCGGTGCGCTGTCGGCTAGTTGGGGCGCACGCCATCAACCACCTCGGCGGCCAGGCACAGATCCACCCATGCCTTGGCCTTGTCGGCCGGGTTGCGAAGCAGCGCCTTGGGGTGGTAGGTGGGCAGCACCGCAATACCGCGGTAGTGGTGCACCTGCCCACGCAACTTGCCCAGCGGCAAGGTGGCGAGCTCGGGCGTCTCGCCCAGCAGCAGTTGGTTGGCAAACCGGCCCATGGCCAGAATCACCTTGGGTTGCACCAAGGCAATTTCGCGTTGCAGGTAAGTGGCGCACTGGGCCAAATCGTTGGCTTGCACCAGGGTCCCGTGCGGCGGGCGGCACTTGACCACATTGGTCACATACGCCAGCGCAGCAGGCGCGACGATACCTGCGCCGGGGGTGGCCCCAAGATGCGCGTGAGGACGCGCCTCAGGGTCTGCGGCAGGGCGTGCTTCAGACTGCGCATGGGAGTCTTCGGCTGACTTGGTACTGCGCGTCAGGCCCAGCGCAGCCAACATGTTGTCCAGCAGCACGCCCGCGTCGTGCACAAAGGGCCTACCGACCGCGTCTTCAGCTTCGTCGGGCGGGTCACCCACCACCATCCAGTCGGCATGGCCCGTGATGGGCAACAAGGTGCTGCGGCTGCGCCCGGCGCACAAACCACAGGCTTGGCACTGGGCCGCCGCCTGCTGCAAGTCCGTCCAGCCCGCACTGTCGAGGGGTCGTGTGGGCGCGTGGAGCGCCGCAACCGCACGCGGGGCCGCTTGCGCCGGTGCGGCGCCGGCGTCGCGCATGGCATCGCTTGCGCCCGGCGTAGAAGCAACCGTGTCGGCGATAGGCAGCCAGACGTGCACACCCATTTCTTCCAGCATGGCGCGTTGGCGGGCGTCGAGGTCCAGGGGCATGGCGGTTGGCTACAGGCGAAGGCACATGACCAGGGCGTCTTCGCGCTGGCCGTGGGCTGCAGGGTAATAGGCTTTGCGCTGGCCCACACGTCGAAAACCTGCGGCCTCGTACACCTGCAGGGCGCGTGCGTTGCCGGTGCGCACTTCCAGCCACAGCCACTGCGCGCTGTGGCCGCGCGCCCAGATCGACAGCGCCTCCAGCAACAGCTTCGCCCAGCCCTGTCCTTGAAACTCGGGCGCAACCGTGAGGTTGAGCAGGTGCACCTCGTCCACCCCCCGCATGGCCACGAAGTAGCCCACCAACACGGAGTCGCCGGCGACCAACATCTGGGCCTCGTAGCCTGCATGCAAAGCGTCCAAAAAGTTCACCCGCGACCAGGGGTGGGCGTAGGCACGCTGCTCCACCCGCATTACCGCATCCAGGCGGCTTGCCAGCAGCGGCGCAAACGCCACCTGCGTGGTCGCAGCCAGGGGTTGCATCTGCGCGCTCATACCGGCTCCCCACTTGTCGCTGCGCCCATCGCCGCGTTGGCTGATGCCTGCGCTGCCTTGGCTGCGGCACGCTCTGCGCTGGTCTGGGCCACCTTGTCCCGGATGTAGGTGGGCATGGCCTGGTGCGCGGCCACCGCCGCGCCTTCGGCGAGCAACTGGGGTGCCAAGCGCAGCATGGCCGTGGCAGTGGGCGCGGCCTCCAGGCGCTGCACACCCAGCATTGCCGGCGAGGTCACGGCAGGCGACACCAAACGCGCGCCATAGCTGGCAAACACATTGCCGGCAAGCACGGCCTGCAAGCCATCGCTGGGCCTGGGCGGGTTGATCGCCTCCGGCCGCAACAGCGTGGCATCCTGCAGCGTCTGCCAGCGCTGGTCGCGGTACGCAAAGGTGGCGGTGTAGATTTCGTCCATGCGCGCGTCAAGGAGCGCGGTGATTTGCAGCGCAAGCGCGGGCGCCAAATGGCTAAAGCGCGCGTCTTCGGCCACCGCCAGCAGCGAGTTGATCGGCAGCACCGGCACGTCCGCGCCAAAGGCCAAGCCCTGCGCCACCGCACAGGCGGTGCGCAAACCGGTGAACGACCCCGGACCGCTGCCAAAACAAATGGCGTCCAGGCTGCGCAGGTCCAGCTCGGCTTGGCGCAGCAAGTCCAGGATGACGGGGATCAACGCCATGGACGCGTTCGCGCCGCCAGCGGCTTGGTGCTGCCAGACGCGCACCGTGCCCCTGTCAGGGCGGCAGACCGCTACCGACATGGTCTCGGTGCCGGTGTCAAACGCCAGCAGCTTCATGGCGTGAGGGCCTTCATGCTCGTGACGCACGCGTTCATGCTTTGGCCACCGCCTTGCGAACGCCAAACACAATGCCCAGCGTCACCATCGACAGGCCCAGAAGCACATTCCAGGGCAAGGGCTCGGCCAAAAACACCGCCGCCGACACTGCCGACAGGCCCGGCACCAGCGCGGTGATCATGGTGGAGCGCACCGGGCCGTAGTGCCGAATCATCAGGTTGAAGGTGATGCCGGAAATCACCACCGAGCCCACGCCTTGGAGCAGCATTTGCAGCAGCACATCGCCCACCGGCGCGGTGAACACATGGCCCACCACCCACCCTTGCCAGAGCGCCACGGTGTAGACCGGAAAGAAGGTGAAAAACGCAAACACCGTAATGGCGGTGGTGGCGTGCACCGCCTGCAGCGCGTGCTTGCGCACCAGCACGCTGTAAATCGCCCAGGTGATAGAGCCGGCCACAAACAGCAAATCACCGCGCCACACACCGTCGCCCAGGTCCGAGCGCAGCAGGCTTGCGCCACCGACCAACAGGTCACCCACGACGATTAGCACCAGTCCCACCGCGCGCGACGCGCCGATGCGGTCGCCTAACAATATCCAAGCCACCAGTGCGGTCCAAAAAGGCAGGCTGCCGGGCAACAGCACCGAGGCGTGCGCTGCCGGCGCAAACACAAAACCCGAATACGCCAGCATCGCGTAGAGCAGGCCGCCAAAAAAACCGATCTGAACCGTGATGCCAAGGGGCAGTGGCGAAAACCCGCCCATGGAGCCAGCGGTTGCAGCCTGCCCGGCTTCCCGCTGGCGTTGGCGCGCAGTGCGCGTGATCCACCAGCCCAGCGGAACCAGCACCAGAGCCGCGCCCACCAGCCTGGCGTAGACGATGTCAAACGGGGTCAAGGTCGGCGCGCGCGCCGGGTCTGCGAAGGCGCGGGCCACCACGATGAAGCCGGTCCAGATGCACACCGTCACCACCGCAGCCAGTGCGCCGACCACCTTGGGGGACAAAGCCAGGAACGGGGCACGGGCTTGGAAAAGCATGGCCGGATTATCGGGCCAGCGCAGGCGCACCGGATAATGCGCGCCATGCTGTTTGCCCGCGTCTTCCAATGGTTTGCTGTGCCCACCCGCTGGCAATCCTGCAAGCGCTGCGTTGGCCTTTCCCTGTGGGCGAGCGCCGCTGCGTGGGCCAGCACCCCGGCCTACGCACTGCCCGCCGCGGTGGACGCCGCATTGGCCCGTGCCGGTGTACCGCGCGAGGCCGTCTCGGTGGTGCTGGTGGAAGCCGATCCCAACAGCCGCGCAAGCCCGCGCCTGACACACCGCGCCAATGAGCCCATGCACCCGGCCTCCGTCATGAAGCTGGTCACGACCTACGCCGCGCTGGACCTGCTGGGTCCGACCTTTACCTGGCGCACCCAGGTGTTCATCGAGGGCGCGGTACGCGATGGCACGCTCTTTGGAAATGTGTACCTCAAAGGCCAGGGCGACCCGCAACTGGTGCACGAGCGGCTGTGGCTGCTGCTGCGGCGACTGCAAGGCATTGGCATCCAATCCATCGCCGGCGACATCGTGCTCGACCGCAGTGCTTTTGACGTGACCACCACCGACCCGGCGGCCTTCGACGGCGAGCCACTGCGGCCCTACAACGTGGGGCCCGACGCGCTCCTCATCAATTACAAGGCGGTGGTGATGACCTTCACCCCGGACCGCACCAGCGACCGCGCGATGGTGCAGTTCGACCCTCCGCTGTTCGGGGTTCAAATGCAGGTTAGCGTGCCCTTGGGGATGGGCCCTTGCAGCGCGTACCCGCAGTCACTACAAGCCGATTTTTCTGACCCACTGCGCATCCGTTTTGCGGGCAACTACCCGGCAAGCTGCGGTGAAAAAGCCTGGCCCATTGCCTATGCCGACCCCACGAGCTACGCCAGCCGCGCGGTGCACGGCCTGTGGCTGGCCATGGGCGGCACTCTGGCCGGTGCGACCCGCTACGGCGCGGTGCCCCCCGCAGTGGCAGCCACCGCGCCCACGCTGGAAGTGCGTTCACCCACCCTGGCCGAGGTGGTGCGCGACACCAACAAGTTCAGCAACAACGTGATGGCCCAGCAGATCTTTCTGACCTTGGCGGCACCGGACAGCGCCACTGCCAACGCCACCGCAACGACCACCATCACAGCCAAGCGCTTTGAGGCGGCGCGCGCTGCGGTGCTGCAGTGGTGGAAGCAGCGCATCTCGACCGACGCGCCTTGGGTGCTGGACAACGGCTCGGGGCTATCGCGCCAAGAACGCATCAGCGCCCAGGCCTTGGCGCGCTTGCTGCAAGTGGCATATGGCTCGGCGTACATGCCAGAGTTCGTGGCGTCGCTCCCGATTGCCGGCCTGGACGGTACGCTGCGACGTAGCCCGATGCCCACGCAAGGCAGCGCCCACCTGAAAACCGGGTCTCTGAGTAACGTGCTGGCGCGTGCGGGCTATGTAGACGCTGCCAGCGGCAAGCGCTATGTGCTGGTGGCCATGATCAACCATGCCAACGCACAGGCCGCACGTGGCGCCATGGACGCGCTGCTCGACTGGGCCATCCAAGACCGATAACCCCTCCTGCCATGCAAACCACCGACATCATCGGCGCCATCGCCGCCACCCTGACCACCCTGTCCTTCATGCCCCAGGTGCTGCACACATTGCGAACCAAGGACGTGAGCGGCATCTCCCTGGGCATGTACAGCGTTTTCACCCTGGGTGTGTCGCTGTGGCTGGTGTACGGAATCATGCTGGGCGAACTTCCGATCATCGTGGCCAACGCCATCACAGTGGCCCTGGCCAGCACGATTTTGTGGATGAAGCTGCGCTACCGCTGAGGTGCGCAGGCCCTGGCGGCCTTAGGCGCTGGCGCGCTGCAAGCGGTCGCGCACACCGTCCCACAGGGCTTCGTTGGGCGGGGCTTCCACCCAAATCTGTTCCACGCCCAGGTCATCCAACGCGCGCAATACTGCAAACAAAGCGTGCGCAGCAGCAGCCGCGTCGCTGGGCATGCGCCGCAGCAGAACCTGCGGCGCAGCGCAGCGCAAGGTGCTGCGGGCGTACACCGCCAGCACCGGCTGTGCCGACGTCAGCGCAGCAAGCCCATCCAACGCGGCTTGCAAGTTGGCAGCGTCCATCAGTTGAACCCGGGCGCGGGGTGCGTAATGCGAGGCCAAGGTGCCGGGGGCGCGAGGCGCTGGCGGCTGCGCAGCATCCACGCTCGCGGCAGGCGCCGCAGCGCGTACCACTTGTCCGCAAGCGGCCTCCAGCTCGGCGCGGCCGATGCTGCCCGGGCGCAGCACCACCGGCGCACCACGGGTGCAATCGACAATGGTGGACTCGATGCCCACCGTGCACGGGCCGCCATCCAAAATCAGCAAGCCTTCGGCCAAAGTCTGGCCGAACTCGCTTTGCACATGCGCAGCCAGCGTAGGACTGACGCGCCCGAACCGATTGGCACTGGGTGCAGCCAGGCCCCACACCGGCTCTGACGTGCCGTTGTGGCGCAGCGCCGCGAGCACAGCCTGGGCCACCGGGTGGGCCGGGCAGCGCAAGGCAATGGAGTCTTGCCCCGCTGCCGCGGCATTGGCCACGCCCTCGCGGCGCGGCAGTATCAAGGTGAGTGGCCCGGGCCAAAACGCCGACATCAGTTGCTGCGCAAACGCCGGGATCGAGGCCGCGTAGTGCGCCACCCCGGCCATGCCACCGTCTTGCGCCGACACATGGACGATCAAGGGATGGCTGGCCGGTCGTCCCTTGGCTGCAAAAATCCGGGCCACCGCAGCGGTCTGGTCGGCGTCAGCCGCCAGGCCGTACACCGTCTCGGTGGGCAGGCCGACCAAGCGGCCTTCGCGGATGGCGTGCACCGCCTGGGCCAAGGAGGGCTGGCACAGCGCCGTGCTGTGGGCGCTCTCGTAAGCGGGAACGATCATGGCGCGCTCTACAGGGCCGGCAGACCCAGCAAGCGCGCTGCAGCATTGGCTCGCTCGCGGGCCTGCTCGGGGCTGGCACCGGTTAAGGTGAGGTGGCCCATCTTGCGGCCGGGCTTGGCTTCGGTTTTGCCATAGAGGTGCAAGTGGCTGCCAGGCAGCGCCAGCACCTGCGCCCACGGAGGCTCTTGGACAGTGGCCTGGGCACCTGCAGGTGCGCCCGCGGGCGCCCCCTCATTTGCAATACCTTGGACGCCCCCATGCGCACCGTGCCAGAGATCACCCAGCAGGTTGAGCATCACCGCCGGGCTGTGCAGCCTGGGCTGCACCAGCGGCTGACCGGCCAAGGTGCGCACCTGCAGCTCGAACTGCGAGAGATCACAGGCGTCGATGCTGTAGTGGCCGCTGTTGTGCGGGCGCGGCGCGATCTCGTTGACCACCAGGTCGCCCACGCCTTGCGCTTGCTGCGCATCGAGCACAAAAAACTCCACGCACAGCACGCCCACGTAATCCAGACCCTGCGCGATGGACTGCGCAGCAGCCACTGCGCGGGCTGCCAGTGCGCTCGGCAAATTACCCTCGTACACCTCGGTCACGGCCAGAATGCCGTCGCGGTGCAGGTTACGTTGGATGGGCAGGTGCACGCACGTGCCGTCGCGCCCGCGCGCCACGATGACCGAGCATTCCGCCTGTAGGGGCAGCAGTTTTTCCAGCACACAGGGCACACCGCCCAGCCCGTGCCAGGCGCGCTCTAACTCTGCACGGTCACGCACCCGCACTTGACCCTTGCCGTCGTAGCCCAGCCGGCTGGTTTTGAGGATGCCGGGCAACAGGCCGTCAGCCACAGCAGCAAGCTGGGCCTCGGTATCCACCACTGCGTAAGGCGCGCATGGCACGCCGCACTGGGCAAAGTAGGCCTTTTCCGCAGCGCGGTCTTGGGCGATGGCCACTGCCGCCGCACCCGGCGCAACGGGCCGGTGGCGGGCCAACTCGGTCAGGGCTGCAGCGGGCACGTTTTCGAACTCGGTGGTCACCGCCATCGCCAACCCAGCAAGGCGCGCCAGTCCGGCGGGATCGGTGTACTCGGTGCAGATGTGGTGGTGGCTCACGCGGCCTGCGGGGCTCTGTGGGTCGGGGTCTAGCACGGCGGTGAAAAAGCCCATGCGCTGCGCGGCATGCACAAACATGCGCCCCAGCTGCCCACCGCCCAGAACGCCCAGCGTCTGTGGCACGGCGTGGGCCGTGAGCGACTCATTGGGTTGTGCCATCAGCTTGCGCTGCCGCTGGTGGGCAGCGTCATGGTGCTGGCGGTTTGGGTCTGGTCGCGCCGGTAGGCGTCGAGTTCTAGGCGCAGGTCGGAGTTCTGGTTGGCCATCATGGCAATAGCAAACAGCGCGGCGTTGGCGGCACCGGCCGCGCCGATCGCAAAGGTGGCCACCGGAATGCCTTTGGGCATTTGCACGATGCTGTGCAAGGAGTCCACGCCCTGCAAGTGCTTACTGGGAACCGGCACACCCAGCACCGGCACCGTGGTCTTAGCCGCCAGCATGCCCGGCAGATGGGCTGCGCCACCGGCGCCGGCGATGATGCATTGCAGCCCGCGCTCGGCGGCCAGTTCGGCGTACACAAACATGGCGTCAGGCATGCGGTGGGCCGAAACCACCTTGGCCTCAAAGCCGATGCCAAACTGTTGGAGAATCTCGACTGCATGTTGCATGGTGTCCCAGTCGGAACTGGACCCCATGACGACGCCCACTTGGATGGTTTTCATTCCCGAATTTTACGATTTGGCCCCGCGCCGCTTTCCTATGATCAACGTCACCCTAGAAAACTTCGAAGCCGAAGTCATCGCTGCGTCGCACCAGGTTCCGGTGCTGGTCGACTTTTGGGCGCCCTGGTGTGGCCCCTGCAAAGTCATCGGGCCCTTGCTGGAAAAGCTGGAGGTGGACTACGGCGGGCGCTTCAAGCTGGTCAAGATCGACTCTGATCAAGAGCAAGAACTCAGCGGCGCCTTTGGCATCCGCAGCATTCCCACCTGCGTTTTGATGGTCAACGGTAAACCGGCAGACGGCTTCATGGGCGCGGTGCCCGAGGGGCAAATCAAAGCCTTTTTGGACAAGCATGTGCCCTCCGCGCAAGACGCAGAGGCCGAGTCCGACGCGCAGGACGCGCAGGCGCTGGCCGCCTCGGGCGACACCGATGCCGCACTGCAAAAGCTGCACGAGGCACTGAGCACCAACCCCGGCAACGACGACGCCCGCTTTGACTATGTGCGCCTGCTGATCCAAAACAACCTCATCGAAGACGCCCAACACGCGCTCGCGCCCGCGCTGGCGGCCATTCCACGCCAGATCCGGTTTGAGGCGCTGGGCCAGTACCTTGATGCCATCGTATTCGCGCAGTCCGATGTGCGCGGTGGCTGGGAGCTCGCGCAGTTTGATGCGCTGATTGCGGCCAACAAGCGCGATTTCGATGCCCGCCTGGCCAAGGCCCGGGTGCTGATCGCGCGCGGGGAGTGGACGGCTGCACTCGACGAGTTGCTGGAGATCGTGATGCGCGACAAGGCCTGGGGCGATGCGGTGCCACGCAAAACCTTTGTGGCAATTCTGGAACTGCTCACCCCACCCAAACCCAAGGCCGCGCCGCAAGAGGCGGGCAAAACTGCAGGGGGAATCGAACTGACCGGCAAGGTGGTGGCCGAGCAAAACCCGCAAGCGCAAATGGTGGCGGCCTACCGGCGCAAGCTCAGCATGGCGCTGAACTGAGCGCCAATCAGCATACGTGGACGCCTGCGCGCGAACAGCTCCTCTGACTAGGCAGTGAGCCGGGCCAAGGCCTCGCGGTACTTGGCGGCGGTTTGGGCGATCACGGCGTCGGGCACGCGCGGCGCCGGCGGTGTTTTGCTCCAGGGTTTGCCGTCAATCTGCACCTGCTCCAGCCAATCGCGCACGAACTGCTTGTCGTAACTCGGCGGATTGCTGCCTTCCTGGTAGCTCTCGGCGGGCCAAAAGCGCGAGGAGTCGGGTGTGAGCACCTCGTCCATCAAGGTCAGCGTGCCGTCTTGGTCCAGCCCGAACTCGAACTTGGTGTCGGCAATGATGATGCCCTTTTGAATCGCGATCTCGCAGGCAGCTTGGTACAACGCCAGGCTGTAGTCGCGGATGCGGCCGGCCAGGTCGGCACCGATCATCTCCACCGTGCGCTCGAAGGTGATGTTCTCGTCGTGCTCGCCCACCGCGGCCTTGGCCGCCGGGGTGTAAATCGGTGCTGGCAAACGCGAGGCCAAGCGCAAACCTGGCGGCAACGGCACACCGCACACCGCGCCGTTCTGCTGGTACTCCTTCCAGCCGCTGCCCGCCAGGTAGCCGCGCACCACCGCCTCGACCGGCAGCGGCTTGAGGCGCTTGACCAACATGGAGCGCCCTGTCACCTGCGCCACTTCGGCGGGCGTCACCACGCTTTCTGGCGTGTCGCCGGTGAGGTGGTTGGGGCAGATGTTGGCGCCTTGGGGACCGAGCTTGTCGAACCAAAACAGCGCCATTCGTGTGAGCAGCGCGCCCTTGCCCGGAATCGGCTCACCCAGAATCACATCGAACGCGCTCAACCGATCACTGGCCACCATCAGGATGCGGTCCTCCCCTACGGCGTAGTTGTCGCGCACCTTGCCCCTTGCAAGCAGGGGCAGCGACAGGGTGGAGGTGTGCAAGGAAGATGTCATGGCGTCCAACAAGAAATAACCGCCGCAACACGGTGTGTGGGGGCTCAGGACGATTATCGTTTGAACGCAACAGGCCGCGAGGACGGTCTCGGCCAAGTCCAGATCCGCTGGCTACTGGTAGAACTGCCGGTACGCGTCGAAGCGTACAACGAGGGCTTCCAGGTCTGCGGGGGTTGTGATGCGGGTGGTGATCATGGTTGCACTGGCATTCAGTTCAGCAACGTGACCACTGTATTGCGGCCCTGCGACTTGGCCTGGTACATCGCCCGGTCGGCCCGTTCGACCAGGGCTTCTACGGACTCGGATGGCACATGCTCGGTCAGCCCGATGGACACTGTGAACGTCAGTGGTTGGCCAGCGGGTGTGGTCACGACCGCAGCACCCACCGCTTGACGCAAACGCTCTACACCCTGGGTAGCTTCAAGTGCTGTGCGGCAGGCAAACAAAACAAGGAACTCCTCTCCGCCCCAGCGTCCCACGGTGTCGGTATCGCGCATGGCAGCGCGGGCCTGCTCGCCAAAGGCGCGCAGCACGTTGTCTCCCGTTGCGTGCCCGTGGGTGTCGTTGATGTGCTTGAAGTGGTCCAAGTCGATCAGTGCCAAGGCAAAGCCGTCACCCAAGCGTTGGCAGGCGGTGCGCCGCTGTGTGAGTAGCGCATGCATGTGGCGTCGGTTGAACAACCCGGTGAGGTCGTCGCGCGATGCCGCCTCGGACAAAGCCTGGGTCTTGGCAAGGTTGGCTTCATCGGCCCGGCGCTTTTCCATCATGAGCTCGCCGGTTCGTTTGCTCAATTGGACCGAAAAACGGTACACCACCGAACCCATCAGGAGCGGGTAACTCAAGAGGAAAGGCACGCACAGCAGCTCCGTCAAAAAATCAGACTCCGGCTGGAACTTCGGCTCCAGAACCAAGAGAGCAACGCCCGCGCCCGCGAGGTGCGCAACCAGCCCCTTGAGGAAGAGCCGGACTCCACCAATCGAAAAGTTATTCATCGCCAGCGCAGCCAGGAGCAGCACGCTGGGCAGGAGGTTGAAGGCCATGGCCACAGGCCAGATGCCGCCGGCGAATGAGTCCACTAGCACGTTGCGGCGCTCGGCCGCAAACGGCGAGGATGCGTTGACGCTGATCAGTAACGCGATGCGCGGCCATGCAGCACCGTAGCCCAGCATGACGCACCAGACCCAGATCGGCGCGTCGGCCTGGTACATCCCGGCCCCTGCACACAGTGCCCCCAGCGCCAGCCCGACCACACGCAGCAGATAGGCCCGGCGGGCAAGCCGCAAGCCGCGCCGCACAAGGTCTTCGCCAAGCGGAGCTGCATCACGGGGGTGCTCTGGCATTTCATCAACTCACTGGTTGGGTGGAGGGAGAAATCTGGGCCATCGTAACGGTTGGGGCCAAGCTTGCAAAGAACGTATTGCGCGCTGGCCGCCTTGCGATGTTGGCGTAAAAGCCTACTCTGGTACTTTGCCACCGGACTCGTAGTCCGACTGCGCGTGCCACCACCTTGGGCAACGCGACACGTAGGAGTGGTAGCGGGGTGCGAACTCCCTCAGATGCGGCTTGTCCAGAACGCCGGTGGCAATGGCCACGGTTGGCGCGTCGTCAATTGCGCCGATGGTGCTGCCACATGAACTGCAGAACGCGCGACTAGAGTAAGAAGAAGAGCGCCAAGTCGAAGGTTTGCCGCCAGGTCCGACCCACTGCACGTTCTGCGCGGGGAACTCGACCCACGTCAGCGTGAGGGCGCCCGAGTGCTTGCGGCAGCTTTCGCACGAGCATGTATGGGGTTTGGCGGGCTCGCCGGTGACCCGAAATCGGATCGAACCGCAGAGGCAGCCGCCTTCGTAGTGCTTGAGGTTCGTTGCCATGACGAAGAAAAGATGCTGGTATTGGGGACGCCAAACTAAGTTGAAGTTGCTGGCGTTTGGCGGACATGCCGCGTAACCAGCGTCTGGGCGAACTAGCTTATCAGCACCGAGCCCACGGCGTGTCGAATGCTCGAACCTGCTGAGTTCATTGAAGACTACTCCGATGGCTACTGCCTGTGCTTGGCGCGCGTGATGCTCCTGGCGCTGGAGCGCAGCGCCGCTTCATAGGCTCGGCACGCCCATATTCTTGCAATCTCCGGATCGTCGAATACCTCGACTGGCGCCGAGGCGTAGGACATCTTCATGGTCACGCCCCGCTTCGTGTACTCGAACGGAACCGATCCAGCCTCTGAAAAAAGTGGGGCCGACAGGGCGTCCGTCTTGAGGTAGAGCGTGTCGTCCGCGACCAAGCCGATCATCAGCGCGTTGTGATACACGCCGTAGCCACCGAACATGCGCTTTGGGTGAATAGCGCCGAACAGCCGAAATACCTCGCTGAGATGTTCGACGAACTCGTTGGCTCTTTTCACGGACTTCTCCTGGCTATGTTGAGGCGTGCCACCAACCCGAGAAACTGACTTGGTGGCGCTCCAGTGCATCCAGCCACTTGATCAGAAACGCACACCAGTTCGCATCCCGGCAAATCCGCATCCCCGCCGGGAGGCCACCCAAGCCCTACTGCACCACCTGCGCCAGCTCCCCCCGCTGGTACCGCGCCGCCACCACGCTCAGGCTGTCGCCTTTGATCTTGCTGGCCTGGCCTTCGCAGCCGAATTCGACGTAGCGTTGGCGGCAGATTTTCTTGGCGGCTTCGCGGGCGGGTTTGAGCCATTCGCGGGCGTCGAATTTGTCGGGGTTTTCGGACAAAAACTTGCGCACGGCTGCGGTCATGGCCAAGCGGATGTCGGTGTCGATGTTGATTTTGCGCACGCCAAACTGGATGGCCTTTTGGATCTCTTCCACCGGCACGCCATAGGTTTCTTTGATGGCGCCGCCGTACTGGTTGATCAGCGCCAGCAAGTCTTGCGGCACGCTGCTGGAGCCGTGCATGACCAAGTGCGTATTGGGCAGGCGGCGGTTGATCTCTTGGATGCGGCCGATGGCCAGAATGTCGCCGGTGGGCTTACGGGTGAATTTGTAGGCGCCGTGGCTGGTGCCAATGGCAATGGCCAGCGCGTCGAGCTGGGTGCGTTGCACAAAGTCGGCGGCTTGCTCGGGGTCGGTCAGGAGCTGGTCCATGGTCATGGTGGCGTCGGTGCCGTGGCCGTCTTCTTTGTCGCCTTGCATGGTTTCCAGCGAGCCCAAGCAGCCCAGTTCGCCTTCCACCGTCACGCCGCTGGCGTGGGCCATTTCGACCACCTTTTGGGTCACCTCCACGTTGTACTCGTAGCTGGCGATGGTTTTGCCGTCGGCCTCCAGGCTGCCGTCCATCATGACTGAGCTGAAGCCCAGGTTGATGGCGCCCTCGCACACCGCGGGGCTTTGCCCGTGGTCTTGGTGCATGACCAGCGGAATGTGTGGATAGGCCTCGATGGCCGCCGCAATCAGGTGCTTGATGAAGGCCTCGCCCGCGTACTTTCGTGCGCCCGCGCTGGCTTGCAGGATGACGGGGGCACCGACCTCGTTGGCAGCCTCCATGACGGCTTGCACCTGCTCCAGGTTGTTGACGTTGAATGCGGGAATGCCGTAACCGTGGACCGCTGCGTGGTCCAGCAGCTCACGCATGGAAACTAATGCCATTGTTGTGCCCCAAAAAGGTTGGTAGGTGCCGGGCCCGCCGGTTGGTAACCGCTTGGTAACTCGGATTTCCGCAATTTTAGCGACGGCCCCTCCGCCACCACCGGCGCCCTACCGGGGAGGCGCGCGAAACCAGCAGCTTATGCGCTGACCCGGCAAATCTTGAGCATGTTGGTACCGCCGGGTGCGCCCATGGGCTCGCCGCAGGTGATGGCGTAGACGTCGTCCTTTTGCACGATGCCGCGCACCTTGAGGTGGTTTTCGGCGTCCATCAGCGCGGTGTCGCGGTCGGCGCTGGTGTCCATCAGCAAGGGGCGCACGTTACGGAACAGCGTCATGCGGCGCTGGGTGGCGATGCGCGGCGTCAGGGCATAAATGGGCACTTGAATCAGGTGGCGGCTCATCCACAAGGCGGTCGATCCGCTGTCGGTCATGGCCACGATGGCCTTGGCGCCCAGGTGGTAGGCGGTAAACAGCGCGCCCATGGCAATCGACTGGTCGATGCGCTGGAAGGTCTTGCCGGTGAAGTCTGCGTCGAGTTTGGTGGGCTCGGCACCTTCGGCGGCCAGGCAAATTTTGGCCATCTCAATCACGGTTTCCAGCGGGTACTTGCCAGCGGCGGTTTCGGCCGACAGCATGACGGCGTCGGTGCCGTCAAGCACCGCGTTGGCCACATCGCTCACCTCAGCGCGGGTGGGCACCGGGTTGGTGATCATGGACTCCATCATCTGGGTGGCGGTAATGACCACCTTGTCGTGCTCGCGGGCCAGCTTGATCATGCGCTTTTGCAGTGCTGGAACCGCCGCGTTACCCACCTCGACCGCCAGGTCGCCACGGGCGACCATGATGCCGTCGCTGGCGAGCAGAATTTCTTCTAGCTTAGGGATGGCCTCGGCGCGCTCGATCTTGGCAATCAGGCCGGGCTTGTGGTTGAACTCGGCCGCAGCCACGTTGCAGAGCTGGCGGGCCATTTCCATGTCGGTGGCGTTCTTGGGAAAACTCACCGCCACGTAGTCGGCCTGGAAGGCCATGGCAGTGCGGATGTCGTCCATGTCTTTGGCGGTGAGCGCCGGGGCAGTCAGGCCGCCGCCTTGCTTGTTGATGCCTTTGTTGTTGGAGAGTTCGCCGCCGAGCTTGACGGTGGTGTGCACCGCTTCGCCCTTGACCGCATCGACGGTGATCACGATCAGGCCATCGTTGAGCAGCAGCACATCGCCGGCCTTCACCTCGTGCGGCAGCGCCTTGTAGTCCAGCCCCACGGCGTCGATGTCGCCGAGCTCGGTGCGGGCCGCGTCCAGCACAAACTTCTGGCCAGGCTCCAAAAACACCTTGCCTTGCGCAAACTTGCCTACGCGGATCTTGGGGCCTTGCAGGTCGGCCATGATGGCCACCTCGCGGCCGGCGCGCTGCGCTGCTTCGCGCACCAAGCGGGCGCGGTCAATGTGGTCTTGGGCTTTGCCGTGGCTGAAGTTCAAACGCACCACGTTGACGCCGGCGCGGATCATTTGCTCCAGCAAAGCGGGGTCGCTGGAAGCGGGTCCCAGAGTGGCAACAATTTTGGTGGCGCGGCGTGGCATAGGGAATGTCTCCAGTGTGGAACGTGAATTTTCACACGGAACCCGTGCCCAAGGCGTTACATGCGGGCGTCAAGATGGTGCTGTGGCGAAGCTAGGGCCTAAGCTTCGTCGCTTAGGCACACACGCGCCGGGCAAGGCATCCCGGGCGTGCTGAGCTGTGTTGCTGCATTGGAATCTTTACATGGCCCACCCTGTCAGCTGCCCGCTTGTCAGCGTACCGACGACTCCCGTCCTGGACGTTCAAGGCGCATTGGCGTTGATTGGCGACATGGAAGACCTGTACCTGCAGATCGCGCAGGAGTACCACGGTGAGCTCTCTGCGTTGCCCCAGCGCATTAACGATCTCCTGCAACCCGATAGCAACCCAAACGACGCCCGGCGCTTTTTGCACACCTTCAAAGGCCTGTCGATGACGGTGGGCGCCAACGCCCTGGCCGATGCCTGCCGCGAAGCAGAAGCCCGCATCAAGCACAGCCAGGACCAAGGCGCCGTGCTGGATGTTGGCGCCTTGGCCGCTTTGCGCAGCGGGCTGGCAGCGTGCGGCGAGCGCACCTTGGCGGCTTTATCGGATGTGCTGCGGGGGCGCGCAGGCGCTTAGGCGCGCGAGTCGAACTGCAGAATCGCGCGGGCGATCTGTTCCAAGGGCACGATATCGTCCACCGCCTGCAGTTTGATGGCTTCTTTGGGCATGCCAAAGACCACACAGGTCTCTTCGTTTTGGGCGATGGTGCGGGCGCCGCCGTCGTGCAGCACCTTCATGCCGCGCGCGCCGTCGTCGCCCATGCCGGTCATGATGATGCCCAGTACATCGCGCCCGCCGCACTCTGCCGCCGACTTGAAGAGCACATCGACTGAAGGCTTGTGGCGGTTGACCGGCGGGCCGTCTACCACGTGCACGTAGTACTGACCTGCTGCCTTGCGCAGCTGCATGTGCAGGCCGCCCGGAGCGATGAGGGCGAGGCCGCGCTCGAGCCTGTCGCCGTCCTTGGCCTCGCGCACGTTCATGGCGCAAATGCTGTTGAGCCGTTGGGCATACATCGCGGTGAACTTCTCGGGCATGTGCTGGGTGATGGCAATGCCAGGGGCGTCGGCGGGCAGGCTGGTGAGCACCAGCTCCAACGCCTGGGTGCCACCGGTGGAGCTGCCAATCACCACCGGCTTGTTCATTGCAAAGGTGTGCACCGCGCCCAACACGGGCGCGCGGCCAGCCAACGCACGTGCCGCTGCCGGGTCGGGCGCCACGGTGCGCACCCGTGGCTTGGCGCGGGCCGCCATCTTCAGGGTCTGCACCATCTCGCGGCGCGAGTCATCCAGAAACTGTTTGAGTCCCAGCTTGGGCTTGGCCATCACTGCCACCGCACCGGCCGACAGGGCTTCGAGCGCGACCTTGCTGCCCTCGGTGGACAAGGTAGAGCAGATCACGGTGGGGATGGGCGAGCCCGACATGATTTGGCGCAGAAACGTCAGACCATCCATGCCGGGCATTTCGATGTCGAGCAGCAGCACATCGGGCTGGCTCTTGCGGATGGCATCCATGGCCAGCAGCGGATTGGGCGCGCTGCCCACCAGCGCGACCTCGGGGTTGTCTGCCAGCATGTGGGCCAGCGCCTGGCGCACCACAGCAGAATCATCCACGACGAATACCTTAACCACCATAAGAGACACCTTGCTCAGGAAAAACGATCTCGACCACCGGATCGTCGCGACCCACGCTCCAGGTCAGCTTGCGGTAGCCCGTGCCACCTACATCATGCGCAATCACGGCGATGCCGTGGTGATGCAAATAATCCATGACCCAATCGGCATTGGTGCGACCCACATGCCGGGTCTCGAAGATCTGCGGAAACATATTGCCGCCGCCAAACACGTAGGCCTCGCATAGGCCAGGATTGACGCCCCTCGCGCGCAGCAGCGCAAACATGCGATCCATGGCCACTGCGCCATAGGCTGGGTTGTCGCGTTTTGCAGCTGTGGGCTGCCCCACATAGACGATGTGGCTGAGCGCCGCTACCGTGCGGCGCGGGTCGGTCAGCACCGCGCAGATGCACGAACCCAGCAAGGTCTTGAACGCCTGGCCGGCCAGTCCCAGCGCCACCGCGCCGGGCATCAACTCGATCGGACTGTTGGTCTTGCCTGCAACGCTGGGTTTGAGCGCTGCAGACGCACGCACATTGGACGATGTGGCCATGCTAAACCGGCTTTCGGAAAGCACCCGGAATCAAGGTTTGCATGGGCGTGTTGCAAGGCACCCGGCCTTCTGCCGTGCCCAGAAAAAACAAACCACCGGGCTTGAGGGTGGCCAGCACCCGGTCCATGACCTCGGTCTTGGTGGGCGGGTCAAAGTAGATCAGCACGTTGCGCAGAAAGACCACATCAAACGGCCCCACGCCAGAAAACGGCTTGCACAAATTGAGCTGCCCAAACTGCACCCGGCTGCGGATTTTGTCTTGCAGCAGTACCTGCCCTTGCGCCTCCCCTTCACCACGCAAGCAGTAGCGCCGCAGCCGCTCGGGTGACACCGCACGCAGGCGGTCCTCCGGGTAAATCGCTTCCTTGGCGCTGAGCAGCACGCGGTGGCTGATGTCGGTGGCCAAAATGGTCCAGTTCGGCCCGACCCGGCCCGCCACCTGCAAATCACTGAGCAACATGGCAGTGCTGTAGGCCTCGTCCCCAAAGGAAGCTGCGGCACTCCAGACCGACAGTGCGCCTTTGTTGGCAAAAGCAGGCAACTCTTTTTGCAGCAGATCGTAGTGCTTGGGTTCGCGGAAGAAGTAGGTCTCGTTGGTAGTCAGCAAGTCCACCGCCATCTGGAACTCCACCGCCTCGCGTTCATCTTCAAGAATGGCGATGTAGTCGGCAAAACTGGCCAGTCCCAAGCGCATGATCCGCGGTGCCAACCGGGACTGGATGAGAGACTTTTTGGAGTCGTTGTACGACAGACCTGCAGCCTCGTACATGAGGTCGCCGATGCGCCGAAACTCGCTGTCGCTAAACGGTATCGAAGCCAAACTCGGCGCCTCCTTGCCAGTAGGCCAACAGCCTCCATGGCCTTTTCTGCGCGGCGCACCTGTGCATGGCGTGCCTAGGCGGCTTGCGCCTGCTGTGCGATCTGCGCCATTTCTTCGATGTCGAGCGCACGCTCAGGCTCCAAGATGACGATGAACTCGCCACCGACCTTGCCCATGCCACGGATGAAGTCGCGCCGGATCGAGGCCCCAAACTGTGGCGCAGGCTCGATGTGCGCGTCGGGAATGTCAATGACCTCGCTGACCGCATCCACCATCAAGCCGAGCTCGACTTTGTCGCCGCCAACGCTGGCGTCAAAAATGATGATGCAGGTCTTCTTGCCCACCTGTGCAAGGTCGCGGCCGAAGCGTGACTGCAGGTCGATCACCGGCACCACCGCACCGCGCAGGTTGATCACACCGCGCACGAAATCCGGCATCAAGGGCACCACGGTCATGGCGCTGTACTGAATGATCTCGCGCACCGCGCGTATATCCATTGCAAACACCTCGCCACCTAAGGAGAAGGTGAGGTATTGCAAGCCCGGTCCGAGGTCATGGGTAGTGGATATGGGCGCGTTGTTGGCTTGCAGAGCCAGGTCATGTAGGGATTGCATGTCGGATGTCACGGGTTCGGTGTGGATGCGGCGCTGGCGAGACTGGCCCCGCCCGGCTGGGCAGCGCTGGCGTCGGAACCGGCGCTGGTGGTGAGTTCCACCAGCGAGTTGACGTCGAGGATCAGGGCCACCTCGCCGCTACCCAAAATGCTGGAGCCCGAGATGCCGCGCAGTGTCTTGAACAACCGCCCCAGCGGCTTGATCACCGTCTGGTTCTGTCCCAGTAGCACCTCGACCTCGATTCCGTACTGGCCACGCGTGGAGTGCACCACCACAATGCTGACCCGCTCGGGCAAGCTCGACTCCACCGAGTACAGGGTGCGCAGGCGCACCACCGGCAACACCGCGCCGCGCAGTTCCACGCAATGCCGCCCACGGCTGTCGACCTTGATGTGCTGGCCGCCCGACTCGATCACCTCCACCACCGACTCCAGCGGCAGTACAAACTTGGACTTGCCCACGCCGACCAAAAAGCCGTCGATGATGGCCAGGGTCAGCGGCAGGCGGATGTCCACCTGCAAGCCCTTGCCCGGCGTGCTGATCAGCCGCAAGCTGCCACGCAAAGCCTCGATGTTGCGCCGGACCACATCCATGCCGACGCCCCGACCCGAGAGGTTGGTGACCTGCTCGGCGGTGGAAAAGCCCGGCTCGAAAATCAGCATATTGATTTCATCGTCGGAGGGCACCACACCCTGCTCGACCAGGCCGCGGTTCCAGGCGCGCTGCAGCACGCGCTCGCGGTTGATTCCGCGCCCGTCGTCTTCGATCCGAATCAGAATGGCGCCGGTCTCGTGACGCGCGCTCAAGACCAGTTTGCCCGCCGCAGACTTGCCTGCCGCCAAGCGCTCCTGGGGCGGCTCCAGGCCGTGGTCCAGCGAGTTGCGCACCAAGTGCATAAGAGGGTCGGCGATTTTTTCGACCATGGACTTGTCGAGCTCGGCATCGCCACCCATGATTTCGAAGTTCACCTCTTTGCCCAGGCTTGCGGCCGTATCACGCACCACCCGACGGAACCGGCTGAAAGTCTCGCCCACCGGCACCATGCGCAACCCCAGGGTGCCGTTGCGGATCTCCTCGATCAGGCTGTTCATGTGCAGATTGGCCTCAACCAGGGCCAGCTGGCGGCTCTCGCGGGCCAGCAAGGTGGCACCGGCACCGGCGATCACCAACTCGCCCAACAGATTGATAACCGCATCCAGCCGGTCGGCCTGCACCCGGATGTAGCGGTCCTCGCTGGGCGCGGACTCGCGCAGCTTTTGCTGTTTGCCCAGCGCTGCGGCCACCACCTCAGGTGACACACCGGCCTGGGTTTCCAGCAAATCACCCAGCTTGGCCTTGGGCACCGAGGGCATGCCAGGGGTGTGTTGCTGGGAATCGAGCACTTGCTGCAGGCGGTCCTGGGAGACGGCGCCTACCGACACCAGCAGGTCGCCCAGGCGCGGGGTTTCGGGCATTTCTTCGATGGCCCGGGCCATCTTCTGGCTGGGGGACTCGGGCGCCACCACGTCAAGTTCGCAGTCGTCCATCACAAAGGTGAACGCACCCTCGATGTCATCGCGGCTCGCTGCAGTTTCGAGCTCCATGGTGAAACCCAGGTAGCAACTCTCGGGCTCCAGGCTGCTCAGGGGCGGCACATCCTCGGCCAGACTGTGCACCGCCACCACGGTGCCCAAGGTGCCCAGATAGCGAACAATCGACAGCGGGTCCATGCCGTTGCGAAAGGTGTCGGGGCGAAACCGGGCGGAAATCGACCACACGCTGGCCACACTCTCCGTGCCCGCCGTGGCAGAAGCTTGCGCCGTGGTGGTCTTAACCGCAGCACCTTGGTCGGTCAATGCACACAGCCGCGTAACCAGGTCGGAGCGCAGGTCCATCTGCTCGGGGGTGTCGGCGGACGCGTCGGCTGCGGTGTCCACCAAAAACTTGATTTGGTCGTTGCACTGCAGCAGCAAGGTGCTGATGTCGGGCGTCAGCGCAATCGTGCCGTCGCGCATGCGGTCCAGCAGAGTTTCCACGTGGTGGGTGAACTCCACCACTCGGTTGAGCCCGAATATGCCCGCCGAGCCCTTGACCGTGTGGGCACAGCGGAACAACGAGTCCAGCAGCTCGCGGTTGTCGGGTTGCTCTTCCAGCTCGAGCAGCAAGGTTTCAATTGACTCGATTTGCTCGGCCGCTTCGCTGATGAACGCGGGCATCGCCTGGGCGATGAAGTCTTCGTCGGCGTCCATGCTCATTTGCTGGCCCCCGCATGGCCACGCACGGGCCGCCCTTTAAGCCAATGGCCAAAGCCCAAGGCGCGGCAGGCATCGCTAAAGCGCTCACTGGGATCGCACAAGCGCCACGTCTGGCCCATGCTGGAGAGCGCTGCAAGCAGCTGTAAGCCGGCGCCATCGACCTCGGCAACCTTGGCGGCAGAAATGTCGACCACGTTGTCAGGGCCATCGGCCTGTTCTTCCAGCCATGCAAGCAAGGCAGTACGGGCGTCGAGCACGCCATAGATCGTGAGTTCGGATGGCAATTCGTAGGATTCTTTCATCGCATCTCCACAGGAGCCCACAGCCCAAATAGCGGCCCACCTAAGCGGCCGACCAACAGCCCGTCATACGCACAACTTGGAAACCGCATTGACCAATTGCGAGGGCGAGAAAGGCTTGACCATCCAGGCCTTGGCGCCAGCCGCACGGCCTTTTTCTTTCATCTCTTCTTGGCTCTCAGTGGTCAGCATCAGAATGGGCATGAACTTGTAGCCAGGCAAGGCCTTGGCCGCCTTGACGAACTCAATGCCGTTCATTACCGGCATGTTGACGTCGCACACTGCCATATTCACCTGACGTCCGTCGAGCATGGCCAGTGCGGCCTTCCCGTCCCCAGCTTCAATCACCTCGTAGCCAGCGCCCACCAGGGCCATCCTCACCACTTGGCGAAGACTGGCGGAGTCGTCAATCACCAATATCGTTTTTGCCATCTCAACCTCTTAAAAAAATTCGGCTTCTTTGGGTCCGCCCGACTCGCGGGTGCGGGCTTCCATGTGGTTATCGCGCTGCTCGGCCATGGCGTACTGCGACTCCAACTGGGCCATCCAACGGTCAATTTGTGGTACCTCGGTAGCGGGGCTGGTGAGTGCACTGCGCAGCCGCGCCATATCGGCCTCCAGCAAGGCCATCATCTGGTTGATGCGGTCTTGGTACTGGAACCCGGTGTACATGTGCTCCACCTGCTGGGCCACCATTTGGGTCTCGTGCTCAAAAGGCTGCGAAATGCTTCGCAGTGCATGCACCGCATTGCGCACCATGGCAAGCACCTGGTTCACTGCCTCGCGGCTGCTGGCGGGCAAGCTCGCATCGGCGATCAGGGGCGACAAACGCGCCTCACAGGCATCGGCCAGGCCGACGATGCCACCGTCGCTGGGCGACAACGCGTCCGAAATCTGGCGGGACTGGCGCTCGGCCATATCGATATGGGGACCGATGTCGGCAAAGGCTTTGAGCATCTGGCCCACCGCCACCTCGGCTTGCGCGCGCGAGGCCGCAAGTTGGCGTTCCCACACAGGCAAGATGCCAGCGCAAAGTTCGACCAAAGCTTGGGCTGCGGGGTGGGGTGGGTTTTGGGCGTGGGTGCTGGACATACCTGCAGTCATTTATTTGGCAGACATCGTATCTCCAATTGCCTAAGCTGCAGAAACTATTGGCGGCTCGTTCGTGCTATTTGGCACGGCGCATCAGCACTTCAAAGGCTGGCAGGGTTTTGCCCTCAAGCACCTCCAAAAACGCACCGCCGCCGGTGGAGATATAGCCAATCTGCTGCTCGATACCGTACTTGGCAATGGCCGCCAAGGTGTCGCCACCGCCTGCAATGGAGAAGGCTTTGGAGTTGGCAATCGCATGGGCCAGGGTGCGGGTACCGTTCTCAAACGCGGCGAACTCGAACACACCCACCGGCCCGTTCCACACGATGGTGCCAGCGCCCTGCAGTTGGGTGGCGAGCTGCTGCGCCGTGCGCGGTCCTATGTCCAAAATCAGGTCGTCATCGGCCACCGCGTCGGCGGCTTTGACGGTGGCCGGTGCGTCAGCGGCAAAGGCCTTGGCCACCACCACGTCGCTAGGGATGGGTACGGCTGCGCCGCGTGCGCGCATGGCCTCGATGACGGCTTTGGCCTCATCCACCAAGTCAGGCTCGGCCAGGCTTTTGCCGATGTTCAGGCCGGCTGCACGCATGAAGGTGTTGGCAATGCCGCCGCCCACAATGAGTTGGTCCACCTTATCGGCCAGGCTCTTCAAAATGGTCAGTTTGGTGGACACTTTGGAACCCGCTACGATCGCAACCAAGGGCCGCTGGGGACTGAGCAAAGCGCGCGAAATGGCGTCTATCTCTGAGGCCAGCAAGGGCCCGGCACAGGCCACCGGCGCGTACTCGGCGATACCGTAGGTGCTGGCTTCGGCGCGGTGCGCGGTGCCAAATGCATCATGCACAAAGATGTCACACAGGGCCGCCATTTTCCTGGCCAGCACCGCATCATTCTTTTTTTCACCCGGGTTGCAGCGGCAGTTTTCCAGCAAAACCAGCGCGCCCGGTGCCACCGTTACGCCATCGACCCAGTCGCGCACCAGGGGGACTTCGCGCTGCATCAACTCGCCCAGACGCTTGGCCACCGGCGCAAGCGAATCCGCTGCCGACACTGTTCCCTCGGTGGGGCGGCCCAGGTGGGAGGTCACCATCACCGCGGCGCCCGCCTCCAAGGCCATGGCGATGCAGGCGATGCTGGCGCGAATGCGCGTGTCTTCGGTGATGTTGCCGGCGTCGTCCTGCGGCACGTTGAGGTCCGAGCGGATGAAAATGCGTTTGCCGGCCACTTGGCCCTGCGCACACAAGTCAGAAAATCGAATCACGTCCATGGCCAGCCTTGTCAAGAAAGGTGTTGATTTTAAAAGTGCCCGTGTGTGCCCCAACTACCAACCCAGCCCGATGTGCAAGGGCAGGTACACCGCCATGCCCGAGACAATGGTGCCCAACACAGCGTGCCCAGCGCCGCGCCGCGCAAAAAAGTAGGCGGCACCTGCCAGCACAGCGTACAGGCGGGCGTCGGCCCAGGTGCCAATCAATGCGCCTTGGGTCATCACCACCTCTGGCACGATCACCGCCGCCAGTGCGGCAATGGGCGCGTACTGCAAACCACGCTGGGCCCAGCGCGGCAAGTGCATGGGCCGGTTGGCTATGAAGAAGAAAGATCGCGACACCACCGTCACGACCGCCAGCGCCAGGATGGTGAGCACGGTCCAGACTTGGTCCGCATTGACAAAAAAAGTTTCCATGTGCGATGCACCTGCTAGCGGTGTGGGTGAGGTGGTTGCAGCGCACTGATCCGGTTTTCCAACCACAGGCACAGCGCCACCGCGATGGCGATGGCCACCAAGATATTGAGCTTGAGCGGGAGGGCAAATGCGACCACCGCCGCCGCCCCCGCAACACCGGCAGACACCCAGCGCAAGCGGGTGGAGGCCAGCGAACACGTCAGTCCCACCAAAGCCAATATGCCCGCAAAGCCCAGCCCCCAGTGGGTAGGAATGAAATTGGCCAGCACCACGCCTGCGACGCTGGAGAACGTCCAACTGGCCCAGTTGATGCAACCGTTGCCCGCAAGGTAGGCCATTTGCTCTAAGCGCCCCGCCGGCTCGGTAGCGGGGGCAGAGTACCGTTTGACAAACAGCACGTAGGTGAGGTCGGCCGTCAGGTAACCCACCACCAGCCGTTGCCAGCGGGGCAGGTGCATCACATGGGCTCGCATGTGCGCGCTGAACACCACAAAGCGCAGGTTGACGCAAAAGCCCGTGACCAGCACCACCCACATCGGCGCACCGCCCAGCATCAGCGGCATGGCTGCAAGCTGAGAACTACCGGCAAACACGGTCACAGCCATGAGCAAAGCCTCGAAGGTGCCCATGCCCGACTTCACCATGGCCACCCCCGTCATCAACCCCCAGGCGGCGATGCCCGGGGCGGCGCCGGCCATGTCCATCACGCCTTGGCGAAAGGCGGGGTGCTGGTAGTTCTCTCGCAACAAAAACATCAGACCGCCCCTGGCACGGCGTCAAACTGCATGCCGGGCGCGATCGCAAAGCCGCGCAAGAACTCTGCTGCAGGTAGGCGCTTGCCGCCTGGGCGTTGCAGCTCCAACAAAACCAGCACACCGTCACCGGTGGTCACCGCGATGCCATGCGCGTCGGCGGCAAGCACCGTCCCCGGCAACGCGTCCTGCGCACCCATGCGATACGCCGCAGCGCTGTCGGCACGGGCGCGCCAAACCTTGATGGCTTCACCCCGCAACATGGCAAGCGCGGCCGGAAACGGCACCCACGCGCGCACGCGCCGGCCCAGCACCGCCGCAGGTTGGCACCAGTCCAACGGCGCTTCGCTCTTGGCAATCTTGGGCGCGTAGCAGGCGCCTTGCGCGGGCTGCGGTACCGACACCAACGTGCCCGCACACACCGTCTCTAAGACCTCCAGCAGGAGTTCGGCGCCCAAGCGCGCGAGGGCGTCGTGCACCGTGCCAGTGGTGTCATCTTCGGAAATGGGGATACGCCGCATCGCCAAGATGTTGCCCGTGTCTAGCCCGGCGTCCATGAGCATGATGGTCACGCCGGTCTCGCTGTCTCCGGCCTCAATAGCACGATGGATGGGCGCCGCACCGCGCCAGCGTGGCAGCAGCGAGCCGTGGATATTGATGCAACCGAATTTGGGATGCGCCATCGCATCGAGCACCCACTGCGGTAGCAGCAAACCATAGGCCGCCACCAACATCACATCGGCCTGCGCTTGCGCAATCTGCTCTCGCGCCAAGGCCGCATCCTGCGGGTACTTGCCGTCGTCGCGCAGGCTGCGTGGTTGGGCCACCGGCAAGCCATGGTCCAGCGCAAACGCCTTCACCGGTGAGGCTTGCAACTGGAGGCCACGGCCCGCGGGACGGTCGGGCTGGGTCAACACCAAAGCGATGGTGTGGCCCGCGCGGTGCAATTGCTCCAGGGCCACCCGGGCAAACTCCGGCGTGCCGGCAAAAATCACACGCATCGCAGCACCCTCAATTGGGCGCAGCCCGGCACTCAGCGCGAACCATCGCGTTGCGCCTTGACCATCTTGGTTTTGATGCGGTTGCGCTTGAGCATGGAGAGGTACTCCACAAAAACTTTACCGCGCAGGTGGTCCATCTCGTGCTGAATGCAAATCGCCAATAGCCCCTCGGCCTGCACCGTGCGGCTTTGACCAGATTCATCCAGGGCGCGCACATGAACCGCATCGTGCCGCAGCACACCGTCATAGATACCAGGCACCGACAGGCAGCCTTCCTCGTTGACACGGGTTTCCGGGCTCGCCCAAACCAGCTCGGGGTTGATCAATACCAGGGGTTGTTCGCGCTCCTCGGATACGTCGATGACAATCAGCTGCTCGTGCACGTCAACCTGGGTGGCCGCCAGGCCAATGCCTTTGGCCTCGTACATGGTTTCCAGCATCTGGCGCACCAGCGTCTGAATGCGTTCGTCCACCACGGCGACCGGCTTGGCTACCGTGTGCAAACGTGGATCGGGGTATTGGAGAATGGAAAGTGGCGCCATGTTTATGAAAGAGATGGGCGACTATTTTCGCCATTTTTTTCGGCCAGCGGTTCGCTGCGAACTAGGCACGTTGCCGAATCAGGTGCTTGAGCGCAGAATCGCACGCGCTTTGCTACAGATCACTTAGGGTTGCACAACGACATGACCACACTTGGACAGGCCAAACTCACGCTTGCACTGCTGGCCCTGGGGGCAACAACCACTGCGTTGTGGTGCACGCAGGCGGCAGCACAAAGCCTCCCACCGGCACCTGCCAGCACAAGCCCGTCCGCAGATCTGGCGACCCAGGGCGTGCCATTACAAGCTTTGGCCGCCGACGCACCGAGCAGCTACACCATCAAGACCGGCGACACGCTGTGGGCCATCGCTTCCCTGTTTCTTAAGAGCCCCTGGCAGTGGCCCGCGCTGTGGGGCATGAACCAAGTGGCCATCAAGAATCCCCACTTGATTTACCCAGGGCAGCGCGTGGTACTCGAACGCAGGGGGGACCTTGCCTTGCTCAAGCTAGGTGGTGTTGGTGCCCGTGCTGGTGCAGGTGCGAGCGAACCGGGTCTACCCACTGTTCGCCTCTCCCCCCAAACCCGCTACGAGCCCTTGGCGAGCCAGGCCCTGCCCGCACTTCGCCCCAGTGCCATTGAACCATTCTTGGCCGAACCTTTGATCGTCGATGCAGCCGCCTTTGCATCGGCACCACGCATCGTCTCTGCACAAGAAGGCCGGGTGCTGCTGTCTCGCGGTGACCGCGCGTATGCGCGTGGTGAAGACGGCACCCCCTTGCTCGATGGCACAGGCGCCCAACGTCAGTTCCGGGTGTTTCGCAGCGCAACCGCGCTAAAGGACCCCGACACCGGCGAGGTGCTCGGCTACGAAGCACGCTACGCCGGACGCGCCAGTTTAGTGCGGGGTGAAGGGCAGACCCAGGCGCCCGACGCCGAAGGCAAAATGGTCACCACAGTGGTGCCGGCCACCATTGACATCACGAGCGCTAAAGAAGAAATGCGGGTGGGTGACCGTCTGCTGCCAGAACCACCGCGCGAGGTGCGCAGCTACACGCCGCAAGCACCGGCCGGTACAGCCGATGGCCGCATCGTCTCAGTCTATGGCAGCGCGGTGGTCAACGCTGCGCAGAACCAGGTGGTTGCCATCAACCGCGGCAAGCGCGACGGTATGGAAGCCGGAACAGTGCTGGCCATCCTCAAGGACGGCCCGCGGGTGGTTGACAAGCAAGACGGGAAACTTCCCTTGATGAAGCTGCCTGACGAGCGCAATGGCTTGCTGATGGTGTTTCGCACATTCGACCGCGTCTCGTATGCGCTGGTGTTGGAAATCACCGATGCGGTGCGAGTGGGTGACCGCTTAGGCAGCCCCCGCTAAATTTTGCCTCCACTCGCCTTATCCATGGATCCGGCTGAACTCCATGCCTGGCTGCGCCTGCAATGCACTCCCGGCGTAGGTGGTGTCAGTGCGCGCAAGCTGCTGCGCACCTTTGGCCTGCCCAGCGCGGTCTTCGCCCAGCCGCTGCACGCACTAGAAGGCACGGTTTCTGCAAGCCAGGCGCAAGCCTTGCGATCCGAACCATTGGAATTGGCCGCTTTGGTGGGCACCACCCATGCTTGGTTGCAGGCCGAACCCGAAACGCGCCGTGTGCTGACACTTGGAGATGCCTGCTACCCACAGGCCTTGCTGGACATCGACGACCCTCCCCTGCTGCTGTACGCCATCGCCCACCCCACAACGTGGGAGCAGCAAATGCTCGGCGCGGTGGGTCACACCTGCCTAGCGGTGGTGGGTAGCCGCAACCCAAGCGCCCAAGGCGCGGCCAACGCCAAACAGTTTTCGCAAGCCCTGGCCGCCGCTGGGCTGACCATCGTTTCAGGACTAGCGCTGGGAGTGGACGGGGCAGCCCATGAAGGTGCGCTGATGGGTGCACCGCCCGGCCAGGTGGCGACCATTGCCGTAGTTGGCACGGGATTGGACCGCGTCTACCCGAAAGAGCACCGAGCGCTGGCCCACCGCATTGCCCAGGGTGGCGTACTGATCAGCGAGTACGCGCTGGGCACCCCGCCGCTGGCATCGAACTTTCCACAGCGCAACCGCATCATTTCCGGCCTGTCGCGCGGCACCTTGGTGGTGGAAGCGGCGTTGCAGTCGGGCTCGCTCATCACCGCACGCTTGGCCGCCGAGCAAGGACGCGATGTTTTCGCCATTCCCGGCTCGATCCATTCCACCCAAGCCCGGGGTTGCCACGCGTTGATCAAGCAGGGTGCGAAGTTGGTGGAAAGCACACAAGACATTCTTGAAGAGCTGCAATGGCAGTCACCATTGACGCCGCCGAAATCACAGCCTCGAGCACCAGCGCAACCCCAGACGCCCGCCGCTCCCGACAGCATGCTTGTGCGGGTACTTGGCGCGGAGCCTTGCGGCCTGGATGCGCTGCAAGCCCACACAGGCTTAGACACGCCAGCCTTACAAGCCGAACTCATGGCGCTGGAACTGGCTGGCCATGTAACGCGCTTACCCGGTGGCCTGTTCCAAAGGTTGTTCGCCGTGCCACCAGCCGCCTAAAACGAAGAAAAGAAAGGGAAGTCCGGCCCGCGCCGGTGGCGCAAAGTATCTGGGCTATATTGCCCCCATGTTTGATGTATTGACCTTTGTGTGCGACCACTACGCCGCCGCAGACACCTGCTGCGAACCCCACCTGCTGGAGCGCAAGCTCAAAGGCGTCGGCTTCGACCCAGACGAGATTGACGATGCGCTGGCCTGGCTGCAAGGCTTGGAAAGCGCAGCCCATCCAGCGCCCTTGCTCGCTTGGCTGGTGCAGCCCTCCCCCACCAGCGTACGGGTGTACGCCGTCCCTGAGCAGCAGCACCTGGGAGTGCAGGCTTTGGGCTTCATCCGGTTCTTGGAGACGGCGGGCGTGCTGTCTGCTCAGTTGCGCGAAGTGGTTCTGGAGCGGGCCATGGCGGTGCCTGGGGGGCCCATTCGGCTGGAAGACCTGAAGGTAATCATCTTGCTGGTGTACTGGCGCTTTGGCCACGAGCCTGATGCCTTGGTGCTCGACGAGCTGTGGGACCACGGTTGCGCGCGCATCGCGCACTGATACCGTTTTAGCTTAGCAAGCGCTCGGGGTTGGCTTCAAGCTTGGCCAGCGCGTTGCGCGCAGCGCGCACCGTTAGCGCCTCGTCTTCCTGCGGCTGCAGCAATCCCGCCTGCAAATAAGCCGCCAGCCGACCGGCCTGGATCAAGTAGCCCTTGCCCGTACTGGATGCAAACAGGTTGAGGTTTTTGCGCTCGCTGCGCCACACAAACTGGACTTGGGCCAGGTGGCCGTTGTGGTCCAAAGTGAACCAAACCCCAAGCTGCAGCTCACCCGCCCACGCCAGCATGGCTGCCGAGGGTTTGGAGCCCCCATTGACCACCACCTCCATCATCTCCGCATCGATGCCCAGCATCATCTCGAGGCTCTCGGCGTCCAGGGGCAAGTCGCCCACACCGTCTTCTCCCACGATGTCCTCCAGGTTGGCCAGGCGCTTGGCCATGGCGTCGATCTGCTCTTGCGCTATGGATTGGGTCTTGGATTGAAACGCATCGGCCAGGGTATCGCTGATCGACTTGATGTGTGCATCCTGCTCGGCCACCGGCATGGCCAGTAACTCCATGCCCGCACGCAGCCGCGCGAGCAACTGCGGCAGATCCTGAATGACCTTCGCGCGCTCCGCGCGGTTGGGCTTGGCGCTGGCGGCCCACACGAGATCGGTCACCGACGTTTTGAGTATCTGAGTGTCTGCGTGCCTGGCGCCTTTGCGCAAGGCAGAAACGGCCAGCACCTCAGCCCAGACCTTAAACAAAAACACACGGACTTCCTCGCGCACCGGCATGTCCTTGAGCATGTTGCGCACCTCGATCGTGTACTGGATGGCAAGGGTCTCCTTTTGCTCGACCTGTTGCGCCACACCCACCACCTTTTGAGCACCGCCGTGGTTGGTCAAAAACTTGGCCAAGAACTTCTGAAACTCGTCGTAAACGATCTTGTACACCTTGCTGCCGGTGTCAGGGTACTGCTCGATGACCTGCACCACCCGGCGCACCTCGGCTTCCATCGCAGCGTTTTGCACGCCGGTGGAATCGAAACCCATCACACACGAGCCCATGCGGTCAATCAGCAGGCGCGCCGGGTGGTCGGTGGTGCCCAGAAAATCCGGATCCTCTAGCGCCACCCGCAACACCGGCATCTGCAATCGAGAGAACCACACCCGAATACCCGGCGGAATGCGCTCTTCCGACAAGATGGCCTGAAACATCAGAGCCACGATTTCAATAGTGGCCTTTTCGCCCTTGGATTCGGTTTTCTTCTTCAGGTCCAGGGTCTTCTCGCGCAGATCCTGCGCCAAGCGGGCTACGCCGACCGGACTGTAGTCCTCGTATAGCGGCCCATCCACAAGGTGGGCCGCTCCCACCATCTGGGGCGAGAGCGCCTCGACCAAAGCGGGCGAAGGCTGGTGCAGCATGGTGGCGGCATAGTCCGCACCAGCGCCGCCAACAAAAATACGCCGCAGCTGCCCCATCACCCCCTGTGCGCGCTGTTGCGCTCGGGCAAAGGGTGAGACACCCATGCGAACCTCATCAGCCGCGCTATATGCCGTGCCAGGCGCATTGGTGTTGCCACCTTGGCGCCAAAAACGTGCCGGGCCAGACTGGGCTGGCGCGTGATGCGCTGCTGCTTGCAAGGGGCTGGGGACAGATGGCGCAACACGCACTGCAGGAAGCACAAAGCTGCCCGGGCGGGTGGGTTCAAAATAGGGGGCAGCGCCGAAGTCCGAATCAGCGTACATCGCGCCCGGCACGGTGCGTGCTGCAAAACCGTAGCCAGGGTCGCCGTAAGCCACATCGGGCTGCTCCGCCGTGGGCGGCGTTGGCCGCATCGGCGCCGGCCGGTGACCCGGCAGGGCGCGCACCGGCGCTTTCACACGGTCTTTGAGCTCGATGGTGGGCAACACGCCCTTGCTGACCAGCGCCTTGTTGGCGTTTTTGTAGGAATCGCGCAGTCGCTCAATCAGGATGCGCTGCACCACTGCGTTCACCAGCGGCCAGGTATCGCCTGGCATGCCCGACTGCGACCATTGCTCCACCAGCAGCAACACCAGCACCTCGGGGCGCAGCACATCGCGCCCATCGAGGTCTTCGACGCCTTCGAGCCACTTGATGCGCACCCGCAAATCGTCGAGGTCTGCAAGCACCTTTTCATTGACCGCCAGCACCAGACGGGAAGCAAGAATCTTGTTTTCCACCGCTTCGTTACCGACCAACTCCATGCTGGCCAGCTCCGGCGGCTTGTCGGTTGACTTGGGCTTAGCAGGCTCCAGGCAATCGCGCCATTGCTTGATGGTAGAGCTTACCCAAAGCTCACGAAACTGCTTGTAAGCCATCCAAGTGTCGCGTCGCACTTGGGATTCGCGCGAGCCCGAGGGTTCATCGACCAGCTCGGTCAGCCGGATCATGACCGCACCGCCGATCTCGGTCATGGCGTTGCCGGCATCCACCAAAAACCGCTCACGCACCGCCCTTCCGAGCTGCAGTCTAGGAGAGAGTCCGGGAACGCTGGCCATGGTCAACCCATGTTAGACCGTAGCACCCGCATTGGGATCTTTCGGGTCGTCGGCTTTTTTGACCGGGCCCTTGATCAAGTCTTCGCGCTCAATACCCAGCCACATGGCAACGGCAGCGGCAACAAAGACCGAGGAGTAAATGCCAAACAGAATGCCGATGGTCAGGGCCAGCGCAAAGTAGTGCAGCGTTGCCCCACCAAACAAAAGCATAGACAGCACCATCAACTGGGTGCTGCCGTGGGTGATGATGGTCCGGCTGATGGTGGAGGTGATTGCGTTGTCGATGATTTCTTGCGTGTTCATCTTGCGATAGCGCCGGAAGTTCTCGCGAATCCGGTCAAAGATCACCACCGACTCGTTGACCGAGTAACCCAGAACCGCCAGCACAGCCGCCAGCACGGGCAAAGAAAACTCCCACTGGAAGAAGGCGAAGAAGCCCAGGATGATGATCACATCGTGCAGATTGGCAATGATGGCCGCCACCGCGAATTTCCACTCAAATCGCACCGCCAGATAAATCATGATGCCGACCACTACAAAGGCCAAAGCCTTGAGGCCGTCCACCGCAAGCTCGTCGCCAACCTGGGGGCCGACGAACTCGGTGCGGCGCAGCGTCACGCTGGGGTCACTGGCCTTGAGCGCGCCCATCACCAGATCACTTTGCTGCGCGGTGTTGCTGCCCTTTTGCACCGGCATGCGGATGAGCACATCGCGCGCGGTGCCAAAGTTTTGTACCTGCACATCGTTGATACCCAACTTGGCCACCGTGCTACGGATGGCATTGAGGTCGGCGGGCTGGGCATAGCTCACTTCCATCAGCGTGCCACCGGTGAATTCCACCGACAAATGCAAACCTCGGCTGAACAGGAAAAAGACGGCGGCGAAGAAAGTGAGCGCGGAGATCAGGTTGAAAACCACGGCGTGCCGCATGAACGGGATATCACGGCGAATCTTGAAGAATTCCATGGCGGATGTTCCCTATGCGTTCGGTGTGGCTGAGCTGCCTGATTCAGGCCGCCAAACGGTACCAATGGAGACGCTCTTGAGTTTCTTCTGGCGACCGTACCACAGGTTGACGACGCCACGGGAGAAGAACACGCCAGAGAACATGCTGGTCAAAATGCCCAGGCAGTGCACCACAGCAAAGCCGCGCACCGGACCCGAGCCAAAGGCCAGCAGCGCAAGACCGGCGATCAGGGTGGTGACGTTGGAATCGATGATGGTGGCCCAAGCCCGGTCGTAACCCGCATGGATGGCGGCTTGCGGGGAGGCGCCGTTGCGCAACTCCTCGCGCACCCGTTCATTGATCAGCACGTTGGCATCAATGGCCATACCCAACACCAAGGCCATGGCAGCCATACCGGGCAGTGTCAACGTGGCTTGCAGCATGGACAGCACCGAAACCAGCAACAGCAAGTTGAAGGCCAGAGCGACGCTGGAAATCACGCCAAACAGCATGTAGTAAACGCACATGAACACCGCCACACCAACAAAGCCCCATGTGACGCTGTTGAAACCCTTGGCAATGTTCTCCGCACCCAAGGAAGGACCAATGGTGCGCTCTTCAATGATTTCCATCGGCGCCGCCAACGAGCCAGCGCGCAGCAGCAGCGCGGTGTCAGCGGCCTCGGTGGTGGTCATGCTTCCTGAAATTTGCACCCGACCGCCGCCGATCTCGGAGCGAATGACCGGTGCGGTGACCACCTCGCCTTTGCCCTTTTCAAACAGCACGATGGCCATGCGCTTGCCGATGCTCTCGCGGGTCACGTCGCGGAAGATACGGGCGCCCTTGGCGTCCAGCGTCAAATGCACGGCCGGCTCTTGGGTCTGGCTATCAAAACCGGGCTGGGCATCGGTCAGGTTCTCGCCGGTCAGCAGCACCTGCTTTTTCACAATCACCGCCTGACCGTTGCGCTCCAGAAAACGCTCCGAGCCAAAGGGCACGGCGGCGGTGCCGACCTCGGCGGCGCGGGCGTCGGCGCTGTCATCGACCATGCGGATTTCCAGGGTGGCCGTGCGCCCGAGAATGTCTTTGGCCTTGGCGGTGTCTTGCACACCAGGCAGTTGCACCACGATGCGGTCCAGCCCCTGCTGCTGAATCACCGGCTCGGCCACACCCAACTCGTTGATGCGGTTGTGCAAGGTGGTGATGTTTTGTTTGAGCGCCTGGTCTTGCACGGTGCGCGCTGCCGCCGGTTGGATGCTTGCCACCATTTTGAAGTCGGCGCCGTCACGCGACGCCACCGTACTCAGGTCCGCGAACTGATCTTGAACTAATCGCTCGGCCGCTTGCAACGTGGGCTCATCGCGGAAGCGGACCTCGATGGTCTGGCCGTTGCGGTTGATACCACTGTGTCGTATGTTTTTTTCCCGCAATGCGATGCGTATGTCGCCGGCCAGGGACTCGGCGCGCTTGGTCAACGCCGCTTGCATGTCCACCTGCAACATGAAATGCACACCACCGCGCAGGTCCAACCCTAAGTACATGGGCGAGGCATGCAGGGCGGTCAACCAAGCGGGCGAACGGGACAACAGATTCAAGGCCACCACATAGGATGGGTCGGCCAGGTCAGGATTGAGCGCGCGCTGGATTGCGTCTTTGGCCTTGAGCTGGGTGTCGGTGTCAGCAAAGCGGGCTTTGACGGAGTTGCCTTCAAGCACCACGGCGTCGGAGGCGAGGCCTGCCGACTTGAGCGCCGCTTCCACCCGGCCGCGGGTGGCCTCGTCGAGCCGCAGAGTGGCCTTGGCCACAGACACTTGCACCGCGGGCGATTCACCAAACAGGTTGGGCAGCGCGTACAGCCCAGATACAACCAGCGCGACCAACAGAATCGCGTACTTCCAAAGCGGGTAACGGTTCATGTGGTCGCCGCAGCCGGTTTACTTGATTGAACCCTTGGGCAGCACTTGCACGATGGCGCTGCGCTGGATCTGGACTTCGACACCGCTGGCCACTTCGAGGCCGACAAAGCCATCGCTGATCTTGGAAATCTTGCCCAGCACGCCACCCGCAGTGACTACCTCATCACCCTTGGCGATCGCGTCAATCATGGCCTTGTGCTCTTTTTGCTTCTTCATTTGCGGGCGGATCATCACGAACCACAGCACCACAAACATCAGCACCAAAGGCAGCATGCTCAGGAGCGAAGACTGGAAATCACCGCCCGAGGCGGCCGGCGCAGTTTGGGCAAAGGCAGAGGAAATAAACACAGAACTACTCCACAAAAAAGGGGGGATTTCGGACCTGTAGGCCCCTGCATAGCGCGCGAGGTCGCGTGCCCTGCAGGGACGTGGTCAGCCGCGCATTGTATGCGGCCACCGCTACCAAAACCCGGCTGGGCACGTAGCCCTAGGCGAGCGAGGGTTGCGCAGCAACGGTCTGGTGGTAGCGCGCAAGCAGCAGGTCCCACTGGGTTCGCGCCGCCGCCAGATGCCGTGCCTTGACATGACCATAACCCCTGATCTGCTCCGGCACGCTGGCAAACGCCACCGCGGCGTCCAACCGGGAGGCATGCAAGGTGGGCAGCAGCGACGCAATGTCCTGGCGGTACTGGGCGATCAATGCCCGCTCGCTACGCCGCTCCTCGCTGTAGCCAAACACATCGAAGGCTGTGCCACGCAGCACCTTCAGAGGTACCAGCAGCGCAAACGCGCTGCGCACCCACGGACCGTAGCTGGACTTTTGCAGCTCGCCTGCGCTACTCTTGCGTGCCAGCAAGGGTGGTGCCAGGTGGTGGCGAACTTTGAAATCGCCCTCGAAAAGAGCGTTGATCTTGTTCACGAAGGCGGCGTCGGTGTGCAGCCGAGCCACCTCGTACTCGTCCTTGTAGGCCATGAGCTTGAACAGGTAGCGTGCCACCGCCCGCGACAGGGGTTGCGCGGCTGCGCAGTCGCCCAAGGCCGCTTCAGCGTTGTGCACTTGTTCGACAAACTCCCGGTAGCTTTGCGCATACGCCGCATTTTGATAAGCCGTCAAAAACTCGACGCGCTGCGCCACCATCTGTTCCAGTGTGGAGTGACTGCGCGGCGCGAACTGCACCACCTGGGCGGGCGCAAGTGCACGCTGAACCGCCGGCCAGTCCACTGCTGCGCGCCGGCCCCACTCAAACGCTGCCTTGTTGCGCTCCACCGCCACCGCATTGAGTTCGATGGCCCGCAACAAGGATGCCAAACCCAGTGGAACCCAGCCCTTTTGCCACGCAAAACCCAGCATCATGGGGTTGGTGAAAATACTGTCACCCAGCAACTGGGTCGCCACAGCATCGGCGTCAAACGCGGCGACATACTCGGTGCCAACGGCACGCGCAATGTCAGTGGCGCAGCGTTCGCCCGGGTTGACCCAGTCTGGGTTTTTGACAAAGGCGGCGGTGGGAACGGTATTGGCGTTGAGGGCCACGTGGGTACGTCCGGCGCGCATGCGCAGCAAGGTCTCGGTGCCTGCCACCACCACCGGGTCGCAGCCCAGCACCAAGTCGGCCGAGGCCATGCCCACGCGGGTAGTACGGATGGCGTCCTGGTGCTGTGCGATCAGAACATGGCTCCAGGTGGCGCCGCCTTTTTGGGCCAGGCCGCCAGCGTCTTGGGTGACGATGCCTTTGCCCTCTAGGTGCGCGGCCACGCCCAGCAATTGACCGATGGTGATGACGCCGGTGCCGCCCACACCGGCCACGATGGTGCCCCACACGCCTCCCGGCGCTGCGCTCAGGTCAGCGATGACTGGGCTGGGCAGACTCGGCCACCCATGGGTGCTTACATCTTGACCTGCAGGTGAGCTAGCGGTAGGGGAGGAAGCCGCGCCGGCAAGGGCACGGGGGAGCGCTCCTGCAGTTGCGCCGGTCTGGTGCTTGCGCAAGGTGCCGCCTTCAATGGTGACAAAGCTGGGGCAGAAACCTTGGACGCAGGAAAAGTCTTTGTTGCAAGTGCTTTGGTTGATCTGCCGTTTGCGGCCGAACTCGGTCTCCAGCGGCTCCACGCTCACGCAATTGCTTTGCACGCTGCAGTCGCCACACCCCTCGCACACCAAGTCGTTGATGAGCACGCGCTTGGCCGGATCAACCAAGGTGCCGCGCTTGCGGCGGCGGCGCTTTTCGGTGGCGCAGGTCTGGTCATAAATGATGACGGTGGTGCCCTTGATCTCACGAAAGGTGCGCTGAATCCCATCGAGCGCATCTCGGTGCTCAATGGCGATGCCTTCGGGCAAGCCGCGCACACCTGCGTATTTCTCGGGCTCGTCGGTGACCACCGTGATCCGCGCCGCGCCTTCGGCACGCATGCTTTGCGCAATCTGCACCACGCTGTGGCCTTCCGGGCGTTCCCCGACTTGCTGACCGCCAGTCATGGCGACCGCGTCGTTGTACAAAATTTTGTAGGTGATGTTGACGCCTGCCGCAATCGACTGGCGCACCGCCAACAGGCCGCTGTGAAAGTAGGTGCCATCGCCCAGGTTGGCAAACATGTGCTGGTCGTGACTGAAGGGCTGCTGCCCCACCCAGGGCACGCCTTCGCCGCCCATCTGGGTAAAACCCACGGTGGCACGGTCCATCCAGATCGTCATGAAATGGCAGCCAATGCCTGCCATGGCGCGGGAACCCTCAGGCACCTTGGTGGAGGTGTTGTGCGGGCAGCCCGAGCAAAACCAGGGTTGGCGCTCCACCGCCTTGGGGCCTGACAGCGTGATGGCCTGCATGGAGCGCTCCTTGGCCTCCAAAATAGCAAGTTGCGCATCCACCCGGGCGGCGGTGTCGCTGTCGAGCCCCAGCTTTTTGATGCGCTGGGCGATGGCGCGGGCAATCAGGGCCGGCGACAAATCGGCGTTGGCGCGCAAGAGAGTGTTGGCCGTAGGGTTGGGCATGGACCACTCGCCGCCCGCACCGAAATGGTCGGCGGTTTCCACCTCGTTGAACTTACCCAGCACCGTGGGGCGCACGTCAGCGCGCCAGTTGTACAGCTCTTCCTTGAGCTGGTATTCAATGACTTGGCGCTTTTCTTCGACCACCAAAATCTCTTGCAGGCCGGTGGCGAATTCGCGGGTGAGTTGGGCCTCCAAGGGCCACACCACGCCCACCTTGTGCAAGCGGATTCCAATGCGCCGACACGTGGCATCGTCCAGCCCCAAGTCCAACAGCGCCTGGCGGGTGTCGTTGTAGGCCTTGCCGCTGGCCATGATGCCAAAGCGGTCGCCCCGTCCGCCGTGGTCGCCTTCGATGGCGTTGTAGTTCAAGCGGTTGGCGCGCACATAGGCCAGCGCCGCGTACCACTTGTAGTCAAACAGCCGGGCCTCTTGCTCCAGCGCGGCATCGGGCCAGCGGATGTGCAAGCCACCGGGGGGCAGGGCGAAGTCGGTAGGAATCTTGATCTGTACACGGTCGGGGTCAATCAAGGCGGTGGCGCTGGACTCGACAATTTCTTGGATCGTTTTCATGCCCGCCCACACGCCGGCGAAGCGGCTCAAGGCGAAGGCGTGGATACCTAAATCGAGAATCTCCTGCACATTGGCCGGAAAAAACACCGGCGTGCCGCAGGCCTTGAAGATGTGGTCGCTCTGATGCGCTGCGGTAGAGCTTTTGGAGATGTGGTCGTCGCCGGCCACCGCAATCACGCCGCCCCAGGGCGTGGTGCCGGCCATATTGGCGTGCTTGAAAACGTCGGAGCAGCGGTCCACGCCCGGCCCCTTGCCGTACCAGATGCCAAATACGCCGTCGTACTTGTTGCTGCCCGGCGGGGCAAAGCCCAGTTGTTGTGTGCCCCAAAGGGCGGTGGCGGCCAACTCCTCGTTCACACCGGGTTGGAACACCACATGGTGCGCCTTGAGGTACTTGTCTGCCTTGGCCAGTGCCTGATCGTAGCCGCCTAAAGGTGAACCGCGGTAGCCGCTGATGAACCCAGCGGTGTTCTTGCCCTGCCGCATGTCGCGCACACGCTGCAGCATGGGGAGTTTGACCAGGGCCTGCACGCCGCTCATGAAGGCGTAGCCATGGTCCAGGGAATACTTGTCGTCGAGGCTGACAGATTCCAGCGCGCGCGCTGGCAAGGGGGCGTTCATGGTCAGAAGTCTCCTGTGGTGGGTTGGCTGCCTTGTGGGCAGAACGCAGTGCCGCCGACTCCGGGTGGGAGTGGCGCACGCCACAGTGTAATCAGGCAGATAGCCGCATGGCTGCGGACTGCCATGGCCAGCCGTTGCGCCTTGACGCTACTTGATACGTGTGAGGACTTGCTTGATCGTCTCGCCCAGCTCTTCGGCCACAAACTTGGCAACGTAGGCGTCCGCGCCCACGCTCTTGACATGGCTCTCGTTCGTGGTGCCGGTCAAGGACGAATGAATGATCACCGGCAACCCCGCAAAACGTGGGTCTTGCTTGATATTGCGGGTCAGCGTGAAGCCGTCCATTTCGGGCATCTCCAGGTCGGTCAGCACCAGGGCCACTTTGTCCTTGATGCTCTTGCCTAACTGGGTCGCTTCGCTGTGCATAGCCTGCAGCCGCTCCCATGCTTCCTTGCCACTCTTGGTCATGACAAAGTTGATATTCATGGCCTTGAGGCCTTGCTCAATCATCATGCGTGCCACCGCTGAGTCGTCTGCTGCCAGCACCACCGAACCCGGCGGGATGGTCGCCTGCGGCATCACGGTGTCTTCCTTGACCGCGCGGTGCTGGTCAGGGAACACATCTCGCAGGATTTGCTCGACGTCAAGCACCTGGGCCAAGCGGGTGGTTTCGGCGTTCTCATCCAGGCGGGCGATGCTAGTCACCAAACCGCCACCGGTGCCTTCGGCGGAGAGGACCTGCTTCCATTCCAGTCGCACGATTTCGTTGACCTCTTCGACAGCAAAGGCCTGGGTGGTGCGAGCAAACTCGGTGACCAGCAGTATGCCCAGCCCCTTGGTTGGATTGCAGCCGGTGATCAAGGGCAAATTGACCACCGGAATCATCTGGCCGCGGATGTTGGCGACTCCCATGACGGATGGCGGCGCGTTGACCATGGCGGTGATTTCCGGCATCACCATGATTTCGCGCACTTTAAAGACGTTGATGCCAAAGATTTCACGCTTTTGCGATCCGTTGGCTTCGCCGAGCCGAAACAGCAGCAGTTCAAACATGCTGTTGGCCGTCAGATTGGTGCGTTCGTCGATCTCACGCATTGCGGATGTGTTGCGCATGGCGATGTTCCCGGTCAATTGATATGGTTCGGCATAGTAACGTGATCTGACCTACTTGGGCCACAGCACCCACATCTGCAAAGGCTGGCGCAAACGGCCAGCCAAATCGGCCGCCGCGCCGTCCCAGCCGGCGAAATAGTCAGCTCGCACCGCTCCAACAATGGCGCTGCCTGTGTCTTGCGCCAGCACTAGGCGCTGCACCGTAAGCTGGGGACCGGCAGTGGTCAGCCAGACTGGGGTTCCGTAAGGGATGCTGCCGGGGTCGACTGCGATGGAGCGCCCTGGTGTGAGCGCCACACCTTGGGCCCCCTTGGGACCAAACTCGGCGTCAAAGTCGGTCATGGCCTCTTCCTTAAAAAAGACCACCCGTGGATTACTCCACAAAAGCTCCTGCTCTCGTTGCGGGTTGGTGGCCAGCCAGGCCTTGATGCCGGGCCAAGACGCGTCCCTGATTAAGCCCTGGTCCAGCAACCAGCGACCCACGCTGCGGTAGGGCTGGTCGTTGGTGCCCGCGTAGGCCAGCCGCACCAAACGTACAGAGCCATCGGGCTCGGTGAGATGCAGCCGCCCCGAGCCCTGGATCTGCAGCACCAACGCATCCACCGGGTTGGCCAGGTAGGCGATTGCGCGGCCTTGCAGCGCCGCTTGTGCCTGGGGCAAGGTGTCGATCTCGTTGCGGGTATACCAAGCTTGGCCTGCAACCCAGTTCAGTGGCGTCTGGTACAGCGGCACTTGGAACTGGGGCGTGGCAATGCGGCTGGCTTGCAGTTGCGGCTCGTAATAGCCAGTAAGAAGGCCACTGCTAGCGCCTTGCAGACCCTCAACCCGGTAGGGTTGAAGCTGCAGGCGCATCCAGTCGCGTTGCGCCTGGTCGGTGGCGATGCTCAGGCGGCGCACATCACCACACAACGCAATCCACGGCTCGCGAGGACGTTCGCAGCTCTTGAGCCAAGCGTTCCAGGCCTCAAACAAGTTGTCTTGGGTGAAACCGGGCAGATCGTCCCAGTCCACCGCGACCCAACGGCTCTTGGCCTGCATGCGGCTGTCCGCCGGGGCCGCAGTCACGGGGTCGCTCGGCGTGGGGGTATCTGCGGTCACGCTGGCGCAGCCCACCAGCGTTCCTACAATCGCGACCAGTTTCCACCAACGCAAACACCCCCGAATGACACTGCTGCTGCTTGAGGCCCTGGGTGCCGGGTTGATCTTCATCTTCATTATTTGGTGGACCATGTTCTCGGGCCGCAATAAAGGCGAACCGCCGATCCATCAGGAAGACAACCCGACCCACGTAGACGAGGACAAGCGCTCATAGCAGCCGATGGGACAGCGCAGGAAGCTGGCTACGCCGCTGCGCAACATCTGCGGCATCGAGCTCCGCCAAAACCACGCCCGGGCCCTGATCCTGGCTGGCGAGCACCTCTCCCCACGGACTGACCAACATCGACTGGCCCCAGGTCTGTCTGCCACTGGGGTGTACACCGCCTTGTGCAGCGGCCAGAACAAATGCAAGGTTTTCGATTGCCCGGGCGCGCAGCAACACCTCCCAATGCGCTTGGCCGGTGGTGTACGTGAACGCAGAAGGAACCAAGAGCAGGTCCGCACCAAGAGCGGCATATGCCCTGTAAAACTCAGGAAAACGCAGGTCGTAGCAGACGCTCAAGCCCAGCTGCCAGGTATGGCCATCGCGCGAAGGCAGCGCAAACTGGGTGGGCGCAGCACCAGGGTCCAGAACGCGCGATTCGTCGTAACACTCGCGCCCATTGTCGAACCGAAACAAGTGCATCTTGTCGTAGCGCGCCACACACGCACCCTGCGGGTTGTATACCAAGGTGCTGTTGAACACCCGCTGCGCTGTGGCGCCGCTCAATGGCAGGGTGCCAGCCACCAGCCAAACACGATGTTTGCGTGCCGCATCGGCCAAAAACTGCTGTATGGGCCCCGCGCCAAAGGGCTCCTGAATGGCCAACTTGTCGGCATCGCTGTGGCCGATCATGCAAAAGTACTCGGGCAGCACCACCAGCTCAGCGCCCTGGGTTGCCGCCTGTGCGATCAGCCCGTGGGACTGCGCCAAGTTGTCGGCAACCACGCCAGTAGAGACCATTTGCAGTGCGGCGGCTTTCATGGGAAGCTTCCTTGAGGGGGTGCCGGGGGTGCGGCGGATTTGCGTTCGACTTTTGTCACACGGGGTTCAAGCCAGGTGCCGTCAATCTGGAACTCTAGGGTGTTGGCCTCGATGAGCGGACGACGCAGCACCAGTTGTGCCAAGAAGGTCGTCAGGCCCACCAAGGGGTTGATCGTGGAAGCCAGCAGCGAGGCACTTCCGGCGTTGATTTCCGGTACGACAACCACCTTGATCTGCTGCGTTTCCTTGACGGTGTCGGCCTGACCCTCCATCAGCACCGCCGCATTCACACCCTTCATCTGCAAGTTGTTGGTGCGAGCAGTGCCCTGCGCAACCACTACGTCGCCACGCACAAAGTCAAACGAAAAACCTTCCGAGAACACATCACGGAAGTCCAAGGTCAGGCGCCGTGGCAACGACTGCAAGCTCAATACACCCAACAATTTGGCAATGCCCGGATCTGCCTTAAGAAATTGGCCGTTCTCAATGCTCACGTTGAATCCCCCAGCGAGACTGGGAAGGTCCAGCGTGAGCGGTGAACCCTGCCAACCAATCTGTCCATCGATCTTGCCTTTGCCCTTGGCAACCACGTCGGGCATACCGAACCTAGCCAGTAGGCTGCCACTGTCGACAATATCGAGGGTGAAGTTCAGCGCAGTTCGTCGGCGCTCGCGTCCGCTTTGAGATGGCAACAACGCAGACTGTGGGTTCACATTGGCCCAGTTTCCATTCGCTGTGAATGTGGCCTCTGGTGTGCTGATATTGAAGCGGTTGAGACGCCACTCCCGGCTGGGGTCACGGGCGTTGCCGGTACCTATGTTGGTGGCTTGCACATCGATGCGGCCCAGCTTCTTGCCCCGCAATTCAAAGTCCTCAACCACAATGTCCAGCGCCGGAATGCTGGCGGGTTGCTGGTCCAGCAGGTTCTCCACATCCTGTGCCGCCGCCGGGTTGATGACCATACGTGCCAAACGCGCATACAAACGCCCCTGGGAGGGGCCAGAAGGTTGTCGGTACTCCACATAGCCATTGAGCTCTTTGGCATCGATATTGGCGCGCCACAACAAGCCTTCTCGCCCACCCCCCACCACCACATTGTTGAGGGTGCGCCCATAGAGCACCAGCGTGTTGGCGCGCACTGCCATCGTAGTGGGCAAATAGGCTTGTAACTCGGCACTGGTGCCACCCTTACCAGCCCCCCCGGAGAGCTGGGACAACACGCCCATCCAGGCGTCCACATCAAGCCGTGGCATGCTGAGATTGGCGGCCACACCCTCCTCAGGCAAGGGCGCCGACTCGTCGGCCGCAAGCCCAATGGCGATGGCACCGCGCAGCACCCTGCTTTGCGCACCTGCAAGTTCGCGCACATAACCCACGTTGGCGAGGCCTCCCAAGCCCAGCTGCCAGCGTTCCTGCACCCGGCCAGAGCTTGGCTGCGTACCCGCCACGACAGAAGATTCCAGAATCAAGGGCAAGGCTGTGCTGGCCTCTTTGGCCAGTGGCTCGGGCAGTGCCAATCCCATGCCCTGCAACGAACTGGTTAATCGCACCTCGGGCACACCTGACCGCAAGCCAAGGGTAAGGTTGTACGCTGCAGAGCCGGTCGCAAACTGGCCCAGGCGCTCCAAAGGTTCACCCGCTGTCGTCTGACGCAAACCCTCCGCCGTGGCGACGCCAGAGATACGCAGGGTGGGCATCACAGCAGACCGTTGGGGCAGCGCGCCCAAGCCCCCTTCGATGCGCACGTCGCCACCCAGTGCACGGGCTTGGGCTGATGCCACCGAAAAGCCGTGCTCATTGAAAGCAATCACTCCGCGGGCGCGTTGCAACCGCGGGTACTCCGGCGCGATCTGCACATCGTTGCCCGCCAGAGCGACAGTGCCTTGAACAGTCGCCTGATCAAGGTCGTCCAGGGGCAGGTTCAGCTTGAATCGGTAGTCGGCGGTGCCACTGCCCACCGTGGTTGCCAAAGCGCTACCGATCCACTGGCCAATGGGCGAGTTGTTGACAAACCCCAGCGCCTCTTGCAGCGGCCCTCGGGCTTCCGCATTGACGGCGACCACCGTGTCGCTGTACAGATTGGTGAGGGTCACTTCGCCCCGGGTCACTTGCAATCCCGGGCTGCCCGCAAGGTTAGCGCGCAGTCCCTTGATGGTCAGCGTATCGTGCTCTAGCTCCAAGACCGCCGAAGCCTGCGACAACGCCGGCCACGGTCGGCTCTCTTTGGGCAGGACGCGCGCTGGTGCGTAGGCGTACTGCATGTTTTGCAGGTTGGCGGTGATCCGGAACTCACCTTGGCTTGGGTTCTCGAACGGGAAGCTGTCGAGGTCACCGCGCAGCCTGAAGCGCACATTCGATGCGGTCCCGCCCAACAGTGCAGCTTGCAGATACTCGCGCGCCTGCACCTGCATGGTCAGGGGCAGGTACTTGGGCAGGGCCACAGAATCGAGCCGAACCAGGCTGCCCTGCAAATCCAGGATGCCGGCACCGTTGATTAGGTCTTGGTCCGACGACCTCCGTGCGACGCCTGCTGCCTTGGGTGCGCCGGTCCACTTGGCCTGCGCCTCGCCTTGGACGTCTGCGTTTGCAAACTGCAACCCTGCGACATCGACAACCCAACGGCCCGCGTCCTGGCGCCACGCCACGCTGGCCGTCACTTGGTCCAACGCCAAGCCTGGGCTGGCGAAGACTCCGGGCCAATCGAGTGCGCCATTGCGCAGAGCGACGCGGGCGCTGCCGCGGTCTTGGTTCAGGTCAAAGTCAATATCGGCCCCACGAAACCCCGGGGTGTAAGCACCGTTTTGGGGCGAGGCCCGCAGGCTGAGCTGGCCCACCCGCCCTTTGGCAGAAAACCGTTGCGGCCAGCCGCCAGTGCCTTGCCAACTTGCCTCGATCGTCTCCACCAATCCGCCCGGCGCCAGTGCTGCCAGTTGCGCGCGCACAGAGGCATCGAGCGCCAGCCGGTTGGCAATTTCGCGCAGTGCGACCAAATCCAAGCGGTCGGCCTTGAGGGTGCCACCAGCAGGCGAGCTGGGCACCGCACCGCCCGCCGACCCCGTGGCCTCACGCATCTGCACACGGACATTGCCACCAGGCCAGTTCAGGCCGTCACGGGTTGCGAAGGCCAGGCCCTGTGTGAAGTACTCAACCCCATCGGCAAGACGGACTGCGCCCAGGCGTCCAGCCATCTGGACGAAGTCCAATGCATCCAAGTTGGGCCGTACCCGCACCGACACATCCGAAAGGGCCACATCCAGCGTCGCATCCACCGGCTGCGCACGGTCGACCCGCACCCAAGCTCGCAATGCACCCCGGCCACTTGAGAGGTGGATGCCAAGGCCCAGCGATCTCTGCAGCTCGGCAAGATCGAGCGCGCTCGCATCGGCATACAACTGCCCACTCCATTCGCGCCAATTCCCATCCTGTAACGACCACAACGGTTGGCGAAACTCCCCCATGACCGTCAAGCGCGCGCCCCAACTAGCGGGCGGATTGGCGTCAACTCGCAGCGCATGGCGCAGATTCCGGTTGCGCAAAACCACGTTCACGTCGTCGAGTTGCACGGCCGCCAAGTTCTGAAGTTCGTCGGTCCAGCGCACAGTGCCATGCTGCAGCGCAAGCTCGGGTTGCGAAAAAAGCCAGTCCATCGCAGCCGAGCTCCCGGTCTGGTCTTGCGGTACCAAGAACCCAGCAACCCACAGCCGCCCGTCAACGGTCCTGCGAACGTCCAGCACAGGTCGCTCGACGTAGAGTTGCTCAAACCCCATGGACAGCACCGACCTTGGCGACAACGCTGCGATCACGGACGACAGATGCAGCGCCTCGCGGCCGGCTGGGTCAACCAAGCGCACGTCGCGCAAGGCAACCGAGGGAATCAGCCCATTGGACTGCGCTGTGATGGAACCAATGCGCACCGTCACGCCCAAAGTGGCACTGGCTTGCTGCTCTATCCACGGGCGAAATTCGCCGATTCGCGGCACAATCCAAAAGTGCAAGCCGCTCCAGACCACTGCCACCGTGATCCAAGCTGAAGCGAGAAGCCACAAGATCCACCGCACCGAGGTCGCCGCGAACCGCAACGGCAGCGAAGGTTTGGAAATCACATCAGTCATCGTGCAGTGTTCAATATGCAAGGAATTATGACCGGGCCACTTGACCCTCGCGTGATCCATGGTGGCTCAGACGGGTCCCGCTTTGCGCAGCGCGTACGCAGGCGTTATGGCCCGCACTTGGACTGGCTGGCTGCGGGTGTGCCAAACCGGGCCGCAATGCAGGCCTTGCTCAGACGCTTTGCACAGGAAGGCGAAGACACCGGCGCAGCACTGCGCATCCTTCGCCAGCTGGTGCTGGAGCGCTTGGTGGTGCTCGATTGCGACGCGCAAGTCGGCCTGGAAGATGTGACGCTGACCATGACCACGCTGGCCGAGCTGACCCTGGATGTGGCCTTCGAGGAGAGTAGTCGCACGCTCGACGCGCTGCACGGCGCGCCCTTGGGTCCCTCTGGTGAGCGAGCCCAGCTGTGCATTGTGGGCATGGGCAAACTCGGTGCGCGCGAACTCAATGTTTCCAGTGACATCGACCTGATTTATGTCTATGACCATGACGGTGAGACCGCCGGCAATGCGCAGCAGCGCAACAAGATCTCCAACCACGAGTACTTTGGCAAGCAAGTACGCGCCATCTACACCTTAGTGGGTGACACCACCGAACATGGATTCGTTTTTCGTGTCGACCTTGCTTTGCGACCCAATGGAAACTCAGGGCCCAGTGCGGTGTCGCTGGCTGCGCTGGACGAGTACTTTCAGGTGCAAGGGCGCGAGTGGGAACGCTTTGCCTGGCTCAAAAGCCGCGTGGTGGCGCCGTCCTGTGCCGTGCGCAGCGCCTGCGCGCAAGGGCTGCGTAGCGCGGTGGTTCCGTTCGTATTTCGCAAATACCTGGACTACAACGTATTCGATGCGCTGCGCGGCTTGCACCGGCAGATTCGCGACCACGCAGCCAAGCGCAGTGCCGGCCACCCAGAGCGGGGCAACGACGTCAAGCTCTCGCGTGGCGGCATCCGTGAGATCGAGTTCACGGTACAGCTACTCCAAGTGGTGCGCGGCGGTCAGTTTCCCGAGCTGCGCACCCGCCCAACTCTGAGCGCCTTGCAGCGCATCAGCAAGGCCGGCCTAATGCCACAGGCCACCGCCAACGACCTGGCGCAGGCCTACGACTTCTTGCGCCGGGTGGAGCACCGCATCCAATACCTGGACGACCAGCAAACCCATGTGCTGCCCACGGTGGACGCTGATGTCGCCTGGATTGCAGCCAGCATGGGCTGCCAAGACGCGCCGAGTTTTCTGGGCGAACTCGATGCCCACCGCGAACGGGTTGCACACGAGTTTGACGCACTGCTCGGTGGCGCCGGCAACGACTGCAAGGGCTGCGCCAGCAAGTCAAGCGCCGGCGAGGCAACCGACTTTGGTGTGCTGCTGGCGCATACACAGGGCAAGTTTCGCGAACGGCTGGCTGATTGGGCCGCGCACCCGCGGGTGTTGGCACTGCGTGAAGAATCGCGCGCGCGCCTGGGTCGTTTGGTTCTGCGCACCGCCCAATGGGTCGCGCAAGGTCAAGTAAGCGAAGATGCGGCGGTGCGACTGGCCGACTGGATCGAGCCGCTTTTGCGTCGCGAGAGTTACCTCGCCTTGCTACTTGAGCGCCCCAATGTGCACGAGCGCTTGCTGCGCATCCTTGGCACTGCACGCTGGCCGGCACGCTACCTGCTGAAGTACCCCGGCGTGATCGACGAACTGGCCGGCGGAACCATGCTCAAAGAGCGATTCGTGGCCGCTGAATTCGAGGCCGAGCTGGAGAGCAGGCGCAAAGCGCTGCAAGGCAGCGCTGAAGACGACGACGAGTCGCTTTTGAACCTGCTTCGCAGGGCCCACCACGCCGAGGTGTTTCGCACCCTGGCGCGCGACGTCGAGGGAAATCTCAGTGTTGAGCAAGTCGCTGACGACCTCAGCGCGCTGGCCGAGTGCATTTTGCGTACCACCGCGCGCTGGTGCTGGGAGCGCCTCAAGAACCGGCATCGCCCCGACCACCGCTTCGGCATCATTGCCTACGGAAAGCTTGGCGGGAAAGAGCTTGGCTATGGCAGCGACCTCGATATCGTGTTTGTATACGACGACGAAGATGAGCGCGCCGGCGAGGTCTACGCCGCCCTGGTGCGCAAACTCATCAACTGGCTGACGGTCAAAACTGGCGAGGGTGACCTCTACGAAATCGACACCGCGCTGCGGCCAAATGGCAACTCTGGCCTGCTGGTTACCAGCTTTGCCTCGTACGCCAACTACCAGCAACAGCGCGGCAGCAACACCGCGTGGACCTGGGAGCACCAGGCGATGACACGCGCCCGCTGCGTGCTGGGCGACGCGGCGCTTCAGTCGCGGTTTGAGTCGGTGCGAAACGCGGTTATCAGTACCGAGCGCGAACGTGCCAGCCTGCGCACAGAGATCGTCGACATGCGCGCCAAGGTTCGCAGCGCGCATCCAACCACGGCTGGCGGCACTGGCGCGGCCTTCGATGTAAAGCACAGCCCCGGTGGCATGGTCGATGTCGAATTCGCAGTGCAGTTTTTGGTGCTATCACAAGGAGCGCACCACCCGGAACTGCTGGCAAATGTGGGCAATATTGCGCTGTTGTTGCGCGCCCAAGCCTGCGGCCTGCTGCCTGCGCCCCTCGGTGAGCATGCCGCCCATGCTTACCGTTCGCTGCGGCAAATACAGCACCGCGCCCGACTCAACGAAGAGCCCACGCAAGTCGAACTCGCCCAGGTTTCCGTCGAACGCTCGGCCGGGCTGGCACTTTGGGACCACGTTTTTGGGTAGGCTCGCCGACAGCCTAGCCGTCAGTTCGACCGGATTTTTTGCACCAGCGCGGTGGTGGAGTAGCCCTGTACAAAGGGCAGCGCCAAAGCACGCCCACCCCAGCCTTCTACCAACGCCGTCTCGGGCAACTTGGCCATGTCGTAGTCGCCGCCTTTGACCAAGATGTCGGGGCGAATTTCACCAATGATCTGCAGCGGTGTGTCCTCGTCAAACCAGGTGACCAGATGCACCGATCCTTGCGACGCCATGACGATGGCGCGATCGGCTTCGCGATTGAGCGGGCGATCGTCACCCTTACCCAGTCGGCGCACCGAGGCGTCGGTGTTGAGCGCCACGATCAGGCTGGCACCCAGGGCGCTGGCCTGCGCCAAATACACCACATGGCCGCGGTGCAGCACATCGAACACACCATTGGTAAACACCCAAGGGCGCGGCAGACGGGCTAACGTCGGCCCCAGCGCATCACGCTCGCAGAGTTTGTTGAGGAACGCGGGGGGCAGGGTGTACTCGGACATAGTTGGGATGCTAGCAGGGGCATAATCTTCGGCACTCTATGAATTTGATCCCTGTCGACATCGACTCCATCCGACTAGGCCGCCCGCTGCCCTTCCATTTGGTGGACAAATCGGGGGTCTTGTTGGCGCGCAAGTCCTTTGTCGTGGAATCGCGGGAGGTACTGCAGGAGTATGCCGAGCGCGACGGTGGACTTTTCATTGACGGGGTGGACGCTGAGGCCTTGCAACGTGCCTACCTGGAGCAACTCCAGGCCATGTTGCTGGAGGACGCTCCCCTAGGAGAAATTGCAGAAGCGAAGTTGCGTCCAGAAAGCCTGCTAGCTCGCCAAACAGTTGATACACCGGATGCAGACTGGTACGACCTTCAAGTCCAAGCCAGCTTGCTGCTGCGCGAAACCCAGGCTGCCAGCTTTTCTGAGCGGCTCGCGCATCTGCATGAAGCGATTGGCCAGCAGCTGCGGCGCAACCCGGATGGTGCGCTGCTGGCTTTGGTGCAGCTGAGTTCGGCCGACACACGGATGTACAGCGCCACGCACGGCATGCTGGTGAGCGTGATGTGTGGTTTGGCTTCGCGCGAGGTGCTGGGGTGGCCCGCGCCGGTGGAAGACCTGTTGCGCAAGGCCGCCCTGACCATGAACGTCTCAATGACCGACTTGCAGGACCAATTGGCAAACCAATGGCACGCGCCCAGCGACGAGCAGCGCGACAGCATCCATGCCCATGCCGCCAGTTCCGAGGCGACGCTCACCCGCTTGGGCGTGAACGATTCCACCTGGCTAGGTGCCGTGCGTGACCACCACGCCCGATCCCCGGGGCTGCTGCGCGCCAAACCACCTGCACAGCGTCTTGCGCGGCTGATCCACCGTGCCGATATGCTGGCCGCAAAACTTGCCCCGCGCGCATCACGCAGTCCACTTGCCCCAGCGGTGGCTATCCAGGCCTGCTACTTTGATGAAAGCAACCAAGTCGATGAAGCTGGCGCAGCCCTGATTAAGGCAATTGGTATCTACCCCCCGGGCTCGTTTGTCAAACTGGCCAACCATGAGTTGGCCGTGGTCGTGCGGCGAAGCACCAACACCGCCACGCCACGGGTGGCGGCCGTCGTCAACCGCAGTGGCTTGCCAATCGCCGAGCCCGCGATGCGCGACACCCGGCAAGCGGAGTTCCGCATCATGGCTAGCATCCCGCGCCGTCAAGTGAAGGTGCAATTGCCGCTGGAGCGGCTGCTACCGCTCACCCTCCCGCAAGCCTCAGACCGGCTTGGCTAGGGCGGGTACGTCGGGCGCCAAGCCCATCTCGCGGGCCAGTTCTTTGCGGTATTTGTTGAGCTCTTGCACCGTGCCAAAGCTACGCTCCAAGAGCAAGCTCATGTTGTGCAGAATGCGGTCCACCACCTTGGTCTCCCAGGTGGCGTCAAAGTCGATTTGCTTGTCCAACCAATGCTCCAGCCACTCGGGGTTGGGCAGGCGGCTCTGTACCGTGTCGCGCGGAAACAGCGCCTTATTGACATGCAAATTGGTGGGGTGCAAGGCCTGGGCGGTGCGCCGGGCGCTGGCCATCAAAACACCCACTTTGGCAAAGGCGCTCTTGGCCTCAATGCCGCAGGTCTGGATGGCACGCTTCATGTACTTCAGGTAGGCGCCGCCATGGCGGGCTTCGTCTTGGCTCAAGCGGCCGTAAATGGCCTTGATGACCGGCTCGGTGTGCCATTCGCTGGCTCGGCGGTACCAGTGGTTCAAGCGAATCTCGCCACAAAAGTGCAGCATCAGGGTTTCCAGCGCAGGCGCTGGGTCGAACTCGAAGCGGACGTTATGCAACTCTTCTTCGGTGGGCACCAAGTCGGGCCGAAAGCGCCGCAGGTATTCCATCAACACAAGGGAGTGCTTTTGCTCTTCAAAAAACCAAATGGACATGAAGGCGGAAAAATCGCTATCGCCTCGGTTGTCCCGCAAAAACATCTCTGTGGCGGGCAGGGCCGCCCACTCAGTGATGGCATTCATTTTGATGGTGGTCGCCTGCTCATCTGAAAGATGCTTGGCCTCAAAACTGGCCCACGGGATATCATTTTCCATATCCCAACGGACCGATTCCAGTTGCTTGAATAGTTCGGGGTAGAGCATGCGAGCCTTTCGATGCGGGGCGATTTTAGTCCGGCTTTCCCGAGAGGCAGTGTCACTGCGATGACCCCTGTGCAAGCATGGAATGCGAGCGCCAGCGAACACGGCGTGGAAATGACTCATAAATGCGTTAAATTACCGTCCAGTCGCAAAATTACCAAGAAGTTTGTTTCGCATGAAAATCGCCATCGTTGGGTCGGGCATTTCCGGACTCGCAGTTGCCCACCGCTTGCACGGCCAAGCCGAACTGAGCCTGTTTGAAGCCGGGAGCTATTTTGGCGGCCACACCCATACAGTGGACATCACCCTGCCGACCGACGGCGGCCTCGTCACCCATGGGGTGGACACCGGTTTCTTGGTGTTCAACGAGCGCACTTACCCCAACTTGATTGCCTTGTTTGCCGAGCTGGGCGTGGAGACCGCCAAGTCCGACATGTCGTTTTCGGTGCAGGTGCCCGGCGTGAAGTCTGGCGCCGCACTGGAGTGGAGCGGCTCCTCGCTCAACACCGTGTTTGCCCAACGCAGCAACGCCTTCAACCCTCGTTTTCTTCGCATGCTGCGCGATGTGCTGCGTTTCAACCGGCTGGCCACCGACATCGCCGTGCGCAACGCCGAGAGCGAACTGAACCAGTCGCTCTCAGCATTTCTGGACCAGCATGCGTTTTCGACAGAGTTCAGAGACTGGTATTTTTTGCCCATGCTGGGCTGCATCTGGAGCTGCCCAACCGACCAAATGTTGAGATTCCCCGTGGCCACGATGGTGCGGTTTTGCCACAACCACGGCCTCATCCAGGTCAGCAACCGGCCACAGTGGTGGACGGTGCGCGGCGGCGCGCGCCACTACGTGGGCAAGATCATCGAGCGCATTGCCGACAAGCGACTGAACACCCCCGTGCAACACGTCGTGCGCGATGCCGATGGTGTTTGGCTCACAGCAGGCGGGCAAACCGAGCGCTTTGACAAAGCGGTGCTGGCCTGCCATTCCGACCAATCGCTGGCGCTGCTCCACAACCCCAGCGCAGCAGAGCGCGCGGTACTGGGCGCCATCCGCTACCAACCCAACGTGGCGGTGCTGCACACCGACACCTCGGTGCTGCCCCAGAAGCGCCTGGCTTGGGCTGCATGGAACTACCAGCGCGACGCCGGTGCTTCTACCGAGGCCCGCGTCTGCTTGCATTACCTGCTCAACTTGCTGCAGCCGCTGCCCTTTTCGCAAAGTGTGGTGGTCTCGCTCAACCCGGTGTCGCCGATCGCGCCAGAGCATGTGCATGGCAAGTTTGAGTACGCCCACCCCGTGTTTGACCAGGCGGCCATCGCAGCACAAATCCAGCTTGCGCCACTGCAAGGGCAGCAGCACACCTATTTTTGTGGCGCGTGGACCGGTTATGGTTTCCACGAGGATGGTCTCAAGTCCGGCCTGGACGTGGCCCGTCGCATTACCCAGAGCATGGGCGGAGCGGGCGCATGAGCCCACGCGCGGCAAACGCGACACCGAGCGCAGCTCCAAGCGCGCCTGGCGTATCCGCATCCTTTGCCCGCGACGACTGCGCGCCACCACCGCACAACCAGGCTTTGCTGGGTTTTGGTGAAGTTCGTCATTCGCGGCTCAAGCCGGTGCGCAACGCCTTTGTGTACGGCACCTATTTCCTGATGCTTCCGATGCGCAGCCTGCGACGCCATGGCCCAGGCGCGCTCGCATTCAACCGTACTGCTGCTCTGAGTTTTTTTGATGCCGACCACGGCGATGGACGCGGCCCGGAGCAAGGCGGGGCTCTGGCCTGGTTGGATGCGCTCCTGGCCTGCGAGGGCATCGACGGCGCCGATGGCGAGGTGTGGCTGCACTGCTATCCCCGGGTGCTGGGGTTCACCTTCAAGCCAGTGAGCTTTTGGTACTGCCACCGCCAAGACGGCAGCCTGCGCGCGATCGTGGTCGAGGTGAACAACACCTTTGGCGAGCGGCATTGCTACCTGCTCGATGCGCCACGCTTGGGCGCCGAGTTGTGCGCGACCAAGGCGTTCCATGTATCGCCGTTCTGTTCAGTTGAAGGTGGCTACCGTTTTCGCTTTATGGTCACGCCTGGCATGGGCCGCACCGTGGCACGCGTTGACTACGACGACGCGCAAGGACCGCTGCTGCAAACCAGTGTGAGCGGGACGCTGGTGCCACTGGACGCCCGCGCTGTGCGCAAGGCGCTGTGGGCCTATCCCGCGATGACCTTGGGTGTGGTCGCACGCATCCATTGGCAGGCTGTCAAACTCTTGCTCAAACGCGCGCCCTTCTTTCGCAAACCGGTACCGCCTACGAGCTTTACCACCCGATAGATTCTTAAGAGACTCGAATGAACCCAAACACGATGAGCGGCAGCCGCACGGATGCGTTTGCCTTGCCAGAAGGCGCACCGGGCGCTGCCCGCACTGTCTTCAAGCTCTTGCAAGGCCTGCGCCACGGCAGCCTAACGGTGCAAATGCCGGATGGGGCGATGCGGCGCTTTGGCGGCGAGTCGATGCCGCACGCCAGTTTGTCCTTGCACAACTGGAACGTATGCTCTGCAGCGCTCAAGTCCGGTGACATCGGCTTCGCCGAAACCTATATTGCCGGGGACTGGAGCACGCCCAACCTGCCGGAGCTGCTACGGGTCATGCTCAAGAACCGCAATGCGATTGACAGCATCGTGTTTGGCTCATGGCTGGGTCAACTCTTTTACCGCATCAAGCACTGGACCCACCGCAACACCCGCGCCAACAGCCAGAAAAACATCCACGCGCACTACGACCTAGGTAATGCGTTTTACCAACTGTGGCTTGACGGCACCATGAACTACTCGTCGGCACTATTCGATGGCGATCTGTCGCAGCCACTGGCCCAAGCTCAGAACGCCAAGGTGCGCCGCGCCCTGGAACAAGTGCAGCTGCAGCCTGGCGCGCGCATCTTGGAAATCGGATGCGGCTGGGGCGCCCTGGCGGAGATGGCGAGCACCGACTACGGCGCCCACATCACCGGTGTGACGTTGAGCACCGAGCAGCTGGCCTTCGCCCAAAGCCGGATGCAGCGCCTTGGGGTAGCAGACCGTGCCGATCTGCGGCTGCAGGATTACCGAGACATTGGAGATGCGCCGTTTGATGCGATTTGCTCCATTGAAATGATTGAAGCCGTAGGCCGCCAGTTCTGGCCCACCTACTTCCAAACCATTGCAAGCAAACTCAAACCCGGTGGGCTTGCCTGCATCCAAAGCATCGTGATCGACGACGCGCTCTTTGACCGCTATATCCGCTCGACTGACTTCATCCAGCAGTACATCTTTCCCGGTGGCTGCTTACCCAGCGCCCGCGAGTTCAATGTGCAAGCGAAGGCCGCTGGTCTGGAGGTGATAGACGCATTTGCGTTCGGCAAGGACTACGCCGAAACACTGCGCCGCTGGCGCGAGACCTTTCTGGCGCAGCGTGACGCCGTCTTGTCACTTGGGTTTGATGAGCGCTTCATCCGCATTTGGGAGTTCTACCTAGCCTACTGCGAGTCGGCGTTTGACGAAGGCAGCATCGATGTGCTGCAGTACACCCTGCGCAAACCGGCCGACGCGGCACAAATAGTGCAACCGCACTGATGCAGCACGCGCTTTGTGTTGTGATCCTCTGCGATGTGCGCTCCACCCCAACCCGCCATGCAAACCACGCCCGCCCCTGTGATCCGGCCATCTCGCCGAGCCGTACTTCGCGCCGCCGTCGTTCTGGTAACGCCCGGCTTATGCATGCGGCACCATGGTGCCGCACTGGCCCAGACTGCACCGCCACCCGAAGTGGCTGCGACTTTGCGAGAAGCTCAGTGGAGCGGGTCAGCCCGGCTACGATTTTTTGGGCTGTCTGTGTATGACGCCAACCTGTGGGTAGCGCCGAGTTTTCGGGCTTCCGCATACGCGCAGCATGCGTTCGCAATCGAATTGCGCTACTTGCGCCAACTCAAGGGTGCCGCGATTGCAGAACGTTCACTCACCGAGATGCGCCGCGTAGGCAGCATCGGCGCCGAGCAAGCCTCACGCTGGCTCGCGCGCATGCAAGAGGCGTTCCCAGACGTCGTCGATGGTGACCGCATCGTCGGCATACACACACCAGGCGTTGGAGCCCAGTTTTGGGTCAATGGCCAGCTGCGCGCCACGGTGGCGGACCCGGAATTTGCAGGCTACTTCTTCGGAATCTGGCTCTCCGAGTCGACCAGCGAGCCCGCAATGCGCAGTGCATTGCTCGCACGCGCCGCACCATGACACGCCGCTGGGCGCAATTTGCGTGAACCACCCCACTGACGCACTTGTCGAATCGGCGCTACCGTCGCCCGGCGACCAGGCCACCCCGCAAGCTACCTTTGGGTGGCGTGATGGGTGGCGCTACGGATTGCTCGGTTTCCCGCTGGCCTTTGTCGCGCTGCCGCTTTACGTGGTGCTGCCCAACCACTACGCTCGTGCGTACGGCATTCCTTTGGCCACTTTGGGCGCGGTGCTGTTGGCTGCGCGCTTGTTTGACGCCCTGGTGGACCCCTTGCTAGGGCGCCTGAGCGACCGGCTCTACCGCGGCTCGGTGCGTGTGGTGCTGGCCTGGGGTGCGGGCGCGGCGGTGGTTCTGGCCACTGGATTTGCGATGTTGTTTTTTCCACCCGTACAAAGCATAGGGCCGCTACTGATGTGGATGTCGGCCAGCTTACTGGTGACCTATGTTGCATTCAGCTTGCTAAGCATCCTGCACCAGTCGTGGGGCGCCATGCTCGGCGGGGATGAGGCCCAGCGTGGGCGCGTCGTGGCTTGGCGCGAGGGGCTGGGGTTGCTGGGCGTGATCCTGGCTTCGGTGGCGCCGGTGGCGCTGGGGCTGGGCGCCACTACGGGCTTGTTTGTAGTGGCCTTGGCCCTGGGCTGGTGGGCCTGGAGCCAGGCGCGCAGGCCCCATCTGTTTATCGGCGGATCAGGTCCTTCGTTCGCCCAGCTTAGTCCCGCTGCGTCGGACGCCAACCCGCACGACAAGGCGGCCTCGCCCGCAGGTGACGACGGCCAGAACCACGCCAATAGCGGCACCAATGGGTCGCTGTGGCAGCCATTTCGGTATGCCAACTTTCGTGCGTTGCTGGCGGTGTTTGTGGTCAACGGCATTGCCAGTGCGGTACCTGCCACCTTGATCTTGTTTTTTGTGCAAGACCGCTTGCAGGCGCCGGAATCCGCGCAACCTCTGTTTCTTGGCAGCTACTTTCTATGTGCTGCCGCCGGAATTCCGGGTTGGCTTTGGCTGGTGCGGCGCATCGGGTTGGCTAGGTCCTGGGGCGCAGGCATGCTGTTGGCGGTGGCGGTTTTCATTTTTGCGGCGCAATTAGGGGCCGGCGACACCACGGGCTTTTTGCTGGTCTGCATGCTTTCGGGTTTGGCGCTGGGCACCGACCTGGCGCTGCCGAGTGCACTGCTGGCAGGCGCCATCCAGACTAACGGGGACCGTGGGCGTGCCGAAGGTGCCTACTTCGGCTGGTGGAACTTTGCCACCAAGCTCAACCTCGCGCTGGCCGCGGGCGTAGCCTTGCCCGTTCTAGGTTTACTCGGCTACACCCCGGGTGCCCAAGACCCGCAAGCACTTCAAACCCTCACCCTGGCCTATTGCGTTTTGCCTTGCGCACTCAAGCTGCTGGCCGCAACACTTCTGTACACCCTCATCCTGCGAAAGACACCATGAAACGACGCCTGTTACTGACCGCCGCTGCGGCGACTGCCGCCCTCTCATTGGGCGGCTGTGCCTCCCAAAAAATTGAGGCTTATGCCAGCGAAAAACCACTGCTGGACCTGCAGCAGTACTTCAACGGCACGCTGGACGCCTACGGCATTTTCACTGACCGTTCGGGAGCGGTAGTCAAACGCTTTACTGTGGTGATGGAGTGCAGCTGGAGCGGCGCTGAGGGCGTGCTTGACGAGCGCTTTGTGTACTCTGACGGTAGCACCCAACGGCGCGTTTGGCGACTTACCAAACACAGCGATGGCCGCTACACCGGACGCGCCGACGACGTGGTGGGCGAGGCCTCGGGTCAGACCCGTGGCAATGCGTTTTACTGGACATACACCCTGAGTCTGCCAGTGGACGGCAAGGTGTATGAGGTGCAGTTTGACGACTGGATGTACCTGATGAGCGACAAGGTCATGCTCAACAAAGCCACCATGTCCAAGTTCGGTGTGCGCTTGGGTGAAGTGACCCTGGCTTTTACCAAACGTTGAGCCGAAGGCCGCACCATGGGATTTTTCTCCCCCTTGAACCCACCACAAGCCGATTGGCACGGCAAAACGGTGTGGATTGTCGGCGCCAGTTCGGGCATCGGCAGCGCCACCGCCAGCGCCTTGCATGCGCGCGGCGCCCACGTGGTGGTCTCGGCGCGCAATGCAGCGTCCTTGGAAGCCTTTGTGGTGCAGCACCCAGGCTGCACCGCGCTGGCACTGGACGCGACCGACCGCGCAGCCGTGCGTGCCGCCGCTGCGGCGCTGTTGGAACAAGGTCCGCTGGACTGCGTGGTGTACTGCGCCGGCCACTACACCGCCATGCGCGGCTTCGCCATGAACCTGGACGATGTACTGCGCCATGTGGATGTGAACTACAACGGCGCGCTGTATGTGCTGGACGCGGTTGTGGCGCCAATGGTGGCGCGGGGTCAGGGCCATATCAGTTTGGTCGGCAGCGTGGCAGGCTTTCGGGGGCTGCCCAACGCGCTGGCCTATGGACCCACGAAGGCGGCACTCATCAACTTAGCTGAGACGCTGTACCTGGATTTGAAAGGAAAGGGTGTTGGGGTATCCATCATCAACCCCGGGTTTGTGCAGACACCACTCACCGCAGGCAATACATTCAACATGCCCGCGTTGATCACACCGCAGCAGGCCGCAGTGGAGATTCTGCGCGGCTGGAGCCGCGGGGCATTTGAAATCCACTTCCCCAAGCGCTTCACCCTGTGGCTCAAGCTGTTGCGCATCTTGCCCAACCGTTTGTTTTTGTACCTGGTTGCCAAGGCCACCCTATGAACACCAACCAAAGCAGCGTAGTACCCGACGCGCAAGCCACCCCAGCCGAGTGCGCCACCGCGGTGGCCCAGGTGGTGCAGTTTTTTGAAACTTTGACGCCCGAGAGCGTGGCACAGTTGGCGCGCTGGTACGGCCCGGATGCACGTTTCAAAGACCCATTCAATGATGTGGTTGGCACCGTCGCGATTTCTGCCGTGTTTGCACACATGTTCAGCGCATTAGACCAGCCCCGCTTTGTCGTCACCGGCCAGGTGACGCAAGGTCTGCAATGCTTTCTGACCTGGGAGTTCCGCTTTTATTTCAAGAACTTTAAACAAGGCCAACCGCAAGTGATTCTGGGCGCGTCGCACCTCGTGTTCTCGGCACAAGGCCAAGTTGTTTTGCACCGCGACTACTGGGATGCAGCCGAAGAGTTGTACGAGAAACTACCGCTGGTGGGTGGTCTGGTGCGCTGGCTCAAACAACGCGCCAGCCGCTAACGCCCCAAGAACTGGGGCCGCTTAACGTGGCAAGGTGTCGGCAAAGCTGGGGCGTTGCGCCAGCTTGTCGTACAACTTAACCAGGTTGGGGTGTTCACTGCGCCAGTCCATTTGCGGGAAGCGAAAGTCCAGGTAACCCAACGCGCAGCCAACCGCTATGTCGGCCAGCGTCAGGTGGATGCCGGTGCAGTAGGGCTTTTCTGCCAGTCCGTGCGACATGGCCTGCAGCGCGTCGGTCACCTTGCGCATCTGGCGGTCAATCCAGGCCTGGCTGCGCTGCGCCTTGGTGCGCCCCGTCCAAGTAGCTTCGAGGCGGGCCAAGATGGACGCATCCAACACGCCATCAGCCAACGCCTCCCAGGTTTTGATCTCGGCACGCTCGCGGCCCACGGCCGGTAGGAGCTTGCCCACCGGCGACAAGGTGTCTAAATACTCCACGATCACGCGCGAATCAAACAGCGCTTCAGCGCCCTCCATGATCAGGCACGGCACTTTTCCCAAGGGGTTGGACTGCGCGATATTGGTACCCGCCGCCCAGACGTCTTCGGTGATGAATTCGTAGTCGAGTTTCTTTTCCGCCATGACCACGCGCACCTTGCGAACGTAAGGACTGGAATGGGATCCGATGAGTTTCATGGCTGCTTAGAAGTGTGACGTGGGATTCATTCTATCCACAGGGTGTGCGGTCTGTATCAGTCGCAACCGTAGCCCAAGCAAGTGCAAAAGTACGCATGGTGCGCCGCCTACAATTCGCCTATGTCGCTCTCTGCCATCTCTGCAATTTCCCCCTTAGACGGGCGCTATGCCACCAAGCTTTCCGCCCTGCGCCCACTGATGAGCGAGTTGGGCTATATGCACCGCCGGGTCCAAGTGGAGGTGGCCTGGTTTATCGCGCTCAGCGACGCCGGATTTGACGAATTCAAACCCCTTTCGCCCGGTGCGCGCACCTATTTGTTGGGTTTGGTGAAGAACTTTTCGGTGGCCGATGGCGAGGCCATCAAGGCCATCGAAAAAACTACGAATCACGACGTCAAGGCGGTGGAATACTGGCTCAAGTCAAAGTTTGAAGCCCGCCCCGAGCTGCAAAAAGTAGCTGAGTTTGTGCACTTCGCCTGCACCAGCGAAGACATCAACAACACCAGCCACGCGCTGCAACTGCGCTCGGCACGCGATGTGGTGGTCCTGCCGCTGCTCGACAAGCTCATTCTCCAACTGCGCGACATGGCGCACGCCCACGCGGACGTCGCCATGCTTAGCCGCACCCATGGCCAAACCGCCAGCCCCACCACGGTGGGAAAGGAGATTGGTAACGTCGTGGTTCGGTTGCAAGCGGCAGCGCTGCGCATTGCCAGTGTGCAAATTTTGGCCAAGATGAACGGTGCGGTCGGCAACTATAACGCTCACCTTTCGGCTTGGCCCGAATTCGACTGGGAAGCGTTTAGCAAAAAGCTCGTGGAAACTCCGGAGCCGCTGGGATTGGGACTGCAATTTCAGCCCTACAGCATCCAGATCGAGCCGCACGACTACATGGCCGAGCTGTTCGACGCGGTGGCCCGTACCAACACCATCCTGATCGACTGGTCGCGCGACGTGTGGGGGTATGTATCGCTGGGCTACTTCAAGCAAAAGCTGCGCGATGGCGAAGTCGGCTCCAGCACCATGCCGCACAAGGTCAACCCGATCGACTTCGAGAATGCCGAGGGCAACCTAGGCCTGTCCAATGCGCTACTGCGCCACCTCAGCGAAAAGCTGCCCATCAGCCGCTGGCAGCGCGACCTCACCGACTCCACCGTGCTGCGCAACATGGGCGTGGCGCTGGGTTATGCCGCGCTGGCCTACCACTCACTGTTGACCGGCCTGAGTAAGCTAGAACTCAACCACGCAGCCCTGGCCAGTGATCTGGATGGCGCCTGGGAGGTGCTGGCAGAACCCATCCAAACCGTGATGCGCCGCTATGGTCTGGCGCAGCCTTACGAGCAGCTCAAGAATTTCACCCGCGGCCAGGCCATGACCCGCGAGCTCATGCACGGCTTTATCGCTGGGCTGGCCATTCCCGATGCAGACAAAGCGCGCTTGCTAGCGCTCACACCGGGCGGTTACACCGGCAAAGCCGCCGCGCTGGCGCGCCGGGTGTAGTTGGTCCATGGCTGCCAAGTCCACCATCTTCAAGGCCCAGCTGCAAATCGCAGACATTGACCACGGCTACTACGCCGACCACGCGCTGACCCTGGCGCGCCACCCCAGCGAGACTGACGAGCGCATGATGGTGCGGCTGGCCGCGCTGGCCTTGCAAGCCCACCAACTTGCCGCCTTGTGCCAAGGAGACGGCACCCTGGCCTTTGGCGAGGGTATGTCCAACCCCGACGAACCCGATGTATGGCTGCGCGATTTCACCGGACGCACACGGGTCTGGATTGAAGTGGGCCAGCCGGAAGAAAAACCGGTGATCAAGGCCTGCGGCAAGGCCGATACGGTGGTGTTGTACTGCTTTCACCATGCCGCCGAGGTGTGGTGGCGGAGCATGGAGAACAAACTCAGCCGCGCGCAGAATCTCTCCGTGTTTCGCATTCCCACAGCACCGAGCACGGCCCTGGTGCAGCTCGCGCAACGCAGCATGCAATTACAGGCCACGGTGCAAGAAGGTGTGCTGACTTTAGGTAACAGCGCACACACGGTGGATATCGAACCGCTGCGCTGGATGTAGCGCACCCCCATTACGTCATGCTTGCGCCGACCCAGGTGCTTGCTGAATGCGTTCGGCAGCGCGCTCGGCATAGCGGTTAAAGCGCCATGCCGTGCCCTCTTGCGCGATGCGCCGCCACACCATGCGCTTGTGCGCAGGCTCCAACTGCGGCCAGTGCTGCACTTCTTCGAAGCTGCGGCCACAACCTTTGCACACGGCGTCGCCCTGGCTGGTGGAGCAAATCGCGATGCACGGCGTATCGGGTGTGCTGTGGTACCAGGTGAGCCACGCGTCCATGGCTGCAGGCGGCATGCTGCTGGCCTCGACCTGGGTGGCGCGGTGGTACACCAGCAAGGCATACACCTCAGCGAGCGCTCGGGTTGGCGCCGGCAGCGACACGCCATCGGGCGAAGGAGCGTGCATGCGCCAGTGGTTGATGGCCGACTCGATGTCGGTGATGTGGATGCCTGTCATGGACGCCTCGGGGGACGCGCATCATAGCGCGACGCTTGTGGTGAAATAGTGGCCCCATCGAACCGCCGATTCTGCGCGGATCGGTGTGCAAGCCAGGTGTCGGCTGCCACCCCACTGATGGAAACATCCCGCATGTTGGGTTCGATTGTTTTTGGAGTCTTTATATGGAATTCATGTCAGCACCTTGGTGGTCCGCCCTGCTCGCGATCATTCTGATCGATCTGGTCCTTGCGGGGGACAACGCCATCGTCATTGCGCTGGCCGCGCGCAGCCTGCCGGACCATCTCAAGAAGAAAGCCATCCTGTGGGGAACGGTGGGTGCGATCGTAGTGCGTTCCGTGATGACAGTGGGCGTGGTGTGGTTGCTCAAGATTCCGGGGTTGATGCTGGTGGGCGGCCTGGGCTTGGTCTGGATTGCCTACAAGCTGCTGGCCGACCAGGGCGACTCGGAAGAACACGGCCCCATGGCCAACACCTTCTGGGGTGCCATGAAGACCATCATCGTGGCTGACGCGCTGATGGGCGTGGACAACGTGTTGGGCGTGGCCGGTGCCGCTCACGGCTCATTTGACTTGGTCGTCATTGGCTTGCTGGTGAGCGTGCCCATTGTGGTGTTTGGCAGCACCATGGTGCTCAAGCTGGTGGAGCGTTTCCCGGTGATTATTCAACTTGGCTCAGCTGTACTCGCGTTCACGGCGGCCAAAATGATTGTGAGTGAGCCCTGGCTGAGCGGTTTTTTTGGCAACCCCAAAGAGCCCATGGCTGCGGTGCAAAGCTACGCGCGCTGGAGTGTGTATGCCATCACCGTGGCCGGCGTGCTGCTTGCAGGATGGCTCATGGGCCGCAAAGGCCGGACCGACGCAGCCACACCATGAAACTGCTGGTGCGCTGGCTGCTGCATGCGGCCGCCTTGTTTTCTATTGCCAGCATCTACAGCGGCGTAGTGGTGCAAAGCTACACCTCGGCGCTGCTGGCGGCCTTGGTCATCGGGCTGCTCAACGCCTTTGTCCGCCCACTCTTGGTGGTGTTGACTTTGCCAGTAACGGTACTGACCATGGGTCTGTTCCTGCTGGTGATTAACGCCTGCATGTTTTGGTGGGCGTCCTCGATGCTGGAGGGATTCGCAGTGCAAGGGTTCGGCTCGGCGCTGCTGGGCTCCTTGATTTACACCGTGCTGGGGATGGTGATCCACCTAGCGCTCGAGCGCTTGTTCTCGCATCGATAGCTCCACCTGGCGAAGCCGGGTTTGCACCACCGCAGTTTCGATGGGGTCGGCGTGGGCAACTTGGCGCGCCAGGTCCTGGGCAGCCCGCAAGCGGCTTGCCGCCGATGCGTAATCCAGTTGCGCGATATTGACCTCCGCCTCGCAACGCACCGCCGCCACCGCGCGGCCCAGTGCGCTGTTGGCGTGGGCCAGCGACTGCCAAGCCAAAGCGTCCCGGGGCTGGTCCACCAGCCAGGTTCGCAAAGCTTGTGCGGCGGAGTCAGCTCGGCCCATGCGGATATCGAGCTCCGCACGCAGCAGTAGCGCGGCGCGGCCGCTCGATTGCAGCCCTTGCAGGAGTTGCTCTGCCCGCACCAAGTCGCCCCGGGCCAACGCGATCTCGGCGCCCAGCAAACGCGCGATCCGGTGCGCTGCGGGGTCGTTGGACGTGCGCTGCAGCAACTGCGCCATCCAGTCAGCGCTGCGGGCATCGTCGCGCAACTTCAAGGCGGCAAAGCTGGCGCCATACAAAGCCGCTGCTTGCGCCGCTGGTGGCCGGCTGGCCCACTTTGCCGACTGCATTTCAACCGCCCATTGGCGCAGGGCATCCACACCGGGGTTGGACAGGACCCGCGCACGCGCCGCCACCAGCGCATGGTCCATCGGCATGGGCGGCAGCGTGGCCGCAGGCTCGGCACGCGGCACCCGCAGCTGCATGTCGGCAATGCGCTCTGTAGTCAGGGGGTGGCTGCGCAAGTAGGCATAACCGCCGCTGTCGTTGAACCGGTTGGAGTCCTGCAGCTTTTCGAACATGGTGACAAAGCCTTGAGGCGAATAGCCTGCGTGCTTCATCACCCCCAGACCAATGCGATCGGCCTCGCGCTCCATGTCGCGCGAGAAGTTGAGCTGGTTTTGTGCGGCAGCCGCTTGGCCGCCCACGATGGCGGCATTGGCGGCGTTGGGGTCTTTGCTAGCAGCCAACACACCCAGGACCATGGCGCCAATCAACCATGGCGCCTGTGCCGCTTGCCGGCCCATGCCGCGCGGTATGTGGCGCTGTGTCACATGGGTGAGCTCGTGCGCCAATACCGAGGCGAGTTCGTCCGGATTCGACACCACCGCCAACAAGCCTAAATGCAGCCCCAGGTAGCCACCGGGCAGCGCAAAGGCATTGACGCTGCGGTCTTTGCCCAGCAAGATCTCCCAAGCAAAGGCGTCGTCCAAGGCCGGTGCGATGTCGGCCCGCTGGCGCGCCGCTGTCAAGAGGCGTTGCCAGATGGCCTGCACATACTCCATGGTGACGGGGTCATCGATGTAGTCTGGGTCCCGGTACAACGCCTTGGCAATTCGGTCACCCAAGCGGCGCTCTGCAGCGGCAGAGAGATCGGCGCCGTCGCCAAGCTCAGGCAAGGCGGACGTTGTCGACTGCGGCCCAACCGACTGGGCCTGTGCGCCACTGGCCACCAGCGCCGCAGCAGCGGCCAAGCCGACGATGCATCTACGAATCCTCATTCGAACTCCATTCCTTGGCGCTCCGGTGATGCCCTAGTCCAAAGGATGCCACCCCTTGGGCCCGCACATTGTTTCGCTCGGGTAAAGTTTGGAGCATGAGCACACTCACCCACTTCGACGCGCAAGGCCAAGCCCACATGGTAGATGTGTCTGCCAAAACCCTGACCCACCGGGTTGCCATTGCGCAAGGCTGCATCGAAATGCAGCCCGCAACCCTGGCGATGGTCACAGCAGGTAACGCAAAGAAGGGTGATGTGCTGGGCGTGGCGCGGATTGCGGGTATCCAAGCTGCCAAGAAAACCAGTGAATTGATTCCGCTGTGCCACCCAGTCGCGCTCACCCGGGTGGCACTGGAGTTTGCAGTCGTCGATGCCAGCGCAGACCAGAGCGCCCATGTGGTCTGCACCGCGACCGCCGAAACCGTCGGGCCCACTGGTGTGGAAATGGAAGCATTGACCGCTGTGCAAGTGGCCTTGCTCACCATCTACGACATGTGCAAGGCGGTGGACCGGGGCATGGTGATCACCGGCGTGCGTCTGCTGGAAAAGCACGGGGGCAAGTCGGGGAGTTTTGTGGCGACCTGAGCCCGCAGTTCAATCGCCCGCCGCAGGCGGGCCATCACCGGTTGGCTGGACCAAACGCCACATCAAAGCGCGCTTGGTAGTACGCAGCTTGTGCGTCCTGGCCAAGCATGGCGGCACTGTCGATCAGCACGCGCACCACCTTCGGTTCCGGCGAGAAATGCAAGACCTGCAGCGCCAGTGCATTCAAGTGCGCTGCATTGGTCGGCTGTAGCGGCGTGGTGGTCAGCTCAGCAAAGCGCACGTAGTCCGCAAACAGCCAGATGCCTTGAAGCTTTTCCAAGGTGCTGTCCCGGTAGGCGACAGCCCGCTGCGGTGCGCCCAGATACAACTGGCTCATGCGCCAGTAATCGAAGGCAGCGAACATGCACAGCGCCAGCACAAAGGCACTGGCACCGCCCCACAGCCAAGGCACGGGCAGACCCACGGCATTGCGCACTTGCAGTGCATCCGGTGTATGCGGCACCAGCTTGGGAACGTCCAGACGCGCCGATTGCGTACCAACAGGTGCATCGGAAGTTGAAGCAGCGCGTGCGCGACGAGTTTGCCAAAGCAGCAGCAGCGCAAGTACCACCACCATTTGGAATGGCCCGTACCACAAGGGGTACTCCAGCAGGCTGTGCACCCCAACCAAACCCAGCACCGACCACGCCAGTTGGCGTGCCGGTTGCCTCTCTTTCCACGGCGCGGCGCGGCGCACCCACCAGGCCAACGCTGCACACACCGACAGCGCCATTGGCAAGCCGACTTCCACCGCCAGATGCAAGGGCAGGTTGTGGGCGTTGTCCAAGATGTCGCAAAAGCGGGTGCCTGGGTACAGAGTGATGAAGTGCGCGTAGTCCAGTTCGCCCCAGCCCCAGCCCAGCCACGGCCTTTGCAATACCAGGTGCCAGACATTGGCCCACAGCACGCGACGGCTTTGGCAATCCAGGCTGAGGTCTTGCAAGCGCGCAACGATGCCGGCTTGGCCTGGATGCGTGCCCAGCAACAGCGGCAAAGTCCAGGCGGCGATGGCGTAAGCGCCCACCGCCACCAATATGGTGTGTCCAATGGGCGTGCGCAGCCAAGGCAGCGCCCTGCGCTGCCACACCAAACTGCACACCAACACCAGGAGCAGTTGCAGCAATCCAGTGCGTGAATTCGAAGCTGCGGTACCCACGGCCAAACACGCCGCCATCAGTAGGCACAACAGGTAGCGGCTGCGGGCCCGCACCGCATTTTGCGCGCCACCTGGTCCGCTGGCCTGCCACCATAAGAGTGCAACCAATCCCAGATTTGTGAGCGTGGCAAACTGGTTGCGTTGGCGCAAGTTGGCATAGGCCTCACCCGGCTGCCCGGTGCTGATCCAGGGCGCCCAGGCGCCGGCCAAACCAAAGTACTGCAGCAAACCCATGCCGGTGCACAGCATCGCTGCCATCAGCAGTGCGCCAGCAAACGGCACCTCCAGTGCCGTCAGCGCCTCGCGCCCATAGGCTACCAAGGCGCACAAGACGACCACGGCCACCAGACCCAGGGCCAACAGCGAGCCCAGAGCCGCGGGGCCAGGCCCAAACACCGGCAAACCCAACCAGGGAATGAGCTGCAACCCCAGCAGCAATGCGCCCACAAAGCCGCGCTGCATCGTTAGCTACCGTGCTGACTGCGGCGCCACATATTTGGCCAACGCAGAGTAGGGTGACTGCCGCCAGTCAGCCAAGACCGCTTGGTACACCCGATCTCCGTAAAGCGCACGAAGCACCTGCAGTTGGCGCGTTGCCTCGGGCAGGTTGCCATGCAGGGCCAAGGCGGCGGCGTATCGCATGGCATGCAGCGCACTCGGAAAGCGGATCGCCACAGTGCGCAACAGTTCCAGTGTGCTGGCATCCATGCCCGGTGCGCTCCGCACCCGGGTGGCCGCGTTGAGGGCTTCCAGTTGGGTGAGCAGCAACGCTTGCGGTGGGTGCTCGGCGGTGTCGCTGTGGCTGAACTTGAACGATTGGAACCGGGCGTCTCGGAAGTCCTGCTCCAAGGCGACGTACTCCACCACCGTCCAGGCCGACACCATGATCAGCGCCGCCAACAAAGCGCCGAATTGCAACCGGCCCAGCACCCAATGCCCGGCATTGCGTGCTTTCTCCAGCATACCCACCGCAAAGAACACAGGCACCAGAAAGTACGCATAGGCATGGGGAAACTCGAACATCGAATGCACCGCCACCGGCAGCACCCAGGCCAGCAAAAACCAATCCTCTTTGCGCTGAATGTTGCGCAATCGGCCCAACCACCAGAACACCACCGCAAGCAGCACCAGCAGCGTGGCCGGAAAGCCGGTCCACACCAGCAAATCCAGCAACAGGTTGTGCGCGTAGGTGAAGTTGTCAGACACCAAGCTTTGGTGCGCCAGTGCGTTCTGCGCTGCCGACACCCCACCAAAACCCCAGCCCCACCACGGCTTGTCCAAAGCCGCATCCCACAGCACCGGCCAAACTGCAGCCCGCGTCCCCGGCGACGCGCTCAACCGGTCGCTGCCCAAGGACTGCAACAGGCCGTCGCCTTGCAGCCAGGCCAGGATCGGCGGCCAAACCCACATCGCCAGCGGCAATCCCAAGCACAGCAAACCCAGCCACCCCGCATGCAGCCTGCTACCGGTCGCTGAACGCTTGCACCACCACCACAAGGCGATAGCCCAGGTGCTGACCAACGCGGTTCTGGATTCACTCAGCACCACGCCCGAGAGCAGCCACAGCACCAGCAGCAGCGCGGTTCCTGCGGCGAGCCGCCGAGTTTCGTAGCCGTACCACACTACAACGACCGCCATCAGCAGCAAGCTTGCCAGGTGATTGGGCTGCGCAATGTTGCCGCCAGGCCTGCGTAAGTCGGGCATGCGGGTAATCCACTGCCAGTGCACACCCCAGTCCAAGACCTGCACCCAAGCTACCAAGGTGGAAAGCAGCGCTGCCACCACCAAGGCCACCGGCAGTACACGCGGCAGCGAGCGCAACCTGCCGTGCGTATCCACCGGCACCGCATAGCCCAGCACCATGGCCTGCATAACCAGCAGCAAGTACAGCCCCACCACCAGCGCGTCGCCGAAAAACAGCATGTTCCCGCTGATCGATTGCGCCAGCAGCACCAGCAAGAGCAGCAGCACCGGGGCTACGGTTTTGGGGATGGCGATACCCTGCGACTCAAACGCTAGCGTCTGCAAGCCTTGCGGCCCGACACCCTGCGGCAGCGCAACTTGCGCCTGCGTACCTTGCACCACACCAGCTGGCTCTTGCCTAAGGTGCTTTTGTGCCGCTTGCAACCGGCGCCACACCAAAGCGCCACACAGCAAGGCGGCTGCCGCAAACACAAACACCTCGGAATGCCAACTCACCCAAGGCGGTAAGCGGTTGGGCACCAGAAACGCCAATGCCAGCAGCGCCGCTGCGAACCACGCTGTCATGCCATCAAACCTCGCTGGTGCGCTCAAGATGGTGCAATGGTAGCTGCAACGGTCACCGCAAGGTGGGCCCCATAAGGCACGATAACGCGACTGAAGAGGGGGCACAAAAAAGGGCTCGAAAGAGCCCTTTTGGGAGGTGAATCAATGGGGTTAATCAAAGGTCAAGGCGGTAGACCGGCAGGAGCCCGGCAAGAACTTTGCCGGGAAGTTGGTCGCAGGCCCACATTCCCAACCACTAACCTGACCGCCGGTAATCACGGGAGACATACCCAAGAGCGCACCATCTGGTATCGCCGGTCCCAGACCGCGGACGGCCACCTGAATATCACCCGTTGCGCTGGTTGCGATGCTTCCAACGTACCTCGTGGGCCCGGTGCTCGCGCCAGTGACAAACTCGCAGCCCCATGCGTTGGCGGCAGGCAATGACGCGGAGTTGGTTTGGTAGACCTCGGTGATGCTGGTTCGGCATTGCGACGCAGCCAACACCACCTCCGACACTTTCGCCCGCACGGTGTAGTCCTGGTATGCAGGCAAGGCCACGGCGGCCAAGATGCCGATGATGGCGACCACAATCATCAGCTCGATCAGGGTGAAACCTTGTTGAATAGAACGCTTCATTGCTAGCTCCTTGGTAAAGACATGTGTGCAGGTTTGCTGCCGCTGTGACCGCTTGTTTGCGCGGCTTGCGGGCTGCAATTTCATGAACCTCGGAGCAGTTTGCGCGGCAGGTTGCCGCGTCGCAGCGACAAAAGCAGTGCGCCAGACATTTGCGTCTAGCAAGTTCCCGGGGGCATCCATCAGCCAGTTGGTCGGCTCGTAGAGCGCCAACTAAATGGGCCTGCCCGCTGCCAGCCGCGGCAGCTCGATTTCCGAGAAGTCCGTCACGGTGGACCATGACGAGTCAAAAAAATGATGCTCCCTGGAGCAAAAAACCATCTGTCGTCTACAGCTTTTTGACTCTAGTGCACCGCATGCTCTACAGCTAAGGCGCCTGGCAATGAAGCACAAAAAAAGGGCTCGAAAGAGCCCTTTTGAGATGTGGTAACTGGAATTAGTCGAAATTCGTTTCGAGCGACCTGCAAGAGCCCGGAAGAAAGTTGGGCGGGAAGCCTTCGCCAGGGCCACAATTCCAACCGCTTACTTGGGAACCATTGACCACGGGGGACATTTGCAGGAAAGCGCCGTCATCAATTGCCGGAGCCAAGTTCCGAACAGCCACACGAATATCGCCCGTTGCACTGGTTGCGATACTGTCCACGAATCTGGTTGGACCAACACTTGCCCCGGAGACAAACTCGCATCCCCAGGCATTTCCTGCAGGCAAGGACGCAGTGTTGGTTGTTTGGTAGACCTCGGTGATGCTGGTTCTGCATTGCGACGCTGCCAGTATCACCTCCGACACCCGCGCCCGCACCGTGTAGTCCTGGTATGCAGGCAAAGCCACCGCCGCCAGAATGCCGATGATGGCAACCACAATCATCAGCTCGATCAGGGTGAAACCCTTTTGAATAGAACGCTTCATCGTTAGCTCCTTAGAAAAAACACAGACTGTGTTGCTAACGTTCCGCAGGTTCTGTGCCAGGCCAGCGCCAGTGCCCCAACGGGTACTTTCTGTGCAATTTGCCACGCCACACGCGCTAGGTGCGCGCAAGAAAGTGACAAAAAACGGCGCGCCTGACATTTGTGTCAGACCCAGGTGGTCACTCAGACCTCGAACTGGTGGCCAGCGCGCAGCCAGCGAATGTCGAGTGCCGTAGCGTCATGCTCGACTTGGGTGGGGCGAAAGCGCTGGATCTCCGCCATGATGAGTTCAGTCTCTGCCGGTTTGGTGTGGGTGATGTAGATGGGGTAGTGCCGGCCCGGGGCAATGTGCTTGAGCTCTTCGGCCAGCGAAAGTGGGGAGAGATGCAGGCTGCGCTGTGCGAGGTCTTTCTCGCGGTTGCTGAACGCCGTTTCGATCACCAGCGCGGCGACCGGCAGCTGGTTGATGCGGCGCCAAAAGGCAGGGTTGCGCTCGGTGTCGCCACTAAAGACCCAGCAGCCGGTGTTGCCATGGATGGCAAAGCCCACGGCTGGCACCGTGTGGACCGCAGGCAGCACCTCCACCTGCAGGTCGCCCAGGCGCAGGATCTGTTCGCATTGGATTTCGTGGAAGCGAACGAAGGGCTGTTCCGGCGTGGGGATGCGGCTGAAGTCGGGCCAGATGACGTCATTGAAGATGTGCGCCTTGAGCGCCGCGATGGTGCCTGCCAATGCATGGATGCGCAGCGGGGTTTTGCGCTGGGAGGCCACCGAATCGACCATCAGCGGCAAGGCGGCCACATGGTCTAGGTGCGAGTGGGTGAGCAAAACGTCGTCCACCGCACACATTTCTTCCAGAGTCAGGTCGCCCACCCCGGTGCCCGCGTCCACCAGCAAACCACCGTCGATCAGAAACGAGGTGGTTCGGCAGTCTTTGGCGATGGCGCCGGAGCAGCCTAGAACACGGACTCTCACAATGCGGGTCTCATTTGGTTTCGAAGCGGGTGGACCCGTCCCACTGAGGATCGACAGGTAACGATCGCCTAGAGGCTACACGTTCTGCGTAGAGTTGGTATAGGTATTTTTCGGGATACATGGCAACTAATCGGCCCAAGAGCTCACCTGCTTGGTCCCAGGCTTGGGCTCGGTAGGCAGGCACAAACTGCTCCCAGGTTGCGAGTTCGGATGTCGCATTTTGACCCATGATTTCGGTCGGCGGCTGCGGAGAGTAAATGGCCACGGCCTGATTCTTACCCTTGACCCGCACCAGGTCCAGCTCCTGCCACAGCATGCCGGGCGCGGCGTTGCGGGTGGATTCGCTGGCTACGATGTTGGCACCGTACACCGCGCACAGGCCCTCCAGACGCGATGCGAGGTTGACTGCATCGCCGATCACGGTGTAGCTGCGCCGGATATCCGATCCCATGTCGCCCACGCACATGAGGCCGGTGTTGATTCCGATGCCCATACCGATCTCTGGCAGGCCACGGGCGCGGTGGTCGGCGTTGATGCCGTCGAGCGCGCGCACCATCTCGGTGGCCGCCTGAACCGCCAACGCCGCGTGGTCGGGCGTGTCGATAGGCGCACCCCAAAAAGCCATGACGCAATCGCCCATGTACTTGTCGATGGTGCCGCGGTGCGACCGCACCACTGCGGTCAGACGGCTGAACACACCCGTCAGGAGCGCCTGCAACTGCGTGGGCTCCATGTGCTCGGACATCTTGGTGAATCCGCGCATGTCGCAAAACATCACAGTGAGCTCCCGGTTGGTCGCTTCCATGCTGTACGCATCGGGGGCTTTGACCATCTCATCGACCAGTTCCGGCGGCACGTAGGTGCCAAACAAACTGGCCAGCTCCCGCTTGGCGCGGCTTTCCACAAAATAACCAAAACTCATGTTCAAAGCAAACGCAGTGACCGCCATGGCCAGTGAAGTTGCCAGCGGCAACACCAGCCCATAGCTGCCAAAGAGCCAGAAGTTGGTGCCTGCCAACAGGGCGAGGGTGGCCATGCTCAAGGCGACGGCGCGGGCGGCGGACAGCAGCGGCAAGCCAAACGCCAGCAGCACACCGGTAAGCAAAAGGGTCAGGACTTCATAACCCATGGCGTAGTCGGGCCGCAACAGCACGTTGCCATCGAGCAAACCCGAGAGCAAATTCGCATGCGCCTCCACCCCAGGGTAGGCCTCGCCCACCGGGGTCGTGCGCAGGTCCAGCAAGCCCGGTGCGGTGGTGCCTAGCAGCACGATCTTGTCTTTCAGGCTGGCCGGAGCTAGGCGCCCGGTAAGCACATCGGCGGCTGAAACGTATGTGAAGGAGCCACCCGTGGGGCCACCTTTGCCCCGGTAGGGCACCAAGGCGGCGGCCTTTTCATCCACGGGGATGGCCAGGGTGATACCGTCCTTTTGCAGCAGCACGCGGTCCATGGCTTGGTAGGACTCCGACAGGTACTGTTCGTTACTGAAACCGGGCACGACCCGCGGCGCGCCTACCAGCATGCGAAACATGGCCAGCGCCAAGGATTCGTAGTACTGCCCCTGGTACTCGCCCAGCAAGGGTACTGAGCGCACCACGCCGTCACCATCGGTGATGGAATTGAAAAAACCTGCAACGGGCGCCGCCTGTGCCAGAGGCGCGATATTGGAGCCATAGCCCACCCAGGAGGTGCTGCGGATGGCGCGGCCTTGCAGACCATCCTCAGTCAAAACGGGCGCGGGCAGCACGCCGGTGATGGGCGCATCGGACTCGCTGGTGAAGTAGTAGCCCATCACCACCGGTCGGTTTTGCAGTGACTTGGCAAAGAGGGCGTCGTAGTCGAGGCTCGGGCGCAGTGTGTTGAGTTGACTCAGAAAAGCCGGTTGGTCTTTGAGTTCATTTTGGGCCAGTCGGTTGAGCTGGGACAAGCCCGAACTGGTATCGGCTTCGGCGAACAGCACGTCAAAGCCCAAGATAGCAATCTTTTGCTCTTCAAAAAGTACATCAACGAGCTTGGCCACTTCTTGCCGACCCCAGGGCCAGCGCCCCACCTGGGCCAAGCTTTGTTCGTCAATATCGACGATGACGATCCGTTCATCGAGCGTCTTGGGGCTGGTCGCGATCAGCCGCGCGTCATACAGGATTTGGTCTAGCCGCTCCAGCACATTGATATGCACCGCACCCATGGCATGCGCCAGTGCCAGCAGCACCGGCAGAAGCGTCAATGCAATGCGCTGCCAATGCTTGGTGATGGCGGCGACACGTGACTTTCGCATGGGGTTCAGGCGTGCAAAAACTGAATGCGGGCACCGGCTAACTCAAGCACATCGCCATGCTGCAGTGGCTGGGGATCGGTGCCCAGCGGTTCGCCGTTGAGAATGGCGCTTCCAAGGCCATCGGCAAAGTGCACCCAGTAGCCGGTGGATCGTTGAGTGATCGCTGCCACTGCTACTCCGGGCTTGCCCACGGTCGTCACCGCTTTGGTGAGCGCCACCAAGCGGCCCGCCGACGAACCCGACAAAAGCTGGATGGATGCGGCATCCCGTGGTACTCCCTCCGTCGCCGCGCTTGCCAAGCCGGGCGTTGCAACGGAGCGGCTAGCCCCATCCTCTAACCAACGAAGCTGGTATTTGCCGATGTCGATGAAGTCCCCATGCTGCAAGATTTGTTGCTTGACCGGCTTTCCGTTGACATGGGTGCCATTGGTGCTGTTGCGGTCTTCGATCAGCCCATGCGCATCCGACCACAGCAGCACCGCATGCTCCCCACTCACAGCGGGCTGATTGAGCACGATATCGTTGTGGGGGCGACGTCCAATGGTGGTCCGCTCCTTGGCAATGCGAACCTCTTGGATTGCAACGTCGTCAATAGAAACAACCAGTTTGGGCATGATCCGCTCTGATTAACATGGGCTGGCTTGCTGCCCTAGGCTGGGGTCGGGTGCAGCGCCGACCTCCACCAAGAGCACCGAGATGTTGTCCTTGCCGCCTTTTGCGTTGGCAGCGTTAACCAGCGCGCCGGCCTTGTGCTCGAGGCCCAGGGGCTGGGTGGTGATCTGGGCAATCGCCGCATCGTCAAGCATGTCCGACAGGCCGTCCGAGCACACCAGGTACATGTCGCCGGGCGCCACCGCAAAGTCATTGACCTCCAGCACGACCGACTTGTCCACGCCCAAGGCCCGGGTCACCAAGTTTCGGATTCTGGAATGCACTGCCTGTGCCGGGCTGATCAATCCCGCGTCCAGGCGATCCTGCAGCAACGAATGGTCGCGGGTAATGCGCTCAAGCGTGCCCCCACGCAAGCGGTAGCAGCGCGAGTCGCCGATGTGTCCCACCCAAAACACGCCCGCATGGAACACGCCCACCACCACGGTGGTACCCATGCCGGCATATTGCGCATTGGCGTGCGCAGCGTCGTACACCGCGCGGTTGGCTTGGTCGACGCTGGCTTGCATGGCACGGCGCACCTCGCTTCCTTGGGCCATGACACCGACCGATGCGAGCCATGTGCTCAGAGACTCCAATATGGTGGCCGTGGCCATGCCACTGGCGACTTCACCCGCGTTGTAGCCGCCCATGCCATCGGCCAACACCAGGCTGCTGGTTTGCGCATCAAACACAACTGCGTCCTCGTTGTTGGCCCGGGTCCGACCGGTGTCGGTGCGTGCGCAAAAGTGGTACTGCATGGCGGGTGGTGACAGGTTAAAGGTCAGTGCGCCAAACGCTGCGCGCGCCGCTGCAGCAGCTTGCCAATGCCGAGCACCAGCAGGGCACCGGCCACGCCACAGCTGTATTTCACCACCGCGGTTTGGGGCACCCATGCGGCCACAGCCGGGTCACTTTGCGCCATGGTGCCTGCAATCCAGCCCAAAAGCATGCCGCCCACGGTGATGATGATAGGGAAGCGGTCCATCAGTTTGAGCACCAGCTGGCTACCCCAAATGATGATGGGGATGCTGACCAGCAGGCCAAAAATCACCAATGGCAACTGGTGCTGGCCACCGGCCTCGGTGGCTGCGCCCGCGATGGCGATCACGTTGTCAATACTCATCACCAAATCGGCCACGATCACCGTCTTGACTGCGGCCCACAGCTTGTCGCTGCCTTGGATGTTGGCGTGGTCGTCGTCCCCGCCCGGGGCCAAGAGCTTGACCCCAATCCAGACCAGCAGCAAGCCACCCACAAGCTTCAGAAAAGGCACTTGCAACAAGGTCAGGGCAAACGCAATCAGCACCACCCGCAGAAAGATCGCACCGGCCGTACCCCACAGAATCCCTTTGGTACGCAAATGGGGTGGCAGCTGGCGGCAGGCCAGCGCGATCACCACCGCGTTGTCGCCACCCAGCAGGATGTCGATCATGATGATCTGGCCCACGGCGACCCAAAAATGCGCTGTCAGAAACTCTTCCACGGAAATCCCTCCATTCGGGTGCGCGGCACCCCAAAAACGGCAAAGCCGGATGACCCCATGGGACGTCCGGCTTATCAGTGTACGGCAGGCCAACGGCCTGCAATCGGCGCCCTAGAGCAGCGCTTTGAGCAGGCGCGCCATCTCAGACGGGTTGCGGGTGACCTTGAAGCCACACTCCTCCATCACTGCCAGCTTGGCGTCTGCCGTATCGGCGCCGCCGGAAATCAAAGCACCAGCGTGGCCCATGCGCTTACCGGCCGGCGCGGTCACACCGGCGATGAAGCCCACAATCGGCTTCTTCATGTTGGCTTTGCACCAGCGTGCGGCCTCGGCCTCGTCGGGTCCGCCGATTTCACCAATCATGATCACCGCGTCGGTGTCAGGGTCGTCGTTGAAGGCCTTCATCACGTCGATGTGCTTGAGACCGTTGATGGGGTCGCCGCCGATGCCGACTGCCGAGGACTGGCCCAAGCCGATTTCGGTCAACTGCGCAACCGCTTCATAGGTCAGCGTGCCCGAACGGGACACGACGCCAATGCGGCCTTTGCGGTGAATATGGCCGGGCATGATGCCGATCTTGATTTCATCGGGCGTGATCAGGCCGGGGCAGTTCGGTCCAAGAAGCAGCGTTTTTTTGCCGCCCGCAGCTTCCTTGGCACGCATGCGGTTGCGCACTTCCAGCATGTCGCGCACGGGGATGCCTTCGGTAATGCAAATGGCCATGTCCAGGTCGGCTTCCACCGCTTCCCAAATGGCGGCTGCCGCGCCTGCTGGCGGCACATAAATCACCGACACGGTGGCGCCGGTTTGTGTGGCGGCTTCCTTGACGGAGGCGTAGATTGGGATGTTGAAGATGGACTCGCCGGCCTTCTTGGGGTTCACACCCGCCACGAAGCAGTTTTTGCCGTTGGCGTATTCCTGGCACTTTTCGGTGTGGAACTGGCCGGTCTTGCCGGTGATACCTTGGGTGATGACTTTGGTGTCTTTGTTGATGTAGATGGACATGTTTTAACCTTTCACCGCTTTAACCGCTGCCTGTGCTGCCTCTGCCATGGTGTCCACCGAAATGATCGGCAGGCCGCTGTCTGCCAGCATTTTCTTGCCCAGGTCTTCGTTGGTACCCTTCATCCGCACGACCAGGGGCACATTGAGGTTGGTGGCCTTGCAAGCGGTGATGATGCCGGTGGCAATCGTGTCGCACTTCATGATGCCGCCGAAGATGTTGACCAAAATGGCCTTGACCTTGGGATTCTTGAGCATGATCTTGAAGGCTTCGGTCACCTTCTCGGGGGTGGCACCGCCGCCCACATCCAAGAAGTTGGCCGGCTCTGCGCCGAACAACTTGATGGTGTCCATGGTGGCCATGGCCAAGCCAGCGCCATTGACTAGGCAGCCGATGTTGCCGTCCAGGCTGATGTAGGCCAGGTCAAACTTAGAGGCTTCCACTTCGGCCGGATCTTCTTCGTCCAGGTCGCGGTAGGCCACGATCTCGGCGTGGCGAAACAAGGCGTTGGAGTCAAAGTTGAATTTGGCGTCCAAGGCTTTGATGTTGCCGTTGCCTTCCAAAATCAAGGGGTTGATTTCAACCAGCGCGGCGTCGGTGTCCATGTAGCACTTGTAGACCTTTTGCAGCACATCCACTGCCTGCGCGGTGGAACCGGTGGGAACACCGATGGCGTCGGACAATTTCTTGGCTTGCGCATCGGTCAGGCCCAAGGCCGGGTCAACGATTTCGGTGATGATTTTTTCCGGCGTGTCGTGGGCCACCGCTTCGATGTCCATACCGCCTTCGCTGGACACAATCATCGCCACGCGCTGCGATGCGCGGTCGGTGACAGCGGAGACGTAATATTCTTTCTTGATATCGGCACCGTCTTCGATCAAGAGCCTACGCACCTTTTGGCCCTCGGCACCGGTTTGGTGGGTCACCAGTTGCATGCCCAGGATTTCACCGGCCAGTTGTTTGACTTCTTCGATCGAGCGGGCGAGTTTGACGCCACCACCTTTGCCGCGCCCACCTGCGTGGATCTGGGCCTTGACCACCCACACCGGGCCGCCCAATTTTTGGGCCGCTTCGACCGCTTCCTGAACAGTGAAGGCAGGAATGCCGCGTGGCACCGGGATGCCGACTTGGCGCAGAAGCTCTTTGCCTTGGTACTCGTGAATCTTCATAACATCTCTCTAGAGGCTGGACAATGTTTGCCACGCAGCGAGGAGGACCCTCCCACGCATGGCCCGGGGGCGCATCAGGGCGGGACTGTATCATGCTGCAGCGCGGAAAACTTGGTCCAGACTTACAGGGCAGCGCCCTGTGACTGGGCCCCAAATGGGCTTCCAAATTGGCTGTTTGGAGCCCGCCCACCACAGCGTTTGCAGACCCCTTGTTGGAGCCCAACCAATGAAAAAAATCTTTATCGACGGCGAGGCAGGAACCACGGGGCTGCAGATCCGCCAACGGCTACAAATGCGCCACGACATCACCCTGCTAAGCATCGACCCCGACCTGCGCAAAGACGCCCAAGCCAAACGCGCGCTGATGGCCCAGGCCGACCTGGTCGTACTTTGCCTGCACGATGACGCTGCGGTGGAGTCCGTCGCAATGATCGATGCACTGGCAGGCAGCAGCGCAACCCACGGCGGGCCCGGACCCAAAGTCATCGACGCCTCCACTGCCCACCGCACGGCGCCGGGCTGGGTCTACGGTTTTCCTGAACTGGCGAGCGGCCAACGCGATGCCGTGGCCCAGGCCCGCCGGGTGGCCAACCCCGGCTGCTACGCCACCGGTGCGATTGCGCTCATTCGTCCACTGGTGGATGCAGGCCTGTTGCCGAAGGACTTTGCCGTCTGCCTGCCCTCCATCAGCGGCTATTCGGGCGGTGGTCGCGCCATGATGCAGGCCTACGAGAGCGGCAACGCGCCGCCGATGGAGCTGTACGCGCTGGGCCTCAAGCACAAGCACATCCCTGAAATCATGCGCTACACCGGCCTGACGTGCCGGCCCCTGTTCGTGCCTTCGGTGGGCAACTTTGCACAAGGCATGCTGGTGCAGATGCCCCTGCACCTGGATCTGCTGCCCGGGCGCCCCAGCGCGCATGACCTGCACGCTGCTCTGGAGCGTCACTACGCGGGCAGCACCTGGGTGACGGTCGAGCCACCCACAGCCGACCTGAAACTCGACGCCGTGGCGCTGGCCGACACCAACAGCATGGAGCTGCGCGTCTTTGGCAACGATGCCACCCAAGACGGTTTTGCCCACGCGGTTTTGGTGGCTCGCTTAGACAACCTGGGCAAAGGCGCCAGCGGCGCCGCAGTGCAGAACCTGGAACTGATGCTGGGCTTGGTGTAGGGGACCGCCCCAAGCGGTGGCCGGATTGGATACTGCCTCAGGGCACCATTGAAAACCCCGTTCGCCCTGAGCTTGTCCAAGGGTTGTCCCAGCCAAGTCAAGGACTTCGACAGGCGTAGTCTGAACCGATTAAGGTAATGCAGAGAGTCCCTAATCGTCTTCTGCGCCCGACACCACTTTCTGGACCGTGTCACCGCCAAACCCGCGGCTGACCAAAAACCGCATCTGTTTGCCGCGCTCGGCGGCGTCTGCGGGTGGCGCTCCAAACTTTTTGCGCCAAATGGCGCGAGCGCGCTCGACCTCGCTGCCGCGCAAAGCCCACACCGCCTGTGCCACCGCCTCAGGCTCCAGCCCTTTGGCTTGCAGCTCCTGCCGGATGCGCGCCGCCCCCAGCTTGGCGCTGCGCCGGTGCACCACCGAATCGACCACACGACCTTCGTTGATGAAGTCTTTGGCCGCCAGCCCATCGAGCACTTTGGCCAAGGTGCCCGGTGTCTCTTCAAACCGCGCGAGCTTACGTTCCAACTCGGCACGTGAATGCTCGCGCTGGCTCAGCAGGCGCAGCGCGCGGGCGGTAAGCGAAGGTGGTGTGCCGGCCATGGGCGCAGGCTTACTCCGCCTTGTCGGCCTTGTCGGCTTTGTCAGCCTTCTTCACCTTGGCCTTGGCCTCGGGCTCAGCAACCGGCAACAAGGGAATGCCCAAGGATGCGCGCACCTTGTTTTCAATCTCCACCGACAGGTCGGGGTTCTCGCGCAGAAACTCGCGCGCGTTGTCGCGGCCCTGGCCGATTTTTTCGCCCTGGTAGGCGTACCAAGCACCCGACTTTTCAAGAATGTTCGCATTCACGCCCATGTCGATGATTTCGCCATGGCGGCTGATGCCTTCGCCAAACAAGATATCGAACTCGGCCGTCTTGAACGGTGGCGACACCTTGTTTTTGACCACCTTGACCTTGGTCTCGTTGCCAATCGCGTCGTCGCCTTTTTTGATGGTGCCCGTGCGCCGGATGTCCAAGCGCACCGAGGCGTAGAACTTGAGCGCGTTACCGCCGGTGGTGGTTTCGGGGGAACCGAACATCACACCGATCTTCATGCGGATTTGGTTGATGAAGATGACCATGCAGTTGGTCTTCTTGATGTGCGCCGTCAGCTTGCGCAGCGCCTGGCTCATCAGCCGCGCCTGCAGTCCGGGCAGGCTGTCGCCCATTTCGCCTTCCAGCTCGGCCTTGGGCGTGAGCGCCGCCACCGAGTCCACCACGATCAAATCCACCGCGCCCGAGCGCACCAGGCTGTCAACGATTTCTAGCGCCTGCTCGCCGGTGTCGGGTTGGCTGATCAACAGGTCTTGCAAGTTGACGCCCAGCTTTTGGGCGTACTGGATGTCCAGCGCATGCTCGGCGTCCACAAAAGCGCACTGGCCGCCTTGCTTTTGCATCTCGGCGATCACTTGCAGCGTCAGCGTGGTTTTGCCCGAGGACTCCGGGCCGTAGATTTCCACCACCCGGCCGCGCGGCAGGCCGCCAACGCCCAAAGCAATGTCCAGCCCCAGCGAGCCGGTGGAGACCACCTGAATGTCTTCAATCACCTCGCCTTCGCCCAGGCGCATGATGGTGCCCTTGCCGAACTGTTTCTCGATTTGGGCCAGTGCCACTTGCAGCGCCTTCGCCTTTTCACTGTTGGCGGCCATGCCTTTAACGGGTGCGTCCATGAAAATCTCCTTAAAAATCAACGGGTTAAAACTTATGCAGGCTCTGCAATTAATTACAGGCTGGATGCTTGACCAGTAGTTTATCTCTGGGTATCGAAATCCGTAAACAGTTTTTTTAGTCAGTTTGCTTTACCATTTGGACCATGGATTCTGCCGCCCCCAACCCGACCGATCCCTGGCGTGAAAGCCACTTGGGCCACTGGCTGCGCCGCGCCAGCGAGCAGTTCGAAGCGCGGGTGCTGGCCTGCATGGCGCACGACCCCGGTGTGCCGCTGGGTTTATCCAACCTCGCGGCACGCGCACAGCTGGGCGCAGCACACATCCACATCACCCGGCATTTGCCCGAATCGGGTGCGCGCTTGACCGAGCTGGCCCAGCGCGCAGGCATGAGCAAGCAGGCCATGGGGGCGCTGGTCACACAGTGCGAAGCCTGGGGCATGATCACGCGTGCGGGCGACCCCAGCGACGCCCGCGCGCGTCGCGTGGTGTTCACCGCCACGGGTCTGGCGTGGCTGGCAGCCTACCAAGCCGCCGTGGCGCAGACCGAGGCCGAACTGCGCGCAGCCATTGGCAACGAAGTTGCCACCGTGGTGCTCTTGGGCCTAGAGGCCTACGTGGGCGCCTGAGTCGTAGCCGCAGCCTTGCGGCGGTGTGCCGCGTGGGGCCAACCCACGCCGCCCCCGGGTAAACGGGGGGTCTAGCCAGCCCCTCAGGCGCAAAGTGCAGGCCTAGAATGCCGCGAGACCCAGGAGACAAAGATGCGGATTTTGATTGCAGAAGACGATCAGGTGCTCGCCGACGGCCTGCTGCGCGCGCTGCGCAGCGCCGGTGCCGCTGTGGACCATGTTGCCAGTGGCACCGAAGCGGACGCTGCCCTGATGACCAACACCGAGTTTGACCTGCTGATCCTGGACCTGGGCCTGCCCAAGATGCACGGCCTGGAGGTGCTCAAAAAGCTGCGCGGGCGAGGCTCGGCCTTGCCGGTGCTGATCCTCACCGCAGCAGACAGCGTGGACGAGCGCGTCAAGGGCCTGGACTACGGCGCCGACGACTACATGGCCAAACCCTTTAGCCTCCAAGAACTCGAAGCCCGGGTGCGCGCGCTGGTGCGCCGTGGCATGGGCGCATCCAGCAGCAGCATCAAGCACGGACCACTCACGTACGACCAAGCCGGTCGGGTGGCCACCATCGACGGCAAGATGGTCGAGCTGTCCGCGCGTGAACTCGGCCTGCTGGAGGTGCTGCTGCAACGCGCCGGCCGCCTGGTCAGCAAAGACCAGTTGGTCGAGCGCTTGTGCGAATGGGGCGAAGAAGTCAGTAACAACGCCATCGAGGTCTACATCCACCGCCTTCGCAAGAAGATCGAAAAAGGCCCCATCCGCATTGCCACAGTGCGCGGCCTGGGGTACTGCCTGGAAAAGATCCAGCCTTGATCGGCGGTGTGTGGTCCGTGCAACGTCGCCCCTTCGCCCGCGCGCTGCCTGACGCATGAAGATTTTTCAGCGTGAGCAGCGGTCTTTGTTCGGGGAAATCCTGGACTGGATGCTGACGCCTTTGCTGCTGTTATGGCCTATCAGTCTGGTGCTGACCTGGTTGGTGGCGCAGGGCATTGCGGGCAAACCATTTGACCGGGCGCTGGAGTACAACGTGAATGCGCTGGCGCAGCTCATCACCATCCAGCACCAACGCGCGCAGTTCGTGCTGCCCCTGCCCGCGCGCGAGTTGCTGCGCGCCGACGAGACGGACTCGGTGTATTTCCAAGTGCTGGGGTCGGGTGGCGAGTTCTTGGCAGGCGAGCGCGGCCTGCCCCTCCCCACCGACGAGGACAAGGTACCCGCGGGCGTGGTGTTCATGCGCGACGCGGAGTTTCAAGGCACCGAACTCAAGGTTGCCTACATGTGGGTGCGCCTGGGGTTGCCCGACGCAGGGCCTGCCCTGGTCCAGGTGGCCGAGACCATGGACAAGCGCTCGGTACTGGCCACCGAGATCGTCAAGGGCGTGATGCTCCCGCAGTTTGTGGTGCTTCCCTTGGCGGTGCTATTGGTCTGGCTGGCACTTGTGCAGGCGATCAAACCACTGAACCGGCTCGAGGAGCGTATCCGTGCACGCAAACCCGACGACCTGAGCCCACTGGACGCCGAGGCGGTGCCCATGGAAGTAGTGCCCTTGGTGGCCTCGGTCAACGACCTGCTGATGCGGCTCAAGGAATCCATTGCCACCCAAAAACGCTTTCTGGCCGATGCAGCGCACCAGCTCAAAACGCCGCTGGCAGGGCTACGCATGCAAGCTGACCTGGCGCAGCGCGAAGGCGGCAGCGCAGAAGACCTCAAACAGTCGCTGCGACAAATCGGGCGCTCCAGCATCCGCGCCACCCACACCGTCAACCAACTGTTGGCTTTGGCACGCGCCGAGAGCAGTGGCACGGCACTCAACCATCAGCCTTGCGACCTGGCCCGATTGACCATGGAGGTAGTCCGCGATTGCGTCCCGCGCGCGATGGAAAAACACATCGATGTGGGCTACGAGGGCGCGCAACCCGGCGCAGTGGGTACCGAATTGCAGGGCAACGCCACCTTGCTCAAGGAGCTGGTGCGCAACTTGGTGGACAACGCCATCAACTACACGCCATCGCAAGCGGACAGACCCGGCGTCATCACCGCGCGGGTGCTGGTCGACCCGTTCAGCCGGGCGCTGGTGCTGCAGGTAGAGGACTCGGGCGTGGGCATCACGGCGGCGGAAAAGGAACTGGTGTTCCAGCCGTTTTATCGCGCGCTGGGCAACGAGGCCGATGGTTCGGGACTGGGCTTGCCCATCGTGCTGGAGATTGCCCGCCAGCACCGCGCTGAGGTCAGCCTCGAAGACAGCCGCCCCGGGCAAACGCCGCCCGGAACCTGTTTCACCGTCCGGTTTTCTGCCAGCGACGGGCCGGTCGAACCTGCGGCGTCAACCCCGCAGTAAGCGGTGCGCCAACCTTAGGGGCAGGCTTGCAGCTCGGTCTCTCCCAGGGCTTGGCGCACCGGGCCAAGTTGGGCCAAGAGAGAACTTGGCAGAGCGGCCAGTCGAAGCTGCTGGGTCTGCATCGGCTCACGCTCGCGTAGCACCCGCGCGGTGCGCAGGCCACGCTGGGCAAGCTGGGCCATATGGGCCTGCGCTTGCGCTTGGCTGTCGAAGGTGCCCAGGGACAAACCGGGCTCCAAGTCTGGGTTGGACAAGGGCTCCGTACGCATGCCCAAAGCAGCCAGCTCCGCCCGTTTTTTGGCCAGGGCCTGTGGGTTGGCAAACTTGCCCAGGTACACCACCCAGCGCGCCGATTGCGTGACGGTCTCAAATACCCAAGACCCAGGGGGCAATGCGGCCTCCAGCGCCAGGCGCAAAGTGTCCAACTGCGCAGCCTCCAAGGGCCCGGCGAGCAAACACTGTTTCGAGGCTTGCTCTTGCACGCTTTGAAACTCAGTGGCGGAGAGAAGCCGCAAAGCATCAGGCGCAACCTGCTGCGCCACGCGCTGGGGCTCGCGCTGTGTTGCCGGTGCCATACCCAGCCCGATGAGCAGCTGCTGGCTCCATGCAAAGTACGCCACGTTGGCAAGAAGCAAGGCAAACAAAAGCAAACGCATGGTGGAGGCGCTAGGGAGAGTCCGTCGGTGTGGCCGGTCGCACGCTGACTTCGGCACTGCGGATTTTCAGGGGGCCGCTCGCAGTATGCACCAGCAAGGCACCAGCCTCGTCCACGCCCCCTGCGGTGCCGACAGTGCCATCGCTGCACTCTACTGCGCGTCCCAGCAAATGGTCCCGCGCGGTAAAGGCCGGGCGCAGGGGCGCAAACAACTGGTGCTCAAACGCCAGCACATCGCGCACCAGCGGTGCCACTACCTGCTCCAGCACACTGGCAGCGGTGGCTGCGGGCAGCAACTCTGCCAAGGCCGCTGGTGGGGTACGCAAGCCCTCCGCGGGAACTGGTTCGATATTGATGCCCACGCCCACCACCGCATAACGCTGCACGCCGACCTGCGCAGTTTCAATCAAGATACCGGCCAGCTTGCGGTCCCCCAGCCAGATGTCGTTGGGCCACTTGAGCTTGAGCGACGGGTGCAGGCTGCGAGCCAGCGACACACCCACCGCCAAGGAGAGGCCCGACCAATCGGCAGGCGCGAGGGCCATGCCCAACGAGAAGGCCAGCGTGCGGTGGTCGCCCGAGGTATCGCTGTGCCAACTGCGGCCCAAGCGGCCGCGCCCGGCCGTCTGGCGCTCGGCCACCAGCAGTACCGGTGCGGCCTGCCCGGCGCGGGCGCGGCGCATCAGTTCGGTGTTGGTGGAGTCGATCTGCGACAGGATCTCAACGGTAAATCCTGGCAAGCCGGGGGCGACTTGCTCCCAAATCGCTTCAGCGGGCCAGTGCACGGTGGAACTCCCTCAGGCTGGGCTCAAGCAAGGTGTCTGCCAACACCGCTCCGTGGGCACGCTGCGCCGCCCTAGGTGCGCCCGACGTGCGGTGGCCAGGACTCATTTCTTGGGCGCAAGTAAGGTCTTGCGGCAAGTGGCCGCGCCACACCAACAGGGGTACTCGGCCTTGAGCTTCTTGGTGTAGGGCGCGTCGATGATCAGGCCGTAGTCGTAGTTCAACTCCTCGCCAGCACGGATGTTGCGCAAGGCCTTGATGAAGACGCGGCCACCCTCTTCTTCAGCCTCGCAATTGGCCTCGCAGGCGTGGTTGATCCAGCGCGAGGAGTTGCCGCCGTACAGCGCGTCAATCACACGCTCCTCGTCGATGTGGAAATAAAAAGTGTGGTTGGGATCGTCGGGGTTGTGCGGGTGGCGGTCTTGCGCTTCGCGCCAGGTGATGACTTCGCCTACGTACTCAATGATGGTCTCGCCCTCGGCGATGTCTTGCAGCGCAAACACGCCTTTGCCATGCACCCCGGAGCGGCGGACCTGGATGCGGCGCCCGGTCTGGGGCGTGGAAGATTTCCGTGCGTTTTTGGCCACGTTTCAAAAGTTTGGTATGGTGAATCGTATGGGCGCGCATGTGCGTGCCTGCGTGTGCGCTTGCGCGCTTGCCCGTGTGTGCGCCCGCGAGAAATTGGATTGTAGTCAGATGAAAACCGCAGATTCCACCCTCAAAAACGGTCCAGCCAAGACCCTGGTCATTGCAGAAAAACCTTCGGTGGCCCAAGACATCGTGCGTGCGCTCACCCCGCTTGTGGGCAAGTTCGACAAGCACGACGAGTACTTTGAAAGCGACACCTACGTGGTCTCCAGCGCAGTGGGCCATTTGGTGGAAATCCAGGCGCCGGAGGCGTTTGACGTAAAACGCGGCAAATGGAGCTTTGCGCACCTGCCGGTCATCCCGCCGCACTTTGAATTGAAGCCGGTGGACAAAACCAAGACGCGCCTGAACGCGGTGGTCAAACTCGCCAAGCGCAAGGACGTCGACAAAATCGTCAACGCCTGCGACGCGGGCCGAGAGGGCGAACTGATCTTCCGGCTGATCGAACAGTACGCGGGCGGCGCCAAGCCGCTGGGCAAACCGGTGTCGCGTCTGTGGCTGCAGAGCATGACGCCGCAAGCCATTCGCGACGGGTTTTCCCATCTGCGCACCAACGCCCAAATGCAGCCGCTGGCCGACGCCGCACGCTGCCGCTCCGAAGCCGACTGGCTGGTGGGCATCAACGGCACCCGGGCCATGACGGCCTTCAACTCGCGCGACGGTGGATTCTTTTTGACCACCGTAGGCCGGGTGCAGACGCCGACCCTGAGCGTGGTGGTGGAGCGTGAAGAACAAATCCGCAAATTCATCAGCCGCGACTATTGGGAAATCCACGCCAACTTCGCCGCACACGCAGGCACCTACCCGGCAAAGTGGTTTGATCCTAAGCACAAGAAAGATGCCGAGGACGGCGAGAAGAAGGCCGACCGCGTCTGGAGCCAACGCGAAGCCCTGGCCATTGCCGAAGCGGTGCGCGGCCAAAACGCCAGCGTGACGGAAGAGAGCAAGCCGACCACCCAAGCCAGCCCGCTGCTGTTTGACCTGACCAGCCTGCAGCGGGAGGCCAACGGCAAGTTTGGCTACTCCGCCAAAACCACGCTGTCGATTGCACAAAGCCTGTACGAACGCCACAAGGCACTGACCTACCCACGTACCGACTCGCGCGCGCTGCCCGAAGACTACCTGCCGGTGGTCAAGCAAACCTTCGAGATGCTGGCCGACAGCGGCATGCGCCACCTCGCACCGCATGCGCTGACCGCGCTCAACGGCAACTACATCAAGCCGACCAAGCGCGTGTTTGACAACGCCAAGGTGTCGGACCACTTCGCCATCATCCCGACGCTGCAGGCGCCCAGTGGCTTGTCGGAAGCCGAGCAAAAGGTGTACGACTTGGTGGTGCGCCGCTTCATGGCGGTGTTCTTCCCGAGCGCGGAATACCAAGTCACGACCCGTGTTACTACTGTTACCCCCACGCTTGCCGCTGCGCGTGCTGCGCTGCCCCCCGAGGGGGCCAATTTTCCTAGGGGCGGCCCGTCGGAAAATTCAGCCGCAAGCCACAGCTTCAAAACCGAAGGCAAGGTGCTGGTCAAACCCGGCTGGCTGGCCATTTATGGCAAGGAAGCGGCCGATGAAGTGGCCGACGCCAAAGATGGCGACAAGGGCCAAAGCCTGGTACCGGTGCAGCCGGGCGAAACAGTGCACACCGAATCGGTGGACGCCAAGGGCCTCAAAACCCGCCCTCCCGCCCGCTATTCAGAGGCGACTCTGCTGGGCGCCATGGAAGGCGCAGGCAAGACCGTGGAAGACGACGAACTGCGCGAAGCCATGCAGGAAAAAGGCTTGGGCACACCGGCCACGCGCTCGTCCATCATCGAAGGCTTGATCGCCGAAAAATACATGCTGCGAGAAGGCCGCGAGCTCATTCCCACCGCCAAGGCGTTTCAGCTGATGACGCTGCTGCGCGGCCTGGGCGTGGAGGAGCTGTCCAAGGCGGAGCTCACCGGTGAGTGGGAGTACAAACTGGCGCAAATGGAGCAAGGCAAGCTGCGCCGCGAAACCTTCATGGCCGAGATTGCCGCCATGACCGAGCGCATGGTGAAGAAGGCCAAGGAATACGACCGCGACACCATCCCCGGTGACTACGCCACGCTGGCTGCGCGCTGCCCCAACTGCGGCGGCATCGTCAAAGAAAACTACCGCCGCTATACCTGCACCGGCGCATCCGGCACCAGTGAAGGCTGCGGCTTCTCGTTTGGCAAATCGCCTGCCGGGCGCACCTTTGAGCTGGCCGAGGTGGAGCAGTTTCTACGCGACAAAAAAATCGGGCCGCTGGAGGGCTTTCGCTCCAAGGCGGGTTGGCCGTTCACCGCCGAGATGGTCATCAAGTTCGATGACGAAACCAAGAACTACAAACTCGAGTTCGACTTCGGCGACGATAAGGCCGGTGAAGACAGCGGCGAGCTGATCGATTTCTCGGCCCAGACTTCTTTGGGCGCCTGCCGCAAATGCGGTGCCTTGGTGTACGAGCATGGCAAAAACTATGTCTGCGAAAAGTCCCTTCCCACGCTGGCGCAGCCCACACCGAGCTGCGACTTCAAGAGCGGCCAGGTCATCTTGCAGCAGCCCATCGAGCGCACACAAATGAGCAAACTGCTGGAGACTGGCAAGACCGATTTGCTCGACAAGTTTGTCTCCATGCGCACCCGGCGCGCCTTCAAGGCGATGTTGGTGTGGGACGAAGCAGCGGGCAAGGTGAACTTTGAGTTTGCGCCCAGCAAGTTCCCGCCGCGCAAACCGGCTTACAAAGCTGCGGGCACAAGTACCACGGCCAAAGCCTCCGCCAAAACGCCTGCAGCGAAGAAGGCTGCCAGTGGGGTGGCTGACAAAGCGCCGGCCAAAAAGGTGCCCAAGAAGGCCGCCAAGGCCACGCCCACCAAGACCGCACCTGCCAAGACCGCAAAAGCCACTGCCGCGAAGTCCGCTTCCGCCAAACCGAAAGCACCCCGCGCCACCACCGCCGCCAGTGGCAAGCTGCCCAGTGCCGCATTGGCCGCAGTGATTGGTGCGGCGCCGGTGGCCCGCACCGAGGTGATCAAAAAGCTGTGGGACTACATCAAAGCCAACGGCTTGCAAGACGCCACCAACAAGCGTGCCATCAACGCCGACGCCAAACTGCTGGCGGTGTTTGGCAAACCGCAGGTGACGATGTTTGAGCTTGCAGGCATTGCCGGCAAGCACCTGAGCTAAGGGATTGGCCGTGCTGGTGGAGCGCATCTGGACAGGCAACGCCCTGCGCAACTACAACTACCTGGTGGCCTGCCCGAAGACTGGCGAGGCGCTCGCCATCGACCCGCTGGACGCCGCCCAGTGCCTGCACCGCGCCAAGGTACGCGGCTGGCACATCACCCAGCTGCTCAATACCCACGAGCACGCCGACCACACCGGTGGCAACGCGGCCGTGGTGGCTGCCACCGGCGCCAAGGTGATTGCGCACCACAAGTCGGGCGGACGTATCGCGCATGTCGACCGCGGAGTGCAAGCGGGAGACACCATCAAGGTGGGCAAAACCGTGGAGCTCGAATGCCTTGACACACCGGGCCACACCCTGTGCCACATCTGCCTGCTGGCCCACACCGACGAGCCGGCGCTGTTCTCCGGTGACACGCTGTTCAACGCCGGTGCAGGCAACACCCATAACGGTGGCGATACCGCGCTGCTGTTCAAGACTTTTGATGAACAACTCTCCCGCCTGCCGGGCAACACGCGTCTGTTTGCAGGGCACGACTACCTGGTCAACAACCTCAAGTTCACGCTTTCGCGCGAGCCTGACAACGCGCACGCGCAGGCCCTGCTGCAGGCGGTGGCTGGCCAAGACGGTGACGCCGCACCCGTGACCACGCTGCAGCAAGAAAAGGAGCACAACACCTTCTTTCGACTCGACCAGCCACGCTTGATTGCCAAACTGCGCGAGAGCGTGCCAGACCTCGCTGAGGACCCCAGCGCACAGGACGTTTTTGTCGCGCTGCGCACCCTGCGCAACCGGTGGTAGGCTAGGCCGTATGCAGTTCACGGGCATCGACGACGACTCCGAACACGCCAGCCACTCGGTGGCAGAGCGCGCAAAGGCCGCGTCGCGCAGCACCTGGGTGAGCGTGGGCGTCAACCTGGTGCTGTCGGTGGTGCAAATCGTGGTGGGCACGCTATCCAAGTCGCAAGCCCTGGTGGCTGACGGACTGCATTCGCTCTCGGACTTGGTGTCGGACTTTGTGGTGCTGTTTGCCAGCCACCACGCCAAAAAAGACGCCGACGCCGACCACCCCTATGGCCACCAGCGTTTTGAGACCGCCGCCTCGCTGGCACTGGGCGCGATTTTGCTGGGTGTGGGCCTGGCCATGGTGTGGGCCGCGCTGCAAAAGCTGGAGTCGCCCCAAACCATTGCCACGGTGCATGCCTCGGCGCTGTGGGTGGCGCTGGGCGCCATCGCGGCCAAAGAGCTGCTGTTTCAGTACATGCTGCGTGTTGCCAAGGCGGTCAAGTCCAGCATGCTGGTGGCCAATGCCTGGCATGCCCGCTCGGACGCAGCCTCCTCGCTGGTGGTCAGCATCGGCCTGATCGGCAACCTGGCGGGCTACCCGCTCTTGGACCCAATTGCCGCGCTGATTGTGGGCTTCATGGTTGGCAAGATGGGCTGGAACTTCGGCTGGGACGCTATGCACGACCTGATGGACCGCGCGGTGGACGACGCCGAGGTGCAAGCCATACGCCAGACGCTGGCCGCCACCCCCGGCGTGGTGGGCGTGCACGATGTGCGCACCCGCAAAATGGGCGACATGGTGGTGGTGGATGCCCACATCGAAGTGGATGCCGACATCACCGTCGAAGCTGGCCACAACATTGCAGTGGCGGCCCGCCAGGCGGTCATGCTGCGCCACCGCGTGCTCAACCTCATGACCCATGTGGACCCAGCGCACCGCCCCGACCAAGACCACGAACCGGCGCGCCAAGCCGCGCTGCCCTGACCCCACCCTCCCCACTGTTGCATGCACCGAACTATTTTTGACACGCCCGTCGTCAACACGGTGCTGCGCGCCCTGTCGGTAAGTTTCCTCAAGCTGACCGGCTGGCAGGTGCAGGGCAGCCTGCCCGCCGATTGCCACAAATCGGTGTTCATTGCCGCACCGCACACCAGCAACTGGGATTTGCCCTACACCCTGATGGTGGCGTTTGCGCTGCGCCTCAACATTTACTGGATGGGGAAAAACCAGCTCTTCAAGCCCCCGTTTCGCGCGGTGATGATGTGGCTGGGCGGCATTCCGGTTCAGCGCGACAGTGCCAACAACCTGGTGGCCGCTTCGGTGGAGGCCATTGAAGCAGCCGACGGGCCCCTGCAGCTGGTGGTGCCACCCGAGGGCACGCGCAGCAAGGTGCGCTATTGGAAAACCGGTTTTTATTACATCGCCGTGGGTGCCAAGGTGCCCATCGTGATGGCCTACATGGACTACGAAAAAAAGATCAGCGGGCTGGGGCCAGTGTTCCATCCGAGCGGGGACATTGATGCCGACATGGTGGCGATCAAGGCGTTCTACGCGCAGTTCAAGGGAAGAAACGCCAGCCAGTTCAGCGCCGAATAAGCAGGGGCGCGGCGCACCACGGCCCGGCAGGAGGCGGCGCAGTCAGTTCCAGCACGCCAGGTCAGTGCCCGTTGGGATGTGCAGCGCTTAACAGCTTGTCGGTGTACGCAATCGCAATGGCGCTGAACAAAAACGCCACATGGATGATGGTTTGCCACATCAAGACCTTCTCGTCGTAATTGGCGGCGTTGATGAAGGTTTTGAGTAGGTGGATGGAGCTGATGCCGATGATGGCCGTGGCCAGCTTGACCTTGAGCACCGAAGCATTCACATGGCTGAGCCACTCGGGCTGATCGGGGTGGCCGTCCAGGTCCATGCGTGACACGAAGGTTTCGTAGCCGCCGACGATCACCATGATGAGCAGGTTGGAGATCATCACCACATCAATCAGCGCCAGCACCACCAGCATGATGATTGTCTCGTTGAGCTGCGACACCACCACATCCGACTTGTAGCCAATACTGCGCACCAACGCCTGCACCGCCGCCTCGCTGCCAAAGGCCGCTTCAAGCAAATGCACCAGCTCCACCCAAAAGTGAAAAACATACACGCCCTGCGCCGCAATCAGACCGATGTAGAGCGGCAACTGCAGCCAGCGGCTGGCAAAAATAAACCGGGGCAGGGGGCGCATGGTTGCGCGGGAACGGGGGTCGGTCATGGCGGCTCGGTGGTGGGCTCGGGTCGGCGCATTGTAGGGACGGGCCGTGACAGACGGTGCCAGCCTAACGCCTGGCGCCCCATGCTGCCGGTCAGCCCCCGCCCGCCGTCTACCCCCTGGGCCACGAGCGGCTCTTTATCGAACAAGTAAGCAGTCGCTCAACGTGCGAGTCAGGCCACAACACGCCGGCCCAAATACTGCGCGAAGCGCATCAGGTAGCCATCGGGGTCTTGTACGAGGAACTCACGCTGACCCTCTTCGGCTTGCTTCGAGACAGCGTACCAAGTGTCCTGAATCTCGCGGAAAGGAAAGAACCCTAGACCGCGCAAAGACGAAAGCGTCATTTCTGCATCGATGACCTCGACCTGAAAGTTGATTCCGCGCCCGAGCGGTCTGTCGAGCGGTTCGATGTTCCAGCCGTCAGGATGTAGCTGTTCAAGCATGAGCTGGGCTTGCCCCATCTCAATATAGGCAAACGGCGGTTCATCGCGTTGGAAGCGCACCGAAAACCCAACAGATGTGTAGAAGAGTAGCGACCTCTGGAGGTTCGTTACCGTGAGTTCGGGAACCAGCGGGCTCCAGTATTCGTTGTCAGCCATATGTGCAGGGGTGATGAATACGCGGCTTAACCAATGAAAGGGACTTCCCTGTCCCAAGCGAGCCGCGACCCGTAGGGGTTGCGGTTGTCGGCAACACAGTGCCACGATGCAGAGGTGAATTTTTTCATCAACTCAACGGTTGAGTGGAAGGGGAAGTCCAGCTAGAGGGGTTAGGCGCCGCTTCGCTGAGCATCAACGCGGGTTGGTGGAAAACGCCACCATGCCCATGCCACCACGGCACCGAAGGCGGTGTAAAGGAACGCGAACACCCACAGGGGCGCTTGGTAGTAGAGCAGCCGCTGAACCCAGTACTCGATGAAACTGCGTTCATAGCCAAATTCTCCAGCCCGCACCCGAAGCGCGGACTCTAGTTCTGTCAGGGCGCAGTGCTGCCCAAGCCAAGCCTGCAACACGACGACACCGATTGCGAGCAGGTGAGCCGAACGAAACCAGAACTTGTTTACCCAGGCCCAGCCGCGCCAGTTGCCGACAAGAATGGCCGGCAAGCTGAGCACGACGAAGAGGACAACCGCGAAGTGCAACAGAAGAACGGCGTTGGCAAGGGCTTGGTAGGGCACGGCGGTTGTTGGGCGAGGCCTAGCAAATGAAAAAGGCTTCCCCGTCCCACGCGTGCCGTGACCCATAGGGGTTGCGGTTGTCGGCAATCAAGTGCAACGATGGAGGGGCGAATCTATTCATCAACTCAACTGTTGAGCGGAAGGGGAAGTGATGGCAATCGTAACGGTTGGCCTAGCACCGGCTCATCTTCAAGGCTGAAGGCAAGGCTCATGAAAGAAAAACATCACCAGAGCTGCTTGATGAAACAGGGAGTCCCACTAGAGGGGTTAGGCTTCACTACGCGGAATACTGCTTGATCTAGCGAATGAGTTCCCTTCATCTGATGCGGATTCATTTCTTGGCACTCTGATTCAGAACTTAATGCCTTCGAACACTACTGTGGAAACCTTGCTTGTGTCTTTGGGGAATGAAACACTCACAATTCGCTCATCAAGATTTGAAGTCCCGGAAAGATGGTAGATGTGAGTAGTATGTGCGGGTGGACCAATCATTTCTCGACGCTTCATTGAATCAGGAAAAGTCGGGTGATTTTGTCGTGCGTGGAATGTTGCTTCTAGTTCTGCGAGCAACTGTTCAGCCTCTTCTTTGGATAAATGAAATGTAGCCACGAGTTTGGAGTCAAAGAGTTGGCCGCAGGTCACACTTTCCAAATCAATTGCGTTGGGCAATTTCTCGATGAAGTATCCACGGATTGCTTTCTCTTGAACATCACGAAGACTCTTGCCGAAACCAAAATCACAGGGTCCTCCTAGCGCAAAACCGACTTCGAAGGGCTTACTAGCGAACAAAAGCAAAGCAAGAAATAAAGAAAATAGCACTGTCCCGATGGTCTTCATGCTTCATTCGCCAAATATGCTGGTCAGAACACCGCGCGGTGCAGAGAAAGTCTTGAAGGTGTGCTTAAGGAGTAGGAAGCACGCATGATTGTCGAGGACCACTGCGAAAATGGGGCCAACGTAATTTAAGTAGCAAAACCTGCTCCAAAAGTCGGGCGCTGCTCCATAAGTTGGTCATGTCTCCCTCCGCAAAGTGGCTGGCAGCTTGGCTCAGCGCTCAATATACCTTTGAATGTAGAGCCATAAAAGCTCTGTGAAACCCAGGACCCTTGCGCTGCAGTCCACCCGGATTTTGGTCCAGCTGCGCGAGCGTATTCGAACCATGCACTATCGCCTCAGCACCGAGCAGGTGTACGTCTATTGGGCTCGCTTCTTCATCCGCTGGTCGGGCAACGGCAGTGCGATGCGACACCCGCGTGACATGGGTGCCCGTGAAGTAAAGGCGTTTTTGACGCACCTCGCCATCGACCGCAACGTATCCGCATCTGCCGGAACTACTGGCGCAAACGCAAGGCGAAGTCGCGCTCATAGCCCGGTTGCTTTATGGCACGGGCTTACGCCTAGCCCGCTCGTACAGCGGCATCACCTTGGGCAGGTTGGCCTCGATATCGGCAATACGGCTGTTGCCCGAGGGATGGGTAGAGAGCCACTGCGGCGGCGCGCCTTTGCTGGCGGCGGCCATTTTTTGCCACAGGGTGACGCCGGCGCGCGGGTCAAAGCCGGCGCGGGCGGCCAGTTCCATGCCGACCAAGTCGGCCTCGGATTCGTCAGAGCGGCTGAACCTCAGGGTAAGCAGCTGCGCGCCGTAGTTGGTAGCCATCTGGCCAATGTCCCCCAAGCCCAGCAGCTGGCCCAACAAGTTGGCGCCCAGGCCGGTGGCGGCGGTCTTGCCCATGCGCTCGCGGGCGTGCTCGCGCAGGGCGTGGGCCATTTCGTGGCCCATCACCATGGCCACCTCGTCGTCGGTGAGTTGGAGGCTGGTCAGAATCCCGGTGTAGAACACGATCTTGCCGCCGGGCATGCAAAACGCGTTGCGCTTGGGGGACGCGATCAGGTTGACCTCCCACTTCCACTGCCGGGTGCGGTCGTTCCAGGGCGCGGCAAACGGGATGATGCGCTGTGCGATCGCGCGCAGGCGTTTGAGCTGCGGGTCCTGCGCTGGCACCAGCGCTTGGTTGGCAGCGGCTTCGCGCAACAGCGCTTGGTACTGCTGCTGCGACGCCTGCTCAATCTCGCTGGCGCTGACCAGCTTGCTAAAGGCGGAGTTACCACCTACATCCACCCCCTCGCGTTCGCCCTCGCGAACCTGCGCGTGGCTGGCACCGACCCAGGTCCACTGCGCTGCCAGCGCTAAGAGCGCCAACAGCAGCGCGCGGACCCAGCGGGCGCTGGCGCCCGCGCGGCGGTTGGAAGGCGTAAAGGGCAGCGGCATGCAACAAGTTCCTCCAGGGTCACGCCGCCGGATGCGGCGGGGGTGGCAGGTATTATTCCCCGATGGCATTAGCACCCCAAGCGGCTCCCACAACGCCCCCGACAAAGGCATGGACGCAGGCGTGGCGCGTGTACCTGGAGCCCGCGTCCTTGCGCATGCTGTCCTTGGGTTTTTCTGCGGGCTTGCCCTTGCTGCTGGTGTTTGGCACGCTGAGTTTTTGGCTGCGCGAAGCCGGGGTGGACCGCAGCACCATCGGATTTTTGAGCTGGGTCGGTCTGGCCTACGCCTTCAAGTGGACCTGGTCGCCCTTGGTGGACCGCATGCCGATACCGCTGCTCACCCGCTGGCTGGGGCGCAGGCGCAGTTGGCTTTTGGTGTCGCAAACAATCATCGTGCTGGGCCTCAGCAGCATCGCGCTGACCGACCCCAAGGTGGCGCTGTCCACCATGGTGTGGTGTGCCATTGCGGTGGCCTTTGGCTCGGCCACGCAGGACATTGCGCTCGATGCCTTTCGTATCGAATCGGGCGATGCCGAGCACCAGGCCGCACTGGCAGCAAGCTACCTGGCCGGCTACCGGCTGGCCATGATTTGGGCCGGCGCCGGTGCTTTGTGGATTGCTGCCTGGGCCGAGGGTGGATTCGCAGTCGCCGACGCGGGCGCCGCAGCTTCCGCTGCCACCTACCAACCCGGCGCCTGGACCGTGGCCTACTTGGCCATGGCCGCCAGCATGCTGCCGGGGATGCTGACCGTGCTGTGCTCCAAAGAGCCCGCGCCACGGCCCATCCCCCCGTCCAAAAACGCCGCCGAGTGGTTGCGAGGCGCGCTGGTCGAGCCGTTTGCCGACTTCTTGGGCCGCTACCGCTGGCACGCGGCGCTGCTGCTGGCGCTGATCGCCACCTACCGCATCAGCGATGTGGTGATGGGCATCATGGCCAACCCGTTTTATGTGGACATGGGCTACACCAAAGCCGAGGTGGCCACCGTCACCAAGGTGTACGGCGTGGTGATGACGCTGGTGGGCGCGTTTGCCGGCGGCGTGCTGGCGCTGCGCCTGGGCGTGATGCGGGTCTTGATGCTGGGCGCGTTGCTCAGCGCTGGCACCAACTTGCTGTTCGCCTGGCTGTCCACCCAGGGCCACGATGTCACCAAACTCATGGTGGTGATTTCGGCCGACAACCTGGCCGGCGGCATTGCCACCAGCGCGTTTGTGGCCTACCTGTCCTCGCTCACCAACGTCAACTACTCGGCCACCCAGTACGCATTGTTCAGCTCCATGATGCTCTTGCTGCCCAAGCTGGTGGCGGGCTACTCCGGGGTCTTTGTGGATGCCTTCGGCTACGTCCACTTTTTCACCAGCACCGCCTTGCTGGGCGCGCCGGTGCTGCTGCTGGTGTGGCTGGCCTCGCGGGTCAAGACGCAAACAGGTACCCCACAAGTGACTGGCCCTGCTTCACCCGAGTGAATGCACGCCACGCGTGCGGCGGCTCGGGCCCGCGCGGCCGATTTACCTTTCTTTACCGCTGCTTGCAGCGCAGGGCATGCGCCCGAAAAGGTCCAAGGCTAGACTGTCCGTATGCGCCAACACCTCTTGATGATCGAAGACGACGCCCGGCTGGCCGCCATGGTCGCGGAGTACCTGGGCAACAACGGCTACAGCGTGCAGACCGCGTCCGACGGGCAAGCCGGTCTGGCCGCACTGGCGCTCCGGCCCGAAGGCCCCCTGCACGACCTGGTGGTGCTGGACCTGATGCTGCCCGACATGGACGGCCTGGAGGTGTGCCGCCGCATCCGCGCACTGCCCAGCGCCGCAGCCAGTACACCGGTGCTAATGCTCACCGCCAAGGGCGACCCGATGGACCGCATCATTGGTCTGGAAATGGGCGCCGACGACTATCTGCCCAAACCGTTCGAGCCGCGCGAGCTGCTGGCCCGCATTCGCGCGGTCTTGCGGCGCAGCTCCGAGCCCACTGCACAGAGCAGCCAGGTGATGCGCTTTGGCAGTCTGGCCATCGACCGCGATGCGCGCACCGTCAGCGTGGCCGATGCGCCCTGCGAGCTGACCTCGTACCAATTTGACCTGCTGGTGGCGCTGGCCGAGCGGGCCGGTCGCGTGCTCAGCCGCGACCAGATCATGGAGGCGGTGCGCGGGCGCGAGCTTGAAGCCTTTGACCGCTCCATCGACGTGCACATGGGCCGCATCCGCGCCGCCATTGAGCACAACCCCAAAGAGCCCAAGCGCATCCTTACCGTGCGCGGCGTGGGCTATGTGTTTGCGCGCCAGCAGGACTGAGGGTGTTTTTCAAGCGGCTGTACGTTCGCATCTGGCTGGCCGTGGTGCTGGCCGTGGCGGTGCTCACCTTGCTGGTGGGCTGGGCCTGGCGTGCCACCGCCGAGCCGCCACTGCGCGAGGTGGTGGTACGCAATGTCGCCGGTGAGGTGATTGGCAAAGGCCGGGTGCTTGCCAAACGCATGCCAGACGCTGCCAGTGACCAAGACGAAGACGACGAACCGGGCCCACCACGCCGGGGCCGCTTTGGTGCAGGGCCCGAGGCCACGGTGCAAATGAGCGATGGACAAACCCTGCACATGCACATGCCGCGCCCACCGGGCACCCCGTGGCGCGCGCCCTTCGGATTCTTCTGGACTCTGGGGCTGGTCGCCGTCGCGGTCGCGCTGGCCATTTACCCCATCGTGCGGCGCCTAACCCGACGGCTCGAAGCGCTGCAAGTTGGCGTAGAGCGCTGGGGCAATGGCGACCTGAGCGCGCGCATGCCTGCCGGTGGCGACGACGAGGTGGGCTTCTTGGCGCAGCGCTTCAACCGCGCCGCCGAGCAAATTGAGGGGCTGATGAAGACCAGTGACGCGTTGCTGGCCTCGCAAAAGTCGCTGCTGGCCAATGCCTCGCACGAGCTGCGCTCGCCGCTCACGCGCATCCGCATGGGCCTGGAGCTGATGGGCAGCACGCCGGGCCAGGCCGCCAAGGACGAAATCACCCGCAACATTGCCGAGCTGGACCAGCTGATTGATGAAATCTTGCTAGCCAGCCGCCTGGACGCGCAAGAGGCCAACATGGGCACGGTGGAGCCCGTGGATCTGGTAGGCCTGTGCGCCGAAGAATGCGCCCGCAGCCACGCCACGCTGGACGTGGATGCAACTACCGTCGTGGTGCCTGGCGTGGCCAAATTGCTGCGCCGTGCTGTGCGCAACCTGCTGGAGAACGCCCGGCGCTACGCCGATGGCGAAACCACCGTGGTGCTGCGCCAAAGCGGCAGCGAGGCGGTGCTGCAGGTCAACGACTGCGGCCCAGGCGTGCCACCGGCGCTGGCCGAGCGCATCTTCGAGCCGTTTTACCGTTTGCCCGGCGCATCGGAGCGCGACGGCGGTGTGGGCTTGGGACTGGCGTTGGTCAAGTCGATTGCGCAACGCCACGGCGGCTCGGTGCGCTGCAGCAACCGCGCAGGCGGCGGCGCGTGCTTTGAATTGCGGCTGCCGCTGCAGCGTTGAGCTGCGCGCCGGTTTGGGTCAGGCACCGGCCTTCAAAAACACATCGCGGTCGGGCGCAAAGTTTGCATGCAAGGGCAAGAGTGCGCCGCCCAACGCGCGCGCGTCCGAGCCGATGCTGCCCGCCACCAAGGTGGCCGGCCACAGGCCTTCCCAATCGTAGGTTTGCAAGGCGTCTTGGGTGGCGGCGATCAGGCGTGTGAGCATGGCCGGCGCAAACGAACCGTCCACCACCACCGCATCGATGTCGAGAAACGCAGTGCCGCTGACCACGCACTGCGCCAGCGCCCGCGCAGCGCTCTCCACCCAGGCTTGGGTGTGCGGCTCAAACGGGGGCGCCATGGCGCGGTCGTCGTAGGCGGCACTGGGGTCCAGGCCGGCGGCTTTGAGGCGTTGCTCTAGCTCCCAGAGCGAGGCGTGGGCGATGAGCTGCTCCGGAATGCGATTGCCACTGGAGATTTGCAGCGGCAAGGACGCTACCGCCCCGGCGTTGCCGTGGATGCCGTTGTGCAAATGCGAGTTGATGACCAAGCCGCCGCCCACAAAGGTGTCGACGAACAAGTACAAAAAGCTCTTGAGGTCGCGCCCGCGCCCGGCCACCAACTCGGCCACGCAAGCTGCCGAGGTGTCTTTGGCGAAGCTGACCGGCGCATCGCACAGGGACTGCACCTGGGTGCGCAAGTCGGTGGCGTTCCACTCGTCTGACACGGCTTGCGGCAGGCCCAGCAGCTTGTGCCAGCCGCCCAGGTTCAGCGGCGCGGCCAGGCCCACGCCCACCAAGCGCTGCGCCAACGCGCCCAGGCCGTCGTGGATGGAGTGCAGGTGCGCGGCGATGGTGGGCAAGAGGGTGCGCGCATCGGGAAAGTCGTAGCGCAGGCTTTCGCGGCGGCGCACCGCGCCGGTGAAATCCACCAACAGCAAGTCGGCGCTGCGCCGACCGATCTTGATGCCCACCGAAAACGCGCCGTCCGGGTTCAGTGCCAGCGGCACCGAAGGCTGGCCGATGCGGCCCCGCACGGGCTCGTGGCGCAGCAGCAAACCGTCTTCTTCGAGCCGGGTGGTGATCAGGCCAATGGTTTGCGCGGTCAGGCCGGTGAGGCGGGCCAGGTCGGCCTTGGGCATGCTGCCGTTGAGGCGGATGGCCTGCAACACCACCCGCTCGTTGAACTGGCGCATGCCCACGTGGTTGGAGCCACGCGGGCGCAGCATCGGCGGGGTGGCGGGGGCGTTCATGGACGCAAAGTTTCGCCGATCACGCCTTTGCGCAGCAAAAAGTTTCCATAGGGCTGCAGCTCGCCGGTCAGCACGATGGCGTAGGCGCTGCGGGTGCGCTCATAAAACGCAAAGCGCTCGATGGCCTGCGCGCTTTGGCCCGGCAGCAACTGCGGCGACAACACCTGCATGACCTCGCGCTGCAAAGCAGACAGGTAACCCTCGGGTTGGCCGCTGACTTGCATGAAGCCCACCGGGTGGATTTCGTCGGCCACCAGCGGCAGCACCGAAGTGACGGCCTGCACCACGCGGACCATGCCAGTGCCGGGCAGGCGCAGCAGCGGTTTGCCTTGGGCCAGGCGGTGTGCGGTGAAGTTGGCGTCGGCCAGCACCAGCGTGTCGTCGTGGCCCATTTCCATGAGCACTTTGACCAGATCGGGCGTGAGCAGCGGGTCCAGTCCCTTGAGCATGTGTGTCCCTTTGCGTGGGTTCAGTGGGCCAGCGCCTCGGGGGGCAAGTCGCTGGCAGACATAGCGCCCGTCATTATCGCCACCGTGTCGCTCATGCTGATGTGTTTGGGATTGACCACCGCAGCGCGCTTGCCCAGGCGCGCAATATGGATGCGGTCAGCGATCTCAAAAACGTGGGGCATGTTGTGGGAAATCAGCACCACCGGCAGGCCGCGGTCCCGCACCCGGCGGATCAGCTCCAGCACCATATTGCCCTCTTTCACACCCAGCGCCGCCGTGGGCTCGTCCATGATGACCACGTGCTGCGCAAAGGCCGCCGCGCGCGCCACCGCCACGCACTGGCGTTGGCCACCCGAGAGCGTCTCCACCGCCTGCGTCATGGAGCGGATGCCTACCTTGAGGTCGTTCATGCGGGCAACGCTTTCTTCCAGCATCGCCTTTTTGTCGATAAAGCCCAGCCGCCCCAAGATGCCGCCCCGGCGGCGCTCCCGGCCCAGGAACAGGTTTTCGGCAATCGTCATGGCCGGTGCCACGGCCAGGTCTTGGTACACCGTCTCGATGCCGGCCAAGCGGGCGTCGATGGGGCTTTTGAACGCAATCGGTTTGCCATCCAGGGCGATGTCTCCGGCATCGGGAATCGTGGCGCCCGAGAGGCACTTGATCAGCGAGGACTTGCCCGCGCCGTTGTCGCCAATCACCGCCAGGATTTCGCCGGCGCGCAGCTCAAAGTCGGCGCCATCCAATGCGGTGACCTGGCCGTAGCGTTTCACCAAACCCTTGGCCTGCATCACGATGGTGCTGGCCTGCATAGCTGGGCTTGTGTTCATGTTGGGCGCGGTGTGGGTGTTGGGGCTTGCCTGCATTTACCTCGCTCCTTTGCGCGACATCTGGTCGGTGGCCACCGCCAGAATCACCAGCACACCGGTCACCAAGATTTGGTAGACCGAAGACACCCCCATCAAGGTCAGGCCGTTGCGAAACACGCCCACGATCAACGCGCCCATGAGCGTGCCCAAGATGATGCCCCGCCCACCAAACAAGCTGGTGCCACCCAGCACCACGGCGGTGATGGCGTCCAGGTTTTCGGTCTGCCCACCATTGGGGTCGCCCGCGCCAGTGCGCGCCACCGTCAGCATGGAGGCGATGCCGTAAAACACACCGGCCAGCGCGTACACGCCCAGCAGCACCCGGTCGGTAGAAATGCCGGAGAGGCGCGCCGCCTCGGGGCTGTTGCCCACGGCGTACACATGGCGCCCGGCGGCGGTCTCACGCAGCAACACCCAGGCCAGCAGGTAGAGCGCGAGCATCAGCACCGCGCCGTAAGCCACCCGGGCGTCGCCCAGATTGAAGGTTTCGCCCAACAGGGTCATACCCGCTGGAATTTGGGTGATGGTCTGCGCGCCCGAATACAGCTGGGTGATGGCAAACGCGATGTTGAGCGTGCCCAGCGTCACGATGAAGGGCGGCAGCTTGACGCGGGTCACCAAGAGGCCGTTGACCAGACCAAAAGCGGTGGTGGCGGCAATGCCGCACAGGATGGCAACTGGCGCGCTCAGCCCGTAATCGGCGGCGAACTTGGTCATGACGATAGAGCCCAAGGCCATGACCATGCCGCACGACAGGTCGATGCCTGCGGTGAGAATGATGAGTGTTTGGCCGATGGCGATGGTGCCCACCACCATGACCTGCTGCAGGATCAGCGAGAAGTTTTTGAGCGTCAAAAAGTTCTCGTGCTGGAACGAGAAGAACGCACAGGCCAGCAGCAAGGCAATCAGCGGGCCGCTAGTGCCCAGGGCGGGCAAGGCAATGGGTTGGGTTTTCATGGGTGGGGCCTATCTCGACGGGTCTGCGCCAACAAGAAAAGAAAGCCCCGCACATGCGGGGCTCTCATGCGGTCATAAGCGATCAATCACCCCAGCACTGGCCGCGTGCGGTCTTGGTGTCGATGCTCTTCACGCCTGCCATGGGTTTGGCAGCCACCAAGTCCACACCGGTGTCGGTGTAGCCCGACTGGCGCTTGCCGTCTTTGGCGAACTGCACACCGGCTGCCACGCCCAACGCAGCCATCTTCAGCGGGTACTGCATGCTGGTGGCGGCGATCACGCCCTTCTCGACGTTGCCCACACCGTTGCTGCACATGCCGTCCACAGCGACGATGACCACATCCTTCTCTTTGCCTGCGGCCTTGATGGCCTTGTAGGCACCGGCAGCGGCGGGTTCATTGATGGCGTACACCACGTTGATGTTGGGGTTCTTTTGCAGGCAGTTTTCCATGCCGGTTTGGCCCTTGGCGGCGTCACCGAAGCTGTCGGCCATGCACACCACTTCTGCGGGCTTGGCCAGCTCGTTGCTCTTGGCGTCCAGGCTCTTCAACCCATAGCCCGACAGGAAACCGTTGTGGCGCTGCGCGCCCACCGGATGGCCGGGGAACAGGTCCAGGGTGGCGATGACTGGCTTTTTGCCGCCCAGCGCAGCCTTGGCGTACTGGCCGATCAGCACGCCGGCTTTGTAGTTGTCGGTGGCAAACAGCGCATCGGCTTCACCTACTGGGCTGTCCAGGGCAATCACTTGCACACCCTGGGCACGGATTTTCTTGATGGTGGGGATGATGGCGTCGCCCGAGGAGGTGATCAAAATCGTCTTGGCGCCAGCGGCGACCATGTTTTCCATGGCGCTGATTTGGCTGGCGGTGTCGCCGTCTTGCTTGCCGGCAGCGGTCAAGAGCTTGGCACCGGCCTTCTTGGCGGCGGCGTCAGCGCCTTCCTTCATTTTCACGAAGAAGGGGTTGCTCTCGGTCTTGGTGATCAGGCCGATCACGGTTTCGGCGGCGTGGGCCGAGGTGGCGGCCAGGGCGGCAAAGGCGATGGCGGTCAGCGCCAGGGTGGTGGATTTTTTCATGCTCAGTCTCCTGAAGAATGGGTTTTTCGGGTGCAATAAACCGGGACTGCTCCCGGGGAAAGTACGCTTTACCTTGTAGCGTGGCCGCACTATATTCGCTGTCGACTTAATAAATCAAGTTGCTTTAGTAATGGAAAACCCGCAGATGAACCCACAAAAATCGCCGATCCAAGTCGCCACCGCAGGGGAGGCTTTGATCGACCTGATCCGCAACCCCGACGGTCAGTTTGAGCCCTGCATCGGTGGCGCGGTCTACAACCTCAGCCGCGCCCTGGCCCGCCAAGGTGTGCCCACGCTGTACCTCAACCCGCTGTCCAAAGACCGCTTTGGGCGCCAGTTGGCCGAGGGGCTGCGCGCAGACGGCGTGCACCTGGCCGCGCCCGAGCCGGTGCAGGCTGTCACCTCGCTGGCGGTGGTGGCCGTAGACGCGCAAGGCCACCCCGACTACGCCTTCTACCGCGAGGGCGTGGCCGACCGCGCCACCAACGCCAACGCGCTCAACCACGCCTGCGCCCAGGCGCCAGGCCTGCAAGTGGTGTGCACCGGTGCGCTGGCCTTGTCGCCCGACGACGCCGACACCTACCTGCCCTGGCTGGCCCAGCAGCGCCAAGCGCAGCGCTTGGTCGTGGTCGACGCCAACCTGCGCCCCTCGGTGATGCCCGATCTGGCGCGCTACCGCGCCCATGTGCTGGCGGCGCTGCAGTACGCCGACGTCATCAAGGTCAGCGACGAGGATCTGGCGCACCTGGCGCTGCCCGGCGACACGCCGCTGGCCCAGGCGCAGCACCTGCTGCAATCAAGTAACGCCGCATGCGTGGCGCTGACCCGGGGCGGCGACGGTGCCAGCTTGCTGACCCGCCACGGCGCGGTGTTCCATGCACGCGAAACTGCTGGCCTGCGTATCGCCGACACCGTGGGCGCTGGCGACTGCTTTTTGGCAGGCCTGGTGGTGGCCATGCTGGAAGCTGGGCTGGACGCCCGCTGGGGCAGAACGGCAGTGACGACCGAGCAGGCCGAAAGCCTGCTGGCCAACGCGGTGGCCAGCGCCAGCATTTGCGTGCAGCGCCGCGGCTGCGCGCCGCCCCTGCGCGCCGAGGTGCGCGACCATGTGGCCGCTGGCAGCGTGCAGTTTGCAGTAACGGCCAATCCCGTATGAGCAAGCCCATCCCCACCCCAAGCCCAACCGCCGCCGTGCCGCCCCAGGCACTAGAGCGCGCCCAGCGCCTGCTGGCGCGCGGCACCCGCTGCATCCTGGGCATTGCCGCACCGCCGGGCGCGGGCAAATCCACCTTAGCTGAAGCACTTGCGCGGGCCTTGGGCGCGCAGGCACAAGTGGTGCCCATGGACGGTTTCCACCTCGCCAACAGCGAGCTGCAGCGCCTGGGCCGCGCCCAGCGCAAAGGCGCAGCCGACACCTTTGACGCCGCCGGCTACTGCCACCTGTTGCAGCGCTTGCGCAACCCCAGCCCAGGCGAAACCGTGTACGCGCCCAGCTACCTGCGCGGCCTGGAAGAAGCTGTTGCCGGTGCCATCGCCGTGCCCGACTCCACCCAGCTTGTGATTACTGAAGGCAACTACCTGCTGCTGGACGACCCCCAGTGGGCCAGCGTGCGCGGCCTGCTGGATGAAACGTGGTACCTGGATGTGGACGAAACACTGCGCAACCAGCGCCTGCTAGCGCGCCACATGCAATTCGGCCGCAGCCGCGAGGATGCCTTGGCCTGGATAGACAGCACAGATGCGCCCAATACGCGCAGGATTGCGGCGTCAAGGGCTAGGGCGGATTGGGTGGTAGGCGTTTAGCTGCCTTGGCCGAACACCGTGCTCAGGCTGGGTGCGCGATGAACTTCACGCCCAGTGCGCGCAGTATTACTAGGGGCAGGCGGCAGTAAATCTGGGTTGTTGGCTTGTAGTACCGCCGTCAAGTAATCGGCGACGGCCTCGTCATCGTCCCAGGACCGGGCTGCGTCGAAGGCAATTAGTTTGGGTGGTGCTTTGGTCTGGGTTATGGATCGAATCTATGATCGGAAGCTAGCTGACGGAGTCGATCTGTGATGTTCACCAAGCTTTCTATCTGGCTATCCCGATTTGAACAGGTTGGCTGGGCATTCCATGCACAACGTCTTTTACGGTCTGGCGGCGGCACGTCCTCGCTAACAAATGAGATCAACCCATGCAACATATGAACGGCGGGCGAAATTATGGCCCTGTATCTTTCATGCGGGCCAAGAGCGCCAAGTCTTTGCTTGCCGCGTGGATTTGCCTTGTCCCCATGATAGGAGGCTGTGAAATGGCAGACCCGAACGAGTTCAGGTTAAACACTTCCAGCGTTACGGAGGTGTTCGGCACCGGTGTGCAACGTGAATTGGCACGTGCGGCGGCCAAGGGCGACACCGCGCAGATCAAACGCTTGATTGAGGAAAAAAAGGCCGACCCCAATGGTGAGGGCAATGAAACCATCACGCCTGTGTTCTGGGCCATGTTCGCCAAGAACTATGCCGGGCTGCAAACCTTACTTGAACTGGGAGGTGACCCCAACAAGCCCATGTGGCTGTCAGCGGGAAAGAACCTGCCCAAGTCTGAGCGCTGGGCTCTGATTCAAGCGGCAACTTGGGAAGACCTTCAGATGATGGAGATACTGCTTAAAGCCGGAGCTAATCCGAATATCGGAAATAAAAGAGTATCTGCTCTTCACCGCGTGGCACACAATATTGAGGCAGTTAAGCTGTTGGTGAAATACGGGGCTGACGTGAATCAAACCACCGTGACGGGGGGCGTTGCCATGGCCATGTTTGGGAACTTGGACACCATCATCTTCGTATTGGAGAAGGGCTACCACCATGAGTTAGATGGTCTGATGTACCAAGTGTTAGAGCATTACCCATCAACAATTCCCGGTCGTGCCGAGCAGCAAGAAAAAATCCTCGCCATGTTACGCGCCAAGGGTATCAAGCCTTTAGTGCCGCCGTGTGTGATTGAAAAAACCTGTAAAGCGCCTAAAGTGATGGAGTGATGTTGTTGACCCTTCATCTCTGTGCTTTCACTTTGGGATCGCAGTTTTCGACCTCAATTGAACAGCTCGATGTTCTCCATGGTCTTCTTGAGCAAGGCGTTGACATGCGCGCTGTAGTCCACGCTTTTGGCACTAGCCAGCCTGAGCAATTTGCTTTGCAGTTCTAGCTCCAAGTAAATGGGCTCTACTTTGAATGCGCGTGCCTCACGCCAAGCTAGGAATTCCACATAGTCCGCGCTGAATAACACGTAACCGCTATCTTTAAATTATGAATAGAGCAAAAATGCATCCAAGCCGAGAAAAGGCTACCCCGGAGAGATAACTTACCACAAGCTGCCAAAACCAGTACTTACGCGCCAACGCGACGACTTCCAGTGAATTATTGTTAGCCGCGGCAGTCGCCAGTACAACAGCATTTCGTGGCAGGTTTTTTCCATATTTTTTTTCGGAGCTTGGATGAAGCTGTTCGTGCAGCTGCGGAGCAGCCAATAAATATCAAAAATAGATTGCGGAGAAAATTACAAAATTCCCTTGTCCTGAGGTTAATCTCTGGGGAAACAAAACGTTGATACACCATAAGTGTTAGGGGCATTATAAATAGTCCGGCGACCATGAGTCCATAGATCAGCCCCGCAGCTGTGCGCTCATTTGAAGGTAATGAGAATAGCTTTGTAGTTGATACAGGTGATGTCATTTTCTGTTTCCTTTTCTGTCATTTTCTATCGCACCGGGGGGGGGCAGGTCAGGTGGCAGATCAAACTGGCATAACAAATCCGCCACACCAGACTGGGTTATCCTTGGATCCGCCCGTCCGATCAATCATGCGACAACGTTCGACACCGGGGCTGCAGCCTACTTGCCTGTACAACTTGTGTCTACCTCGCCGAGGCATACACGTACTAGATGGCCCAGTCCGAAAAGAAAACGCTAAAAGTGATAACTGACTGCTTAGTTCTCCACCGCACAGACCCCATTTCACCCAATCGGGGGATACCCAAGCACCGAGGCGATGTTTACAGTCCGCTCACTGCTGTCACAGTGCCTCCACCAATAGGCGAATCTCCTAAGTGGTTTGCCCTTACCGAATCCAACGACGTCCCTTCGGGGACTTTTACAAAGCCACCGCAAGGTGGCTTTTTTTTGTCTGGGCGCGACAGCAGCGCGAGCACCCGCTCGGGCGCAATGTCTGCCAGGCAGCGGGTGTGGCCCAGGGGGCAGGTGCGGGCGAAGCAGGGCGCGCAGTCCAGGGGCGGTGTGTAAGCGGGGTCGTCGCGCAGCCAGATGACGGTGGCCTGCGGGCTCAAAGGCGGCGTGTGCAGGGGGCTGGACGATCCAAACAAAGCCACCTGGCGGGTGCCGAAGGCGGCGGCCACATGCATCAGGCCCGAGTCGTTGCTGACCAAGGCGTGGGCCTGGGCCACCAAGGCCAGCGCCTCGTCCAAGGCAGTGCGGCCCGACAGGTCCAGGCACGGTCCTGCGCGACCAGCGTTGGCGGCCTGGGCGATCTCGGCGCACAGCGCGCGCTCTTTGGTTGAGCCCAGCAGCACCACCGGCATCGGCAACTGCCGCGCCAGCGCCGCAAAGTGCGCAGCCGGCCAGCGCTTGGCCGGGCCGTACTCCGCACCGGGCGACAGCACCACGTAACCCCGCTGCTGCAACCCCAGCGGCGCCAGCACCGCAGCGCAGCGCTCAGGGGTGAGGCTGATCTGTGGCACGGATTCGGGCGGCGGTGAGGCGTTTGTGGGCTGCAGCGCAGAGGCCAAGGCCGAGTAGAAAGCGACCATGGGCGGGCGGTGGCCCGAAGGCGGGTTGGGCACCCGGTGCGTGAGCACCCCAAAACGGGCCTCGCCCAGGTAGCCAACGCGCTTCGGAATGTCGGCCCACCAGGGCAAGAGCGCGCTTTTGAATGAATTGGGGCAAACATAGGCCACGTCAAACTGGCCACGCAGCTGCCGCGCCATGGCCCGCCGCGCAGACCATTGCAAGCCGCCATGGGCAAAGGGCAACTCCAGCACCTGCGCCACCTGCGGCATCGCCCGGTACACCGGCGCCACCCAAGGCAAAGCCCCCACCACCACCCGCTCCCCGCGCGCCGCCAGACAACGCAGCAGCGGCTCGGTCATGACCGCATCGCCAATCCACTGCGGCGCAATCACCAAAGAAGAAGTCATCTCAGCGCACTACACGCAGTGAGAAGCGTGGGGGTAACACTTCAATGGTGCGCGTCGAAGTGCTCGCCCGCCTTGAGCTTGTAAACCGTGCCGCAGTACGAGCACTTGGCCTCGCCGGTGCGGCCCACGTCCAGGTAGACCTTGGGGTGGGTGTTCCAGGTTTCCATCTTGGCCAAGGGGCTGGGGCAAAACACGCCGCCTTGGTGGTTGAGGTCGGCGGCGCTTACTTCAATGAGGGCGGGTGTTTTGGACATGGGCAGCTCCTTGCGGGTGTGGGCTCAGACCTTGGCCAGCCAGTGGGCGTACTTGGGGTTGCGGCCGTGGACGATGTCGAAGAAAGCGGTTTGGATCTTCTCGGTGATGGGGCCGCGGCTGCCCACGTAGCTGCCCTTGCCGATTTCGATGCGGTCGAGCTCGCGGATCGGTGTGACTTCGGCAGCGGTGCCGGTGAAGAAGGCTTCGTCGGCGATGTAGACCTCGTCGCGGGTGATGCGTTTTTGCACCAGCTCCAGGCCCAGGTCTTGGCAGATGTGCATGACGGTATTGCGGGTGATGCCGTTGAGCGCACCGGCCGACAAGTCGGGCGTGTAGACCACGCCGTTTTTCACCACAAACAGGTTTTCTCCAGCGCCTTCGGACACAAAGCCGCTGGCGTCGAGCAGCATGGCTTCGTCGTAGCCGTCGTCAGTGGCTTCCATGTTGGCAAGGATGGAGTTGGTGTAGTTGGACACCGCCTTGGCCTGCGTCATGGTGATGTTGACGTGGTGGCGGGTGTAGCTCGAAATCTTGACGCGGATGCCGCGCTTCATGCCCTCTTCGCCCAGGTACGCGCCCCAGGGCCAGGCGGCGACCATGAGGTGGATGGTGTTGCCCTTGGGGCTGACGCCCAATTTGCGGTCACCAATCCAGGTGAGCGGGCGGATGTAGCCCGACTCCAGCTTGTTCTCGCGGATGACTGCCTTTTGCGCCTCGCAGACCTGCTCTTGGGTGAACGGGATTTGCATGCGCAAAATCTTGGCGCTGTTGAAGAGCCGCTCGGTGTGCTCTTCAAGACGGAAGATGGCGGTGCCGCCCTCGCCCTTGTAGGCGCGCACGCCTTCGAACGCGCCGCAGCCGTAGTGCAGGGTGTGGGTGAGTACGTGGATTTTGGCGTCGCGCCAGTCCACCATCTGGCCGTCCATCCAGATTTTTCCGTCGCGGTCAGACATGGAAGGGGGAATTGCGGTCATGGGCGGGTGTCCTTGGGTTGATGGGGTGGCATCGGGCCAGCCCGCGATTTTAAGGGCGGCCTGCGCGTGGTTTGCGGTGCGGCCTTTGGAAGCTTAAGCGCTCACCCGCGCAAGGTTAAGGGGCCGCCGTGGGCTCCTCAGGGCGCTGCAGTTCCCAGTGCGTGAGCTTGCCGCCCACAAAGGTGCAGGTCACCGACGAACCAGACGCATCGGTCCAGCGAAACACTTCGGGCTGGGTGTCTTTGGGGGTTTGCAGGGCGCCCAGCGCGCGGGTCAGCGCCACCACATGCATCAGCGTGACGCCCCGGCGAAGCTTGGCATGCAGCATGACGGCGCTGCCGACAAAGCCGATGGGCCGGTCCGCAGCCCGCTTGAGGATGTGCAGCAAGCGGGTGAAGTGCAGCAGCAGCCACATGACCAAAGCGCCAACCGCCAACGCCACGCCGGGCCAGCCATAGCCGCGGTAGGCCAGCACCACGCCAACTACGCAGCCCACGGGAATCACCAAAGCAGAAAGAGAAGTCGGCAGTTGCATGCCCGCGATTTTGTCAGCTTGCGCGGGTGTTCCATCGCACGGTCACGGCCAGGCCACCCAGTTGCGTTGAGGGCGCCGCGTCGATCTGCGCGCCAAACACTTCCACCAGCCTGCGCACAACGGACCAGCCCAAACCGCTGCCAGGCTGGTCGCTGCCCAGCACCCGAAAAAAGCGCTCGCCCAAGCGCGCCAAGGCTTCGGGCGATAAACCAGGGCCGCTGTCGTCCACGCTGAGCAGCACGCCGTGGGCGTCGGTTGCCACCACCATGCGCACCTGCGCGCCCTCGGGGCTGTAGCGCAGCGCGTTGTCCAGCAGGTTGCGCACCAGCACGCCCAGCAGCACCTCATCGGCGCGCACCCAGGCGCTTGCCGGTGCTTCCAGCGACAGATCCTGCTTACGGGCCAGCGCCGCTCCCGCCAGTTCACCAGCCACCCGGACGGCCACCGCGCGCACATCCACCTGGGGTAGCGCGCTCTGCGGCCCCTTGGGTGCAGCCTCCAGGCGGGCCAGTGTCAGCAATTGCTCCACCAGGCGGGTGGCACGATCGCAGCCGGCCACGGTGGCGAGCAAAGCGCGCTGGCGTTCGGGCTGGTTGTCGCCAGCGCCCAGCGCCACTTGCGCTTGGGCGCGGATGGCGGCAATTGGGGTGCGCAGCTCGTGTGCGGCGTCAGCGGTAAAGCGGCGCTCAGAGGCCAGCATGCTGCCGATGCGGCCCAGCAGCGCATTGAGTGCTTCCACCAGAGGTACCAGTTCGGGCGGCATCTGCGCCAGCGTGAGCGGCTCGGTAGCGTGTGGTGGGCGCTGGCGCAGGGCCTGGCTGAGGGCGTGCAAGGGGGCCAGCCCGGTGCGAATGGACCACCAGCCCAAAGCGCCAAGCAAAGGCAGCGCCAAAGCCAGCGGCCAGAACATGCTGCGCATCACCGCCCAGAGGATGGACTGGCGCGAGGCCACCTCCTCACCCACGTACACCGTTACATCTTCCGCGCCGCCGTGCGAGGCAAACACGCGCCAGCGCCGCCCCTGGCTGTCCTGCACGGTGGAGAAGCCCCGCGCCTGGGGCGACATGGGCTGCGTGCCCACATTGCTGGAGCGCACCGCCAAGTCGCCCTCCACATACACCTGGAATGCGGCTTTGGGCGCGTAGCGGTGCAGCGAGGGCGCGTCAGCGATGTCGTCGTCCAACTCGCCACTGCGGGCCTGCACCATCAGCAAAGCGGCAGATTGCGCCAGGTGGCCGTCCAGCAGCTCATCAAGCTCATGGCTGGCGTCCATCCAGGTGACAGCAGCAGCCGCCAACCACACCAGCATCGAGGTACCCAGCACCAGCACCAAAAGCCGGGTTTGCAGCGCGCGCGGCAGTCGCATGCGGCTCAAGCCTCGGGCTGCGGCTGCACGCTGTAGCCCACGCCGCGCACGGTGTGGATCAGCTCCGCGCCCAGCTTGCGGCGTAGGTGGTGGATGTGTACTTCGATGGTGTTGCTCTCGACCTCGTGGCCCCAGCTGTACATCTGCTGCTCCAGTTGCTCACGCGACAACACGCGGCCGGCGTTGCGCACCAAAGCGTGCAGCAGATCGAACTCGCGGGTGGACAAGAACACGGTCTGGCCATGCAGCTGCACCTGGCGCGCGGCCGGATCGAGCACCACCGGGGCGCAGTGGATCACATCGTGGGCCAGCCCGCAGGCCCGGCGCACCAGCGAGCGCAGGCGCGCGGCCAATTCGTGCAAATCCACTGGTTTGACCACGTAGTCATCGGCCCCGGTGTCCAGCCCACGCACCCGGTCGGGCACAGCGTCGCGGGCGGTCAGCACCAGAATCGGGGTGGTGGTCTTGCGCTGGCGCAGTGCGGCCAGCACCTGCATGCCGTCCTTGTAGGGCAGCCCCAGGTCGAGCACACCTGCGGCGTACACACCCGAGGCCAACTCGCGCTCGGCAGCCACGCCATCGCGCACCCAATCCACTTGGAAGCCAAGCTGGCGCAAGCCGGTGCACAGGCCGTCACCCAACATTGCGTCGTCCTCGGCCAGCAAAATTCTCATGGGCTAATCATCGTCCTTGTCGTGCTCGGGGTTGCGCGGCGCAGCAGCCAGGCTGGGTGCCGCCGCAGACTGCGCACTGCCTGTGGCGTCCGCCACGGGCGCACTTTGCCACTGGAACCACCAAAAGCCCAGCACCGCCAGCACCAAGGCAGCCGCCACGGCGCGCCAGTTGGAGCCAATGGCCTCGCGCGTGGTACCCGCTTTGAAACCGGTCATCATGCTGCGCACCAAATTTTCGTGGTGCAACCAACTCGCCGAGAGCACGCCAAGCAAGTGCACCACCACCACGGCCAGCATGGTGTTGCCGGCCAGCTCATGCAAGTCTTCCAGCCATTGCGGACCCAGGTCGTTGTAAATCGCCCAGCCGCTGGCCACCATGACCAGCCCCAGCGTTAACAGCAACACGATCGCCACCGCGCCCGCCGGGTTGTGGCCTAGGTGGTGCTCAGGCTGCTTTGCGGTCAGCGAACGCAAGTAGCGCAGCACCGCCCTGGGGCCGCGCACAAAGCTGGTAAAGCGCGCATAGCGCGACCCCACCAGGCCCCACACCAGCCGGAACGCGACGAGGCCGCCCAAGGTGTAGCCCAGCGTGACATGCAACAGCCGCCAGCTCTCGCTCTCCGAGGTGATGTATGCACCGGCAAAGCACAGCGCCATCAGCCAATGGAACAAGCGCACCGGCGCATCCCAGACGCGAACTTGGTGCAGGCCGTCCGCTGGAGCTTGAGAAACAGAAGTGGTCATTTTGGAATCCGAATGTTGCGTTCACTGAAATCGCCTTGGTCGGCGCCGGTGTGGCAGGCCTGGCAGTTGGAGGGGCTGCCCACCGAGGCGCGCTTCCACACGTCGGCGCTCACTTCGCCCTCGCGGTGCTGGCGCAAAAACCAGGCGGAGCGGGTGATGCGGTCTTGCGGCGGCTGCTCGCTGAAGCGCTTGGATGTGCCTGCGTTGGCCGCCAGCCAGGCGCCAATCTCGCGCCGGGATGCGTCGTCCAGCGAGGCGTCGGTGCCGTAGTGTTTGGCCAAGCCACCGATCACGCGTTGCCACGAAGCCGCAGGCAGCAAACCCGGTGGGTAGGCCACGTGACAGGCTGCGCACTCTTGCTGGTACTTGGGCAGTGACGTGGCAGTGGCAAGCTTGGAGTCGGCTTGCGCAGTGGAGGCCAGTGCGCTGGCGAGCAGTACAACCAAAGCTGCGGCCACCTGGGCCAGCGCGCGCTGCGGCGTGCGGGCCAGCGCGTGCGGCTGTGGGCGCAACGGTACGTGAGGGTGGGGGCGGGGCGGCGTGCGCAGGGGAAACGTCTTGTGTGCCATGGTGGGCCTTTGTTTAGGGTTTTTGGGTCAACAGCCAGGCGATCACGTCGGCCTTTTCGCCGGCGGAGCATTCGCGGCCCAGCACGTCGTTGCAGTTGCGGCGGAACCATTTTTCGGTCTTGACAGCGTCTGCGAAGCGCTCGGCGTTGGCGGCTGGCGCCAGGGGCGCGATCACCTTGCCGGTGCTGGCGTGTTTGCCGCTGGCTGTCGGATTGGCGGTGTGGCAGCTGCTGCAGGCCCAGTCCTTACCGTGCTTGCTGGTGAAGAACGCCTGGCCGCGTGCGGCCTGCGCAGCCTCGCCAGTTTGGGCCGCATAGGCTGCCATCTGCTCCGCCGCCGTCACCGCATGGGCTTGCGATGCGAGCACACCGGCCGACAGAGCCAGCGCGCGTGCAAGAGAAGAGAAACATGTCATAGAACCTCCATGGCTTTGCATGGTAGGTAGCACAGATTAAGCGAGGCTTAAGGGTTGCCTGTGTCGCCTTCTATGTCTTTGCGGGGGTGGTCACTGTGCGAAACCTCCAAGCCATCGGCCACATAACCGGGGCCCTTCATCACCATGACCACCACGCAACCAATGGCCACAGTGAGCACTGCGGTCCAGTGGAAGATGACCACGCCAGCCACCACGTACTCAGCCATTTGCAGCGAACGGACCTGCGCCGGGTTGTCGTTCCGCCAAAACAGGTGCAGCGCCGCCAGGACCAGCACCGGCAGTGCGGTGCCCACCAGAAAAATCAGGGGCAACTTGCGCCACAGCGACCACTCCAGACCCGAAGCGCTGCGGATCGAGTTGGGGAGTTTGTTAAGCCAGGGCATGCGTGACCGTGGCCCGCTCTATAGCAGCGAGCGCACCACGTCCATAGCCTCTTCCACGCGGTCTACGGCGTGGATAGTCAGGCCTTCGACGGGCTTTTTGGGCGCATTCGCCTTGGGCACCACCGCCACGCTGAAACCGAGTTTGGCCGCCTCTTTCAATCGCTCCTGGCCGCGCGGTGCCGGGCGCACTTCACCGGCCAGCCCCACCTCGCCAAAGGCGATGAACCCCTTGGGCAAGGGCTTGCCCCGCAGCGAGGAGGTGATGGCCAGCATGACCGCCAAGTCGGCCGCCGGCTCGGAGATACGCACGCCGCCCACCGCGTTGACAAACACGTCTTGGTCCATGCAGGCCACGCCCGCATGGCGGTGCAGCACCGCCAACAGCATCGCCAGGCGGTCTTTATCGAGCCCCACCGACAGGCGCCGCGGCGACGGGCCACCGCTGTCCACCAGCGCCTGGATCTCGACCAGCATGGGGCGCGTGCCTTCCAGCGTGACCATGACGCAGCTGCCGGGCACCGGCTCGGCATGTTGGCTCAAAAAGATGGCGCTGGGGTTGGAGACGCCTTTGAGGCCCTTCTCGGTCATGGCGAACACGCCAATTTCGTTGACCGCGCCAAAGCGGTTCTTGATGGCGCGCACCAGCCGGAATTGGCTGTGGGTGTCGCCCTCGAAGTACAGCACCGTGTCCACCATGTGCTCCAGCACGCGCGGGCCGGCCAGCGCGCCCTCTTTGGTCACGTGGCCCACCAGCACGATGGCGCAGCCGCTGGACTTGGCCGCGCGGGTGAGGTGCGCGGCGCATTCGCGCACCTGCGCCACCGAGCCCGGCGCGCTGGTGAGTTGCTCGGAGTAGACGGTTTGGATGGAGTCGATGACGGCCACATCGGGGCGCTGCGCATCCAATGTAGCGAGAATTTTTTCGAGCTGGATCTCGGCTAGCACCTTCACCTGCGAGCGCTCCAGCCCCAGGCGGCGCGAACGCAGAGCGACTTGCGCGCCGCTTTCTTCGCCGGTGACATACAGCGTGCTTTTGCCCGCGCGCTGCAAGGCGTCCAGCGCCTGCAGCAGCAGCGTGCTTTTGCCAATGCCGGGGTCACCGCCGATCAGCACCACGCCACCTTCGACCATGCCCCCGCCCAGCACCCGGTCGAGCTCGTCGTGGCCGGTGGGGGTGCGGTCGACATCGGAGGCCTCGATCTCGGACAGCACCGCCACCTCCGCCGTTTTGGCAAGCGAGGCAAAGCGGTTCTTGCCACTCGCCTCGGTGGGGGCCACGGTTTCGATGAGGGTGTTCCACGCGCCGCAGTGCGGGCACTTGCCCAACCACTTGGGCGAGGTGCCGCCACAGGTGTTGCAGCTAAAAACAGACCTCTCTTTGGCCATGGTCAGACTGCAGGCATGCGTTGGCGTGCCTTGCGCACCTTGTCCAGGCTGACGGTCACACGGGCACTCTCGAAATTGACCGCTGCCGCAATGCCGTAGCGGGGGTCGGATGTGTCGCGGCACACGTAGAGGCCAATCGGCATGGCGTCCTTGTCGACAATGGGCACCACCCACGGGGTGTTGGCCCGGGCACCGCGCCGCACCGAGACGGCCAGCTCGCCGCCGTGCAATTGAACATAGGTGCCCGGCGGGTAAAAGCCAACTGCTTGCGCCATGGCCGAGCCCAACCCCACCACCTCGCCCTGCGCGCCCATGACCATGGTCTTCACCGCACTGAGTGGCGACAGCGCGCCGCGGGTGCGCCGCGCCACCACGCGGGCCACAAACACATCGGCAAGGTGCAGGATGCGCCGTGCGCCCAGGTTGGGCGGCAGGGCCTGTGCGCTGTCGGGCTGGTGGTGCCAGCGCACGATGTCTAGCCAGTCCAGGTTGTCCACCCCCAAGCCGGCCAGCACCTCGGCGCTGCGCTGCGCATGCCCATCCACCAACTCGCGCTGCTCCGGCGACAAAGGTGTGGCCTGGCGGGTCATGCTGTCTTGCTCACGTGCCATGCTGATGTTCATGGTCGACGCCGCCGCCATCAGAGACTGTCGCAGCATCGGGTCCAGGCCCAACTTGCTGGCGGTGAGTTCACACACGACCGCGCACAGCAAGGCGTGGGTGGCACAGTAACCCAGGCTGTCGTCGGTGAGGGCCTGGAACAAAACGAACAGACTGTCGTCCGCGTCAGCGCTCACCAGCGTTGCGGCTTTGTCCTGGATGCCCAACATGCGCTCCAACGGATTGAGGGTCAAACCGCCTTGGTACAGAAGCCCGCGCAACACTTCTTGCAGGTCGAGCCAACCTCCCAAGAATCGCTGTACTTCGACGTAATCGCTATCGCGAATCTCCGAAGGCATTGGCATCTTGGCAACTTGCTCGGGCGGGGCGCCACTTCGCAGCATCTCGTGGACCATGCGGCCATACGCCCTTTGCCAGGCATGGGCGTCTGCGGGCGAGGCGCTGGCGTTGAAGCTTTGCAGCTTGTCACGGTGCGCCTGCGAAACAATGGGTTGGCCCTTGCGCAGCAGCAGCTGGCCCGATTCGCTCACGATGTTCACCGGAAGGGGCTTGCCCACCTCCAGCATGGACACCGGGATCGGAACGAAGTTCACGCCACCACCACCGGCACACGCTGCGCCAGTGCGCACATCAGCTCGTAGCCCACAGTTCCTGCACAGCGGGCGACTTCGTCAATGGGCAACACCGTGCCGTTGGCAGCGCGCCCCCACAGGGTAACCTCCGCTCCCAGCATGGCGTCAGGCACCGGGGTGAGATCGACAGTGATCATGTCCATGCTGACCCGTCCGACGGTGCGACTGCGCACACCCGCAACCAAAACCGGGGTGCCAGTGGGGCAGATGCGCGGGTAACCGTCGGCATAGCCGCAGGCGACCACGCCAATGCGCATGGGCTCGGTGGCGACAAAGGTGGACCCGTAGCCGACTGCGTCGCCAGGCTGCAGCTCCTGCACCGCGATGATTTTTGCGGTGAGGGTCATGGTGGGCTGCACCCCCCAATGGTCGGTTGTGTGCTCCGGATAGTCGGGGGCGCTGCCATAGAGGACGATACCGGGGCGCACCCAGTCAGACGCTACCAGGGTGTGCGGATGCTCTCGCGCTGCGCTGGGTGGGATGCCATGGCGCAGCACCGCAGCGCTGTTGCTCAGACTACGCTCGCCGGGCAGGTCGTGCGTGGTGGAGGCGAAAACTGCCATCTGGCGCGCCACACCCGCAGGGCCATCGGCGTCGCTGAAGTGCGTCATGAGGGAAATTTCGTCCACCTGAGCCAAGGCGCACAGGCGGCTCCACGCGCTGCGGTATTGGTCCGGCCGAAAACCTAGCCGGTTCATGCCAGAGTTCATCTTCAGGAACACGCGGTGGGGCGCATGGGTCTTGTGTGCTGCCAGCATGTCGATCTGCTCGGCGCAGTGCACGGTGTGCCACAGTCCCAAGCGCGAACACAGTTCCAGGTCGCGTTGCTCGAACACGCCTTCAAGCAGCAGCACCGCGCCGCGCCAACCCAGATCGCGCAGGCGCTGGGCTTCATGGAGGTCCAGTGCTGCAAAGCCGTCGGCACCGCGCAGCCCCTCAAAGACACGCTCGATGCCGTGACCGTAGGCGTTGGCTTTGACCACCGCCCAGACGCGGGCGTCGCTGGCGTAACGGCGAACTTGCGCAAGGTTGTGCACCAATGCCTGGGTGTGCACGGTGGCGAGAATGGGACGAGGCATGCCCGCGATTTTGACATTGCCCACCATGCTATAACCTGCGCACCCTTGGAGACCCACTACAACAGGCACCGCATTGGCTAGGCCGGTGCAGCACACATATCCATGAAACGTGGTTTCTTCACCATCATGTCGGCGCAGTTTTTCAGCTCGCTGGCGGATAACGCGCTGTTTGTGGCTGCGGTGCAATTGCTCAGAAGCAGCGGCTCTCCCGAATGGCAGCAGGCGGCACTGGTGCCCATGTTTGCACTCTTCTATGTGGTGTTGGCGCCGTTCGTGGGCGCATTTGCCGACGCCTACCCCAAGGGACGGGTCATGTTTGTGAGCAACAGCATCAAGGTGGTGGGTTGCCTGATGATGCTGTTTGGCACCCACCCGCTGATGGCCTACGCGGTGGTGGGGCTGGGTGCGGCGGCGTATTCGCCGGCAAAGTACGGCATCCTCACCGAGTTGTTGCCCGCCTCCCAGCTGGTCAAGGCCAATGGCTGGATTGAAGGACTCACGATTGCGTCCATCATTTTGGGGGTGCTCATTGGCGGTCAGCTGGTGGGGCCTGTGGTGTCGCACTTCTTGCTGGCACTCGATTTCCCCGGCATCGACACCAGCATAGACACCCCGCCAGAGGCGGCCATTGGCGTGCTCATTGGCTTGTATCTGCTGGCGGCGTGGTTCAACACCCGCATTCCCGACACCGGGGTGCCCATGCGGCCGCTGCCGCGCAAGGTCATCACCTTGCTGCCCGACTTTTGGCATTGCAACCTGCGCCTGTGGCGCGACCGGCTGGGTCAGATCTCGCTGGCCACCACCACGCTGTTTTGGGGCGTGAGCGGCAACCTGCGCTACATCGTCTTGGCCTGGGCCGCAGCTGCGCTGGGGTACAGCGTGACGCAAGCCTCGGCGCTGGTAGGCGTGGTGGCCATCGGTACCGCCGTGGGCGCGGTGGTGGCCTCGCTGCGCATGCGTTTGGAGCACGCAACGCAGGTCATGCCGCTGGGCATTGGCATGGGCCTCTTGGTGATCTTGCTCAACTTCATTGACAACGTGTGGGTGGCTGCGCCTTTTCTGGTGCTGCTGGGCGCATTAGGAGGTTTTTTGGTCGTGCCCATGAACGCACTACTGCAGCACCGCGGCCACAACCTCATGGGCGCTGGCCGATCGATTGCGGTACAAAACTTCAACGAGCAGGCCTGTATCTTGGGCCTGGGCGGGCTCTACAGTCTGTCGACCGGCTTGGGCCTGTCGGCCTTTGGTGCCATCACCATTTTCGGGGTGCTGGTGGCCGGCCTGATGTGGGTGATTCGACGCTGGCACAGGCACAATTGTGAGCACCATCGCGCGGAGGTCGAGCACCTGCTTACCATTGCCCGCAGCGACAACACGCATGGCTAAATCACGAAGACGGAGCACCTGGCATGAGCACCATTTACGACTTTGAAGCGCAACAAATCAACGGACAGAACGTACCGCTAAGCCAGTACAGGGGCCGCGCAATGTTGATCGTCAACACCGCCAGCGCCTGTGGCTTCACACCGCAGTTCGCCGGGCTGGAGGCGCTGCACACAACCTATGGTGCCAAAGGCTTGGTGGTGCTGGGATTTCCCTGCAACCAGTTTGGCGCACAGGACAAGGGCAGCAACGCCGAGATCGCCGAGTTTTGCCAACTCAACTACGGCGTGAGTTTTCCGATGATGGCCAAGATCGATGTCAACGGCAGCACCGCGCATCCCTTGTACCAGTGGCTCACCAAGCAAGCGCCGGGCCTTTTGGGCACCACCGGCATCAAGTGGAATTTCACCAAGTTTTTGGTGGGCAAAGACGGCACCGTGCTCAAGCGCTACGCACCCAACGACACCCCCGAGAGTTTGTCCAAGGACATCGAGGCCGCCTTGGCCTGAGCCCTTGTTTGAGGAGGGGGCCCGATCAGGGCTTGACCGCCTGGTCGATGGTGATTTGCAGACCTTGGGCGCCCACTGCAACGGGGGCGGTCTGGCCCATCAGGTCGCCGGGCTGGGGAAAGGCGTTGCCGCTTTTGCTGATGCGTGCGCTCACCACCACGCTGCCCGCACCGGAAAGCGCGTTGGCGGGCGACATGGCCATGCTGTCGTCGAGCTTGAACTCAAAAGGCAAATCTTTGACCTGCTTGCGCAGAACCGCCAAAGGCATGCCCGTGCCGGAGGCGGGGCGGGCAAATACAAACACCGTGTCCTGCGGCTGTGCCTGGGCAGCCAGTGCAGCCGACAAAACCACCCGGCCACTGACCGATGCGCCAGCCACTGGCGAAGCCGTCTTTGCGTTGGCAGCGCTCGGCGCGGGCACGTTAGCGGGCGCGGCGGGCGGCAAGCCGGCCTGGGCGCGGGCCTCGGCGATGGCCGGGCCGAACTGCACCACAAACGGGTTGTCAGGCGCGCCGTACTGCACCACCTTCTCCCACTGTTTAATGGCGCCGGCGTAGTCTTTTCGGTCGTAGGCGTAGACCCCGGCCAAGGCCAGCGCTTTGAGGTTTTTAGGGTCGAGCTTGAGGGCACGCTCCACCCAGACCATGGGTTCACCGTCCAAGTTGCGGTTGTTCTTCAGGGCCAGCGCATCGGCGTAGTCGGCCATCAAGCTGGCGTCATCCTTGCGCAGGGCGATGGCTTTGGCGTAGGCGTCGATGGCATCGTCGTTGCGGCCCATCACGCTGTAAGAGCGCGCAAGCATGGTCCAACCCTCGGCGTCGCCTGGTTGCTCCTTGAGCCGCTGGGCGAGCTTGTCGACCATGGCGACGATTTGGTCGCTGGCGGCTTGCTGCTCGGCACTGACAGCGCCCGCCTCAGCGCCCTCGGCAGATTCGGCCACTTCCACCATCGGGCCCTGGCCACGCTTCCACGCGTAACCGCCCACGGCAACCGCCAACACAAACACCGTGACCAACACCAGCAAGCGCATCGGCGTTCTCGGTGCCGCCTCGCCGTCTCCAACCACCAGTTCAAGGATGCGCCGCTCCAATTGGGCTTTGCTTTGCTCGTATTGCGCAGGGCTCAGTGCACCGGCGGCCTGCTGGTCGTTGAGCTGCTGCAACTGCGCCTTGAGGGCCTGGAGGGTCGTGGTCATCGGTGAGTCGTGGTGGAAAAGAGAGGGCGAAGGTGCGCAGCAGCCAACGCTAGAACTTGCGTGGGTCGGTGTCTGCGTCCGGCTCAGGGATGTCGGGGTCGAAGTGCTCGCTGGGCATGCGGTTGCGCCGGCGCAGCACCAACAGCAACACGACCATGCCCAACACCGCCATGGTCAGCGGGCCGTACCACAGCAACCAGGTGCTGCTTTTGACCGGCGGACGGTACAGCACAAAGTCACCGTAGCGTGCGGTCATGAACTCCAAAATTTCCGCCTCGGACTTGCCTTGTTGCAGCATTTCGCGCACTTGGCGACGCAGGTCGACGGCCAAATCGGCGTTGGAGTCGGCAATCGTCTGGTTTTGGCACACGAGGCAACGCAGCTCAATAGAGATGCGCTGTACCCGTGCTTCCAGCACCGGGTCTGCCGCAGCGGGCGCAGCCTCACCGGCCTGCGCTGCCAAGCCGAGCAGGACCAAACACAGGCCCAGTACGCAACGCATGAAATGCCTAGCCATTGAGCTGGCGCACCAGAGGTTCGATCTGGTCGCGCAAAACCTCGGGCGTGACCGGCCCGATCTGCTTGAAGCGAATGACACCCTGGCGGTCGATCACAAAGGTTTCGGGCACGCCGTAGACGCCCCAGTCGATGCCGACCCGACCGTCTTCGTCAAACAGGGAAGCCGCATAGGGGTCACCAAAATTGGCCAGCCACTTTTGCGCAGCAGGGCGCGTGTCTTTGTAGTTGAGACCATAGATGGGTACCAGCTTCTTCTTGGCAAACTCCACCAAGTGCGGGTGTTCGTAGCGGCAAGCCACGCACCACGAAGCCCAGACATTGAGGATCCAGACCTTGCCCAGCATGTCCTCCCGGCGGATCGTGGTCTGAGCGTCGTCAAGGCGGGTAAGCGCGAAATGGGGCGCGGGCTTGTTGATCAGCGGCGAGGGCACCTCTTTGGGGTTGAGGAACAGACCGGCACCCAGGAACCACACCAGGCCCAGGAAAACCAGCAGCGGGATGAGTGCCCGCAAATACTTCACGGTGCCGCCCCGGCCAAGACTTTGTTGGCATCTTGCGGACTGGCCGCCGGCGTCTCAGCGGTACGCCTGCGCCGGTAACGCTTGTCCGCCACCGCCAGCAAACCGCCCAAGGCCATCAAGGTGCAACCCGCCCAGATCCAGTCGATAAAGGGTTTGACATAGACCCGCACAATCCAGGCCCCGCCGTCCACCGGCTCACCCAAAGAAACGTACAAATCCCGGGTGAAGCCAGAGTCGATGGAGGCTTCGGTCATCGGGCTTTGCTGCACGCGGTAGACCCGCTTTTCCGGGAAGAGTGTGACCACCGGTTTACCGTCCTGGGTCACTTCCATCTTGCCTTGCACCGCAACGTAGTTAGGGCCGGTGATCTCGCGCGTACCGCGGAAGGTGAAGGTGTAACCCCGCACTGTGGTGGAGTCGCCCACCAGCATGCGCACGTCGCTCTCGACCTCGTAGGCCTTGACCATGGTGACGCCAAAACAGAAAACGGCCACACCGATGTGCGCGATCATCATGCCCGCCAACGCACGCGGGATCTGGCGCAGGCGGTCACCCGCATCGCGCCAGCGTACACCAGCCGGGTGGATGCGCTCGTACAAGTCGGTGCCCACGGAGGTGAGAATCCAGAAACTCATCAAGAGCCCCAACGTCGCCACCAAATGGATCTGGCCGGCCAAGGCACCTGTGGTGAGCGAGGCCACCACCGCGATACCGGCAGCCCAGCGAAGGCGCTTGGCCAAGTCAGGAACTTCTGCCTCTTTCCAGCGGGTCAAAGGGCCCACGCCCATCAGGAACAGGGCTGGCGCCATCAGCGGCAAGAACACTGCATCGAAATAGGGCGGGCCCACCGAAATCTTGCCCATGCCCAAGGCATCGAGAAGCAAGGGATACAGGGTGCCCAGCATCACGGCGCCGGCGGCAACTACCAACAGCACGTTGTTGGCCAACAGCGAGGTCTCCTTGGAAATGATGGCAAAGCGCGCACCCAAGCCGACCGTGGGTGCCCGCCAGGCGTACAGCGCAAACGAGGCACCGATCACCACCGTGAGGAACACCAGGATGAACATGCCCCGGCCCGGATCAGTCGCAAATGCATGCACCGAGGACAGCACGCCGGAGCGGACTAAGAAGGTACCAAGCAAAGAGAACGAGAAGGCCAAGATGGCAAGCAAAACGGTCCACGACTTGAAACTGCCGCGCTTTTCCGTAACCGCCAGCGAATGGATCAGCGCGGTGCCCAACAGCCAGGGCATGAGCGAGGCGTTTTCCACCGGGTCCCAGAACCACCAGCCGCCCCAACCCAGCACGTAATACGCCCAGCTGCTGCCCAGCGAAATGCCCACCGTCAAGAAGGCCCAGGCCACCGTGGTCCAGGGCCGTGTCCAACGGGCCCAGGTGGCATCAAGATTGCCGCCAATCAGTGCTGCAATGGCAAAAGCAAACGCCACCGAGAAACCCACATAGCCCATATAAAGCATGGGAGGGTGAAACACCATACCTGGGTCTTGCAGCAGCGGATTCAAGTCGCGACCGTCGAGTGGCACCGGAAAGATCCGGTCAAACGGGTTGCTGGTGAGCAACATGAAAAGCAAGAAGCCCACGCAGATCCAACCCAAAACAGCGAGGATGCGGGACTGCACCGCCTTCGGCAGGTGGCTGCTGAAAAGTGCCACCGCCAACATCCACAGGCACTGCATTTCTACCCACAACAACAGCGAGCCTTCGTGGCCACCCCAGACCGCCGCAATGCGGTAATACAAGGGCAGTGCGGAGTTAGAGTTGGACGCCACATACACCAAAGAAAAATCGTCGGTGACGAACGCCACCGTTAAGCACGCATAAGACAAGGTCAGCAACGCAGCCAACAGGTAAGTCAATGGGCGCGCCAAAGCCATCCATTCGACGCGATTGCGCTGTGCGCCCACCAGTGGCACGGTGCCCAAGACCAAGGAAACGCCCAAGGCCAGCCACAGAGAAAAATGACCAATTTCTGGAATCATGTTTACTTGCCTTGCACCAGCGAACTGGATGTCTTTTCGTTACTGGCAGCCGCGTTTTTGAGCGCCTCGGCTGCCTCCGGTGGCATGTAGTTTTCATCGTGCTTTGCCAGCACCTCTTTGGCCTCGAACACGCCATTGACGAGTTGGCCCTGTGCCACGACCCCTTTGCCCTCCTTGAAGAGGTCGGGCAAGATGCCTTGGTAGCGCACCGGCACCGTTTGCGCAGTATCAGTGACCACGAAATTCACCCGCACACCGTCGCGCAGAACGCTGCCTTCTTGGACCAGTCCACCCACTCGAAAAGTACGGCCCACAGGCGCTTCCTTGGAATAGATCTGGGACGGCGAGTAAAAGAACACCAGATTGCTCTGGAACGCCTTTAGCACCAGGGTGGCAGCGCCGCCCAGCACCGCCAGAAAGGCGATCAGGATCGCGATGCGCTTGTGACGCGTTTTCATTCGAGGTCCTCAGCGTGTTGGTCAGCGTTCTCTTGCATTGCACGGCGATGGCGGCGCGCTGCGAGCCAGGGCTCAACCAACATGCAGGCGGCCACCATGGCATAAGAACCCCACACGTACAGGCCGTAGCCGCCCATCGCAAAAAACTCGCTGGGGCTGTTCCAGTTCATGATTTCCCCTTCAGTGCGCGAACCCACTCGGTATCGTGCTCGCGTTCCAAGATTAAGGCGCAGGTCCGCTTGAACACCACTGCAAATGCATAAGCCCAGAACGCGAATGTCATAAACAACAAGGAGGTGAGCATGGTGTCTGCCATCTTGGGCGCAGCGGTCATGCTGATCGTGGCGCCTTGGTGCAAGGTGTTCCACCAACGTACTGAAAAATAAATGATGGGCACATTGACGGCGCCCACAATGGCCAACAAAGCCCCGGCTTGGTCTGCCCGGCGGGTGTCGTCGATGGACTCCAGCAAGGCCATGTACCCGAGGTAGAGAAACAGCAGGATCAGCTCGGAGGTCAAACGCGCATCCCAGACCCACCACGTGCCCCAGGTGGGCTTGCCCCAAAACGCACCCGTCCACAGCGCCAAAAAGGTAAATGCCGTACCTGTCGGGGCCAAAGCACGCGCCACCATGAAGGCCAGCCGGGCATTGAAGGCCCAGCCAATGGCCGCCCAAAATGCCATCACCAGATACAGCAACATCGACATCCAAGCGGCGGGCACATGCACATAAATGATGCGATAGGCCTCGCCCTGCGTGGCGTCTGTCGGTGCCACGAAAAAGCCGATGTACAAACCCACCACCGACAACACGGCCGCTATCGCATAAAGCCAAGGCGTAAGCCGGGTTGCCAGGGCATAGAAGCGCGATGGCGCGGCGAAAGTAAAAATTTTTGGCACGGTCTTAGATAGAAATACGCAAGGCGGCCGCAGTGGCAACCGGCGCGCCCGCAAGTGTAAGCAGTAGCAGCGCACCCAGCAGATAGAAGTGGCCCGCGCTCGAAATACCAGAGTCCACCGCAGTCACCGCACCAGCTCCAAAAATCAGCACCGGAATACACAGCGGTAAGACAAGCAGCAGTATCAGCACGGCGCCATTGCGCAATCCCAAGGTCAGCGCAGCCCCCACACCGCCAATCAAACTGAGCAGCGGGGTACCCAACAAAAGCCCCAAGGTGAGTGTGGCGATGGAGTCGGCCCGCATGTCAAACAGCAAGCCCAACAGAGGTGCCACCAGAATCAGTGGGACACCCGTCATCAGCCAATGCGCCAGCGCTTTGGCCAGCACCAAGACCACCATCGGCTGGCCAGACACCAGCATTTGTTCCAAGGAGCCATCCGCGTAGTCGGAGCCGTACAGCGAGCCAAGCGATAGCATGGCCGACAACAGCGCGCAGACCCACACAATGCCGGGGGCGATTTGGCGCAGCACCTCCGACTCGGGGCCTACGCCGAGAGGGAACAAACTGCAAGCAACCAGGAAGAACACCACAGGAAGCAGGGCCTCGACCGGGCGTCGGCGGGCCAAGCGCAGGTCGCGGCGCGTCACTGCAACGAAACCACTGTTCATAGGCGCACCGCCGGATGCAGAGTGATGGCTTCAACTGGCACGCCGGGCAACACCAAGGGGATGTGGCTGGTCATCAGCACTGCGCCGCCGCGCTCGAGCTGCTGTCGCAGCAAGACATGCACTGTGGCAATGCCTGCGTCGTCAAGAGCGTCCAATGGCTCATCCAACACCCAAAGCAAGGGCGCCTGCTCGAGGGCCAAACGCGCCAGTGCCACCCGCTTGCGTTGGCCTTGGGAGAGCGCACGGATGGGCACATGGCGGCGATGTCGCATCCCAAAGCACGACAAAGCACCTTCGGCTGCGGGCAGAGAGCTCTCGCGTCCGTGCAGACTGAGCAAAAACTGTAGGGCCTCTAACGCGGTGAGATCGTCTTTGAGGCCATTGTTGTGGCCAAGGTACACCAACCTGGGGAGGCGGGGCGCGTCGCTGTCCTCGTCCACGACCGGTACCTGGCTTGGCCACAGCAGTTCGCCTGCGTGTGCTTGGGCCAAGCCAGCGATGGTTCGCAGCAAGCTGGTTTTTCCACTGCCGTTGGCACCGCGCAGCCACACCAACTGGCCGCTGTGGATGGTGAAATTCAAGCCCTCAAACAGTGACTCTGTTCCGCGCCGCACCGCAAGGTCACGGGCTTGGAACATCGGGGTTGGCGCAGTCGACGAAGTCAAAACGGACGACAACGAGGATGGACACTACCAGGCGCGCACCCAGGCAGCAGGTGGACTGTGTCAGTCCCGCAGAGCAGCTCGGTGTTCATTTCAATACGCGGGGCCCATTGGCGGAGGGAGTTGGCGAGACGATCAAGCTCGCCGCAGATCATTATTTTAGTCAGGCGCAGCAGTGGGTCTGCTTGGCCCCAAATGCCCTGGGCTTACCGCCTGCGCGCCCTCAATCGCCTTGCCACACGCTTCACACCAGCGCCGAGTCCAACACCTCGACCCAATGGCGCACGGATACATCGGTGCCGGTTTGCAAGTGGGTGATGCAGCCGATGTTGGCGCTGATAATGGTCTCGGTAGCCTGCGCTTGCAAATGGCCCAACTTGCGGTCGCGCAGCTGGTAACTGATTTCCGGGTTCAGCACCGAGTAGGTTCCCGCCGAACCACAGCACAGGTGAGCCTCGTTGAAGGCAACCCGTACTTGAAATCCCAACGCCGCTAGTTGCTGTTCGACACCACCGCGCAGCTTTTGACCATGCTGCAAAGTGCAGGGTGGATGGAACACCAGCTTGTCTTGGGTGCGAACCTTGTCTTTCAACTGAGGCACCAGGTCCGGCAGCAACTCGCTGAGATCGCGCGTGAGTTCGCTCACGCGCGCGGCCTTGGCGGCATAGTGAGGGTCGTCTTCCAGTATGTGGCCGTATTCCTTGACGGTGACGCCACAACCAGAGGCGTTCATGACGATGGCCTCAACGCGGGCGCCATCCGCCCTCTGCGGGTCAATCCAGGGCCACCAGGCATCGATGTTGGCGCGCATCGCCGCCTTTCCACCGTCTTGGTCGTTGAGATGGAACTTGACGGCGCCGCAACATCCAGCCTTGGGCGCAATGACGGCTTGCACACCGGCGGCGTCGAGCACGCGCGCCGTGGCCGCATTGATGTTGGGCGCCATGGACGGCTGCACGCAGCCCGCCAACATAAGCACCTTGCGAGCGTGTTCGCGACTTGGCCACGCACCAGAAGGTTGCGCCACCGGTACCTTGTTTTGCAACTTGGCAGGGAGCAGCGGGCGCACCATCTGCCCCAACTTCATGGCGGGGCCAAACATGGGTGAGGGCAGGCCCTCTTTCAGCGCCCAACGCAGCACCGACTCGCTCGCGGGTCGAGGCACCTTGGCATCGACCAATTTGCGGCCAATGTCCACCAGATGGCCATAGTCCACGCCCGACGGACAGGTGGTCTCGCAGTTGCGGCAGGTTAGGCAGCGGTCCAGGTGCATCTGGGTGGCGCGTGTGGGCTGAGCGCCTTCAAGCACCTGCTTCATCAGGTAGATGCGCCCGCGCGGGCCGTCCAGTTCGTCACCCAAAACTTGGTAGGTGGGGCAAGTGGCGGTGCAAAACCCGCAGTGCACGCACTTGCGCAAAATGGCTTCGGCGGCCAGGCCGTCGGGGGTGCCCTGGTACTCAGGCGCAAGCGTGGTTTGCATAGGGTGAAACACCGGGGTTGAAAATGCCATCGGGGTCGAAGCTGACCTTCAGTCGCTGGGCAATACGTGCAGCCGCAGGGTTGTTGGGACTCTGCATTGCGGCAAACCCTGGCGCACTGTCCGTACTGCCAAGGGGTGCCATGAAAACTTGGGCTGTACCGCCCGCAGAAAGGGCCACTGCCGCAATCGCCGCCTGAGCCCCCAACGGCGCCCACAGCCAGCGCAGACCGCCGTGCCATTCCACCAACTGGGCAAATGGCAGATCCAGCACCGGCGCGGTCTGAGGCACGCTTAAGCGCCACAGCACACAGTCGGGAGCGTGCGGCTTCTGAAAAAACGGCAGCTGCTGGTCGCGGCACAGTGTCCAATCGGTAGCGGCTTGAGCGCTGTCCATACGGTGGCCGTGAACGTCGGCAAGCATGCGCAGGCAGGCGGCATCCACAGCCGCTTTGGCGCCGCGCAGCCGCACAAACAGAAGTTCTTTGGCTTGGGAGTTGGGATGAGCGGAGTCCAACACCCAACAGCTCGCATTGAGCGGCAGCGGCAGCGCGCTCCAGCGCTGCAACTGTGCCAATGCGGCCGCCTGGCTTAGTTCAAACACCAACGTGGCTTCGGCAGGCGCCAAGGGCAACACCTTCAGAGAGACTTCGGTGATCAACCCGAGCGTGCCAAAGGCGCCCGCCATGAGCCGCGACACGTCATACCCGGCCACGTTCTTCATCACCTGCCCGCCAAAGGTAAGGTGCTGGCCCAGCCCATTGATGAGCTTGAGGCCCAGCACATAGTCGCGCACAGCGCCCACATTAGCGCGCGACGGGCCACTTAGGCCACACGCGACCATGCCTCCCACGGTGGCGGGTGATGCCCCTGGCTGTGACCAAGCAAAGTGGGGCGGCTCGAATGCAAGGTATTGGCCCTTCTCAGCCAGCACAGCCTCGAGTTCGGTCAGCGTGGTTCCAGCACCTACGGTGACAACCAACTCGCTGGGCTCGTAGCTAAGGATACCGGCCAGCCCGCGGGTTTCGAGAGTGTCTGCTTGGACCGCAGGCCACAAAAAATCCTTGCTCCCTCCACCCCGGATACGCAAAGAGGTACCGCGCCCGCGCGCCGCCACTATGCGCGCGCTGGCGTCAGCGACTGCTTGATCTATGGATGCCATAGAAGCTATGGTAGGCGTCGCTGCTGCGGTGGAGCGTGAATTTTTCTGAATGAAATAGCGAAGTATTTTTGTCGGTATAGGAGACCTGTACCGCAAATCAGGCAGCGAACCGGCTTGCGCATCAAGCAAAACCGGCATCTGTTTTTGTCACCATGCGTTTCTCAGTTTTGGCACAAACCGATTAAATTTTGAGGCAAACAACCTTGACAAAAAAATCTTGGTTATGAGTTTAGCTGTAGCAAGCGCGGCATCGCTGCGCGCACGGCCTACTTTCATAGATGGCTTACTGGTCGACGAAAAAGGCATAACCCTCTACGCCTTTGACAAGGACGGCGGGGCGCAAAGCAACTGCAAAGACGTGTGTTTGATGCAGTGACCGGCATACAGAGCAAAAACCGGGCTCTAAACCAGCATCCGATCTTGGATTTACGACAGATGGGAAATAGTCGAGCCACCGCGAAAAGCCACTGTATTTCTTCATCAGTGACCCCAATGCAGGCGACCGACGATGCGATCGTGCTGGTAATGTTCGGCTTGTTGTGCCAGCACAAAATCCATCCAAGTCAACTGAAATCACGCGTCAGAATGGCGCTTGCTAGTAACACAGCCGGTCTGGTCTGGGCGCACCACCAACCCCACCAAATGGTCCGTACTTTTGCGCTGCGACACACACTGCCATTTACAACTTTTATTTCACTGCTACAACACGTTAGTGAGCACTGAGGCGGCGCGCCAACCTGCGCAAATGCCTTGAACGCACGATCACCTACATTCCAGTTCTTCATCATGAGTTCCAGTTTGCTTTTAGAGGTTGCACCCCAGCTCCGCAGGGGCTAGTAGCTGCGCCCTGGAACTAGGGCGCTGCGTTTGACTGGGTCACTTTCACGTCAGCCATCAATTGCGTTGGTCTGCAGTCTGCAGACGCTGCGAGCGCCGCTTCAGATTAAGTGGTACGGCGTGACTTTTTCGCCATAAACGCCAACAACCACTGGGCGTCATTTGTTTTTGAAGAAACACCGGTCGCGTTTCGTAAACCAATTCACGGCTCCAAAATTGACCACTTTGGTGCGCCGAACTATGGTTTTGCACCCTCTCTTTTATGTTTACTTCGGAACCACTTTTTGTGCAACATGCTGGATAACCTTGCATCTCTTGAAGATCTCATCCAAAAAGCAGGCGTTGGTGACTACGACAGTTTTGCAGTTTTGTATGACCGCACTAATGCGCATCTATTTGGTATTGCGATGCGTTTATTGCGAAACAAGCCAGTTGCAGAAGATGTGTTGCAAGAGGCTTTTCTAAGTGTGTGGAAGCATGCCAAGAACTACCGCTGCGAGGTCGATGGTAGGCAGTTTGCAGGGATGTCTTGGCTCATATCCATAGTTCGCAACAAGTGCCTCGACGCGCTAAGAAGCTCAGGTTACCGTAGAGAGGAAACCATGATTGATGTTGACGGTGAGTCAGATCGTGAAAGTGCTGATATGCGCTGGTCCGCACCCAGCGCGGACCAGTTGCTTGACCAATCAGTAAACAAATTGAAGATCGCCGATTGCTTTCAGTCGCTGGAATCAGGCCCGCGCCAGAGTCTTGCGCTGGCGTACTACCAGGGTCTGTCGCATTCTGAGATATCGGCGCAAATGGGGGCGCCCATTGGCTCAGTCAAATCCTGGGTGCGCAGGGGCCTGATGA
>NZ_JBIIGC010000022.1:0-47823 GCF_044236835.1 Rhodoferax sp.
GCTGGAGTCCATCGGCTACATTCCCCCTGCCGAGGCTGAAGAAAATTACTATCGGCAACTAGCCAGTCAGAACCCAATACCGGTCTGACTTAACCCAACGGGCCTCCACGAAACCCGGGGCGGTTCAAAATGCCGTCTGTCTGATTCAGTTACCACCGCACGCAAACGCCCCTATCCAGTTCAGAGCCCATGTTCGGTCAACTCGATAACCCTTCTGCGACAGTAATGTCACGCCGAGCGAATGGAGCCCGGGCAGCGGCTCGTCTTCAAGGCTGTAGGCAAGGCTCAAGAAAGAAAACCATCACCAAAGCTGCTTGACGAAACAGGAAGTCCCACTAGAGGGGTTAGGCCTCACTCAGTCGACGATGAATAGCTTTGCACCCGAAACTGTCCTGGATCTGTGAGCTTCAGCTGCGTCCGCCACTTGGTAGCTCATGCCTGCCTTCAAGGTGAACTTCCGGCCGTCTTCCAGTTCAGTTTCCAGCTCGCCATCAAGGCAAAGTAGGACGTGGCCTTTACTGCACCAGTGATCGGACACATATCCGGGCGTGTACTCGACCATTCTGACCCTAATCCCTGCGAAGTCTTGAGTTCGCCAGTAAGCCATTCCGGACTCACCCTTGTGCTCTGTCCGTGTGATAGTTGACCAGTCGGTCGTCCCGAAGGGGATCCCTTCCATCTTCATGTGCTGTTTCCTTGTTCGTGGTTCAAGGCGGCATTCCCGGCGTTGTCAAGCCGCTGTTCTGATCTTATCTGGCGAAGTCGCTGCCCAAGTGTTTTGTGAGGCCTACGCAATGTACAGAGCAAAACCTGCTCTATAAGTTGGGCGCCGTTCCATAAGTTGGTCATGTCTCCCTCCGCAAAATGGCTTGCAGCTTGGCTTACTGATCAACAGGCCGCATAAATGTACAGGTATCAAAGCGCTGTGAAACCCAGAACCCCAGCTCTGCAGTTCACTCGGATTCTGGACCAACGGCGCGAGCGCGTCCCCTGTGAAAGGCAGATGGAGTGGCACTGCGCGGCGGGATAGAAACGCCGCAGGCACAGGAGATGAATCATCCCAAGGTGAGGCATTCATGGGTTTGGATTTGGATTTGGATGTTTCCGTCGTCTACGATGTATATCAATCTGCGAAGCGGCATGCAAGGCCTAGGTTGTCGTTTATGCTTGCTGCGACCGAACCAGCGGACAACACCTCTCGGAGTCATGCATGAAAAAACTAACCCAATTGCTGATGCTTGCGCTTGCAATTTCAACCAGTGCATATGCGCAGAGCAACGATGGCAGTAAGGCGATCAGCATGGGCGCTGCGAGTATCGTGGCCTCACCTGTCCTGTCACTGGAGGGTAGGCCCTTGGAGGCATCGGCGGCTTTGGGAGTTGGTGGTTCTTTTGTCGTGGGTGGTCTGGTGGTTGCCTCGGTCGAGCTTGTCACGCTGACGCTCAAAAATGTAGCAACCGGCAGTCAGTACGTCATCAAAGCATCTGGCAAAGCAGTGCAAGGCGCATCGGTTGCGGTTGGTACCAGCGTTCGTGTGGTGGCCGAATCCACGGGATATGCCGTGATAGCGTCCGGAAAACTGCTGGCGTTTATTCCCAACGCCATTGGAGAAGCGCTGCTGCATCACTCTGAGGTGAAGTAAGAATGCATGGCACTTTGCTTTGGGGGCGCGCATTCATAGTCGCCGTTTTGTTGTCGGTAGGCCTGCATGACGCTGTGGCAGGCACGGCATGTTCCGACAAGCCGCCCCAGCCCGAGTCGATTCAACAGGCGTTCCAAGCGGCCTACAAGCTGCACCAAAAATTAGAGGCCACGCAGCCTCAAGTCGGACTGGTGGCACGGGTGGGACAAGATTTGTCCAAATACGGTCTGCGGTACTCGCACATTGCGTTTGTGCGCAAGGATGCTGCTAGCGGCCAATGGCGAATCGTGCATTTATTGAATGCATGCAACAGCAACCAATCCGCAATATGGAACGAAGGCCTTGCCAACTTTTTTCTAGATGATCTTCACGCCTATGAGGCAATGCTGATCGTTCCATCACCAGCACTGCAAGCCAAACTGCTGGCAATTGTTGATAGCGAGAGTGCTGTATTAAACATGCACCAGCCGCTCTACAACATGTTGGCTTATCCGTTTTCCGATAAGTACCAAAACTCAAACCAATGGGCACTGGAGTTATTGGCACAAGCACTGTCACAGCAAGCCGCCATGGTTACGCCCGTTGCCAACCGCAAGCAAGCCCAGCAGTGGCTCAAACTCACCAACTACGAGCCCACCACCTTGAAGCTAGGTGCCATGACCCGACTTGGCGCGCGTGTGTTCAAAGCCAACGTAGCGTTTGACGATCATCCCAATGAGCGCCGATTTGCGGATTTGATTGATACCGCCACCGTGGAGTCGATGGTGGTCTATGCTCGCAAGGTGGATCCAGGCAGCAGCTTCGAAGTGATTAAGTAAGCCTCTTTCGCTGCCTGCACCACAAACTCCGAAGCACCCATTTCCAGCGAGACGCCCTGGGCGCAGCCCGGCAAGCCACTTGCAAACGCCGCAGATCGCGCACTGTCGCGACCGGCAACAATCAATTCGATGTGACGGTCGTCGGCCAACGCACGGCAGATGCGTGCCCCAAAACTCCCATACCCTCCAAGCACCATCACACGCATGGTTCGTCTACCGCGAGTCCTTGCAAAGTCAGATTCCCGGTCCACTGCAGTGTTTGCGCCAGCTAATGCAAACCTCGAACGCTGGCGACCTGTTGTGGCCGCCACGCCTTGTCGCTACGCCATCAAGCCGCCACCGCTTGCGGTTCCGTAATTCCCAAAGCATCGAGCGCCGTAGCCAGGTGGGCCACGCTGCGCTGGGCGTTGTGCAGTTTTTCCAGGCCAAAGAGGCCGACGCGGAAGGTCATGAAGTCGGCGGGTTCGTCGCACTGTAGCGGCACGCCCGCGGCGGTTTGCAGGCCCAGGGCGAGGAATTTTTTGCTGCTTTGGACATCCGCATCTCCGGTGTAGCTGACCACCACGCCCGAGGCCTTGAAGCCGTCAGCGGCCACGCTGCGGATACCACGGCGCTCAAACAGTTGGCGCACCGCGTTGCCCAGCGCAATCTGTTCTTGGCGCACCTTCTCGAAGCCGTATTTTTGGGTCTCCAGCATCACCTCGCGCAGTCGGGTCAGCGCATCGGTGGGCATGGTGGTGTGGTAAGCGTGGCCGCCTTTTTCGTAGGTCTCCATGATCTGCAGCCACTTCTTGAGGTCGCAGGCAAAGCTGGAGCTGGTGGTGCCGTCGATGGCGGCGCGGGCACGTGCACTCAGCATCACCATCGCGCAGCAGGGCGAGCCGCTCCAGCCTTTTTGCGGTGCGCTCACCAGTACGTCCACGCCGGTGGCTTCCATGTTGACCCACAGCGCGCCCGAGGCAATGCAGTCCAGCACAAACAGGCCACCCACTTCGTGCACCGCGTCGGCCACGGCGCGCAGGTAGTCGTCGGGCAAGATCATGCCGGCCGAGGTTTCTACATGCGGTGCAAACACCACGTCGGGGCGCTTGCTGCGGATGGTCTCCACCACTTCCGCAATTGGGCAGGGCACCCAGGGCGACTGTTTGTCGGTACCCGTGCGTCGGGCTTTGAGCACGGTGGATTCGGCGGGGATGTGGCCCATGTCAAAGATTTGCGTCCAGCGGTAGCTGAACCAGCCGTTGCGGATGACCAGTGCCTTTTTGCTGGTGGCAAACTGGCGTGCCACCGCCTCCATGCCAAAGGTGCCGCTGCCCGGAACCAAGGCCACGCTGGGTGCGTGGTACACGTCCTTGAGGATGCCGGAGATGTCTTTCATCACGCCTTGAAAGCGCTGGGACATGTGGTTGAGTGCGCGGTCGGTGTAGACGACGGAGAACTCCAGCAGTCCTTCGGGGTCGATGTGGGGTACGAGTCCTGGCATGTTGTTCTCCGGTTGCGTTGGTCTTTGGGTACAGATAGGGTCGCAAAGCCTAGCACGCTGCCGCGCTGGGCGCATCGGGTGAAACGCGGCGCGAGTGTCCCATCCGCAGAGGTTGTTAGACAAAACCGCGCACGGGCAGCGTCGTGTCGCGCTGGATCCAGTTGCTGCTGGCGTAAGTGCAGCGGGCGTCGGTGGCGTGCAGCGTATAGGCATGGCGCGAGCTGGCCGACCGGTTGGGCGCGCTGTAGTGCGGCAGCAAGCCATGGAACACCACCAGCGTGCCGGCCTGCACTTCGAGCGCTACGGCGCTGGTGGTGTCGGGCCAGGGCGTGGCATCCAGCGGCTCCATGGTGATGGAGTCGCCGTGGCGCACAAAGCGCTCGCGCAGCGGTGTGCGGTGGTCGCCGGGCTGCACCCACAGGCAGCCGTTGTGCAAGGTGGCGTCTTCCAGGGCAAACCAGAAGGTGGTGACGCTGGTGGGCGTGGTGTCGAAAAACGTGGCGTCTTGGTGCCAGCCCACTTCGCCGCCAATGCCGGGCTGCTTGAAGATGTACATCGACTGCCAGATGCGCGGCTCGGCCAGGCCCACGCCGCGTGCCACCGTGTCGAGCGCCACGCCGTGCGAGAAATCGTCGAACACCGGGTCCAGGTCGTGCATGGCGTGGCCGATTTTGTTGATCGACAGCGCCTTGGCCTGCTTGAGGCTGCCGTCCGGCGCAAAGGCTTCTTCCTCAAAAAAGCAGCGCACTTGGTTGGCAGAGTCCAGGAAGTAGCGGTCGATGCTGCGCACCTGGTCGTTGGTCGTGAAGACGGCGCTGCCGTCCGTGGGGTCAAAGGCGTCGACGATGGCCAGGGCGCGCGCGCGCAGGGTGGCCATCGCCGGGGCCGATTTGAAATGCGGCAGCACAAGGTAGCCATCGCGGTGAAAGCCTTGCAATTGTTCTGGGGTCAGCATGGCGGACTCGCTCGAAAAAAAAGCCAAAATGGTGCCGCGCCAGTATAGGCAGCCCGGTCCACAACCGCCCTACCGTGCAGCCACACTGCCAACCCAAACACGGCCTACCCGACCACCCACCACCGTTAAGCGGACCCTGCAGTGCACCTCCAACCTTTGATCGAACTCACCCGCGGCGGCTTGCCCGAATGCCTGCACCTGGGCGCGGTTGCCGTGGTCAACACCCGCGGCCAAGTGACCGCGCAGGTGGGTGACCCGCACCTGCTGACCTTCACCCGCTCCACCCTCAAAGCCTTGCAGGCGCTGCCGTTTGTCCAGGCTAACGGGCCTGAGCAATTCGGGTTCAGTACCGCGCAAGTCGCCCTGCTGTGCGCCAGCCACAACGGGGAAGACATGCATGTCGCTGCCGCTGAGCAGATGCTGGCCCAAGCCGGGTTGGGCTACCGGGCTCTGCGTTGCGGTTGCCATGTGCCGGGCATCTTCACGCTCTTGGACAAGTCGCCGCCCGAGGGCTTGGCCTACGACGAGCGGCACAACAACTGCAGCGGCAAACATGCCGGCTTTTTGGCGCACTGCGTGCAAAACGGCTGGAGTCTGGACGACTACACCGACCCCAGCCACCCCTTGCAGCAGGCCATTCGAAAGGATGTGGCGCGTGCCGTCAGCATGGATGCCAACGACCTGAAGATGGGCATCGACGGCTGCTCCGCCCCCAACTACGCCATGCCCTTGAGCAAGCTGGCCTATGGCTACGCGCGTTTGGCCAGCGGGGCAGCGGACGCAGAGTTCGGCGAGAGCTTTGCGCAACTGTCAGAGGCCATGACCACGCACCCCGAGATGGTTAGCGGCACCGGCCGCAACGACCTTGACTTCATGCGCGCCGGGCGTGGCGATTGGGTCACCAAGGTCGGCGCCGACGGCGTGCAGGTGGTGGGCAGCAAAAGCCGGGGCGAGGCCTTTGCCATCAAAGTCATCGATGGCAGCAAGCCCGCTTTGTTTGCCGCCAGCGTCGAGGTACTCGACCAACTGGGTTGGCTCGACGACGCCCAGCGCGCGCTGCTTGCGCCCTGGCGCGCCGCCACGTTGCGCAATGCGCGCGGCTTGCAGGTGGGCGAGCGCCGACCCGTTTTCCAACTCACTGGAGCCTGAGCACAGCATGCAACACCAAGTCAGCCTGATTGGCGCGCCCACCGACATCGGTGCCGGCACGCGCGGCGCCAGCATGGGGCCCGAAGCCCTGCGTGTGGCCCAACTCGTCACCACCTTGCAGGCCCACGGCCTGGAAGTGCAAGACCGCGGCAACCTGCACGGCCCGGCCAACCCCTGGCAACCGCCTGAGGACGGCTACCGCCACTTAGCTGAGGTGGTCGCGTGGAACCAAACGCTGCACGACGCGGTCTACGCCGAATTGCAACTGGGCCGCCTGCCCATCGTCTTGGGTGGTGACCACTGCCTTGCGATTGGCAGCATCAGCGCAGTGGCGCGCCACTGCCGCGAAGCTGGCAAAAAACTGCGCGTGATTTGGCTGGACGCCCACGCCGACTTCAACACCAATGCACTGACGCCCAGCGGCAACATCCATGGCATGCCCGTGGCCTGCCTGTGCGGTCACGGTCCGGCTGCGCTCACTGGCATTGGCGGGCACACACCCGCGATTCAACCTAGTTGGGTGCGCCAGGTGGGCATCCGCAGCGTGGACGCAGGTGAGAAACGCTTTGTGCATGCGCAAGACCTGGAGGTGTTTGACATGCGCTACATCGACGAGATGGGCATGCGCAGCGCCATGGACTTGGCGCTGGCGGGGTTGGATGCCGACACCCACTTGCACGTGAGCTTCGATGTGGATTTTCTGGACCCCGACATCGCGCCCGGCGTGGGTACCACGGTGCGCGGCGGCCCCACCTACCGGGAGGCCCAGCTGTGCATGGAAATGATCGCCGACACCGGTCGCATGGCCTCGCTCGATGTGATGGAACTCAATCCCGCGCTCGATGAACGCAACCGCACCGCCGAAGTCGCAGTGGATTTGATCGAGTCGCTGTTTGGCAAAAGCACCTTGATGCGCAAGTAGGGCGCAGTGGGGGGCGCACCTAGCTGCCCACCTCGATGCGTCCCTCTTCCACCGCGTGGCATGCCACCCGCACGCCGCCGATCTGTTGCAACACTGGCCGCTCGGCGCTGCAGCGCGCGTTGGCGTGGGGGCAGCGGGGGTGGAAGGCGCAGCCGCTGGGCGGGTTGAGTGGGTTGGGCACCTCGCCCGACACGGGGGTGCGGGGCCGCCCGGTGTCGTGCATCTTGGGGATGGCATCGAGCAGCATGCGGGTGTAGGGGTGGCGCGGGCGCTCAAACAGGGTGTGCTTGTCGGCCAGCTCCACCAGGCGCCCCAGGTACATCACCCCCACCTGGTCGCTGACATGGCGCACCACCGCCAGGTTGTGGCTGATGAAGAGGTAGGTCAGCCCGCGCGCACGCTGCAGTGCTTTCATGATGTTGAGCACCTGCGCCTGCACGCTCACATCGAGCGCCGAGGTGGGCTCGTCGCAAACCAGAAACTCCGGCTCGGTCGCCAGCGCACGGGCAATGGAGATGCGCTGGCGCTGGCCGCCCGAAAACTGGTGCGGGTACTTGGCCATGTCCTGCGGGTTCAGGCCCACCGAGTGCAGCAGCTCACCCACGCGCTGTTCAATGGCTGGGCTGTCGTCCAACACGCCATGCTCACGCAGCGGCTCGGCGATGATGTCGCCCACGGTCCAGCGCGGATTGAGGCTGGCGTACGGGTCCTGGAAAATCATCTGGATGCGCCGGCGCAGTTGTTTGCCGTTGGCAGAACGGTAGGCCGCGTGGGCGTTTTGGCCATCGAACTCGAAGCTGCCCCGGCTGGGCTCGTACAGCCCCACCAGCAGCCGCGCCACGGTGCTTTTTCCGCAACCGGACTCGCCCACCAAGGCCAGCGTTTTGCCCCGCTCGATCTCAAAGCCCACGCCGTCCACTGCGCGCAGCAACAGCCGAGGTTGGCGTTCCAGCACCCGGTTGAGCCAGGGTGCAGACACATCAAAGGTCTTGGCCAAATCGGTGGCACGCACCAGGATGTCGGGCGTGCTCATGGCTTGCCTCCTGCGCGATCTGCATGGATCCAGCAGGCCGCCTGGGTGGTGCCTGCTGCCATGAGGTTGGGGCGGTTTTGGGTGCAGCGCTGGTCCACCAGCTGGGTGCAGCGCGGATGGAATGCACATCCGGTGGGAATGGCGTGCAGCCGGGGCATGGCCCCGTCGATCTGGTTGAGGTTCTCGCGGTCTTGGCCCATGTCTGGGATGCAGGCCATCAAGCCCGCGGTGTAGGGGTGCTGGGGCCGGTTGATCACGTCGTGCACCGGCCCGATTTCGGCAATGCGGCCGGCGTACATGACCGCGACCCGGTCGCAGGTTTCTGCGATCACGCCCATGTCGTGGGTGATCAGCATGACCGCTGCGCCACGCTTTTTGCAGATGGTTTTGAGCAGCGTGATGATCTGCGCCTGAATGGACACGTCCAGTGCGGTGGTGGGCTCGTCGGCCACGATCAGCTTGGGCTCTGCGGCCAGTGCCAGGGCGATGACTACACGCTGGCGCATGCCGCCAGAAAACTGGTGCGGGTAATGGTCGATGCGCTGCTCCGCCGCCGCAATGCCGGTGTCTTTGAGCAGCGCGATGGCGCGCTCACGCGCTTGCGCGTGGGTGACGGGCAAGTGGGTGGTGATGGTTTCGATCAATTGCTTGCCCACCGAATACAGCGGGTTGAGCGAAGTTAGCGGGTCTTGGAAAATCGCGCCGATCTCGCGTCCGCGAATTTTGCGCAGCTGCTCGTAGGGCAGGTTGTCGATGCGGCGGCCCTCCAACAGCACCTCGCCCGAGGCGATCCGTCCGGGTGGCTCCAGCAGGCCGATGATGGCCGCACCGGTAAGCGATTTGCCCGCACCCGACTCGCCCACCACACCCAAGATTTCGCCGGGGGCGATGGCAAACGACACGTCGTCCAGGGCGCGCAAAGTGCCGCGCCGAGAGGGAAACTCGACCACCAAATGATTGACTCGCAAAAGATCCATGGGATGGGTGAGCGCCTTTCAACGCAGCCGGGGGTTGAGCGCGTCGCGCAACCAGTCGCCCAACAAATTCACGCTCAGGGCGATCAGCACCAGCATCAGCCCGGGGAAGATGGTGATCCACCACTCGCCGGAAAACAGGTAGTCGTTGCCCACCCGAATCAAGGTGCCCAAAGAAGGTGCCGTCGGCGGCGCGCCCACGCCCAGGAAGCTCAAGGTGGCCTCGGTGAGGATGGCAGACGCCACTTGGATGGTGGCCAGCACCAGCACCGGCCCCATCACATTGGGCAGCACGTGTTTGCGCATGATGCGTCCCGCAGGTACGCCGGTCACCTGCGCGGCTTGTACGTATTCCTTGCGGCGCTCCACCAGCGTGGAGCCGCGCACGGTGCGGGCGTACTGCACCCAGCCGGTGAGCGATATGGACAGCACCAGCACCCCAAACGCCAAAGACTCATGCGCGTTGGGAAACAGCGCCCGGCCAACGCCCGCAATCAGCAGGGCCACAAGAATGGCGGGGAAGGACAGCATGACATCGCACATGCGCATCAGCACCGCATCGAGCCAACCGCCGCGAAAGCCTGCCAGCAGCCCCAGCGCCACGCCGACCAGCACCGACAGCAGCACCGAGGCCACGCCGACCGCCAGCGAAATTCGCGCGCCGTACATCAGGGCCGACAAGATATCGCGGCCTTGATCGTCGGTGCCCAGAAAAAACCGCGCGCTGCCACCTTCGCTCCAGGCCGGGGGCAGGCGCGCATTGCTGAGTTCCAGCGTGGTGAGGTCAAAGGGGTTGTGCGGTGCCACCCAGGGGGCAAACAGCGCACAAAACACGCACACAAAGGCAATCAGCGCCGCCACCATCGCGGTGGGCGATGTGCGAAAGCTGTAGCCAATATCGCTGTCAAGCCAGCGGTGAATCAGGGTTTGCATCGTCAGAACTCAGTGCCCCGAAGCCGTGTCCAGGCGCAGGCGTGGGTCCACCACAAAATACAGCAGGTCCACCACGAGGTTGATCACTACAAAAATCAGTGCAATCAGGCACAGGTAGGCGGCCATGACGGGAATGTCTGCAAACGTGACTGCCTGGATGAACAGCAAGCCCATGCCGGGCCACTGGAACACCGTCTCGGTGATGATGGCAAACGCAATCAGGCCGCCCAGCTGCAAGCCGGTGATCGTCATCACCGGGACCAGCGTGTTCTTGACCGCATGGCCAAAGTGCACCGCGCGGTTGGTCAGGCCCCGGGCGCGGGCAAACTTGATGTAGTCGGTGCGCAGCACCTCCAGCATCTCGGCGCGCACCAAGCGCATGATCAAGGTGAGCTGAAACACCGCCAGCGTGACCGCAGGCAGCACGATGTGGTGCCAACCCTTCGCGCTGAGCAAGCCGGTGCTCCAGCCGCCCAACTCGTGCACCTCACCCCGACCAAAACTGGGAAACCAACCCAGGTGCACTGCAAACACCAAGATCAGCAAAATGCCGATCAGAAAGGTCGGCAAAGACACGCCCAAGAGCGACACCGTCATCAGCAACTGGCTGACAAAGCTGCCCCGGCGCAGCGCGGCGTACACGCCCATCGGAATGCCCAAGAGCAGCGCCAGCGCGGCGGCGATAAGGGAGAGCTCCAAGGTGGCGGGAAAGCGCTCTGCGATCAACTGCGACACCTTCACACCCTGGCGCAAACTCATGCCGAACTCGCCCTGCAGTGCATTGAGCAGGAAGTGGTAGAACTGGATAAAAAACGGTTGGTCCAGCCCCAAGGCCATGCGCAATTCCTTGACCTGCTCAGCGGTGGCGTCCTGCCCAAGTATGAAAACGACCGGGTCGCCCACGTACTGAAACAGCATGAACGCCACCAGGGCCACGGTGACCATGACCAAGACCGCCTGCGCCAGGCGCCGCACAATGAATGCCAGCATAGGTTTTAAAAAACAAGGGCCGCATGCGCCAGGCAGCGACCCTTGGGTTGCAAGCAGCGGTGTTTAGTTGACTTTCACCAAACGCCAGTCGATGCGGTTGTCAGCACGGTGCACCACGTCGATGTTTTTCTTCATCACCCACGGAATCACCTGGTTGTGCAGCACGATGTGGCTCACATCGTTCTTGGCCATCTCCAGCGCTTCCGTGAGCAGACGGGGGCGTACGAAGGGATCGCTTTCGGTCTTGGCGCGGTCGATGATCGCATCCAGCTTGGGGTTGCTGTATTTGCCGACGTTGTAGTTGCCGTCACCGCCCGTGCCCACGCTGCGCACCAGGGATTGCAGGCTGTACACCGCATCAAAGGTGGGAACACCCCAGCCCAGCATGTAAATGCTGGCTTCGTTGCGCTGGATCATCGGGAAGTAGGTGACCAAAGGTAGGGTGCGCAGCTTGGCCTTGATGCCGATGCGCGACCACATGGCGGTGACTGCCTGGCAGATTTCTTCATCGTTGATGTAGCGGTTGTTGGGGCAGGCAAAGTCCACTTCAAAACCGTCGGGGTAACCCGCAGCTGCCAGCAGCTTCTTGGCGCCTTCCACGTCCACTGGCTCGCGGCGGTGCAGGGACTCACTCCAGCCGGCCACCTGCGGTGCGATCAGCGCCGCCGTGGGTTGGCCCAGGCCACGCATGGTCACGCGGGTGATGGCCTCGGCATCGACTGCCTTGTTCAGCGCTTGGCGCACCCGCAAATCCTTGAGCGGGTTCTTGCCCTTGATGTTGCTGCCCACCAGCTCCGCCCGGCCGTGGTCCATGCCAAAGAAAATGGTGCGGTTTTCCACACCGTCCATCACCTTGAGTGCGTTGTTGGAGCGAATCCGTGGCAAGTCTTGCGGGCTGGGGTCCAGCACCAAGTCCACTTCACCGGTCAGCAAGGCTGCAATGCGGGTGGCTTCGGCCTTGATGGGGGTGTAGACGATTTCGGTGGCGTTGCCTTCCATGCTGCCCCACCAGGCGGTGTTCTTTTCCAGCACCAAGCGCTGGTCTTGCTTCCACTCTTTGAGTTTGAAGGGACCGGTGCCATTGGCGTTGCGGTGGGCGAAGTTTTCTTCCTGCGTTTTGATGTCCTTGGGGTCGACCGACTTGTTCTTCTCCGCCCAGGCCTTGCTCATCATGCGCAGCTCGGTCATTTGGTTGAGCAGCACCGGGTTGGGGCCGTTGGTGATGATGTCAATCGTGCTGTTGTTGACCTTCACCACTCTTTCGATGCCGCTGATGTAGGGCGTGAAGTTGGAGGTTTTGGCCATCGCGCGCTGGATCGAGAACACCGCGTCATCCGCGGTAAACGCGCTGCCGTCATGGAACTTCACGCCGTTGCGCAGGGTCACCCGCAGCTGGGTGGGGCTCACTTCGTTCCAGGCAGTGGCAAGCACCGGCTCGATCTTGAAGGTGCGGCTGTTGTAATAAACCAGACTTTCGTACACCGCAGCGTGCACGCCATTTTGCAATGCATTGTTCTGGGAATGGATATCCCAGGTGGCGATGTCGCTTGCGCTGGCCCACTTGAAGGTTTTGGCCTGTCCAAATGTCGGCAGGCAAAGCGCCGCGCACAGTGCAATGAGTTTGAGCTTCATAGGAATTCCCAAGGGTGGTATCAAGGGCGTGAAGTATGCCTTGCCCGTTTTTGGGCGGTTCTAAGGGCTTTCCCGGCGTCTGCGCGCGCCATCAGTGTGCGATCGCGCACGGACGGTGCTTTCCTAGGCAAGCACAGTGCGGTCAGGGCCACCCTGCGGCGGCCCAAGCACACACAAAGGCGGCCCATGAAAATTTCTCAGATCACCCTGCTCGCCCTTGCAATCGCTGCGGCCGTAGCGGCAGCTGGTTGCAACAAACTGCCCGCGCCTACAGCGACCACCACCGCACCCGCCCCCGAAGCACCGGTGGCGGTGGGCAACATTGCCGATGTGGATGTGACCGAACACGTCAACATGGCGCTGCTGCAAAGTGAGCTGCTCAAGGGCGCGCGCATCACGGTGGGAACCACCAAAGGCGATGTGCGTTTGAGCGGAACGGTGACCAGCCAAGCACAGGCGGACGAAGCCGTCAGAATCGCGCGCCTCTCTGCTGCAGTGCACGCGGTCCACAACGAAATCGCTATCGTGCAATAAGCGCGCCGCTTCAGGGCACGGGAAAGCGCGCCCGGCGTTCTAGGTCGTCAAGGTCAATGTGGTTGCGCATGTACTGCTGGCTGGCGTCGACAAAGGGCTGGTGATCCCAGGCGGTGCGCCTGCCTTGGGTGAGTGCGCGGTAGACCAAGCGGCGGCGGCGCTGGCTGGCCAGCACCTGCTGGTGCAAGGCGCCCAGGTTCCAGCGGGTGTGGGTCTCCGCCAGGAAGGCCTGCAGCGTGGCCTGGTGGCCCGGGTCCGATGCCAGGTTGTGTAGTTCGTCGGGGTCGGATGCCAGGTGGAAGAGCATGCAAATGTCGTCCTGCCCGTAAACGAATTTCCAGGGTCCGCGCCGCAGCATGATGAGTGGCGTTTTGCTGCCCTCGGCCATGTATTCGCCAATCGCTTCGTCGTGGCCTCCTGCGCCTCGCAGGTGCGGCACCAGCGATTGGCCGTCCAGCGGCAGCGTAGCGTCGACTTGGCCGCCTGCCAACTCAACCAAGGTGGGCAGCAGGTCGATGGTGGACACATTGCCAGCCACCCGCCGGGGCGCAAACTGCTGGGGGGCATGCACCACCAGCGGCACGCGCGCTGCCATCTCGAACCAGTGCATCTTGTACCAAAGGCCACGCTCGCCCAGCATGTCGCCGTGGTCGCCTGAGAACACCATGATGGTGTTGTCTGCCAAGCCGCAATCCATCAGAGTTTTGCGCAGCTCGCCGATCTTGGCGTCGACATAACTGCAGGAGCCAAAGTAAGCACGCCTTGCACGGCGTATGGCGTCGTCCGTCAGAGGTTTGTCCCACAAGTCAATCACCTTGAGCAGCCGTTGCGAGTGCGCGTCTTGCGCGTCCTGCGTGAAACTGTGGCGCGGCATCGGGATGTCTTCGTCTCGGTACAGGTCGAAAAACTCGGATGGGATGGTGTAGGGGTCGTGCGGGTGTGTCATCGACACCGTCAGGCAAAACGGTTGGCCCGGTGTGTTGCGCACATGGTCGTACAGGTACTGGCGCGCTTTGAAGACGGTTTCTTCGTCGTGGTCGAGCTGGTTGGTTCGAACGCTGGGGCCGGCTTGGAGCACCGAGGACATGTTGTGGTACCAACTCGGGCGCACTTCCAGCGCGTCCCAGTTGACCGTCCAGCCGTAGTCGGCGGGGTAGATGTCGGCCGTCAGGCGGTCTTCGTAGCCGTGCAACTGGTCGGGCCCGCAAAAGTGCATCTTGCCCGACAGCGCGGTGCGGTAGCCCAGGGCCCGCAGGTAGTGCGCGTAGGTGGGGATGTCGGCGGCGAAGTCGGCGGCATTGTCAAAACCGCCGATCTTGGAGGGCAACTGCCCGCTCACCAAGCTGTAGCGGGAAGGCGCGCACAAGGGGCTGGGGCAGTACGCTGATTCGAACACCACGCCCTGCTCGGCCAGGCGCGCCAGGTGCGGCATCTGCACTACCGATTGGCGGTCGTAGATGGGGAGCAGCGGCGCAGCCATTTGGTCGGCCATGATGAAAAGAATGTTGGGGCGGGTGGTGGTCTGGGTCATGCCGGATGCTTGGTTGGGGTTGGCAAAGCCAGCAGCATAGCGGTGCGGCACTTCAAGCCACGGCGCTCCACCGACCAGCGATGCAGCGTGGCCCCTGTGGCGAACAGTGCCGCATGACCACCTGCGCAACGTAGCACCGCTGAGGCCTATGCGGTCAACAATGCTGCATTGCCGCCTGCAGCCGTGGTGTTGATGGTCACTGTTTTTTCTGCGCAGAAGCGGTAGAGGTAGTGCGGCCCACCCGCCTTGGGGCCAGTCCCACTGAGGCCTTCACCACCAAAGGGCTGCACGCCCACCACAGCGCCGATCATGTTGCGATTGATATAGATGTTGCCCACATGGGCCGCCGCCGCCAGTGCCTGGGCGCGCGAATCAATGCGTGTCTGGATGCCCAATGTCAGCCCATAGCCGAGCGCGTTGATTTGCGCAATCACTGCCAACGGGTCGCCATCCCAGCGAACGATTTGCAGCACGGGTCCGAAGACTTCGGCGTTGACCTCGGCGATGCTTGCCACCTCGAACGCTGACGGCGCAATAAGGTGGGCGGTGCGGGCGCTGCTGCGGTCCATTGGGGGCTCGCTCAGCAGTGGTTTGGCGCTGGCATGGAGGCGGGCCAGGTGGAGCCCAATGCTGGTAAACGCGTCTGCGTCAATCACTGGGCCCACATCGGTGGCCAAATCGACGGGGTCGCCGACGCGCAGCTCGCGGGCCGCGCCGCGCAACATCTCGATGACGTGGTCGGCAATGGCCGAATGGACGCACAGCAGGCGCAGCGCTGAGCAGCGTTGTCCAGCAGAACGGAAGGCACTCAGGACCACTGCGTCGACCACCTGCTCAGGTAGCGCGCTTGAATCCACGACCATGGCATTGATGCCGCCGGTCTCGGCAATCAGCGGGACGATGGGGCCATCCTTGGCGGCCAGCGCACGCTGGATGACTTTGGCCACTTGGGTGGAGCCGGTAAACACCACACCGGCCACTTTAGGGTGCGCCACCAGCGCAGCTCCTACCGTCTCGCCCGGACCGTGGACAAGCTGTAACGCGCCCTGTGGTACGCCTGCGGCATGCATCAGATCGACCGCCGCCTGGGCCACGCCCGGCGTTTGCTCGGCCGGTTTGGCCAGCACCGTGTTGCCCGTGGCTAGGGCTGCGGCCACCTGGCCCACAAAGATGGCCAAAGGAAAGTTCCAGGGGCTGATGCACACCCACACACCGCGCCCAGTGAGCGTCAGTATGTTGCTCTCGCCAGTCACACCGTAGGTGGCTGGCGCCAACAAGCCGCCCGTCACTGCCGGCATCGCCTGGGGCTGCTGGATGCGCTCGGCCTCGCTGGCGTAGTAGCGCAAGAAGTCCACCGCCTCGCGCACTTCCGATACCGCATCGCCCCAAGTCTTGAAAGCCTCTTGCACCAGCAGGGCGCACCACAGCGGGGTCCGCGCCTCCATGGTGTCGGCGGCGCGGCGCAGCACGGCGGCACGCGCGCTGACCGGCGTGCTACTCCAGGCGGCGAAGCTGCTCGCCGCCAGTGCGAACGCGGCTGCAGTGCGTTCAGGGATACGTTCTGGCGCGCATTCGGGTACCACCGGAACACGCTCGCTGCGCATGGCCGCAAGCAGCGGATCGCGTTGCGTGGGCACCGTGAGGTCCAAGCCGGCGCTGTTTCTGCGCGCTCCAGCGTGGGTGCCAAAGAGGTCCGCTGGCAGCGGTAATGCCGAATGCGGCTCCAGGCGCAAGGGTGAGATAAGCAGCGACTGCATGTCCACCGAGGCATCGACCAGCTGGTGCACAAACGACGAGTTGGCTCCATTTTCCAGTAGGCGGCGCACCAGGTAAGCCAGCAGGTCGCGGTGCGCACCGACTGGCGCATACACACGACACGCCACCAGCGGGTTTTTGAGCACCTCGCGGTACACGCCCTCACCCATGCCGTGCAGGCGTTGCAGTTCGAACGCACCGCCGGTGCGTGCGGCCATTTGCAAAATGGCGGCAACCGTGGCGGCGTTGTGGGTCGCGAACTGCGGGTAGATGGCGTCGGGCGCGGCCAGCAGCGATTGGGCACAAGCAAGGTAGGACACGTCGGTGTGGTGCTTGTGGGTGAACACCGGGTAGCCGGGCAATCCCAGTTCTTGAGCGCGCTTGATTTCAGCGTCCCAGTACGCGCCCTTGACCAGACGGCACATCAACCGAACCTGGTGTTTGCGTGCCATGGCGGTGACCACCTCAACGAGTTCGAGTGCCCTCGTCTGGTAAGCCTGCAGCGCCAGACCCAAGCCTGTCCACTGGGGGTGGTGCTGGGCCACGCGGCCCAGCAGGGCATCAAGCACCTCCAGCGAGAGTTCGAGTCGCTCGACCTCCTCAGCGTCGATCGTGAGGTTGATGTTGGCCAAGGCGGCCAGTTCGCAAAGGGTCCACACGCGCGGCACCAGTTCGGCCAGGACGCGCTGGCTTTGTGCGTCTTCGTAGCGTGGGTGCAGGGCACTGAGCTTGATGGAGATGCCGTCGTTGTGCTGCGGCGCTGCAACGCGGCGGGCCCGGCTGGCAACCGCGTGGATGGCATCGGTGTAGCTCGCAAGGTAGCGCAGTGCGTCGCTGTCGGTACGGGCACCTTCGCCCAGCATGTCGTACGAATAGGTGAGACTGCCTGCGTCACCACTGGTGGTTGCTGCTGATCCATGTGATGCGGCGCGGTCCAGCACGGCAGCACGCCCAGCGTGCTTGCTGCACGCGGTCTGGGCTTGGTGCATCGCGTCGGCGATGGTTTGGCCGAGCACAAACTGACGCCCCAGCAATTGCACCGCGCGCAAGGTGGCGGCTACCACCGTCTTGGCCCCCAGCTTGGACATCAGGCCTGGCTCTGACTGATGCGCGCTACTGGCTTGTGTGGCAGGTAAAAAGTGCTTAGACAGTGCGATGGCGGCGCCCGACAAGCGGGCTAAAACCTGGTCGCTGCTGCGCTCAAAATCGGCCCGCCCCAGTTGGTCCGCAGTCAAGGCCACCGCGGTTTCAGCGTCGGGGATACGCAACAGCGCTTCTGCCAGACGCATCAGCGCCAGCCCCTCAGCACTGGAGATGGGGTATTCCTTTTGCAGACTCTCCATCGCCCAAAACGGCGGCGGGTGGTCACGCACCGCCTGCACCCAGGGTGCCGCCGTCTGCGCAACCTCGGCCCAATTCAGGGCAGAGCGCAGCGCAGCCAAGCGCTGCGACACCACGGCAGGTTCAGGGCGGTAGGGATCCGGGAGTCTTTGGGTTGCCGGCATCAAGTTGCTCCAATGTTGGCGTAATATTTATTGTTTTCTAAGGCTAGATAAATAAATCACCAAACAATCTTCGATTTAAAGAACTTAACTCAGAACAGCAGGGCCTTTGCCTTAGGTCTAAGGCCCTGCTGGGGCTTCTATTGATCAAACCCGCTGCCCTCGCTTAGGATTCGCCATGTCCAGCCAGTCTCCACAACGCGTCGCTGCAGCGAACCCTTCCCATTTCTTTTTTCCACCGCTTCGGCTGGCTTTGTTGTTGATTGCCTGCTGGGGCGGTGGCGCACTCTGCTTGGCCTTGCTGGTAGCGAACGTGAGCGCCGATGGGCCCCATGCGGTTTGGTTGTGGTTGGGACTGGCCCTCGGCGCTGCGGGGCTGCTTGCAGCGCTGGCATGCGTGCTGGATGCACGGCGCGGCGCGCGCCAGCAGGCTCTGTTAGCACCTGAGCAACACTTTCGTGCATTGACCGAACTGGCCTGTGACTGGTGGTGGGAGCAAGACAGCGCCTACCGGTTCACCTACATTGGGGGCAACTTCGAGTCCACGACCGGCCAAACCGAGGCAGCGCTGCTGGGGAAAACCCGCTGGGAGCTGCCGTGTTCCAACCTGGGAGCTGCCGATTGGGCGGCGCACCGCGCTCTTTTGGACCGGCGCGAAGCGTTTAGTAACTTCGAGGTTTCGCGCCCCGATGGGCAAGGCCGCCTGGTGCACTATGCGATCTCGGGTCAACCGGTGTTTGACGCCCAGCAGCGGTTCATCGGCTACCGAGGCGTGGGTAACAACATCACCAGCCGGCGCGAGGCCGAGGAGGCCACCCGGCACCTGGCCCATTTTGACCCGCTAACCGATCTACCCAACCGCTCGTTGTTTCCGGACCGAGTGCAAACTGAAATACTGCGTGCCCAGCGCAACAATCGCAAAGTGGCGCTGCTCATGTTGGACCTGGACCACTTCAAGCAGATCAACGACACACTGGGTCATGACCAAGGGGACTGCCTGCTGGTGATGGCGTCGCAGCGGTTGCGCGACTGTGTGCGCAGTGCGGACACAGTCGCACGGGTCGGTGGAGACGAGTTCATGGTGATTCTGGGCGACCTGGAAGACTTGCGCCCGGTCGAGACGATTGCGGGCAACGTGTTGCAAGCACTTTGCCAACCCTACCCGTTGACCGGTGGTAGCGGGATTGTGAGTGCCAGCATCGGTATCGCTGTGTACCCAGACGACGCCACCGATGTGGCGGGCCTTGTCAAGCGGGCGGACCAGTCGATGTATGCCGCGAAAAGCGCGGGACGCAACCGGTTTAGCTTTTTCACCCAAGAGTTGCAAGACCAAGCGGAGAGCCGGATTTGGTTGACCCAAGACATCCGCTCGGCCTTGCGCGAAAACCAGTTCTGGGTGGCTTACCAGCCCATCCACAGTTTCAAGGATGGTTCGGTGCACAAGGCCGAGGCGCTCATCCGCTGGCAGCACCCAGAGCGCGGCTTGGTCGAGCCCTCGGTGTTTGTGCCGGTGGCTGAGTCCACCGGGCTGATTTCCGAGATCAGCCAGTGGGTGTTTTCTACCGTGGCGGCCCAGGCCCAAGCTTGGCGGGCGTCCCACCACAGCGACTTTCAGGTAAGCATCAACAAGTCCCCGGTGCAGTTTTACCGGCCCGGTGGCGACCAGGTCACTTGGCACCAACAGTTGCGCGAGCTTGGCTTGGGCGAACGCAGCATCGTGGTGGAGATTGCAGAAAGCCTGCTGCTCAACTCCAGCCAAAGCATTGCGCAGCAGATTCGCGCCATACGCAGCGATGGTATCCAGGTGTCGATTGACGACTTCGGCAGCGGCGCATCCTCCTTGGCCAACTTGCAGGCGCACCACATTGACTACCTCAAGATTGACCAAGGGTTTGTGCGCAAAATCGCTCCAGACTCGGACGCTTTGGCCTTGTCGCAGGCCATCATTGCCATGGCCCACAAACTGGGGATCCAGGTCATAGCCCAAGGCGTCGAGACGCAGGAGCAGGCCGATTTGTTGCGCGCAGCAGGTTGTGATTTCGCGCAAGGCTACCTGTTTGCTCGACCTATGGATGCGGTCAGTTTCGATGCCTACTTGCGCTCGCGTCCGCGCCTGTCATAAACATGGCGACCTTGACAGCACAGCGTACCGATCTGGACCGCATCGATCTGAAAATTCTGGCCATCTTGCAAGAGGACGGCCGCATCGCCAATCTCAAACTGGCCGAGCTGGTGGCCCTTTCGCCCACCGCCGTGTTGGCGCGGGTGCAGCGTTTGAACAAAGAAGGCTACATCCTGGGCTACGAAGCGCGGCTCAACCCGCGCAAGCTGCGCGCTGCCATGCTGGTGTTTGTGGAGGTGCTGCTGGACCGCACCACGCCCAATGTATTTGATGCTTTCAAGGCGGCTGTGCAGGTGCACGAAGAAATCTTGGAGTGCCACATGGTCGCCGGAGGTTTTGATTACCTGCTCAAAACCCGCATGGCAGACATGGATGCCTACCGTGCGTTTGCAGGTGCCGTTCTGTGGAAACTGCCTGGCGTGCGCGAAACCCGAACCTACGCGGTGATGGAAGAGGTCAAAGACACCACCCGCCTAAAGCTGCTCTGATGGCGCTGCAGCCCCGATTCCACGCGTACCAAAGATTGCAGAACCTATCCGCACCAGCGTGCTGCCGCTGTGGATGGCAGCTTCCAGGTCGGCCGACATGCCAAGCGACAGCGTGTCCAAACCAAAACCCAGCGCGTTGAGGCGGTCCCACAAGGCCTTGGTTTGCAGGTGCACCGCACAGGCGGCTTCAAACGAGGCGGCGGGTTCGGGGATGCTCATCAAGCCGCGCAGCTGCAAGCGTGGCAGGGCGCGCACTTGCGCCGCCAGATCGGCCAGCCCTGCCGCCGTGACGCCAGCCTTGTTGGCACCACCATCGGTGTTGACCTGAATGCACACCTGCAGCGCAGGCAGGGACGCGGGGCGCTGCTGGCTTAGTCGCTGTGCGACCTTGAGCCGGTCCACCGAATGCACCCAGTCGAAGTGCTCGGCCACCAGGCGGGTCTTGTTGCTTTGCACCGGACCGATGCAGTGCCACACCAAGGGCAGGTCGGACAGCGCAGTCATTTTGTCCAGCGCCTCCTGAATGTAGTTTTCGCCAAAGGCCGTCTGCCCGGCGGCGTAGGCTTGGCGCACCGCGTCGGCGCCAAATGTTTTGGAGACCGCCAGCACCGCCACGCTGTGGGGCGGTCGCCCGCTCTGGGCGCAGGCCTGCAGGACGCGCTGGTGCAGCTGCGCAAGGTGGTGTGCAATCGTGGTCATAATCCCCAAGCGTAGCAAACAACATGCTTTAAATGAGGTTCGCGTGGACATCACCCAGCTGCTTGCCTTTAGTGTGAAGAACAAGGCGTCCGACTTGCACCTATCGGCCGGGTTGCCGCCGATGATCCGGGTGCACGGCGATGTACGCCGCATCAACGTCGATCCGCTGGACCACAAACAGGTTCACAGCATGGTGTATGACATCATGAACGACAGCCAGCGCAAGCACTACGAAGAGTTTTTGGAGGTGGATTACTCCTTCGAGATCGACGGCTTGGCGCGGTTTCGGGTCAACGCATTCAACCACCAGCGCGGTGCCGGCGCGGTGTTTCGCACCATTCCCAGCAAAATTTTGTCGCTTGAACAACTCCACGCGCCCAAGATCTTTGGTGAACTTGCGCTCAAACCGCGCGGGCTGGTACTGGTGACTGGACCGACCGGCTCGGGCAAGTCGACCACCCTTGCGGCCATGGTGAACTACCTCAACGAAACCGAGTTTGGCCACATCCTGACCGTGGAAGACCCGATCGAGTTTGTGCACGAGTCCAAAAAGTGCCTGATCAACCAGCGCGAGGTCGGGCCGCACACTTTGTCTTTCGCCGCCGCGCTGAAGTCGGCTCTGCGCGAGGACCCCGATGCCATTCTGGTGGGCGAGATGCGCGATCTGGAGACCATCCGCCTGGCCATGACGGCGGCAGAAACGGGTCACTTGGTGTTTGGCACGCTGCACACCTCCAGCGCCGCCAAAACCATCGACCGGATCATCGATGTGTTCCCTGCGGACGAGAAGGAAATGGTGCGCGCCATGCTGTCGGAGTCCCTGCAAGCGGTCATTTCACAAACGCTGTGCAAAACCAAAGACGGTCAAGGCCGGGTGGCGGCCCACGAAATCATGCTGGGCACCAGCGCTATTCGCAACCTCATCCGTGAGGCCAAGATCGCGCAGATGTACTCGACCATCCAGACGGGCAACAGCCAGGGCATGCAAACGTTGGACCAAAACTTGGCAGACCTCGTCAAGCGCAATGTGATCAGCGCGGCCGAGGCCCGCGGCAAGGCAAAAATGCCGGAAAACTTCTCCGGCTAGCAAGGACGGCGCCATGGAACGCGACCAAGCAAGCACATTCATCAACGAGCTCTTGCGGCTGATGCTCAGTCGCGAAGGCAGCGACCTGTTCATCACCGCCGAGTTTCCTCCGGCGATCAAGGTCGACGGCAAGCTCACCAAGGTGTCGCCGCAACCGCTGACGGCCGCACACACTATGGCCTTGGCGCGCGCCATCATGAGTGACAAGCAGCTTGCCGAGTTTGAGCGCACCAAGGAAGGCAACTTTGCGATTTCCCCCCCGGGAATCGGGCGCTTTCGGGTCAATGTGTTCATCCAGCAGGGCAAGGTTGGCATGGTGGTGCGGGTGATACCGGCGGTGCTGCCTACGATTGACGGCATGGGATTGCCGCAGGTGCTTAAGCCCGTGGTAATGGCCCAGCGCGGTTTGTGCATCATGGTGGGTTCGACCGGCTCGGGCAAATCGACCACACTGGCGGCGATGGTGGATTGGCGCAACGAAAACTCCTGGGGCCACATCGTCACCATCGAAGACCCGGTGGAGTTCATTCACCCGCATAAGAACTGCGTGATCACGCAGCGCGAAGTGGGCTTGGATACGGACAGCTGGGAAGCCGCCTTGAAAAACAGCCTGCGCCAAGCGCCAGATGTGATTTTGATGGGCGAATTACGCGACCGACAAGCGATGGAGAATGCCGTCGCGTTTTCTGAGACGGGGCATTTGTGCCTGGCCACACTGCATGCCAACAGTGCCAACCAGGCGCTGGACCGCATCATCCACTTTTTCCCCGACGACCGGCGTGAGCAGTTGCTGACCGATCTGTCGTTCAATCTCAATGCGGTGGTGTCCCAGCGGCTGGTGCCCCGGCAAGACGGTAAGGGCCGGGTGGCAGCGGTGGAGGTGATGGTAAACACCCCGCTGGTGGCCGATCTCATCCTCAAGGGCGATGTAGCTGAGATCAAGGAGATCATGAAAAAAGGCCGCAACGCTGGCATGCAGACCTTCGACCAGTCGCTGTTCGACCTTTACGAGAACGATCTGATTACGTACCAGGACGCTTTGCGCTATGCAGATTCGGTCAACGATCTGCGGCTGCAAATAAAACTCAGCAGCCGGCGAGGTAGGTCCACCGATCTGGCCGCCGGTACCGAAAACCTCGCCATCATTTAGCCATGTCTTCACTTCCCTCCAAAACTTACGACGCCTGCACTCCGACCTCGGTCGCTTTTCTAGGCTTGGGTGTCATGGGCTATCCCATGGCCGGCCACCTTGCTGGTGCGGGCCACCGGGTTACCGTCTACAACCGCACGCAGGCTAAGTCCCAAGCCTGGTGCGCCGAGTTTGGCGACCGAGTCAGCACACTGGGCCCGCACCGCCATGCAGCGACGCCGCGTGAAGCCGCACAAGGGGCTGACATCGTCTTTTGCTGCGTTGGCAATGACGACGACGTGCGCAGCGTCACCCTCGGGGAGGACGGCGCGTTCGCCGGCATGAAGCCTGGCGCGGTGTTTGTGGACCACACCACCGCCTCGGCGCGGCTGGCGCGTGAGCTGTTTGCGCTGGCCCAACAGGCCGGGCTTCACTTCGTAGATGCGCCGGTCTCGGGCGGCCAAGCCGGTGCACAAAACGGCATGTTGACTGTCATGTGCGGTGGCCAAGCGGCGGCCTTCGGTGCAGCGCAGCCGGTAGGCATGGCATTTTCCAGAGCGTTCACCCTCCTGGGGGACAGTGGCTCGGGCCAGCTTGCCAAAATGGTCAACCAAATCTGCATCGCTGGCTTGGTGCAGGGCCTCTCTGAAGCCATCGCTTTTGGCCAGCGTGCGGGTTTGGACATGCCGCAGGTGCTCGATGTCATTGGCAAAGGCGCAGCGCAAAGTTGGCAGCTCGACAACCGTGGCAAAACCATGGTGGCCGACCGCTTCGATTTCGGATTCGCGGTGGACTGGATGCGTAAGGATCTGGGACTGGTACTTGACGAAGCCAAGCGCAACGGCGCGCGGCTACCAGTCACTGCCTTGGTAGACCAGTTTTACGCCGATGTTCAGCAGCTTGGCGGCAACCGCTGGGATACGTCGAGCCTGATCAAGCGGCTCAAGTAAGCGGGTTACGCGTATGCTGCCCCGCAACCCGGGAGCAGCTTACTTTTTGGCAGGCGCAGGCGTTGGCAAAGTGCGGGCCAGCTCGTCCTCGCTGATGATTTCAAATACGCGGACCAAGCGCTGTACACCCGAGGTGCTTGTAATGACTTCGGTGGCACGGTTGGCTTCACGCTGAGTGACGCGCCCCATCACATAGACCGTGCCGCGCTCGGTGGTGACTTTGAAGGCGCTGGCGATCAGGTCCCGCGCATCGACTAGGTTCGCCTTAACGCGGCTGGTCACCAAGGTGTCGGAGGCGCGCTGGGTCAAGGTGGAGTTGCCCATGACCGTAAGCTCGTTGACGATGTTGCGCACGTTCTCGACTTCGGTCACGAGTTTTTCCACCAGTTGCTTGTCTTGCAAATTGGGCACTTCTCCAGTGAGCAGGACCTGGCGGTTGTAGCTGGTGACATTCACGTGAACCCGGTCACCGACGTTGACCGAGATACGCCGGTTGGCTTTGATTTCAATGGCATTGTCTTCGACTACGGTGCCCGAGGTGCGCCGGTCAGTGGCAACCATGGTGCCCGACACCACCGCGCCGCCCATGACAAGTGGAAAGCAGGCAGTCAGGCCGGCGACGCTTGCGCCAAGCAAAAGCAAGTAGGCCAGGGGCCGGGCAAGGTTTTGGGTTTTCATTTCTGGGTTTCCTGGTCGCCCAAAAGTTGGGCATCCACCGCATCGCAAATGCAGTGCAAGCTAAGGATGTGCACTTCCTGGACCCGCGCAGTGCGATCGTGCGGCACACAGATGTGCACGTCGGTGTCCTTGAGTGCGTGGTTCATCTTGCCGCCGCCGCGACCGCTCAGGCCGACGACGACCATGTCGCGCTCGTGTGCTGCCTCGATCGCTGCGAGCACATTGCCTGAATTGCCGCTGGTGGAGATCGCTACTAGCACGTCACCGGGTTGGCCCAGTGCGCGCACCTGGCGTGAAAATATGACGCTGAAATCGTAATCGTTTGCAATCGCGGTGATGGCTGAGGTGTCGGTGGTGAGTGCGATGGCCGCCAGCTCGGGACGGTCGCGTTCAAAACGGCCTATGAATTCGGCGGAGAAATGTTGCGCATCGGCCGCGGAACCCCCGTTGCCACACACCAGCACCTTACCGCCCCCAGTCAGGCACGCCAGCACCGCTTGCACCGCTGCCGCAATTGGCTTGCAAAGGACATCTGCCGCCTGGTACTTCAGGTCGGCGCTGTCGATGAAGTGTTGGTGAATTCGTTGTTCCAGCATAGTGCGGGATGATAACCGCCTAGCCCAAGCCCACGGCTCATGGGGCATCGAACGCGGCTTGCAACCAGGTGATGCCTTCGGGTTCAATCACGACCACATCAAACCGGCATGGGGGCACCTGTCTTTGGCGCATCAGGTAGTGGCGTGCGGCGAACACAATGCGGCGTTGTTTGGCAAAACCTACACTGGCGGCCGCGCCACCATGGCGCGCATCGGCGCGGCTGCGCACCTCGACGAACACGATGGTTCCATTCGGGGTTTGCACAATCAGGTCGACTTCGCCGCCGCCGCGACCGGGCGTCCGATAATTGCGCGCGACCAGCCGCAAACCCTGACGCTGCAAGTGTGCCAAGGCAGCGTCTTCCGCAGCATCCCCGATTTGTTTGGTGGTGCGTTCGGGCGGTGGTCTTGATGGAAGGAAACCCATAGTGAGTGCGTCCTTAACTTCTGCTCTGGCGGCTGCCACGCAGGCTGCCGAAGGGCAGAGCCACCCGCAAGGCGCGCTTTACATGGTAGCCACGCCCATTGGTAACTTGGCCGACATCACGCTGCGGGCGTTGTATGTTCTGCATTTGGCAGATACCGTGGCTTGTGAGGACACCCGCCACACCCAGCATCTACTGCGTGCCTATGGCATCCACAAGACGGGTGGCCAACTGCTGGCTCTGCACCAGCACAACGAGGAACAGGTGGCGAACCGCGTGATCGAGCGGCTGCGCCAAGGCCAACGTGTGGCCTACGTTAGCGACGCAGGTACGCCTGGTGTGAGCGACCCTGGCGCTCGCTTGGCAGCGTGTGTGTGCGCTCAGGGCTTGCGCGCGATTCCGCTGCCCGGTGCCAGCAGCGTGACAGCCTTGCTATCGGTCAGCGGTGTAGTGGCCGACGGCATGCCATCAGCAGGGTTCGTGTTTGTCGGTTTTCTGCCGAGTAAAGCGACCGAGCGTGCCCAAGCGGTCAACGCGCTGGCGCTGGAGGCGCGCGCGGCTGTGGTGTTGGAGGCGCCCCACCGCATCGAGGCCTTGGCGGGTGCGTTGGCGGTGTTGGGTGAGCGGCCAGTGACCCTGGGCAGGGAACTCACCAAACAGTTTGAAGAGATTGCCACCGTGCCAGCCTCTGGCTTGATGTCGTGGCTGCAAGAAGACGCAAAACGCTTGCGTGGTGAATTCACATTGGTGCTGCACCCCGCGCAGGTACAAAAGAGCACGCACACCGAAGTGCGCGTGCTGGGTTTATTGCTCGAAGAGCTGCCGCTGAAAACTGCAGTGCGGCTGGCTTCTGCCATCACGGGCGCGCCACGCAATGCGGTGTATGCGCAGGCACTTGAGCTCACCCGCAGCGCAGTCGCTGAGGTACCTGAATCACCGATCGGGTGAGGTGTTGCGCCCGCGAAGGCGCAACATAGCCAACCAGCTTAGGCCTTCTTGGCCCAGGCGCTGCACCAACCATTGCCCGCCACTTGCTTGCCGGGGAATGCGCCGCAGCCGCCCGCCTTGTCGCTGGCTTTACCTTGATACAGGACGCAGTTGGAGCACTTTTGGTCGACGGTGTGCTTGGGAAACTTTGTTTTGTCGACTTTGGTTGTATCGGCCTTGTAACCCAGAGTCACAGCCTGCTTATCGGTCTCCGAAAGCATGGTGCCTTGTGCGAAGGCTGAACCTGCGAGCAGCGCGCCGCCGCCCAGGCTGACTTGAACAATGAATTCACGACGATTTGACATAACGGTAAGTCCTGTGGGTTAAGTAAAGGAGCGGCGCACCTCGTGGTTCCAACCTGCGGTTGGCCGCCGCCCATGTGCATTGTTGGCGATTCGTGGCCCTTGGTTTGTCGGTACGGAAATTGCCCCAACGCGCTCGCCATTATGAACCCAGGATAAACCACCTTTGTCGCGTGCTACTCGGCCACCACTACCCGGTTGCGACCGGCGGCTTTGGCCAGGTACAAGGCCTTGTCGGCGCGTTGGTAAAGGCTGCTGGCGGTATCGCCGGCGCGCATTTCTGCCACGGCGCAACTGATGGTCATGCATTCGAGGGGCAAACCGGCGCGGTGCTCCAGGCCCATGTCCAAGACGGCAGTGCGGAGTTTTTCGGCGGTGGCCAAGGCCTGGCTGGCATCGGTTTGCTCCAGCAAAGCGCCGAATTCCTCACCACCCAGGCGCGCTGGCATGTCCAGCTCCCGGCGCAGCGTGGCCCGAAAGCAATCGGCCAAGCGCTGCAGCGCCGCATCGCCTGCTGGGTGTCCGTAGGTGTCGTTGTAGCGCTTGAAGTAGTCGATATCGACCAAGAGCAATGACGTCGCCACATCCTTGCGACCCCGTTGCGCGAGCAGGTGCGAAAGCCGGTGGTTGAAGGCGCGCCGGTTGGGCAGTCCCGTGAGCGTGTCGGTGTTGGAAAGGTTTTTGAGTTCGGCCACTTGGTTGCGCACGATGCCGATCACCGCGTCGATGTTGCGCGCCAAGGCGGTGATCTCGTCGCGCCCATGGACTGTGAGCGCGCCACTCCAGTCCTTCGATTGCACGATGTGCCCCAACTCCTGGCGCAGGCGGTTGAGCCTGCGCACCACCAGCGAGTCCAGCAGCACCACGATCAAGAGCCCACACACGCCTATCAGCGCCACCACCACCCACTGCGTGGTGGCCAAGCCCTTTTGGAGCGCGGCGGTATCGCGCCTGGGCCACTGCATGCGCAGCTCGCCAATCGGTTTGGCAAAGATGCTCCATATGGGATAGCGCAGTTCCAGCCGATCGCTAAACATCTCCATCGACACTGCCTCAGGCCGAAAGCCGCTCGCTGGCACCGGCATCACCGGCACGCTGTAGTCCGTGGAGCCGACTGGCATGGCCACCAGCTCGAAGGCCAGACCGGTCTGGTCGGAGACGAGTTGTACTGTGTTGGGATGGATCCAACTGCCCAAGACAGCGGTTCCAGCGGGTTCGCCGCGGCCATCGCTTTTGAGCACCGGGCTGAAGCAGGCGAATGCCAAACGCTCGCGGGCTTGCACCGCTCCGCATCCGTGGGCGCCGGGGTGGGCTTTGAAGTAAGCGGCATAGGCCGCTGCGTGGCGCCGCGTTTCCAAGGTTGCAGGCTGGGAACCGTCAGCCTGCGGTACTTCTACGATGTCCACCAGTTTTCCGTCTGCATTAAACAGCGATAGCCAATCGGCACCGGCCACTGCCACCGTTTGTGGCGTGAGTTCCTCGGCGCGAAAGGCAGCGCTCGGTTGGATCAGATAGCCGTGCAACGCGGTCCAGTTGGACCAAGACATCAATATGCCCTGCACTTGCAGGGCACGGGCGTCCAAAGACGCTACCAATCGGCGCAGGTCGCCGCTTGCTTCGAGCCGCTCCATGCGGGTGGCATTGGACTGGGTGTCCCAGCGCAGCACCGCCAAGGTCAGCGCTGCCAGCAAGGCAAGGATGCCCAGCAGCGAAAGGGCAATACTGCGGCGAAGTCCCATGGGGGTTTACTTAGACGAAAAGGAGGCGCCAGAGCGGCGAAGGCGCACGGTAGCCGCAATGCGCGCGGTCGTCAACGTCACCCGCCGCCCAGTGCTTCCCAGCGCTCCAGCGCCGCCAGCAGCGCATCATCAATCTCTGCGTTGCGCGCCGCCAGGGTCAGGGCTTGGGCGTTGTCCTTGGCAAACAGGCTTCCGTCCGCCAGGGCCTGCGCGATGCGTGCCTGCTCTGCCTCCAGAGTGGCAATGGTGTCGGGCAGGCTGTCGAGTTCGCGTTGCTCTTTGAAGCTGAGCTTGCGGGCCTTAAGCGGTGCGGTAGCGCCAGCATTGCTCGCAGCCGGAGTCGCACCCGCAGTGGCGGCCGTGGCAGGCTTGGGCGCTGGGTTGGGCTGGTCGCGCCCGTAGTGAAACGGCGTTGCCCCTTTGCTCCCTTTGGCCTGGGCGATGGCATTGGCGCGGCTGCTTTGGGTGAGCCAGTCGGTCACGCCGCCTTCGAACTCGCGCCAGCGGCCGTCGCCTTCGAAGGCAATCGTGCTGGTGACCACGTTGTCCAAAAACGTCCTGTCGTGGCTGACCAAGAACACGGTGCCGTCGTAGTTCTGCAACAAGTCTTCCAGCAACTCGAGGGTGTCAATGTCCAAATCGTTGGTGGGCTCGTCGAGCACCAGCACATTGGCCGGTCGCGCAAAAAGCCGCGCCAGTAACAGGCGGTTACGCTCGCCACCGGAGAGGGAGCGCACCGGCGAGTTGGCGCGGGCGGGCGAAAACAGGAAGTCGCCCAGGTAACTTTTGACGTGCTGGCGTTTGTTGCCAATCTCGATCCACTCGCTGCCCGGGCTGATGAAGTCTTCCAGCGTGGCGTCCAGGTCCAGCGCGTTGCGCATCTGGTCGAAGTAGGCCACCGAGATGTTGGCGCCCTGGCGCACCGTGCCCCAGGGGCTGTGACCGGGCTCGGGTGGCGGTGCGTGGGCGGGCGCGGGGTCGCTTCTGAGTTCGCCCAAGATGAGCTTGAGCAAGGTCGTTTTGCCCGCGCCGTTGGGGCCCAGCAGGCCGATTTTGTCGCCCCGCAAAATGGTGGCGGAAAAGTCCCGCACGATGGTCCGATCGCCAAAGCTTTTGGACACATGGGTTAGCTCCGCCACCAGCTTGCCGCTGGCTGCGCCGCTGTTGAGATCCATGTTGACGCTGCCCAGCACTTCGCGGCGGGCGGCATGTTTGGCGCGCAACTCGTTAAGGCGCACGATGCGGGCTTGGGCGCGGGTGCGGCGGGCTTCCACCCCTTTGCGGATCCACACTTCTTCTTGGGCCAGCAGTTTGTCGGCGCGTGCGTTGATGACCGCCTCTTGCGCCAGCTGCTCTTCTTTTTGCAGCAGGTAGGCTGCAAAGTTGCCTGGGTAGGAGAGCAGCTTGCCGCGATCGAGCTCGACGATGCGGGTGGCCACGTTGTCCAGGAATGAGCGGTCGTGGGTGATGGTGATGATGCTGCCGCGGAAATCGGTGAGCAGGCCCTCGAGCCACTCAATCGAGTCAAGGTCGAGGTGGTTGGTGGGCTCGTCCAGCAAAAGCACCTCGGGCTGGGCCACCAGCGCCTGGGCGAGCGCGACGCGCTTTTTGGTCCCACCCGACAAGGTGCGCACTATGGCGTCGGGATCGAGGTGCAAGCGCTGCAGGGTTTCGCGCACACGCTGCTCCCAGTTCCATCCGTCGACCGATTCGATCTCGGCCTGCATCGCGTCGAGGTCGCCCTGGCCTTGGCAGTAGGTTTCGATCAGGTCGATGGTGCGGGCCAGCCCCACGCTGACCGCGGTGAACACCGAAGCATCGGCGTCCAGTACCGGCTCCTGAGCCACGTAGGCAATACGGGTGCCGCTTTGCACTTGCAAGCTGCCGTCGTCAGGTTTTTCCATGCCGCCCAAGATCTTGAGCATGGACGACTTGCCCGCCCCATTGCGCCCAATCAACCCGACCCGCTCGTTCGCCTCCAAAGAAAAGTCCGTGTGGTCCAGCAGGGGAACGTGCCCAAAGGCAAGTTGGGCGTCGAGAAGGGTGATCAGTGCCATAGGGGTCGGATTATCCCTTGTGGCACGGTGCACGCAGGGTGGCGCAAGGCCACCTTGCGCGGGCGCATCAGCGTGAGCTGGGGAAACTAAAGACCGTACCTTCGCGCACTCCGGCCGAGGGCCAGCGCTGGGTGATGGTTTTGCGCTTGGTGTAGAAGCGCACCGCGTCCGGGCCGTAGGCGTGCAGGTCGCCAAACAGCGAACGCTTCCAGCCACCAAACGAGTGGTAGGCCACCGGCACCGGCAGCGGCACATTCACGCCCACCATGCCGACCTGGATGTTGTCGGTGAAGTAGCGCGCCGCCTCGCCGTCGCGGGTGAAGATGCAGGTGCCGTTGCCGTACTCGTGCGCGTCGATCAGGTCCATCGCCTCTTGCAGGGTTTTGACGCGCACCACGCCCAACACCGGTCCGAAAATTTCTTCCTGGTAAATCTTCATGCCGGGCTTGACGTGGTCAAACAGGCAGGGGCCGAGAAAGTAGCCCTCCTCGTGGCCTTCGACCTGGACGCCACGGCCATCTACCAGCAAGGTGGCACCTTCGGCCACGCCTTGGTCCACATAGCCCTTGACCTTCTCAAAATGCGGTTTGGTGACCAGCGGGCCCATGTCGCTCTTGGCATCGAAGCCGGAGCCAACTTTCATTTTTGCCATCTCCACTTTCAGACCGGCAATGACGGCCTCGGCGGTACCGTCGCCCACGGCTACCACCAGCGGAATCGCCATGCAGCGCTCGCCGCACGAGCCAAATGCTGCGCCCATCAGCGCGTTGACCGCGTTGGGCACATCGGCATCGGGCATGACCACCGCGTGGTTCTTGGCGCCACCTAGGGCCTGCACCCGCTTGCCGTGGGCGCAGCCGGTGGCGTAGATGTACTCCGCAATCGGGGTGGAGCCGACAAAGCTCACTGCCTTGATGCGAGGGTCAATCAACAGGGTATCCACGGCCTCTTTGTCGCCGTTGACCACATTGAGCACGCCCGGTGGCAAGCCCGCTTCCAGCGCAAGTTGGGCGATGCGCAAGGTGCTCGATGGGTCGCGTTCTGAGGGCTTGAGAATGAAGCAGTTGCCGCAGGCCACGGCCATGGGCCACATCCACAAAGGCACCATGGCGGGAAAGTTGAACGGGGTGATGCCGGCCGTCACACCCAGTGCCTGGAACTCGCTCCACGAGTCAATCGCCGGCCCCACGTTTTTGCTGTGCTCGCCCTTGAGCAACTCGGGTGCGTAGCTGGCGTACTCGACGTTTTCAATGCCGCGCTGCAACTCGCCCAGGGAGTCGGCCAGCACCTTGCCATGTTCGGCGGTGATCAAGGCGCAGAGTTCGTCGGCATGTTGCTCCAATAGCACCTTGAGGTTGGCCATCACGCGGGCGCGCTTGAGCGGCGGCGTGTTGCGCCATGCAGGGAACGCGGCCTGCGCGTTGGCGATGGCCTGCTCTACCGTGGCCTTGTCGGCCAGCAGCACGCGCTTTTCGGCCTTCCCGGTGGCGGGGTTGAATACATCTTGCGCGCGGCTGCCGGTGGTGGTGATCTGGCCGCCAATCAGGTGGCCAACGGTGGGAACTTGGGTCATGGTTCGGTGTCTCTGGCTGGGTGCCTAGGCGGTGGCGTGGATCGCCTCGCCCAGCGCGTTGATCAGGCTGTCGATCTCTGCCTTCTCGGCAATGAAGGGCGGCGCGAGCTGGATGGTGTCGCCGCCGTAGCGCACGTAAAAGCCTTTTTCCAGGCACTTCATCGCGATCTCATACGGCCGCTTGGCGGGTTCGCCGGGGACCGCTGCGATGGTGAAGCCCGCTGCCAAGCCGCAGTTGCGGATGTCGGTCACGTGCTTGGTGCCCTTGAGGCTGTGCACCGCGTTTTCGAAGTGCGGCGCCAGCGCCGCCACGCGTTCGACCATGTGTTCTTTCACCAGCACGTCCAGTGCGGCGATCCCGGCAGCGCAGGCCACCGGGTGGGCCGAGTAGGTGTAGCCGTGCGGAAACTCCAGCATGTACTCCGGGCCGCCGGCGGCCATGAAGGTGTCGTAAATCTCGGTCTTGGCAATCACCGCACCCATAGGCTGCGTGCCGTTGGTGACCTGCTTTGCCACGTTGAGGATGTCGGGCGTGACGCCAAACGCCGCTGCGCCGGTGTAAGCGCCCATGCGGCCAAAGCCGGTAATCACCTCATCAAAAATCAGCAGGATATTGTGGGCGGTGCAGATCTCGCGCAGGCGCGGCAGGTAGCCTACCGGCGGCACCACCACGCCGCCCGAACCCGACATGGGTTCGACGATGACGGCGGCAATGTTGCTGGCGTCGTGCAGGGTAATGAGGCGCAGCAACTCGTCAGCCAGTTCGGCGCCGTTGGGCGGCATGCCTTTGGAAAACACATTGCTGGCCAACTGGGTGTGGGGCAGGTGGTCGGCTTCTACGCCTTGGCCAAAATGCTTGCGGTTGGCGCCGATGCCGCCCACCGAGATGCCGCCGAAGTTGACGCCGTGGTAGCCCTTTTCGCGGCCGATCAGGCGGGTTTTGGTGCCCTGGCCTTTGGCGCGCCAGTAAGCACGAGCCATCTTCAAAGCGGTGTCGGCCGACTCGGAGCCCGAGCCGGTGAACATCACCCGGTTGAGGCCTTGGGGCATGAGCGCGCTGATTTTGTTGGCCAGCTCAAAAGAGAGTGGGTGGCCGAACTGGAACGCAGGCGAGTAGTCCATGGTGCCAATTTGCTTGGACACTGCTTCAGTGATTTCGGGGCGGCAGTGGCCCAGTCCGCAGGTCCACAGGCCGGAGAGTCCATCAAAAATTTTGCGCCCGCTGGCGTCGGTGTAGTAGGCGCCTTGGGCGCTGACCATCATGCGCGGGTTGGCCTTGAAGTTGCGGTTGCCGGTGTAGGGCATCCAGTGCGCGTCCATCCACGCGGGATCCTGCGGGTAGGGCGTGGTGGTGGTGACGGCGTGCTGGGTGCTGTGGGAGTCGTTGGGCTTCATGGGGTGTCTCCAGGCCAAGGGGTTGACTGCAGATGGGTGTTAGCAGGCGCAAAGTGCGATTCTGCGCTCTGTTGATACTTCGATATAGTGAGGTTTATCACTATCTGCTTGCGGGTTTATGAAACTAAAAGGCCGCGCCGTCCTGGGCCAAATCAGCGACATGGATTTGCGGCTGCTGCGGGTGTTTCGCACCGTGGTCGATTGCGGCGGCATGGCGGCGGCAGAGCTGGAGCTCAACATCGGCACCAGCACGGTGAGCCGCCACATCAAAGACCTGGAGACGCGTTTGGGGCTGGTGCTGTGCCGCCGGGGCCGCGCCGGCTTTGCGCTCACCGCCGAGGGCGAGCAGATCTATGCGCAAGCCGGTCAGCTGCTGTCGGCTACCGACGCGTTTCGCGCCGGCGTGGACGAAATCCACCAGCGCATGGGCGGGCAGTTGCATGTGGCGGTGTTTGACAAAACCGCCAGCAACCCTGCGTGTCACATCGCGCAAGCGATTGCGCTGTTCGCCGAGCGAGCACCCGACGTTGCTTTGAACCTGCATGTCTCCACGCTCAACGGGATCGAGCGCGGTGTACTCGACGGCCAGTTTCATATTGGTGTGATTCCGGGCCACCGCAGCTCGGACATGCTGGAGTACACCCGGCTGTTTGATGAGGCCATGCTGCTGTATTGCGGTACAGGCCACCCGCTGTTTTCGGATGGGCCACTGCCCACAGCCGAGGCGCAGGCGCTGGACTGGAGCAGCTTGCGCAGCCATGCGTTTGCTGGCTTGGGCTACCACTCGCCCAATATGGAAATCAGCCAGCAGCGGCGCATGCCGCGCAAAGCCACCGGCTTCGACCAGGAGTCGATTGCGACGCTGATTTTGTCGGGGCGCTTTCTGGGTTTTTTGCCTATCCACTACGCCCAAAGCTTTGTGGCAGATGGAAAGATGCAAGCCATCCAACCGGCGCTGTTCCATTACGCATGCGACTTTTTCGGCATTACCCGCCGTTCGCCGCAACCTTCTCGCGCGACCCGTGCGTTCCAGGCTTGTTTAGAGGCTGCGCACGCGCCAAGCGCCGTGGCTGCAACCGCCGCGCGCTAGCCGCCTTAGAAAAGCCGCGCTAGAAGCCGTAGAACCGGAAGTTCATCTCAGGCCGCTGGCCGCACAGCAATTCCGCGATCGCCTTGCCCGAGCCCGCGCCGTGCGTCCAGCCCAGCGTGCCGTGGCCGGCGTTGACCCACAGCTTGCCCACGCGGGACTTGCCGATGTACGGAATATTGGTGGGCGTGGCCGGGCGCAGGCCGGTCCAAAAGCGCGGGTTGCCACCTTGCTCCTCCAAGCGGGTGTCGCACACGCCGGGGAACACCGTTTCCACGCGGCGCGCCAGCATGTGGCAGCGGGCGCGCGCCAGGGCGGTGTCGAGCCGTGTGTCGTAGCCGCCCACCTCGATCGTGCCGGCAATGCGCAGTTCGTCGCCGAGTCGGCTCATGGCGCATTTCACCGAGTCGTCGATAAAACTCACGGTGGGAGCAAGCTCGGGCTTGAGAATCTTGAAGGTGGCGCTGTATCCCTTGCCCGGATAGATCGGCAGGTTCAGCCCGACGCTGCGCAGCAACGGCGCGGTATACGAGCCCATGGCCACCACGAACGCGTCGCTCTGCAGTGCTTGGGTGCTACCGTTCACCTGGTTGCGCACGCGTACCGACTCCACCGACCCATCGCGGAGGTCGAGCGACAGCACATCGTGGTTCCACAAAAACCCAACCCCCAGCGCAGCGCAGCGCTGGGCCAGGGCCTGGGTGAACACGCGGGCGTCGCCGCTCTCGTCGCTTTCGGTGTAAGTCCCGCCCACGATGTGCTGGCCAAACTGCCGGAACGCGGGCTCGATGCGCAGCAACTCGGCGGTACTCACCACCCGGCGGTTGACGCCGTACTTGGCCATCAGAGCGGCTGAGTCGGCCGCGGCGTCGAAGGCCTGTTGGTCCAAGTAATAGTGCGCGATGCCTTTTTGCAGCCGGTTGAACTCGATGCCGGTGGCGGCGACGATGTCTTTGAGTGCCGTGTGGCTGTAAGAGCCCAGAGCCACGAGTTGCTGCACGTTGCGCTCGAACGCGCGATCGTTGCAGTTGGCCAAGAACTCCAGCCCCCAGCGGTACTGGGGCCAGCCCGCGCCCACCGGAAACTGTGGCCGAAACAGCAGCGGTGCTTCTTTGCTGAACATCCACTTAAGGGCTTTCCAAGGGGCGTCCTTGTTGGCCCAGGGCTCGCAGTAGCTCACAGAAATCTGCGCTGCATTGGCAAAACTGGTTTCCAAGGCGGCGTCGCTCTGGCGGTCCACCACGGTCACGCTGTGCCCGCGCTGTGCCAAGTGCCACGCGGTGCTGATGCCAATGATGCCAGCGCCAAGTACGGTGATTTTCATGGTGACAGTGTCGTGCAATGGCGAGTAGCCGAACAGCAAAATGAATTAAATTCAGAAATCATTAGATTTACTAATAATTAATGCATGCGCACCTTTGACACCGATGCACTGGAATGCCTGGCCGCCATCGTCGAAGAGGGCAGCTTCGAGCGTGCTGCAGTGCGCCTGTCGGTCACGCAGTCTGCGGTGTCGCAGCGATTGCGCGCACTCGAAGCCCAGGTGGGAGCGGTGTTGTTGGTGCGCAGCCGCCCGCTCAAACCCACCGCAGCGGGCCGTTTGCTCATCAAGCACGCGGTGCAAATGCGGCTGTTGCGCGCCGATCTGGACAATGATCTACAGGACCTCACCCCCAGCGCTAGCGTGCTGCGCGAGGAAGACCGCATATCGATCGCCATCAACGCCGACAGCATCGCCACCTGGGCACTGCCCGCTCTGGGACCATTGGTCGATGCTGGCCTGCCGCTTGAAATCATCACCGACGACCAAGACTTCACCCACGAATGGTTGCGCGAGGGGCAAGTTCTGGGTTGTGTAACCAGTCTCAAGCAGGCGCTGCGGGGCTGCAAAGTGCAGCCCTTGGGCGACATGCGCTATGTTGCTGTGGCGGCCAAGGACTATGCGCGGACGCGCTGCGCACAGGGGCTCTCAGCGCACAACTTCCGCCAGGTGCCATTCATTGCGTTCAACCGCAAGGACGACTTGCAATCCGATTTCGTCGCCCGGTCCTTGGGCCTGCGTCGTGTCACATTGCGCCAGCGCTTTGTGCCCAGCTCGGAAGGCCAGGTGCGGGCGGTTCTGGCCGGCTGGGGCGCCAGTGTGGTGCCGTATCTACAAGTGCAGGGCCTGCTGGCCAGCGGAGCCTTGGTCAACCTCACGCCACACCACAGCTTGTCGGTGCGCTTGTACTGGCATTGTTGGAACCTGGACTCGGCGGTGATTGACCAGCTCACGCGGGCTTTGACCGAGGGCGCGAAGCTGGCTCTGGGGACTGACAAATAAACTGACCGGTCACAAAGTAATCGACGGCTTCGCGAACCGACGACAGCGGCTAAACTTCGGACATGAAATCCAGCAACGTGGTCAAAGTGTCGTTCAAAGAGCAAATGCTGCAGGCGCGGGAGGACGCGATCATCCGAACCGTCAACGGCTTGTTGTCGCAAAAAGGCTTCGAGGCGATGACGGTGGACGAGGTGGCTGCCAGCGTTGGTATTGCCAAAGCCAGCCTGTACAAACATTTCCCCAGCAAAGAGGACCTCGCCGCCGCCGCCATGGTGCGAGTGATGCGCAGCGCACAAGCGTTTATTGCGACGCTGCCAGTGGATGCGCTGCCGCTGGACAACCTGCGCGCGGTGGTGCGTTGGACTATGGAGCGTAAGTTGGCAGGTGAGATGCCTTCGTTGCCCAGCCAGAACTCCAGCTTGCGCGCCACCCTGATTGGTACTGCAGACTATCTTGAGGTCTTGGTGGCCGTCAGCGATGTGCTCGGTGCTTGGATTGAACAGGCCCAAGCCGCAGGTGCCTTGGACAAAAAGCTTCCGGCCATTGCCATTTTGTACACGCTGTACGCGCGAGCGTGTGATCCGGTGCTGGAATTCTTGCAAATGGGCGGCCAGTACGACGACGCGCAGATCGTGGATGTGGTGATGTCTACCTGCTTCAACGGCATCAGTGCCCGCTAGCCGACCGGTTGTGCCTGCGGGGTTAGCGAACTAGCAACACAGGCACCTTGCACTGCGCCACCACTTGGGTGGCCACTGAGCCCATGACCAGCGTGGCCAAGGCACCGTGGCCGTGCGAACCCATGACCAGTAAGTCGTACCGGCCCTGGCTTGCAACCTTGGCAATCGTGGATGCGGCCGGACCAACTTTGGCAAGCCCTTTGGAGCCAATGCCATGGCGCAGTAAAAACTTGTCGGCTGCGGAAATGACTTTTCCTGATTCCTCGGCGTAATAGCCCTCCACGACCTCTTTGCCCAAGGCAGAACGCGCTCGCGAGGGCAAGGCCGTTTGCACATTGAGCAGTGTGTATTGGTGGTCTTTGCCAAACAAGCTTGCGTGGTTGCACACATAAACCAGCAGGCGCTTGCTGAACTCGCTGCCGTCAATTGCCAGAAGAATTTTCATCGCGATCCTTGTAGTAGGGTTCAAGCCGTTGGCCGTCAAACCTAGGGCTGTCGGCGGCTGGACCTCGCTTCATCATACGCCCGGCACATGGGCTCACACCGATAGCAACAGGGTGGGCGCAAACCTAGCCTGTTCGTTTTTTCGGACGTAGCCCAAGGGGTTGGCCACCACCCGGCAGCCTGCTTGCACGTAGTCGCTGGGCGCATGCAAGTGCCCGTGCACCCACAGGTCGGCCTGCGCGAACAGCGGGTCCAAGCGGTTACAGAACGCTGCCGTCCCGGGCGTTTGGCCATAGCGCGGGTCGGCGCTGCGCAGGCTGGGGGCGAAGTGGGTGACCACGACGGTGCTGCCGTCAAATGGGGCGTCCAGTTGGGCCCGTAACCAGTCTTGGCACAGTAGCGCTTGCGTGCGCCATTGCGCCGCCAAAAAGGGGGCTCCGTCACGCGTGGTGCCGGTTTTTGAGAGGTAGTGGTTGGCAGCGCGAAAGGCTTTCTCCCGCTGCAACAAAGCCTGCGCTGCGGAATCTTCCAGCGCCGCCAGCCCGTCAAAGTCGCTCCACAGGGTGGTGCCAACCAAACGCACCGGCGCACCGCGCTTGTCTTTCCAAGGCGTGTGCACCACCGCGCGCTCCAACCAAGTGATGCCAAGTGCTTGGCAGGTGGCCTGCAGCCGCAGGTGGGCGGCATCGAAATCCAAGCCGTCGTACTCGTGGTTTCCCGGCACAAAAAAAACTGGCGTAGGCCAGCCAGCGAGGGGAGAAAACTGCGCCAAACCGAATGCGTCATCCGTCAGCAATGAGCCCTTCTGGTACGAGCCCACATCACCCGCAAGCACCAGCGCATCCGCACCCAGCGCTGGCTCTGCGCGCCAATGTGGGTGGGCCTCCAGGTGCAGGTCAGAGAGTAGTTGGATGTTCACGCTGGGAAAACCTCGGACGCCACGGCCTGCACTGTCTGGCGCAACCAGATGTGGGCACTAGCGTTGTCTTGGCGCTGGTGCCACAGCGCGTCGACTTCGATTGCGGGCACTGCAAAGGGCAACTCGCGTTGCACCAACTGTTCCGAGAACCCGGTCACGCTGACGAAGTGGCGTGGCAGCACGGTCAGCAAATCCGATTGGGCCACCACCCGCCCAGCGGTAAAGAACTGGTTCACCGTGAGCACCACCGACCGACTTCGGTCAATGCGTTCCAACGCTGCGTCGATGAAGCCGAATGCCCGCCCTGAAAAACTCACCAGCATATGGCGCGCGCTGCAAAACCGGTCAAGCGTCAGAGGCAGATGTGCGATGGGGTGGTCTTGTCGCATCACACACACATAGTCGCCACTGAACAGGCGGTGGTGCAGAAAAGCCACAGCCTCTCCCGCCTGGGCCTTGGCGGTCAGGTCGGCCCACACGGAGGGAAAGTGCCCGACGGCCAGGTCGGCCTCACCGGCGTCGAGCAAACGCCGCGGGTCACGTGTTGTCAGTGGCACCGCCCGCAACGTGATGCCGGGAGCCTCGCGCTGCAGCACGTGCACCAGTCCTGGCATCAGCTCAGCGGCGGTGGCGTCTGCCATGGTCAGCACGAACGCGTTGTCGGCGGTAGCGGGGTCAAAGTCCGTCGGTGCCAAGGCCGCTTGCAGTCCTCGCAGAGCCTCGCGCACCAGGGGCCAAAGTTCGAGTGCCCGGGCGGTGGGTTCCAGGCCGCGCCCCTTGCGCACCAAAAGTTCGTCGCCCAGGGCCTCACGCAAGCGCCGCACCGCGTTGCTGGCTGCGGGTTGGGTGATAGCCAGCTCCTGGGCGGCGCGTGTCAGGCTGCGCTCAGACATCACCGCGTCGAAGGCTTTGAGCAAGTTGAGGTCGAAAGTGCGCAGGTTGAAGGGCTGGGAGGGGGGTGGGCGGCGACTCATAAATGCTGTGAATATATTGCATCACTAACATAAAGTGGAGATTTGTTCGGGTTAACCCTATGCTGGCACCTATTGGCCCACGGTGTGGGTGCTTTTTTTGATGCAAGGAGTTTTGTATGGCCCGAATCGCCACTGTTGAGTACCTGGACGCCGCACCTGCCCGCGTCCCTGCTTACATGCCATCCAACCATCTGCCGGTGGAAGGCTCTAAAACGCTCGCCGGCCTGCTGCTGGCTGCGGCTTTGGCCGCTGTGCTGGTGGTTGCAGACCAGGTCATCAGCACCTGGTCCGACGGCCACTTGCTGGTGGGCTGGGTTGCCTTGTGGGCGGTAGCCTTTGGTGTATTGGCTTTTTTGGCGCGCCCGATGCGCCGACTTGCCAGCCTCGCCTCCTTGGCGCTGGCTGCGCAATGGCAGGCCACGCAGCTTCGGCGCCAGCACCGCGAGATGCTGGAATTCGCCCGCCAAGACCCGCGTCTGGCAGCAGAGCTACAGGCCGCGATTCAACGCAGTCTAGTGGATTGACTTCAAGCGCTGCGCCAGCCGCAGCCGCGTAGCTTCCAGCTCCTGGGGCAGGTGGTAGGCGAGCTGCTCGAACAGGGCAGCATGCAGCCCCAGTTCCTCCTGCCACGCCGCTTGGTCCATGCGGGTGACCGTGTCGAACTGCGCAGGGCTGAAGTCCAGCCCGTCCCAGTGCATCTCCTCTAACTTGGGCGCAAGCCCCAAGCCGTTGTCTTGGCCGGGCACCGTGCCCTCCAGCCGATCGATCATCCACTTCAGCACCCGCATGTTCTCGCCGTAGCCGGGCCACACAAAGCTGCCGTCGGCGCCTTTGCGGAACCAATTGGTGGTGAAAATTTTCGGCGGTGTGGCACCGCTCTTGGCCAACGCCTTGCCCATTTGAATCCAGTGCGCAAAGTAGTCGCTCATGTTGTAGCCAATGAAGGGCAGCATGGCAAAGGGGTCGCGGCGCACCACGCCAGCTTGGCCGACGGCGGCAGCAGTGGTCTCGGAGCCCATGGTTGCGGCCATGTACACACCTTCGACCCAGTCGCGCGCTTCGGTGACCAGGGGCACGGTGGTAGAGCGGCGACCGCCAAAGATGAAGGCGTCAATCGGCACGCCGCTCGCATCATCCCACTGGCTGTCCAGTGCAGGGTTGTTGGTGGCAGCCACGGTAAAGCGCGCGTTGGGGTGCGCGGCTTTGGCGCCGGTTTCTTTGGCCAGTGCGGGCGTCCAGTCGCGGCCTTGCCAATCGATCAGGTGCGCGGGCAAGCCGCCGCCGTCTTTCTCCATGCCCTCCCACCACACATCGCCGTCATCGGTCAGCGCCACGTTGGTGAAGATCACATTGCGGTCCAAGCTGGCCATGCAGTTGGGGTTGGTGTGGAAGTTGGTGCCGGGCGCCACGCCGAAGTAACCTGCCTCCGGGTTGATCGCGACCAGCCGGCCGTCGGGGCCGGGCTTGAGCCAGGCGATGTCGTCACCGATGGTGGTGACCTTCCAGCCCGCAAATCCGGCGGGCGGCACCAGCATCGAGAAATTGGTTTTGCCGCAGGCACTGGGGAACGCCGCCGCCACGTGGTACTTCTTGCCTTGCGGGTTGGTCACGCCCAGGATCAGCATGTGTTCGGCCAACCAGCCAGCGTCGCCGTCATTCTTTTGGGCGGCCGCGCGCCCCATGGTGGAGGCAATGCGCAGCGCGAAGCACTTTTTGCCCAAGAGAGCGTTGCCGCCGTAGCCCGAACCGTAGGACCAGATCTCCCGGGTTTCGGGGTAGTGCACGATGTATTTGGTGGCGTTGCAGGGCCATTTGACGTCGGCCTGTCCCGGCATCAGCGGCGCCCCCACCGAGTGCACGCAGGGCACGAAGCTGCCGCCCACACCCAGCACGTCGTACACCGCCTTGCCCATGCGGGTCATGATGCGCTGGTTGACCGCCACATAGGCGCTGTCGCTGAGTTCGACGCCAATGTGCGCAATCGGCGAGCCCAGGGGGCCCATGGAGAAGGGCACCACGTACATGGTGCGCCCGGCCATGCAGCCGTCAAACAAGGCTTTTTGTGTGGCCGTGCCGTACTGCAGGCGCTCGCGCATGTCGGCCGGTGCCATCCAGTGGTTGGTGGGGCCGGCGTCCACTTTGGTGGCGCTGCAAATAAAGGTGCGATCTTCGACGCGGGCCACATCGCTGGGGTCAGAGCAGGCCAAAAAGCTGTTGGGCCGCTTGGCCGGGTTGAGCCGCGTGAAGGTACCGGCGTCTACCAATTGCTGGCACAGGCGCTGGTACTCCTCTTCGGAGCCGTCGCACCAGTGGATGGCTGCCGGTTTGCACAGCGCCGCCATCTCGGCGACCCAGGCGATCAGGGCCGCATTTTTGACAAAGCTGGGCGGGGCGGGCTGGATTCCCTGCATACGGGGTGCGTTCATGAAAAGCTCCAAGTTTGAAAATTGCCTTTTCAAAGCCCACCGCCCTGGCTTTGAAAAAACAACGGCGCCCGGGGTGCAAGCTGCACCGCGGGCGCCTATTCTAGGAACCGGTACCGGAGTTACCAAGCCGTTACATGGGAAACCCATGCAAAAGACGCATGACTTTATGCGTCAATCAATGGCCGCAAGTCTGGGTGTTTTGAGCGCGCGCTGCACGTCGGACAACAGTGCTGGCGCCAATGGCTCGGTATTGCTGGGGTAGCTGGCCAGCACCTGGCCGTTGCGGCCCACTAGGTATTTGTGGAAGTTCCACTTTGGCGATGTGCCGCTGGCGCCGCGCAGCGCTTTGTACAGCGGGCTGGCAGCGTTGCCCACCACCACCGACTTTTCAAACATTGGGAACTTCACGCCGTAAGTGTTGAAGCAGACGTCAGCAATCTGCTTGCTGTTGCCGGGTTCTTGCTGCCCAAAATCATTGGAGGGAAATCCCAGCACCACCAGCCCGCGCGGTGCGTACTGGGCGTGCAGCGCTTCGAGCCCTTGGTACTGCGTGGTGAAGCCGCAGTAACTGGCGGTGTTCACTATGAGCAGTACCTTGCCTTGGAATTGGCACAGGTTTTGTGGCGCGCCATCTTGCAGCCGGGGGAAGGTGTGCTGCAACAAGGGTGGGCAGCTTGCTGCGCTGGGTTGCGCCGGTGCTGCCAGCGTGTTGGCCGGCATCCACATTGCCCAGAACAGGGTGGCAGCGCCGGTGATGCGTAAAGCTTGCAAAGCCCGGTACGGCACGGCGCTGGAAACTAACAAAAGTGCCTAGCGCCGGCGGCTTAGGCCATGGAGACGGCGATGAAGGCCAACAAGAACATCAACACCGCGCCGACGATGGGCAGCACGATGGGCATCATGGGAACCACCGCTTCCACCGGGTCAGCGGGGGCGTCGTGCGTGTCGTGAGAGGGCGTGGACATAAAGATTTCCTAGAGTTGAGGCTGGTAGAGACTGGACGCGAGTTTATCGCCTCTGGGTGGCAGTTGACGGCTTGGGGCCATGGTGTCCGCACGGCGGCACAGCCCGTTGCTCACGCCAAGCACACGACCCGCAGCACGTCTTCGGCGTAGGCGTCGAGTTTTTTGCTGCCGATGCCGCTGATGCCCTGCAAATCGGCCAAGGATTGCGGCGCGCGCTGCGCAATCGCGGCCAGGGTGGCGTCATGAAAAATCACGTAGGCGGGCAGGTTGTGGGCGCGCGCCACCTCGGCGCGCCAGGCTTTGAGCGCGCTGTAGCGCAGTAAACCTTCGCTGTCGAGTTGGATGGGGGCTTTCACCACGGCGTCGGCGCGCGGGTTGCGTTTGGCCCGGGGTTCGCTTGCGGCAGTGCTGGGTTGGCGCAGCGCCACCGAGCGCTCGCCGCGCAGCACCGAGCGGGACAAGGGTGTGAGGTGCAAGGTGTTGAATGCACCACCATCGACCGCCACTGCGCCAACCGCAATGAGCTGGCGCAGCACGCCGCGCAGTTGGTGCTCGCTCAGGTCGCGGCCTATGCCAAAGGTGCTGAGCGCTTCGTGGCCGTACTGGGTGACTTTGTCGGTCACTTTGCCGCGCAGAACATCCATCAGGTGGCCGGCGCCAAAGTGCATGCCGTTCAATTGCCCAATGCGGTAGATGGTGCTCAAGAGCTTGCGCGCTGCGTCGGTGCCGTCCCAGATCTGGGGCGGGGTCAGGCAGTTGTCGCAGTTGCCGCAGGGCGCGCTGTCCTCGCCAAAGTAGGCCAGAAGGCGCACCCGGCGGCAGTCGGTGGCCTCGGCCAGACCGAGCAGGGCGTCGAGCTTGCCGCGCATGACTTGCTTGAAGGCCTCCCCCGCTGGGCTCTCGTCAATCATGCGGCGCTGGTTGACCACATCTTGCAGGCCGTAGGCCATCCACGCGTGTGCGGCCAAACCGTCGCGGCCTGCGCGTCCGGTTTCTTGGTAATAGCCCTCGATGTTTTTGGGCATGTCCAAGTGCGCCACGAAGCGCACATCGGGCTTGTCGATGCCCATGCCAAAAGCGATGGTGGCCACCATGACGATGCCGTCCTCGCGCAAAAAGCGGTCTTGGTGGGCCTGCCGCACTGCGCTGTCCAGGCCGGCGTGGTAGGGCAGTGCGCGCACGCCCGCGTCCACCAGGTTCTGCGCAGTGTCTTCCACCTTGCGGCGCGACTGGCAGTAGACGATGCCGGCCTCGCCGCTGTGCTCGCGCTCGATAAAGCGCAAAAGCTGTGCGCTGCTGTCGCGCTTTTCAACAATGGTGTAGCGGATGTTGGGCCGATCGAAACTGCTGACAAACGCGCGCGCGTCTTGCAGCTGCAAGCGCTCCAGAATGTCTTCGCGGGTCAGGTCGTCGGCGGTGGCGGTGAGGGCCATGCGCGGCACCCCCGGAAATCGCTCGTACAGCACGGTCAACGCCCGGTACTCCGGACGAAAGTCGTGGCCCCACTGGCTGACGCAGTGCGCTTCGTCGATGGCAAACAGCCCCAGCTTGCCTTGGGAAAACAGTGCGTCCAGCTGCGCCAGAAAGCGCGGTGCGGTGATGCGCTCCGGCGCGGCATACAGCAGTGTGATTTCGCCGCGCAACAGGCGCTGCTCGACTTGGTAGGCAGCGTCGCTGCTCAGGGTCGAGTTCAAAAAAGCCGCGCTCACCCCGGCCTCGTGCAGCGCGCCCACCTGGTCGTGCATCAGTGCGATCAGGGGCGAGACCACCACGGTGATTCCCAAGCCCGCGCGGTGGCGCGCGATCGCCGGAATTTGGTAGCACAGGCTTTTGCCGCCGCCCGTGGGCATCAAGACCAGCGCATCGCCTCCAGCGCTGACATGGTCGACGATGGCCGCTTGCGGTCCGCGAAACTGGTCGTAACCAAAGATCTCGCGCAGCAGCAGCGCGGGGGACGGAAGGGTGGCGGTTTGCGGCATGTAGTGGGGTGATTGTCCCGTGATTGTCGGGGTGTGCCACAAGGGTACGCAGTTGGGGCGGGCTGCTATACCAAGCTGGCACTGCGCAGGACAGGTCCGCAGGTAATGGCCAGCGCTTAGGCCGCAGCGCGCAGCACCCGCCGGTACTGCATGGCCTCGGCAACATGCCCCAGCTGGGTGCGCTCGCTGCCTGCCAAGTCGGCGATGGTGCGGGCGATCTTGAGGGTGCGGTGCGTGGAACGCGCCGACCACCCCAGCTGCAGCGCGGCCGATTGCAAAAAGCGCAGCGCATCCGGCTGGGCGCACACATGCACATCGATGGCCTGCCCCTGCAGCGCCTGGTTGCTGCAGCCCTGTCTGCGCAGCGCGCGCTCGCGTGCTTCGGTGCAGCGTGGGCGTACCACCTCGGTGGCTTCGCCAGGGGGCGCCTGCAACAGCGTATCGGCCGGCAGCGCTGCCACCTCTACATGCACATCAATGCGGTCCATCAAAGGCCCGCTGAGCTTGGACTGGTAGCGGCGCACCTGCTCGGGCGAGCACGCGCAGCGCTGCGAAGGCGACCCCAGGTAACCGCAGGGGCAGGGGTTCATGGCCGCCACCAACTGAAAGCGCGCAGGAAACTCAGCGCGCTGCGCGGCGCGCGCAATGGTGATGGTGCCGCTCTCCAAGGGCTCGCGAAGTGCCTCCAAGGCGGAGCGCTGGAACTCGGGGAACTCATCAAGGAAGAGCACGCCGTTGTGGGCCAAAGAGATTTCGCCGGGCCGGGGCGGCACACCACCGCCCACCAAGGCCACCGCGCTGGCCGAATGGTGCGGGCTGCGCGTGGGTCGCTGGCCCCACTGCGCCAGCGTGAATCGCCCGGCCAGCGAGGCAATGGCGGCGGATTGCAAGGCCTCTTCGCTGTCCATCTGGGGCAACAGCCCTGCAAAGCGTTGCGCCAGCATGGACTTGCCTGCACCGGGCGGCCCCACCAGCAGCAGGCTGTGTCCACCGGCAGCTGCAATCTCGAGCGCCCGCTTGGGGCCGGCCTGGCCTTTGACGTCGGCCATGTCGGGGTGCGCCGCGCGGGCGCTGGGCGGCGTGGGAAGCACCCGCACCCAACCGTCGCCGGGTGTGGACCCGTCCTGCGGTGCACCGGCTACGCCGCCACCCTCGGGTGCAAAGGCGTGCACCACATCAAGCAGGTGGCGGGCGCGGTAGACGCGCGCGTTCGGCACCAGCGCGGCCTCCTCGGCGCTGCCCGGTGGCAGCACCAGCGTGGGCGCGGGCTCAGAGGTGCGCAGCGTGGTCAGCGCCATGGCCAGCGCGCCGCGCACCGGCCGCAGTTCGCCCGAGAGTGAGAGTTCGCCAGCAAACTCGTGGCCCACCAGCTTGGCGGCGTCGACTTGGCCGCTGGCTGCCAGGATGCCCAGTGCGATGGGCAAGTCCAACCGGCCCGAGTCTTTGGGCAGGTCGGCCGGTGCCAGGTTGACGGTGATGCGCTTGTTGTTGGGAAACTCCAGCCCAGCGTTTTGGATGGCGCAGCGCACCCGCTCGCGCGCCTCTTTGACCTCCACATCGGCCAGCCCGACCAGGGTGAAGCTGGGCAGCCCGTTGGCCAAATGCACCTCCACGGTGATCTTGGCCGCCTCCAAGCCCAGCAAAGCGCGACTTTGCACCAAAGAAAGGCCCATGGCGGTGTTCTCCAAAAAAGTGCACCGCAAGGGAAACAGCGCACCAAGTAGGGGCGCAACCTGCGGTATCTGTGAATAAACACAGCACCATAGCGGGTCGCTGCGCCCGAGCGAAGGGCCCATTGACCGCACCGTGACACATCGGCTGGCACGGACCCTGCTTTATTGCGCTATCTCCCGGGCTGCGGAGAGGCGGACTGCCCAGTCCGATGTCTGCAAATTACTGTAATCAAGCTGAGGTAAACACATGAAACTCGTAACGGCAATCATCAA
>NZ_JBIIGC010000023.1:0-46572 GCF_044236835.1 Rhodoferax sp.
GCATGCGCTTGCCAGCGTCGTCGGTTATGACCTCGTCGAGAAAGCTGTCGGTGGCTCCGCACAGGGCGCAGGCGGCGTCCCAGCGCTGCACTTCAAACGGATGGTCCTCAAAGCCCAGGCTCTCCACTGTGGTGTAGGGCGGCACCGCATAGATCCGCTTTTCGCGCCCGGCGCCGAACAACTGCAGCGCGGGGTTCATGTGCATTTTGGGGTTGTCAAATTTCGGAATCGGCGAGGGCGCCATCAGGTAGCGACCGTTGACCAGCACGGGGTAGTCGTAGGTGGTGGCGATGTGGCCGTAGACCGCGATGTCCTCGTACAACTTGACGTGCATCAGCCCGTACTCGGCCAGCGCGTGCAGGGTGCGGGTTTCGGTCTCGCGCGGCTCAAGGTGCTGCATTGGCTCGGGCACCGGCACCTGGTAGACGATGATTTGCCCCTCCTGCAGCGGCGTCTCGGGGATACGGTGGCGGGTTTGGATCAGCGTGGCTTCGGCGGTGCGGGTGGTGGTTTGGACCCCGGCGGTGCGCTCGAAGAAGCGGCGAATGTTGACCGCGTTGACCGTGTCGTCGCTGCCCTGGTCGATGATCTTGAGCACCTCCTGGGGTCCGATGACCGCAGCGGTGACCTGGATGCCGCCGGTGCCCCAGCCGTAGGGCAAAGGCATCTCGCGCGAGCCGAACGGCACCTGGTAGCCTGGAATCGCAACCGCTTTGAGCAAGGTGCGCCGAATCATGCGTTTGGTGCGCTCGTCCAGATACGCAAAGTTGAAGGGCTGCGCGTCGTCGCTTGTGTTCATGCTGCATCTCCGTGGGGTGCGAGCCGCATCTTTCGGATCAGCTCCAATTCGGACTGGAAGTCCACGTAATGCGGCAGCTTGAGGTGCTGCACAAAGCCAGAGGCCTCCAGGCTGTCGCTGTGCGAGAGCACGAACTCCTGCATCTGCGCCGGTGCCTCCACCGCCTCGCCAAGCTCGTCGGCCCGCAGCGCCCGGTCCACCAAGGCCATCGCCATGGCTTTGCGCTCGCAGTGGCCAAAGGTCAGCCCATAGCCGCGGGTGAACTGCGGTGGCTCGGTCTTGCTGCCGGCGAACTGGTTGACCATCTCGCACTCGGTGATATCGATGTCGCCAATGGAGAGGGCAAAGTCCAGCTCTTCGGGCTCGATCTCCAGCGCCACGCTGCCCACGCGCACCTCGCCTACGAACGGGTGGCTGTGCGCGTAGCCGCGCTGCGTCGAATAGGCCATAGCGAGCATGAAGCCTTCGTCGGCGCGCGCCAGGTTCTGCAATCGGGTGGCCCGGTTGGCCGGAAACTGCAGCGGCTCGCGGGTCAGGTCTTTGGGGGCGGGGTCGCCCGGGGGAATGGGGCGGGTTTCAATCAAGCCCTCGTGGTTGAGCAAGTCCATTACGCGCGGGGTCGGGGTGGGTGTGGTGGTGGCCGCTGCGCTCTGCGCGGATTCATGCGACGAGGCTGTCGCGGCATGCCGGATGTGGGTTTCACCTTGCGCCAGCAACGTGAAGTCCAGCAGGCGCTGGGTGTAGTCGTAGGTCGGACCCAAAACCTGCCCGCCGGGCAGGTCCTTGAAGGTTGCCGAGATCCGGCGGTCCAGTTCCATGCAACTGGTCTTGAGTGGCACGCTGTTGCCCAGGCGCGGCAAGGTGGCACGGTAGGCGCGCAGCAAAAAGATGGCCTCCACCAAATCGCCACTGGCTTGTTTGATGGCCAGCGCAGCGAGTTCGCGGTCGTGCACCGAGCCTTCGTTCATCACCCGGTCCACTGCGAGTTTGAGCTGCTGCCCGATTTGCTCGACGCTGAGTTCGGGCACGGCGGGGTCGCCTCGGCGCTGCTGCGCCAAGCGGTGGTAGCTGTTGAGGATGGCGGTCTCGCCGCCTTTGACTGCGACATACATGCTCAGCGTCCTTCTGCGGTAGAGATCCGGGTGGTGCGTGGCAGGCCCACCAGACATTCGGCGCTGGTCAGCAAGACATCCACGCCGCGTGGAAAACGACCGTGGTTGGCGCTCCACTGCGCGGCGAAGTCGGCGGCCAGGCCATGGGCGCGCAAGCGGGTAGTGGACTGTATGCCCGGCCCGCTGAGCACCCAGGCGTCGGGGCCGTCCTGTGTATCCAGGCCTGCTGTCTCCAGCACACAGGTGGCCGATTGGTCGGGGTAGGCATCCGAGCCCTGCGCCAGTGCGTCCAAGCGGGGCATGGCATCGCCTTGGGCCACCCACACAAACCCAGCTTCGTGGGGGCTGGCGACCACTGTGCAGCCGGTGTGAAACCGCAGCCAAGCCGCGTTGCCCGATGCATGGCGTGGCGAAAGCCAGACGGTGCAGTCGGCATCGAGCATGGCCAACAAGACGGCGCCTGCTGCGCGATGCGCGCTATCGGGAATGTGGGCGTCGCACGTCACGGTGAAGGGTCGGCCCGGGTGCGACAGCGCCTGCAGTGCGGCGCGAAAAACCGCCTGGCTGCCCAGCGATGCATCGGAGAAGCCTGGGCCGATCTGGGCGAGGTCGGGCGCGCTCATGGGGCATCCTCGTCACCGTCGGCGCCGCCGGATTCGCGGGCTACGGTAAAGAACTCGACCTTGGTGCTTTGCGCCTGCGCCTGCCGTTGTGCACTGCGCTGGGCGCTCCATTGCCTTAGGGGCTGCAGCAAGTTGGCGTCCAGCGCCTCGCGGTGCGCCACGTCTTGCAGCAAGGCGTCGGCCGTCGCCGCAAGGTGCGCCTTGCGGTGCAGGCGTCCCAGCACGTAGGCCACACCGACATGGCGCGCGCCGCCCGACGCGAGTCGCAGCGCGCAGCGGGTTACAGTGACTTCGCCGAGGTTAAAGCGCTCACCGGTGGCACCGGCGCGGCCCTGCACCATGTACAAGCCGGTTTCTGGCTTGCGCAGCCAGTCGGGTGCAGCGCTGGACCAAGGCGCCAAGGCAGACTCCAGCAGGTCCAAAGGCGCACGGGCCAGCAGGGCCATCCACGCTTGTCGGTCGGCGCGTGGATCCACCGCCTCGCTGTCAAATGCCTGAAACATCTCGGTGGTACTGTGCATAGTTGTATAGACAAATTTATTGCAGCAGCGAAGCTTAACCAGCCCGCATGTAGATTTCATGACAAGCATTTCTTCATCCGTCCCCTTGGCCAAGGCCGACCCTCGCGAACCTTTTTGGACCCGTATCGCATCGGACCTGGCCGATGCCATCGTCCGTGGCGCCTACCGCCCGGGCGACCGGCTTCCTTCAGAGAACGTGCTGGCCGAGCAGTTTGGCGTGCACCGCCACACCATTCGCAAGTCCTTGGCGAGCCTGTGCAGCAAGGGGCTGGTGCGCAGCACCCAGGGCAGCGGAACCTACGTCGAGGACTTTGCGGTTGACCTGGTGCTGGCCAAGCGCACACGCCACCAGCACAACCTGTCGCACGCCGGTCTGAAGGGCGGTTTGCGGGTGCTGCGCGCACGCACCACGCGCGCCACCAAGGCACAGGCCAGCGCGCTGCAGCTTGCTCCGCGCAGCAAGCTGCTGCTGCTGGATGTGCTGGGCGAGGCCGAGGGCGTGCCCTTGCATGTGAGCGAGCGGGCGTTCCCGCTGCCTCGCTTTGCTGGGCTGGATGCAGTGGTTGCCGAGACTGGCTCCATCACCGCAGCGTTCCTGGCCGCGGATGTGGCCGACTACACCCGCCGCGAGAGCCGCATCACGGCCCATTTGCCAGACCCCGAAGTTGCAGCGCACCTACGCCAGCCGCCCAGCCGTCCGGTGCTGCGTGTCGACAGCGTGAACGTGGACACCGCAGGCGTGCCCATCGAATTTGCGGTGACTTGGTTTGCTGGCGACCGGGTGCACTTGGTGGTGGCGCACCATGACTGAGCCGGTGCACCACCGCTACGCGGTCTACTACGCGCCTGCACCGGGCAGCGTTTGGTGCGATGCGGGCAGCCGTTGGTTGGGTCGCAGCGCCCGCGATGGCGGGCCCGATGCTGCCATGCTGGACGCAGCCACCGTTGTGCCACGGCGCTACGGCTGGCACGCCACCCTCAAAGCCCCCTTTGCGCTGCGCGACGGACATGGGCTGCAAATGCTGCGCAGCGCGCTGCGCCGTTTGGCCGCGCAGCTGCAGCCCGTGCCACTGCCCGCGCTGCGGGTGCGCCTCTTGGGCGACTTTCTGGCCCTGGTGCCGCAAGGCGACACCACCGCCATCGACCGAATTGCAGCCGCCTGCGTCACCGAATTGCAGCCGCTGGCGGCACCGCTGGACGAATTGGAACTGCAGCGCCGCCGCAAGGCTGGTTTGTCGGCCAGCGAAGATGCCATGCTGCTTGCGTGGGGTTACCCGTATGTGCTGGCGCATTACCGCTTTCACATGACGCTCACCGGACCCTTGCGCGACCTGCCAGCGCCGCTGCGCGCTGACCTGCAAGCGGCGGCAGAGCGGGCATTCCATGGCCTGCCTCACACCGGGTTGGACAGCTTGTCCTTGTTTGCAGAGCCCGCGCCGGGCGCAGACTTTGTGTTGCTAGAACAGTTTGCCTTGGGGACCGCATGCCCCACCTGATCTATGTGGTCGGCCCCTCGGGCGCGGGCAAGGACAGCGTGCTGGCCTGGCTGCGTCAGCGAATCCCGGCATCGCAAGGCGTGCACTTTGCGCAGCGCTGCATTGACCGGCCTGTGCAGGCCGTCTCGCAGCCGCAGCACGAGTCGGTGACGTCGCCCGGGTCCCAGGGGTCGCATGAAGCGCATGAGGCGGTGGACACTGCCGGTTTTTCGGCCCTGTTACAGCAGCAGGCTTTTGCCATGCACTGGACAGCCAATGGCCACCACTACGGCGTCCGCCATGCGCAGCTGCAAGGCCCGCCCGGAACCCGTTGGGTGTTGGTCAATGGTTCGCGCGGCCACTTGCCCCAAGCGCTGCACACCCACCCCGCCCTGCATGTGCTGCACATCACCGCGTCCGCGCACATCCTTGCGCAGCGGCTGCAGGCGCGCGGTCGGGAGTCGGCTGCGCAGATCGAGGCGCGGCTGCAGCGCGCACAGGCATTCACACCCTCGGGTGCGCTCCACCACTTGGAGGTGTGCAATGACGCAACGCTGGAGGACACTGGACAGCGCTTGCTTGCCGCACTGCGAACGCTGCCGCACTGGCAGGTCTAATCGTCCGTTGACGTCAGGCGCGGCTTGCACCGCGTGCGCTAGACGCGCGCTCAGACCTCGACGTTGTCGATCAATCGCGTTTCGCCCAAGCGCGCCGCTGCCAGCACCACCATCGGGTCTTGGGGTGCGGGGGCTTGAAGATCAGTCTGGCGGCGCACACTGACATAGTCGGGCGCCCAACCACTGGTGCGCAAGGACTGCAGCGCTTGCGACTCCAGCGCCGCGTAATCGGTGTTGCCCGCGCGCAGTGCATCTGCCACGCCATGCAGCGCGCGCGAAAGCTCTGCTGCCTGGGCCCGCTGCGCTGGGTTGAGGTAGCCGTTGCGCGAGGACAGGGCCAGGCCGTCGGCGCTGCGGTGGGTCGCGATGCCGACGATGTCCACCGGCAGCGCGAACTGCCGGACCATGTGGCGGATCAGCAGCAGTTGCTGGTAATCCTTCTTGCCAAACACCGCGCTGCGCGCCTGGGTGCAGGCCAAGAGCTTGAGCACCACCGTGCACACGCCCACAAAAAAGCCGGGCCGAAACTGCCCTTCCAAAATGTCGGCCAGCGCGGCAGGTGGCTGCACCTTGTAGGTTTGCGGCTCGGGGTAGAACTCGGCCTCGCTGGGCGCAAACACCAGATCGCAACCGGCCGCCTCCAGCTGGGCGCAGTCGGCCTCCAGGGTGCGCGGGTAGCGCTCAAAGTCTTCGTGTGGGCCAAACTGCAGGCGGTTCACAAAAATGGTGGCCAGGGTGATGTCGCCCAGCGGCTGGGCCGCACGCACCAGCGCGAGGTGACCGTCGTGCAGGTTGCCCATGGTGGGCACCACGGCGGGATGGCGGTAGGCGCTGAGGGCCTGGCGCAACTGGGCCAGCGTGTGAACGATCTGCATGAAAAATGAGAGTTAGGTTTGCCGTGGCAAACAAAGGTGGCTACCAGGCGTGTACCGCGTTGTCGGGGAAGCTGCCGTTCTTGACTGCGGCTACGTAGTTTTCCATCGCGCCGCGAATGCTGCCTGCGTCATGCATAAAGTTGCGCACGAACTTGGGCATCTTGCCCAAATTGAGGCCCAGCATGTCGTGCAACACCAATACCTGACCGGCAGTGCCATTGCCCGCGCCGATGCCAATGGTGGCGCACTGCAGCAGCTCTGCGGTGATCGCACTGGCCACATCGTGCGGCACCATCTCCAGCACCAGCATGGTGGCGCCAGCGTCCTGCAGCTCGTGCGCCTGCTTTTTGAGCAGCTCGGCCGAGGCCTGGGTTTTGCCTTGCACCCGGTAGCCGCCCAGCGCATGCACCGTTTGCGGGGTCAGCCCGAGGTGGGCGCACACCGGAATGCCGCGCTCCACCAAAAAGCGCACCGTCTCGGTGGTCCAGCCGCCGCCTTCGAGTTTGACCATGTGGGCACCGGCGGCCATCAGCACCGCCGCGTTGCGAAACGCCTGTTCCTTGGACTCTTGGTAGGTGCCAAAAGGCAGATCGCCGATCAACCAGGCTGTGCCCTGTGCACGGCGCAAGCCGCGGGCCACGCACTCGGTGTGGTGGCGCATGGTTTCCAGCGTGACGCCCACGGTGCTGGCCAGGCCCTGGCAGACCATGCCCAGCGAGTCGCCCACCAAAATGCACTCGATGCCAGCGGCGTCGGCCACGGCGGCAAAGGTGGCGTCGTAGGCGGTGATCACCGCAATTTTCTCGCCGCGCAATCGCATTTCTTGCAGGCGCGGCAGGCTCATGGGCTTGCGGCTGGGCATGGGCGACGCGGGTGGCAAGGTGCCGTAGGGCGTGGCGTGCAGGGCAGCGGCGTTGACTTCGGTCATAGGGTGGCTCCTACAAAGTGGGGCGAATGCTAACCGCAGACAGTGGGCCTGATGCGCGCGGGTGTTTCAGGTGGGTACGTAGGCCAGCCGCACGTATATCGGTGCAAAAGCCTCCGCCTGGGTGATCTCAATCAGCGTCTCTTTGGCCAGCTCCAGCAGCGCAATAAAGGTGACTACCAGCACCGGCGCGCCGCGCGAGGGATCAAACAGGTCTTCAAAACCCACAAAGCGCCGGCCCTGCAGCCGCTTGAGCACCATGCCCATGTGCTCGCGCACCGAGAGCTCCTCGCGGCTGATTTTGTGGTGCTGCACCAGCGTGGCGCGTTTGAGGATGTCGCGCCATGCCTCTTGCAAATCGACCACATGCACGTCGGGGAAGCGCGGTGCCAGGCTTTGCTCGATGGCGATTTCGGCTTTCAGAAAGTCGCGGCCGTACTGCGGAATTGCATTCAGGCGGGCCGCGGCCAATTTGATTTGCTCGTACTCCAGCAGGCGGCGCACCAGCTCGGCGCGCGGGTCTTCGGCCTCTTCGCCACCAGCGGTTCTCTTGGGCGGCAGCAGCATGCGCGACTTGATTTCGATCAGCATCGCCGCCATCAGCAGGTATTCGGCGGCCAGCTCCAGGTTGCGCGCCCTGATCTGGTCTACGTAGACCAAATACTGCTTGGTCACGCTGAGCATGGGGATGTCGAGTATGTTGAAGTTTTGTTTGCGGATCAGGTACAGCAGCAGGTCCAGCGGCCCCTCAAAGGCCTCCAGGAACACCTCCAGCGCATCCGGCGGGATGTACAGATCCTGCGGCATTGCAAACAGCGGCTCGCCATACAGGCGCGCCACCGCAACGTGGTCGACCACTTCGGTCATGCCGGCTTACTTGGCTTCGGTTTGGTAGACGTAGGGTTTTTGCGCGACCTCGGCCTTGCGGTAGCCCCGCCAAGCCAGCCGGTCCACCACCTTGTCCCACAGCAGGGCGCGGCCTGAGCGTTGCTCGGCCTCCAGCGTGGGCTTGGCCGCTTTGAGCTGGTCAATGAACTGCGTGGTGTCGGAGCGGTAGTCGGGACGGCGGAAAAAACTCATGGTGGTACCTCTGGGGGCTAGTGTAAGGGCCGGTTTTTTTGGACGGAGGCTTAGTGGATACGCATGCCCGGTGCAGCGCCTGGCCAGGGGTTCAGAATGTAAATGCCGGGATGTGCTTTGTCGTCGCCGTGGCTGGCGGCGAGCACCATGCCCTCAGACACACCGAACTTCATCTTGCGCGGCGCTAGGTTGGCTACCAGCACCGTGAGCTGGCCCACCAACTGCTCGGGTTGGTAGGCACTGGCAATGCCGCTGAACACATTGCGCAAGCGCGGTTGGCCTGCGTTGTCGGTTTCGCCCACATCCAGCGTTAAACGCAAGAGCTTGGTGGAGCCCTCGACCGGCTCGCAGTTCACTATTTTTGCAATGCGCAGATCGACCTTGGCGAAGTCGTCGATGGTGATAGTGGGTGCGATGTCTTCGCCGCCGGGGGCGTTGGGGTCTGTGGGCGTGGTCGCGGCGGCTTGCGTTTTGCCTTTTGCTGCTGCTTCGGGCGCTGCGTGCGCAGGCTTTGCTTGGGGCTCAGGCTCCTGTACTTCGAACAACGCGTCGAGTTGCTCGGCGGTGACGCGTTGCATGAGGTGCTGGTACTGGCCGATTTGGTGGCCTACTGGCAGCGGTGCTGCCGCACTTTTCAAGCTCAATGCATCGCATCGTAAGAATGCTTCTACTGCACTCGCGACGCCCGGCATGACGGGTTTCAGGCAGGCCGTCATCACGCGAAACATCTGAATAGCCTCAGAACTTTTTTCTGCGGCTAGCTCTGATTTGCCTTCTTTCACGAGCTTCCATGGTGCTGCGGTGTCAAAGCGATAGTTCACTTCGTCTGCAAAGGTCATGATTTCGCGCAGAGCTTTGCCGTACTCGCGCTGTTCGTAGTGCTCGGCGACTAGCTTCAAGAGGTCGCTGCTTTTCTTGGGGGAGTGCGCATCGAAATCCGAAGACACCAACTTTCCCTCTGGCAAGAACTTAGCCGCCCGGCTCGCAATATTCACAAACTTGCCAACCAAATCGCTGTTGACCCGCGCCATGAAGTCGTCGGCGTTGAAGTCGATGTCTTCGTTGCGCGCCGACAGTTTGGCGGCCAGGTAGTAGCGCAGCCACTCGGGGTTCATGCCCAGGCGCAGGTACTTGAGCGGGTCCAGGCCGGTGCCGCGGCTTTTGCTCATTTTTTCGCCGTTGTTCACCGTCAGGAAGCCATGCACAAACACGTTGGTGGGCGTCTTGCGGCCGCTGAAATGCAGCATGGCCGGCCAAAACAGGGTGTGGAAGGTGACGATGTCTTTGCCGATGAAGTGGTACTGCTCGGTGTCGGGCGCGGCGATGTAGTCGTCAAAGCTGCGGCTGTCGCCGTGCTTCGCTTGGGGGCCGCCGCGGTCGAACCAGTTTTTCAAGGACGCGAGGTAGCCCACAGGTGCGTCCAGCCACACATAAAAGTACTTGCCCGGCGCATCGGGAATCTCGATGCCAAAGTAGGGCGCGTCGCGGCTGATGTCCCAGTCGCCCAGACCCTCGCTGGTGGAGCCATCCGGGTTGGTGCGCACCGTGAACCACTCTTTGATTTTGTTGGCGACTTCGGGCTGCAACTTGCCGTCTTGCGTCCACCGTTCCAAAAACTCAACGCAGCGCGGGTCAGAGAGTTTGAAGAAGAAGTGCTCGGAGTTCTTTAACTCTGGCTTCACGCCCGACAAGGTCGAGTAGGGGTTAATCAGGTCGGTGGGGGCATACACCGAGCCGCACACCTCACAGTTGTCGCCGTATTGGTCTTTGGAGTGGCACTTGGGGCACTCGCCCTTGATGTAGCGGTCCGGCAGAAACATGTTTTTCTGCGGATCGAAAAACTGCTCAATGGTTTTGCGCTCGATCAGCGAGCCGCCCTGGCTGGCCGGAATGTCGCGCAGGTCGCAATAAATCTGCCGCGCAAGCGCCGTGTTTTCGGGGGAGTGGGTGCTGTGCCAGTTGTCAAAACTGATGTGAAAGCCGTCCAGGTAGGGCTTGCGCCCAGCGGCGATGTCGGCCACGAATTGCTCGGGCGTTTTGCCCGCCTTCTCTGCCGCAATCATGATCGGCGCGCCATGCGTATCGTCCGCCCCGCAGAAGTTGACCACATGCCCCTGCATCCGCTGAAACCGCACCCAAATGTCGGCCTGGATGTACTCCATGATGTGCCCGATGTGGAAGTTGCCATTGGCGTAGGGCAGGGCGGTGGTGACAAAGAGTTGGCGGGGCATGGAGGATGGACTTTCACACGGTAGCCGCACATTTTAGTCGGGGTCATCTTTTAGAATGACAAGAGCACAAAAGGGGAGGATTCGCATGAAGAGGCTGATTCTGGCCGCGTTGTGGGGGTGCGTAGCATTAGCGCATGCTGCTCCTCCGCTCCCTTGCATTGAGCTCGAAGAAAAAACTGGCTTGCAGTTCAGAGAGCAACTGTCGCAACTGTCATCAGCCGAGTTGACAGAACTTCAAAATCAAGCCGAAGCGGAGCTTGAAATAGCTGGCGTCGTTCCGGGTCTCATGCAGTTCTGCGGAATAGGTGTACCGAAGAATGTTGAGGCAGCGCTCGCCACTTGGAAAACCGCTGCATTGGAAGGGCGCAACGCTGCTTCTTTGATGCTATTTGCCTTCTACATGGGGGAATTCGGGGATGCGCCAGATAAAGTGAAGGCTGCAGAGTGGCTGATATTCGCAGCGCAAACGGGAGACCCTGAATTGCAGTTTGCACTGGGTATGGAGTATCTGCAAGGTGGGATTGTTCCTAAGGATGTTGCCCAAGCGGAGCGGTTTTTGTTGAGGTCGGCCGGGCAAGGAAATGCCGACGCGCAAGAGAAGCTGGGCAGTGTTTACCTGGACGCAACAAGATACTCCGACGCTTTGAAATGGCTTAACTTGAGTGCTTTACAGGGTCGTAAGGATGCGCAGTATTTGATGGGGCGTATTTACCGCAATGGTTTAGGTTTAAAAGCGCGAGACGCAGCCACTGCGGTAAAGTGGTGGCGATTGGCGGCAGAGCAAAGGCATTCGGAAGCGCAACTCGAAATCGGTCGTGCGTATGAATATGGTGTTGGGGTTGAAAAAAATCACACCGAGGCTATCAAGTGGTACCAATTTGCTGTAGAGCAGGGGTATCTGCCGGGCATGGAAGCACTGGCCGAATTGTACGAACTTGATGCAGGCATGCGGTACGACAAAGCGCTGGCATTCCATTGGTGGTTGAGGATGGCGTTGATACATCAGCATCTACCAGCCCAAGTTCGCGTTGGGTGGATGTATATCCGAGGCATTGGCGTTGCAAAAAATCCTGTCGAAGGCGTGAGATGGTTTCGCATGGCGGCTGAGCGGGACATGCCCGAAGCGCATACGTCACTCGCTCTTGCTTATGAGTATGGACTGGGCGCTCCTGTGGATTTTGATATTGCGTTTGGATTGAGACTTAAATCGCATAACCGTGTTCATCGGAACGAGCTTATTGATTCTTGTGCTTTTTTGCCTGAAGACCAGTTGAACGAACGCGATGCTCGAGATTTCCGCCGAAATATGCATACTAGAACACCAGAGACATTTGTTCACAAAGCGGAAAGTTATTTGACTTCAGGCAATCCCCCCGATGCTTTATGTTGGTACCAAAGGTACGCAGACTCGGCGTATACAGAGGGGCGATATTCATTGGGAAAATTTTATCTTGCGAACGGCGGCATCCCAGTCGATACAAAACGCGGTCTACATTACCTGCGAGTAGCTGCTGCACAAGGTAGTGTCCCAGCGAGGGTGAGTTTGGCCCAAATGTTTGAGGCTGGATATGTGGTTCCAAAGAGTTTGGTGGCAGCATGTGCCTTGCGGTTTACCACCAGTAGAGGTCTCAAGGATTTGGATAATGTGATTGACACCTGTCACTTATCCATAAAGGACAAAATGACGGCTGATCAGATTATGCTTGCTACGCAACTGATTCGTGATATGTTGATGCCGGGGCAGTATATTAGTTCTCTTGATCGCGCTATCAGTCAGTAGTTTTTCAAGTTTAGTTTGCGATGTGATCAAGGTCGCTGAAAATTAGACCGCAGTTCGATTCGCCTAGTTGCAATTCAACACTTGGTAAATCGGCCAGAGTTGCTTTGTCGAAACAATGCGTGTAGCTCGCAAATGCGTTTATCGAGCTCGTTGAGTTCTTGGAAGTTTTGAACTTGACTTTTAGGATGGGAGATGAGTTTTGCCAATTTCAAAAAAGTGCTTGATGGCGTGGAGTGCGGCTTGCTGTTTTGTGCTGACCGTGGGTTGGACTCATGCTATGCCAGTTGTTCCTGAGTTCAAGATCGAGAAGCTTCCGGCCTGGGTTACCCCAATCGCTCCGGATTTGAATGTGGTGACATCGCAAAGCAAGCAAAGCGATGGTGTTTCCTATCTGCTGGCAGACAGGCAGGTTTACATTCAAGGAAGCAACAGGCACTCCTATAGTCACTATGCTTTCAAAATTCAAAATGAGCGTGGTTTGGAGAACTCTTCTAATATCGAGATCCGTTTTGATCCTTCTTACCAAACGTTGCTACTACATTCAGTGGATATACTCCGCGGTGACAAGAAGATATCTAAACTGGCTCCATCGGCCGTTAAGATTCTGCAACGGGAAAAGTCACTAGAAAAGTTGATATTCAATGGTTCCAAAACGGCGAATTTGCTTTTGGAAGACGTTCGCGTTGGAGATGTGGTTGAGTATGCATACAGTGTGCGTGGTAGCAATCCTGTTTTCGGCGGAAAGCATTACGGTTTGTTTGAGTCCCAGTGGGGTATTCCGGTACAGCAGGTGTATTCGCGCCTGGTAACCGAAACAGGTCGCAATCCCACGATCAAGTTGCAAAACGACCATCCTGAGCCAACCCGACGATCTGTAAACGGTAGGGATGAATACATATGGGACCAGCGCGATATGGTGTCGCTTCGCGTGCGCAACGATGCGCCTGCCTGGTTTGACCCATTTCCCAGCGCGCAATGGAGTGAATTCCCGGATTGGCAATCTGTGGTGAAGTGGGCAGCGCCCCTTTATACACCCCCAACACGTATCCCTGCTGAGTTGGCAGCTGAGGCACAACGAATCAAGAGCAGGTTTGCTGATCCCGCCGACCGGACGGTGGAAGCATTGAGATATGTGCAAAGGACAATTCGTTATCTTGCTGTCCAGGTGGGTCCAGGGTCGCACGCTCCCACGCGACCGGAAGTTGTTTTGTCCCGCCGATTCGGCGACTGCAAGGACAAAACCTTGCTGACCCTCACTCTGTTGAAGGCATTAGATATCCAGGCGAGCCCTGCATTGGTAAACACCAGGTATGAAAGGGCGATTGCGCAATGGCAACCCTCGCCCGGCGCATTTGATCATGTGATTGTCCGAGCCAAAATCGGTGATGCATTTTTCTGGCTTGACCCCACTTTGCAGCCACAGATGGGGGGGCTGCAGGATATTTCTCAATCCGACTTTGGATATGCGCTGGTTTTGGAGCCGCGAGAATTGGGCCTCACTGAAATGCTGCCGCGTAGCGCTGCCGAGTACAAGCGTAATGTGCTGGTTGTGTTTGATAGCAAGGCGGGCATGCACCAACCCGTGCCCTTTACTGTGACCACAGTCTTGGAAGGTTTGAGCGCAGAACGCATGCGTAACCAGTTGGCCAATGATTCTGCTGAGGAGGTGCAAAAGCGACTGGTTAACTTCTTTGCGGATTTTTATCCGAACCTTGTAGTTGTTCGCCCTTTTGAGCTGAATGATAACTTGGCCACTAACCAGCTTACGTTCACCGAATACTACGCAATTCCTGATTTTTGGACCGCGGACAAAGATAACCGAATGACAGCGTATGCTGCCAGCCCGGATGTGAACGACTATTTGCGTGCTCCGCGAGATAGGGTACGCACCGAGCCATTGGGGTTGCAGCACCCAGTGACTGTGCGGCAAACCACCTATGTGCTGCTACCTGAATCGTGGACCTTCAAGGCGGAAGCGTCTAAAGTCAAAGATCCTGCTTTTGAAGTCGAAAGCTCCGTCAAGTTTTCACCAGGTCTTTTGACCCTTATGGATTCCTATCGAAGCTTGTCGGATTCAGTTCCAACCCAAAACATGCCAGCGTATCTCGAAAACTTGCGCAGCGCGCGCAATCTGCTGGGGTTCAGCTTCAATCGATCTGCCAAGGAAGTAGATTGAGTCTCTGCCCTTTCAAGACGGGTCCAACTTTGATATTGAAACGGCCTGTGCGTGTAAACGCTTTTGTCGGCCCCTGATGGTTGCTGACTCGAACGTTCACGCCACAGTGGTCGCAGGGGAGGGCCCCATTTTTGGGGACACTACTTGCTGCGATTTTTCAACCGCCTTAGGTGATCCGAATCCGCAACGGATCCGTCCTGCGCTCCGGCCGTCCCGCGCCAGGCTCACTTGCGGGCCCAGCAGCCGGATCCGTCCACCCAAAAAACCGACATATCTCCGCGCGCTGCCGCTGCGCATCCGCTATCCCCAGCGCCATCAGCTCCGAGGTGTAGCCGCTCTCAAACAGCAGGTAGCTGGCCAAGGCTGCGCCTTTCACGTCGGCCTTCTCGGAGGACACGCCCACGCCGCCCAGCATGGTGCGCACCGCGTGGGGTAGTTCGTGCACGTGGCGGGCGGCCACGGCGTCCAGGCGTTGGCTGGGTGCGATCACCAGCAGTTCCACCGGCTTGAGGTTGCTGGCCTGGCGGGCGGCCTCGGGCACCAGTTGCAGGGTTTGGTTGACGCGCCGCACCCGCTCCACATCCACCGCCAGCGCATCCAGAAAGATGTTGGACAGCGCGTGGCCGGCAATTTGCGCAAGGCTGGGGTAGGCGTTGGTGGTGTGCAGGTGCGCTTCGCCTTTGGGCTCGTGCATTCGGCCCGCGCCCACCACCAGCACGCGCTGCGCACCCAGGTGGATGGTGGGCGCTATCGGTGCACTTTGGCGCATGGAGCCGTCGCCAAAAAACTCGTGGCGGCCGTGGATGTGCAAGGCAGTGGCGGGGAACACAAAGGGGATGGCGCTGGACGCCAGCAGGTGTTCGTGGGTGATGCGGTCGCGCACCGCATAGCGCTGGGTGCGCACCCAGGGCATCAGGCGCTTGTCGCCTTCAAAAAACGTGACATGGTCGCCGGTGCTGTAGCTCGATGCCGACACCGCCAGCGCCTGCAGATGGCCTTGCCGCACCAGATCGGGCAGCCGCTCCAGGGGCACCAGCCGTTGCAACAGCTGGCCCAGCGGCGCGTTGTCCAACAGTGACTTGGGCTTGACGCGCCGAAACTTCGCCAATATCCAGCCCAGCGACAGCAAGGTCAGCCAGGTCGCGCCCGAGCGCAGCATGCTCAGGTGGTCGGCGCGGTAGACCTCGTGGGCGTGGAAATTGCGCCAGGTGGTGGCGATGAGTGACACGCTGCTGTCAAAGTCGTCGGCACCGCAGGCCAGCGCTGCGGCGTTGATGGCCCCCGCCGAGGTCCCCACGATGATGGGAAAGGGGTTGGGCTGTGCCTGGGCACCGCACTCGCGGCGGATGCTGGCAATGGCTTCGAGCACGCCCACTTGGTAGGCCGCGCGCGCGCCACCGCCTGTGAGCAGCAGGGCCGTGGTGGGTGGTGTGGAGGGCGCAGGGGCTTCGCTGGGCTGCATGCAAAACATTATGGAATGCACCGTGCCCTTGCCACAGCGTGGCTGCACGGGGGAAAACCCGTAGCCACCGCGCGGCCGATACGCCGACCATGCCGCCGGTCGGGGTGTTGTGGTTCGATAGACTCGCTACCCAAACAAGGAGCATCGATGGCCGTGACCGAGCAAGCAATCCTGGGCGCCCTGCAAGGCGTCACCGATCCCAATACCGGCAAAGATTTCGTCAGCAGCAAATGTGTCAAGGTGGTGTCGGTGGACGGCGGCACCGTGCACCTGCAGTTGGAGCTGGGCTACCCGGCCCAGAGCCAGTTGCCCGAGTTTGCTGCCGCCCTGAGCGCAGCGGCCAAGACGGTGCCGGGTGTGCAGCAGGTCGAAGTCAGCCACCGGTTGGCGGTGGCGGCCCATGCGGTGCAGCGCGGGGTGCAGCTGCTTGCAGGTGTCAAAAACATGGTGGCCGTGGCTTCGGGCAAAGGCGGTGTGGGCAAGAGCACCACCGCCGCCAACCTGGCGCTGGCGCTGGCCGCCGAAGGGGCGCGGGTGGGTTTGCTGGACGCTGACATTTATGGCCCCAGCCAGCCCATGATGATGGGCATTGAGGGCAAGCCCGCGTCCGAGGACGGCAAGACGATGGAGCCCATGGAAAACTACGGCGTGCAGGTGATGTCGATTGGTTTCTTGGTGGCACAAGACGAGGCCATGATCTGGCGCGGCCCCATGGCCACCCAGGCGCTGGAGCAGTTGCTGCGCCAGACCAACTGGAAAGACCTGGACTACCTGATCATCGACTTGCCGCCGGGCACCGGCGACATCCAGCTCACCCTGAGCCAGCGCGTCCCCTTGACCGGCGCGGTGGTGGTGACCACACCGCAAGACATTGCGTTGTTGGACGCCAAAAAGGGCATCAAGATGTTTGAAAAAGTGGGCGTGCCGATTTTGGGCATTGTCGAAAACATGGCGGTGCATGTGTGCAGCCAGTGCGGCCATACCGAGCATATTTTTGGGGTGGACGGCGGCAAGAAAATGGCCGCCGACTACGGCATGGACTACCTGGGTGCGCTGCCCCTGTCCATGCAAATTCGGGTGCAGGCCGATGGCGGCAAGCCCACGGTGGTGGCCGACCCCGACGGCGAAGTCGCCGGCATCTACAAGGCGGTAGCCCGCCGCGTGGCACTGGCGATTGCCGCCAAAAACAAGGACTTTTCTTCCAAGTTTCCCAGCATCACCATCAGCAAGACCACCTGAGGCCCGGCCCGTGACATTGCCACTGACGCGCGTCACCACCTTGCGAACCGAATAACCAAGAGACCACCCGATGCCCCACGCCAGCGAGCCCACTGCCGCCCCCACCCCCACCGCCAACCCGACCGCCGTGGTGCTGGCCACGCCCGACGACATGCGCCAGCGCATCCGGGTGAAATCCAAGCTCAAAGGCCGCCAACCCGATGTACAGGCGCTGGAGGAAGTGCGCGCCTTGGTGGGCCCTGCGCCGCACCGGCGCGACCTGCTCATCGAGCACCTGCACCAGCTCAACGACGCCTACCGCTGCCTGCACGACCGGCATTTGGTGGCACTGGCCAAGGAGATGAACATCCCCATGGCCGAGGTGTTTGAGGTGGCCACGTTCTACCACCACTTCGAGGTGGTGCGCGGCGACGACAAGGCGCCTGGCCTGACGGTGCGCGTGTGCGATGGACTCAGTTGTGAACTGGCCGGTGCGCAAGATTTGCTCAAGCGTCTGCCCGCGCTCTTGGGTGACGGTGAGGGTGCTGTCGATGTGCGCGTCATCCCTGCGCCCTGCCTGGGTCGTTGTGAGCAGGCGCCGGTGGCGGTGGTGCACCAGCACCCGGTTGCGCTGGCAAGCGCCGAGGCCGTGGTCGCGCGGGTGAAAGATGCGCAAACCCAGCATCCGCTGGCCGCGTTCGACGCGGTGTTTGAGGCGTCCAGCCACGCAGAGCGCAGCGTGTCGCCCATGCCGCATGCAATTGACCTTGCGCCCGGTTACACCGGCTATGCAAGCTACCGCGCCCACGGCGGCTACGCACTGCCTGCGGCCATGGCCAGCAAAGCGCAAGACACCGAAGCCGTCCTACAAGCCATGGAGGACTCGGGTCTGCGCGGCCTGGGCGGCGCGGGCTTTCCGGCGGGGCGCAAATGGCGCATCGTGCGCGACCAGCCCGCTCCGAAGCTGATGGCCGTCAACATCGACGAGGGCGAGCCCGGCACCTTCAAGGACCGCACCTACCTGGAGCGCGATCCGCACCGTTTTCTGGAGGGCATGCTGGTGGCGGCGCTGGCGGTGGGGGTGGACGCTTGCTACATCTATTTGCGTGACGAGTACCACGGCTGCCGTGCAATTCTGGAGACCGAAATCGCCCTGCTGCAAGCCGACCCGCCATGCCCGCTGCCGCATATCGAGCTGCGTCGGGGCGCGGGTGCCTACATCTGCGGCGAAGAGTCCGCAATGATCGAGAGCATCGAAGGAAAACGTGGCGAGCCGCGCATGCGCCCGCCCTACATCGCGCAGGTGGGTTTGTTTGGCCGGCCTACGTTGGAGCACAACTTCGAGACCCTGTACTGGGTGCGCGACATCGTCGAAAAGGGCGCTGCGTGGTTCAGCGGCTTTGGGCGCAACGGGCGCAAGGGGCTGCGCAGTTTCAGTGTGAGCGGGCGCGTCAAGCATCCCGGCGTCAAGTTGGCACCGGCCGGTATCACGCTGGCTGAACTCATAGCGGAATACTGCGGCGGCATGGCCGAGGGGCACACGCTGTATGCCTATTTGCCCGGCGGCGCCTCGGGCGGCATTTTTCCGGCGAGCCTGGCGCATGTGCCGCTGGACTTTGACACCTTGCAGCCGCATGGTGGCTTTATCGGCTCGGCCGCGGTGATCGTGCTGAGCCAGCACGACAGGGCGCGAGACGCGGCGCTGAACATGATGCGTTTTTTTGCGCACGAGAGCTGCGGACAGTGCACGCCCTGCCGCGTGGGCACCGCCAAAGCAGCGGTGTTGATGCAGGCCCCGGTATGGGACCACGCCACGCTGGAAGATCTGAATGTGGTGATGACCGATGCGTCGATTTGCGGCCTCGGCCAGGCAGCGCCCAACCCGGTGCGCTGCGTCCAGAAGTACTTTGCCCACGAGGTGGCCTGAGATGAACGCACCCACAAAAATCACCGAAGTCACACCGCAGGTCATCACCTTCCATTTGGATGGCAAACCCATCGAGGCGTTTGAGGGGGAGTCGATCCTCAAAGCCGCCGAGCGCAGCGGTGTGTGCATCCCCCACCTTTGCTACAAGGACGGCCTGCGCGCCGACGGCAACTGCCGCGCCTGCGTGGTCGAAATCCAAGGTGAGCGCACCTTGGCGCCCAGCTGCTGCCGCAGCGCCACTGCCGGCATGCAAGTGAAGGCCAATAGCGAGCGCGCCCTCAAGAGCCAAAAGATGGTGCTGGAGATGCTGCTCTCCGACATGCCAGACGTGGGCTACAAGTGGAACGACGCAGAGCCCACCAACAACCCAGGACAACACGGCGAACTCAGCGACTGGGCCGCGCGCCTGGGCGTCACCGTGCGTCCCGCACTGCAAGCACTGCGCCGCAGCCAACCCCAGGCCGATGTGTCGCACCCCGCCATGGCCGTCAACTTGGATGCCTGTATCCAATGCAACCGCTGCGTGCGCGCCTGCCGCGAAGAACAAGTGAACGACGTCATCGGCTACGCCCTGCGCGGCGCGCACAGCGCCATCGTGTTCGACCTGGATGACCCCATGGGTGACAGCACCTGCGTGGCCTGCGGCGAATGCGTCCAAGCCTGCCCCACCGGCGCGCTCATGCCCAAAACGCTGGTCGGCTCCCAGGCGGTGGACAAAAAGGTGGATTCGGTCTGCCCGTTTTGTGGCGTGGGCTGCTTGCTCACCTACAACGTGAAAGACAACACCATCGTCAGCGTCGATGGCCGCGACGGCCCGGCCAACCACAGCCGCTTGTGCGTCAAAGGCCGCTTTGGTTTCGATTACGCCGCGTCGCCCCAGCGCCTGACCGTGCCGCTGATCCGCAAAGCCGGTGTGCCCAAAGACCCGGAGATGCTCAACCACTTGAACCGCGACACGGCAGATTGGTCCGAGGTGTTCCGCGAAGCCACGTGGGACGAGGCGCTGGAGCTGACCGCAGGCACGCTCAAGGGTTTGCGCGACAAGCACGGCAGCAAGTCGCTGGCCGGGTTTGGCTCGGCCAAGGGCAGTAACGAAGAGGCCTACCTGTTCCAAAAGCTGGTGCGCACCGGCTTTGGTTCCAACAACGTGGACCACTGCACCCGGCTGTGCCATGCGTCCAGCGTGGCCGCGCTGTTGGAGGGCGTAGGCTCGGGCGCGGTGAGCAACCAGGTCAACGACGTAGAGCATTCCGAGCTGATTTTTGTGATTGGCTCCAACCCCACGGCCAACCACCCGGTGGCGGCCACCTGGATGAAAAACGCCGCCAAGCGCGGCGCCAAAATTGTGCTGGCCGACCCGCGCGTGACCGACATCGGCAAACACGCCTGGCGCACGCTGCAGTTCAAGGCCGACACCGACGTGGCCATGCTCAACGCGCTCATCCATGTCGTGATCGAAGAAGGCCTGGCCGACCAGGACTTCATTGCCCGGCGTGCCAGTAACTTTGAGGCCCTGCGCGACAACGTCAAGGGCTACAGCCCTGAGGCCATGGCGCCTATCTGCGGCATCCCGGCGCAGACCTTGCGTGAAGTGGCCCGCGCCTTTGCCACCGCCAAGAGTGCGATGGTGTTGTGGGGCATGGGCGTGAGCCAGCATGTGCACGGCACCGACAACGCGCGTTGCCTGATCGCGCTGGTGACCGTCACCGGCCAAATCGGCAAACCGGGCAGCGGCCTGCATCCGCTGCGGGGGCAAAACAACGTCCAGGGCGCGTCGGATGCGGGCTTGATCCCGATGATGTTTCCCAACTACCAGCGCGTGACCAACACCGCTGCGCACGGCTGGTTCGAGCAGTTTTGGAACGCGCGGCTGGACGCCCAGCCCGGCTACACCGTGGTCGAGATCATGCACAAAGCCTTGGCGCCTGACAGTGATCCGCACAAGGTGCGCGGCATGTACATCATGGGCGAGAACCCGGCCATGAGCGACCCCGACCTCCACCACGCCCGCCACGCGCTGGCTTCGCTTGAGCATTTGGTGGTGCAAGACATCTTCATGACCGAAACCGCCTGGCTGGCCGACGTGGTGCTGCCCGCCACCGCCTGGCCCGAGAAGACCGGCACCGTTAGCAACACCGACCGCATGGTGCAACTCGGCAAACAGGCCATCAACCCACCCAGACAAGCCAAGCCCGACTTGTGGATCATTCAGCAGATCGCGCAGAGATTGGGCCCCCACGCTCCGCACTCTGTGTCGTCGCTGCCCCCCGAGGGGGCGCAGCCCAGCTTGGGGCGGCCCGGCGCTGGTCTGGACGGCCCCCACGCTCCGCACTCCGTGTCGTCGCTGCCAGGTTCTGCCCGTCCTTTGGCGTGTGGCTACGAGGGCGAGTTTGATGGGGTGGCCGAGGTGTACGAGGAGATGCGACAGGCCATGCACGCGGCGATTGGTGGCATCACCTGGGAGCGGCTGCAGCGCGAGTCCAGCGTGACCTACCCGTGTCTGGGTGCGGACGACCCGGGGTCACCCACGGTGTTCATCGATGATTTTCCCACCCCCGACGGCCGGGTGCAGTTGGTGCCAGCCGACATCATTCCGGCCAACGAGCGGCCCGATGCCGAATTTCCGTTTGTGCTGATCACCGGGCGCCAGCTGGAGCACTGGCACACCGGCAGCATGACGCGCCGCGCCACGGTGCTCGATGCCCTGGAGCCCATTGCTACCGCGTCGCTGTGCGGTGACGACTTGCTGGCGCTGGGCTTGGAGCCCGGCGACGTGATCACGGTGAAGTCGCGCCGGGGCGAGGTCGCGTTGCATGTGCGACGTGACGACGGCACGCCCAAGGGCGCGGTGTTCATGCCCTTTGCCTACTACGAGGCGGCGGCCAACCTGATGACCAATGCGGCGCTGGACCCGTTTGGAAAAATCCCCGAGTTCAAGTACTGCGCGGTGGCCATCCGCCGTGGTGGCACGCCGGGGCGCAGCGGGTACGCCACGGAGGTGGCGCATTGACCTACGGATGTGAAGCATTGCGCCTAAGTCGCGTGCGGATGCGCCGCTGAGATACCGCTTCGAAATTTCGAGCATGGACCACGCACCATTGCTGACCCACGCGCAGGCGCCGTTGACGCACAGCGTGGACGTGGTCAACGAGCGCGGCGAGCGCTATGCGTTGGCGATTCCCTCGGAGCGCGCGCTCACGGTGTACGTGGACAAGCGCGAGCTGATCACCCTGATGACGCTGGGCGAGCACCCCGAGTGGTTGGTGTTGGGTTACCTCATCAACCAGCGCTTGCTGCAAAGCGCCGCCGATGTGCTGTCGGTGACGGTGGACTGGGACGTGGGCGCGGCGGCGGTGAAGACGCGCCACGGCATCGAGTCGCTGGGTGAAAAAACCGCGCAGCGGGTGGTGACCACCGGCTGCGGCCAAGGCAGCGTGTTTGGCCACTGGATGGACGCGCTGGACCAAGTCCGCCTGCCCGACACCCGCATCACCCAGACCGAGCTGTACGCCATCGTGGAGGCAGCGCGCTTGCGTGACAGTGTTTACAAGCGCGCCGGCTCGGTGCACGGCTGTGGCCTGTTTGTGCGCGACCGCGCGTTGCTGTTTGTGGAAGACGTGGGCCGCCACAACGCCATCGACACCATTGCGGGTTGGATGGCCTTGCAGCAAATCGCCAGCACCGACGCGGTGTTCTACACCACCGGGCGCCTCACCAGCGAGATGGTCATCAAGGCCGCCCAAATGGGCGTGGCCGTGGTGGTCTCGCGCAGCGGCATGACCCAAATGGGCCACGCCGTGGCCCAGCGCCTGGGCCTGTGTGCCATCGGCCGCGCCACCCACAAGCGCTTTGTGTGCTTTAGCGCGCCGCAGCGGCTGGAGTGGCAGGCAGAGTTGCCGTAAGTGACAACGCCTTGGGCTACACACCAAGGCAACCCTGCATAGCGGCCGAGTTATCCCCCGCACCGGCGTGCCCTTGACCAAGTGCGATAAGGTAGCGCCTATGCAAATTTCATTTTGGCGCCTTGGCTGGCGCACCCTTTGGCGCGATCTGCGCTCTGGCGACCTGCGACTGCTGATCGTGGCGGTCACTTTGGCGGTCGCGGCACTCACGGCGGTCGGCTTTTTTGCCGACCGGCTCAAAGGCGGCTTGCAGCGCGATGCGCGCCAGCTTTTGGGGGGCGACGCGGTCATTGCAAGCGACAACCCCACGCCCGAGTCCTTCGTAGCCCAGGCGCGCGCGCTGGGGTTGCAGATGTCCAGCACCCTGGGCTTTCCCACCATGGCGCGTGCGACCGACGCGGCCGGTGGCGCATCCAAACTGGTGTCGCTCAAGGCGGTGGAGAGTGGCTACCCGTTGCGCGGCACCGTGCGGCTGGCGCGCTCCGACGGGGCGGGGCACGAGCCCACGCGCGCCATTCCGCAGCCCGGCCAGGCCTGGGTCGATCCGGGGTTGCTGGACTCTCTGGGTATCGCCGTGGGCGATGTGCTGCTGCTGGGCGACAGCGCCTTGACCGTGTCGGCAGTGATCGCCATCGAGCCCGACCGGGGTGGCGGCTTCATGAGCTTTTCGCCCAGAGTGATGATCAACCAAGCCGATGTACCCGCCACGGGCTTGGTGCAGCCGGCCAGCCGCCTGAACTACCGATTCGCCGTAGCGGGCGAAAACCCGCAGGTGCGCCAGTTTGTGCAGTGGGCCGATGCGCAGGTCAAGGAGTCCAGCCAGCGCGCGGAGCGCGGGGTGCGCGGGGTGCGGGTGGAGTCCATCGAGAGCGGGCGCCCCGAGATGGGCCAAACCTTGGACCGCGCCGAGAAGTTTCTGAGCCTGGTGGCCTTGCTCGCGGCACTCTTGAGCGCGGTGGCGGTGGCCTTGGCGGCGCGCGCCTTCGCTGCCAGCCACCTCGATGACTGCGCCATGCTGCGGGTGCTGGGCCTGAGCCAGCGTGCGATTGCCTTGGCCTACACCACCGAGTTCGCGCTGGTGGGACTGTTTGCCAGCGTGGCCGGTGTGGCGTTGGGCTTTGGGGTGCACTACCTGTTTGTGTTGTTGATGGCCGGGCTGGTGGAAACCGCTTTGCCTGCGGCCACCCTGTGGCCAGTGGGCCTGGGCTTGGGCGTGGGCATGACCTTGTTGTTCGCCTTTGGCTTGCCCCCGGTGCTGCAACTCGCCCAGGTGCCGCCGCTGCGGGTGATTCGGCGCGACGTGGGCAACCTGCGGCCCGCCTCGCTGGGTGTGCTGGCGCTGGGCGTGGTGGGTTTTGCCACGCTGCTCTTAGCGGCCAGTAGCGATTTGAAACTGGGCCTAATTGCCGTAGGCGGCTTTGCCGGGGCGGTGCTGGTGTTTGCGTCCCTGAGCTGGGCGGCAGTGTGGCTGCTTCGGCGCAGCGTGAGCGAGACCACCGCACCGCGCTGGCTGGTGCTGGCCACGCGGCAGGTGTCGGCCCGACCGGCCTACACCGTGGTGCAGGTCAGCGCGCTGGCGGTGGGGCTTTTGGCCTTGGTGCTTTTGGTGCTGCTGCGCACCGATCTCATTGGCAGCTGGCGCCAGGCCACGCCGCCGGATGCGCCCAACCGCTTTGTCATCAATGTCATGCCCGAGCAGAGCGACGCGTTTCAAAAGGCGCTGACCGACGGTGGGGTGCAAAAGTTTGACTGGTTTCCCATGATCCGCGCCCGCCTGGTCGCCATCAACGGCACAGCGGTGTCCCCCGACCAGTACACCGACGAGCGGGCCAAACGCCTCGTGGACCGCGAATTCAATGTGTCCAACAACGCCACCAACCCCAGCCACAACGAAATCGTGGCGGGCCGCTGGACCGAAGAGGAGCAGGGCGCCATCAGCGTCGAGGACGGCATTGCCGAAACCCTGAACCTCAAGCTCGGTGACACCTTGCGCTTTGACATTGGCGGCGTACAAACCGAGTCCCGCATCACCAGCCTGCGCAAGGTGGACTGGGGCTCGATGCGGGCCAACTTCTTTGTGATCTACCCGGTAAGCCGCTTGGAGAACGTGCCGCTGACCTACATGGGCGCGTTCAAGGCGCCCGAGGTCAAGGGCTTTGACAACGCACTGGTGCGCCAGTTCCCCAACGTGACCAATGTGGACATGACCGCCACCTTGGCACAGGTGACGCGGGTGCTTGACCAGGTGATACGCGCTGTGGAGTTTTTGTTTGGCTTCACCTTGGCCGCCGGCTTGGTGGTGCTGTTTGCGGCAGTGACGGCCACCCGCGAGGAGCGCGCCCGCGAGTTCGCCATCATGCGTGCCGTCGGTGCACAGGGCAGCTTGCTGCGCCAGGTGCAGCGCGCCGAGCTGGCCGGTGTGGGTTTGCTGGCGGGGTTCTTGGCCTCGCTGGTCGCGGTGGTAGTGGGGTGGGCGCTGGCACGCTTTGTGTTTGAGTTTGAGTGGTCGTTCACCTGGTGGATTCCGCTGGCGGGTTCGGCAGCTGGCGCAGTGCTGGCCTTGGCAGCCGGTTGGTGGGGCCTGCGCGAGGTGCTGCGCCGCCCGGTGGTGGAAACGCTGCGGCGGGCGGTGGTGAACTGAGTTGGAAGACCCGCAGACCACCACTGCATCCGCCTTCGACCTCATCGGCGGTGAGGCCAATGTACGCGCTTTGGTGGAGCGCTTTTACGACCTGATGGACCTGGAGCCGCAGTACGCGGCTTTGCGCGCGGCGCATGGCGATTCGCTGGCGCAGGCGCGGGACAAGACCTTTTGGTTTTTGTGCGGCTGGATGGGCGGGCCGCAGCACTACACCGAGCGCTTTGGCCACCCGCGGCTGCGCATGCGGCATATGCCGTTTCGCATCGGCATCTTGGAGCGCGACCAGTGGTTGGCGTGCATGGCCCAAGCCATGGTGGAACTGCAAGTGCCAGCGGACTTGCGTGGGCGCCTGCAACAGGCTTTCTTCCAGACGGCGGACTGGATGCGCAACGTCTAGCCTGTTGCGCTGGGGTTTCCCCAGCGCCGCTGCGGCTGGTGGTGGATCAGCGCACCGGCTTGTCAGCAAAATTCCACCACGGCAGCACTTCGCGCAGCGACAGCACCTCGCCACAGCGCCACGGCGTGTAGCCGGGCAGGGCGGCGAGTTGCGCTTGCCACTGCGGGCTTTGCAGCAGCTGCAGCATGGCGGCAATGGCCGGGTCGTCCAGGGCGGACTTCAGGCACACCAGCTGGTAGTGCTCTTGCACCAGTGGAATAAAACCCAGGCCCTGCGCATGGGCGGCTGCCTCGATGCCCAAGCCCACGTCAGCGGCGCCCGCCGCTATCGCCTGTGCGACCGCGCTGTGCGAGGGTTCGGTGCGTTCGTAGCCGGGGAAGGTGGTGGTATCCAAGCCGCTTTGCGTCAACAACGCATCGAGCACCACCCGCGTGCCGGTGCCGATGTCGCGGTTCACAAAGCGCGCGTGCTTGGTGTGCACATCGGCCAGGCTGTGCAGGCCCAGCGGGTTGCCAGGCGCCAACATCAGACCTTGCGTGCGCCGCGCAAAGCCGATGATTTTGTGCAAGCCAGGCTTGAGCAGCGGTTTGTAGACCTTCTCAATGAGTGAGCCCGGAGCCGGGGTTTGCAGAGTGTGGAACCCGGCCATCACGCAGCGGCCTTCGTTGAGCCCCCGGATGGCGTCCACGCTGCCGCAAAAACGGATGTCCAGGTGCAGCTGCTCGGTCACACCGTCCCCGAAGGTGCCGCCGCGCGCTTGCTCGCGCAGGGCTGCCAGCGCATGGTCGTGGCTGGCGTAGAGGGTGACTACATGGGCGTGTGCATCAAACGCAACCGCAAAGGCGCGTTCTAGCTCGTTGCGCAGTGCCTCGATCTGTGGTGCCAGCCGGGCCTGCGCTTGGCGCTCGGCCCACATCAGCTTGGTGCCGAACTCAGTGAGCCGTGCCGAGCGACCTTTTTCCCACACCAGCAGCTCGTTGCCCAGCTCGTGTTCCCAGCGCTTGAGCTCCCCCCACACATGGCGGTAGCTCAGGTTGAGCGCACGCGCACCGCCCGAGATGGAGCCCTGCTGCGACACCGCCTGCAACAGATCGATGAGCGGGTTGCGCAGTTGCGCCGGGCTGCTGTCGCGTGTGAGGGCGTAGTGGAATTGGACTCTATGCACGCAGTTTCATATCGCTGGAGATTGCGCTGGGAACTACGATAACCCAAGTTATGTACCGGTCCTATGAGCAGCTTTTCTGACAGCCTCGCCACGGCACTGCAGTTGGTGGTGTCGCTCGATGCGGGCCTGCTGGCCATCGTGGGGCGCTCATTGGCGGTCAGCGCCACCGCGTGTGCGCTGGCCTGTGGGCTGGGCTTGCTGCTGGGGGCGTGGCTGGGGGTGGCGCGGTTTGCGTTGCGGCCCGTGCTGCTGACGGTGCTCAACACCTTGCTGGCGGTGCCGTCGGTGGTGGTGGGTTTGGTCGTGTACCTGCTGCTGTCGCGCTCGGGGCCCTTGGGTTTTTTGGGCTGGCTGTTTTCCTTCCAGGCCATGGTGCTGGCGCAAACGCTGCTGGTCTTGCCGGTGGTCACCGCACTGACCCGCCAGGTGGTCGAAGACGCTGACCACCAGCACGGCGAGCAACTGCAATCGCTGGGTGCCGGTGCGCTGCTGCGCGCGGCTTTGCTGGCCTGGGACGAGCGCTACGCGATGCTGATGGTGGTGGTGGCCTCGTTTGGCCGGGCCATCTCCGAGGTGGGCGCGGTGATGGTGGTGGGTGGCAATGTCGAAGGTTTCACCCGCGTCATGACCACGGCCATTGCACTAGAGACCAGCAAGGGCGATTTGCCTCTGGCACTGGGCCTGGGGCTGGTCTTGCTCTTGGTGGTGTTGCTGCTCAACAGTGGCCTGGCGGGCTTGCGCCACTGGCGCAGCCGGGTTGATGGAAAGGCCTACGCCATGACCGTGCCGGGTCTGGGCACATGAGGGGCCAGATGCAGACGCAGGACCTTGACCCCAAGGCCACGGCCACACCAGCCGCCCGCTCCATCGTCTCCCAGGATGCGCCCGCGCCGGTGCTGCGTGTCCAACATGCGGGTGTGCGCCTGGGACCGCGGCCCGGCGTACAGGCTTTGGCAGATGTTTCGCTCACCCTGCACCCAGGCGAACGGTTGGCACTGATCGGCGCCAACGGCTGCGGAAAAAGCACCTTGCTGCGCCTGCTGCACGGCCTCGTGCCACCCACCAGCGGCAGCGTGTGGAGCGCGCCCAAGTTGGCGCAGGCCATGGTGTTCCAGCGCCCGCGCATGCTGCGGCTCTCAGTGCAAACCAACGTAGCGTTGGGACAGTGGTTGGCGGGTGTGCCTTGGGGCACAGCCCGCGCGCGCGCGCTGGAGGCCTTGCGGCTAGTGGGGCTGGAGGCGCTTGCACGGCGCCCGGCGCACACCCTGTCTGGCGGACAACAGCAACGCCTGGCATTAGCGCGGGCCTGGGCTACCGCACCGCAGCTGTTGCTGCTGGATGAACCCACCTCCAGCCTGGACCCGCATGCCAAGCGCGAGGTGGAAGCGCTGGTGCAGCAGTTCGCGGCGCAGGACCCGTCCATGACCCTGGTGTTTGCCAGCCACAACCTCGGCCAGGTCAAGCGCCTGGCCACCCGCGTCATCTACCTGGAGCAGGGCCGCTTGCTGGCCGATCTGCCAGTGCAGGAATTTTTTGGCGGAACGACCCTGCAAACGCACTACCCCCAAGCCGATTTGTTTGTCAAAGGAGAGCTCGTATGAAGTTGCTGAAGTCTTTGTGGTGTGCCGCTGCGCTCTTGGCCTGCACCGCTGCGTCTGCCCAAACCATCGTGATGGCGTCCACCACCTCGACAGAACAGTCGGGGCTGTTCGGCCACCTGCTGCCCGAGTTCAAAAAGGCGACCGGCGTCGATGTGAAAGTGGTGGCGGTCGGCACCGGCCAAGCCATCGACATGGGCCGCCGGGGCGACGCCGACGTGCTGTTTGTGCACGACCAAGTGGCCGAGGAAAAGGTGGTGGCCGAAGGCTTTGCCATTCAGCGCTTTGCGGTGATGTACAACGACTTTGTGCTGGTGGGCCCGGCGGCCGACGCGGCCAAAGTCAAGGGCAAAGACATTGTGGAGGCCTTGAAAAAGGTGTCGGCGGCCAACGCTGCCTTCATTTCGCGCGGCGACAAGAGCGGCACCCACGCGGCCGAGCTGCGGTATTGGAAGGCCGCGGGCGACACCTTGCCCAAGGGCAGCGGCTACCGCGAATGCGGTTGCGGCATGGGCCCAGCCCTCAACATGGCCGCCGCCACCGGCGCCTATGTGCTCACCGACCGTGGCACTTGGCTGAGCTTTAAAAATCGCGGCGATATGACGGTGCTGGTGGAGGGCGATACCCGCTTGTTCAACCAGTACGGCGTGATGGCGGTTAACCCCGCCAAGCACCCGCATGTCAAAGTTGCCGACGCGCAAAAGTTTGTCGATTGGGTCAAGTCACCGGCTGGGCAGGCGGTGATTGCGGGCTACAAGATCGAGGGCCAGCAGTTGTTTTTTCCGAATGCTCTGCGTTAGATGCCGGCGCCCCGCAATGCCTGACTTGGCCAGGTCACAAAACCTTCACACCGCCAACGCAACATCGCACCCGTCATTCATGTTCTGAATAAAGGTGCACCCCATGACCATGTCGTTCCAACCCTTGAATCGTTCGATTACCAGCCTCCTTAAGAAGGCACTGCTTATCGCTGCATTGGTTCCCACGCTGGGTTTCGCGCAAGGCACGGTGGTGGTGTACACCTCGGCACCTGCCGAGATTCAAAACGCCATGGTTCCCGCACTCAAGGCCAAGCTGGGTGTGGACATCCAGGTGATTTCTGCGGGCGGCGGCGAGCTCGTCAAGCGACTCAGGGCAGAAAGCGCCCGTCCACTGGCCGATGTGGTGGTGTCCACCGGTGTTGATGTGGTGGAAGCCAATGCCGATTTGTTTGAGGCATACAAGGTCAAGGACTTGTCCAAGCTGTACCCGCACTACACCACCAACCCCTTGTGGACCCCGTTTGCTGAAACCATTCCCACGGTTCTGGCGGTGAACACCAAACTGGTTCCAGCCTCCGAGATTCCCTCGACCTGGGCCGAGTTGGCAGACCCCAAATGGAAAGGAAAGATTGCATTTGCAGGTGCCGACAAATCCAGCTCTGCTCTGACCCAAATGCTCCAGATCGTGCACAACGAAGGGGACACCAAGGGATGGGCATTGTTCTCTGAGATCATGAAAAACTTCGTGATCACCGGAAGCTCTACCTCTGTCATCCGCGGCACAGCCCAAGGCGAGTATGCGATGTCCCTGACGTTGGAAGACAGTGCTCAGCGATTCATTGATGGCGGTGCGCCGATCCGCATTGTGTATCCCAAAGAAGGCATCAACGCCTCCGCAGATGCCATGGCCTTGGTGGCAAAGGGCCCCAATCCTGCGGGCGCAAAGGCTGTACTGGACTACCTGTCTTCCGCTGAAGGCCAGTCCATGCTGGTGAAAGCCTCTGGTCGCCGACCCGTGCGCGGCGATGTGGCTGCCCCGGGCAACAGCCCGACGGCCGCTCGACTGCCGGTGAACAACTACTCTCGCGAATGGTCGACTGCCAACAGCAAGGAATACATGAACCGCTACCAGCAGTTGCTGCGCCGCTAAAGCGTTTGGTTGCGCACGGATGGGCTATCGCTTTTCGTTGAAGGGCCTGAGCAAGCGCTTTGGTGCGCATGTGGTGCTTGATGCAGTGGACCTCGACATCCAACCCGGGGAACTGCTCACCTTGCTGGGGCCTTCGGGTTGCGGAAAGACCACCTTGCTGCGCGCCTTGGCGGGCTTCTATCCGCCAGACGCGGGCCAGATTTATGCGAATGAGACAGACATCACCTCCCAGCCCACGCATTTGCGTGACATGGGCATGGTGTTTCAAAACTATGCGGTGTTTCCGCACATGACTGTGGCCGCCAACGTGGCCTATGGACTCCAAGCCAGACGGTGTACGCCACAGGACATTCGAGTGCGCGTGAGTGATGCGCTCCAAAAAGTTCAGTTGGGTCACTTGGGAGAGCGGTTTCCCACCGAGCTGTCGGGCGGGCAAAAGCAACGCGTTGGCCTGGCCCGCGCACTGGTGATCAATCCCACGCTGTTGCTGATGGACGAGCCGCTCTCTAACCTGGATGCAAAGCTGCGCATTGAAATGCGGCAAGAGATCCGATTGCTGCAACGTGACTTAGGTATCACCACGCTTTACGTGACCCATGACCAAGAAGAGGCGCTAGCGGTGTCAGACCGGATCGCGGTGATGAATGCGGGCGTTATTGCCCAGCTGGGCACACCGCAAAGCATTTATGGCGACCCCCATCAGGCCTTCGTCATGGACTTTGTCGGCGGCTGTAATTGGGTCCAAGGCGTGCTGGAGGTGAATGCGCACGAAGTGCAGTTGCGCACCGATGGCGATCATCGCTTGGCGCTGGAACAGGTCTTGCCCTGGCCGGGCGCTCAGCATTGGAATGGCCGGGCGGTTCATTTGGGCATTCGCTTGGACGCCGTGACTTTTAGTGACGACCCCAGCCTGCCAGGTTGGGACCATGTCCGCGTGGAGCTCACCACCTACTTGGGGACCCGCCTTCAGTACCGCGTGCGCACATCGCAAGGTGCCTTGCTGGTGTTCGATATGGCTTGCACAGTGCTTGCGCCCAGTGTGCAAGGCCCGCGCTCTATCCGCTTCAATCCCTTGGGCGCGTGCGTGTTTGATGCCGAATCGGGCGAGCGCCTTAGGTAGACCTGTGGCCTCTTCCAGACACTCGACCGATGTGTGGCGCTGGGTCGTTATTGCAGGGCTTGTGTTGTGCTCTGCGTTTGTCGTTTTGCCCCTCTTTGAGCTGGCTCGGCAAAGCCTGATTGGCCAAAACAGCCAACGGTTTGGTCTGGAGAACTACATCACGTTTTTCTCTTCGTCCTACTTCATGCGGGCGACCTACAACAGCCTGGCGGTCGCCACTGGCACCATGTTGTTGGCGCTGCTTATTGGGGTTCCACTGGCCTATGCGTTTTCGCGATTTGCCTTTCCTGGCAAGCCCGTGCTGCGTGTGCTGGTGCTGTTATCCATGATGTCGCCACCCTTTATTGGCGCCTACGCTTGGATTATTTTGCTTGGACGTGGCGGCATCGTGACCCAGTGGGCACATGACTTGGGGGTGCAAACACCCACCATCTATGGCCCCACCGGCATCATTGTGGCCAGCGCATTGAGTCTGTATCCGATCGTTTTCTGGATCGTCGCCGCAGCGATGCGGCAACTCGACCACAGCGTAGAGGAGGCAGCCAGTGTGCTGGGACGCAGGCCTATGGGAGTGTTTTTCAGCGTTACCTTGCCCTTGCTGCGGCCCGCAGTGGTCACCTCGGCAATGCTGGTCTTTCTGGCTGTCTTGGCCGATTTTGGTTTGCCCAATCTGCTGGGTGAGGGTGAGCGCTTTCAGGTGCTGGCCACGTTGGCATACAACCTGTTTCTGAGCGAGATCGGCGAAGAACCCGGAATGGCCGCAGTCACCTCGGTGGTGCTGGTGCTGATGGCGGGTTTGGTGGTGGGCCTGGGGCAATGGCTTAACCGGTCCAACCGCGTCTTTAACGATGGCTCCCAGAGGGCGGTCCTGAAGACGCCCAGCAAAACCCAACAAGGCTTGCTAGCGGGCGCGGCAATTGGCGTGGTGCTGCTTGCCAATGCACCGATCATTGTGGTCCTGGTCTCCTCGTTTCTGGAGGTCCGGGGTGCCGTTTTTCAGCCCGAGCTGACCTTGGGCAACTACCAAAAGGCGTTTGCGCTCATGGGCAACGCACTGACCAACAGCCTGGTGTTTGCCGGCACGGCCTTGGTGATCGTCACGGTACTTGGTGCGGTTTTGGGGTATGTGCTGACACGACAAAAAACCGTGCTCAGTCGCTGCCTGGACTTCTTCCTGATGGTGCCCTTCATTGTTCCGGGCACGGTGCTCGGAATCGGTTTTGTCCAGGTGTTTAACACTCCCCCTGTGTTGCTGACTGGCACGGCATCGATCATCGTCATCATCTATGTCATTCGCCGCCTGCCCTATGTCAGCCGGTCGTCCGCCAGTATGGTTCATCAGATCGATATCTCTCTGGAAGATGCCTCTGCCAGCTTGGGTGCCCGGCCAATGGGCACATTCACAAAAATCATGTTGCCCTTGATGCGACCAGGAATCTTTGCGGGCATGGTGTTGGCATGGCTGGAAATCTTCAATGAACTTTCGGCCTCCATCGTGTTGTACACCGGCGCGACCAAGACGCTGCCGATTGCAGCCTATCAACAAGCGGTCGGCGGAGATTTTGGTTTGGCTGCAGCCTACTCGGGGCTGTTGATTGCGGTCACCTCGGTGAGCATCGGTCTGTCCATGCTTTTTGGCGACATCGATCCGGCGCGCCAAAATGTGTCCGCCGCTGCGTAACGTGCGGGTGAGATGGCAATGGTTCCCCACTTTCCACACGTCGAGGCGCTGTGCGTTAGCAAGGACAAGTCCGGACGTGCATTGCCCGACGATGTCGTGGTGTACCAGCAAGGCCGCCTGTACGGCGTGTTCGATGGCGCAACATCGCTTACTGGCCAGACCATTGGGGGGCTCAGCACAGGCCGGTTTGCGGCCCTGCAGTGCGCACTGGCGGCGCAAAACTTTGTCCTGACCCGGCCGCCATCCGAGTTCTCGTGTTTGCAACTGTTGCAAAGCATGGGATCGCATCTTTCGGCCGCGCTGCGTGCCAAGGGAGTGGCGGGAGTTCAAGCGGCCACCACAGCCGCTTTGGCACTCGATGCGGGTGATACCTTGCACTTCTTGCTGGTTGGAGACTCTGGCGTGCGTATCAATGGCAGCGAGCAGGTGCAAGTCCACAAGCCGGTGGACGCCATCTTCACCGCGGCGCGTGTGGCATTGTTCAAGCGCGCAATGGCGTCACCTTCTGTGGCTCCCGACGACTGGATTAGCTTGGAGTTGCGCACCCGGCAAACCATCGCGCTTGGGATGGGTGTTGCCTTGTCTGAGGAGGTGCTGCAGCACTTGAGTTGCACTGTCAGCGATCAACTGCGGCATCTGCTCGCGCCTGACGCCGTAGAACAGATCCCTACCTTGCTGGCCCAAGGCATCAGCAAAGGACAGCCACCCTATATGAACCGTCCCGACCACAGCCTGGGCTACGCTGTGCTCGATGGCAACCGGGTCCAGGGGCCGGACCTACTGGTTTTTAGCCGACCCCGCGCAGAAGTGGATTCATTGGAGTTTTTTACCGATGGCTACATGGCAACAGGGGCCGAGCCTACCGTTGCAAGCTGGGAGGCCGCATGGCTTGCGGTGGAAACCAAGGACCCCTTCAAAATCGGGCCTTTTGCGCACATCAAATGCAGTACGCCCCACGACTTCTGGGACGACCGCACCGTGCTGATCGTGCGCTCTTGACGCTGGCGTCACTGACGCCGCTCAGGCATCAGGAAGGCGTCGGCGAGTTTGGGCGTCAAACCAGTGCAGTTGGTTGGGGCGTGGGGTGACGCAGAACGAATCGCCCGCCGATGGCGCGGGATGCGAGGCATCCAGGCGCAAGGTCAGGGTTTCTGTTCCCAAGCGGGCGTAAACCAAGCGTTCGGCGCCCAGCAACTCCACGGTTTCTGCGACAAGTGGCCAACCACTTGCGCTGATATCCATGTGCTCTGGACGAATGCCCAGAATGCGTCCCGCCGGTGTGTTGGGCGCCTGGTGCAGCAAATTCATCGGGGGCGAGCCGATGAAGCTGGCAACAAAGGTGCTGGCCGGTCGGTTGTAGACCTCCTCTGGGGTTCCAAACTGTTCCATGTGCCCCGCATTCATCACCACCATGCGCTGGGCCAAGGTCATCGCTTCGACTTGGTCATGCGTCACGAACAGGCTGGTGATACCCAACTCCCGGTGCAGCTTTTGGATCTCGAGGCGGGTCTGGGCACGCAGTTTGGCGTCCAAGTTGGACAGTGGCTCGTCAAATAAAAAGACCTGCGGCTGGCGCACGATGGCGCGGCCCATGGCCACCCGCTGGCGTTGGCCGCCAGACAGCTCGCGCGGCTTGCGTTGCAGCAGACCGCCCAGTTCAAGAATGCCTGCGGCTTTGTCGACCCGGGCCTTGATTTCGGCCATCGGCACTTTGGCGATTTTCAGGCCATACGCCATGTTGTCGAACACGCTCATGTGCGGATACAGCGCATAGTTCTGGAACACCATGGCGATATCGCGTTCGGCGGGCTCCAGCGTGTTGACCACGCGATCGCCAATGGCGATGGTGCCACCCGAAACCTCTTCGAGGCCCGCCACCATGCGCAAAAGCGTGGACTTGCCGCAACCCGAAGGGCCGACGATGACGATGAACTCTCCATGGGCGATTTCTGCGCTGAGGTCATGGATGACCCGGTTGGCCTTGGCCCCTTGCCCATAGATCTTGGAGAGGTGGGTGAGTGTGATAGCTGCCATGTGTGGAATTACTTCTCGGTGTCGACCAGGCCTTTGACAAACCATTTCTGCATCAGAACCACGACCAAGGCCGGGGGCAGCATGGCCAGTAGCGCGGTGGCCATGACCACGTTCCATTCGGTGGCAGCGTCACCGCCGGCCATCAGGCGCCGGATGCCCATGACGATGGGGTACATGTCTTCGCGCGTGGTGACTAGCAAGGGCCAGAGGTACTGGTTCCAGCCGTAAATGAACTGGATCACAAACAAGGCGGCAATGGAGGTGCGGCTCAGCGGCAGCAGCACATCGAAGAAGAAGCGTATGGGGCCTGCGCCATCGATGCGCGCGGCCTCTACCAACTCATCGGGCACGGTGAGAAAGAATTGGCGGAACAAAAAAGTGGCGGTTGCCGAGGCAATGAGCGGCAGCGTGAGGCCCGCATACGAGTCCAACATGCCCAAAGATGACACCACCGCGTAGGTCGGGAGAATGCGCACTTCCACGGGCAGCATCAGGGTGATGAAAATCATCCAGAAGACCAGGTTGCGCAGCGGGAAGCGGAAGTACACGATCGCGAATGCCGAGAGCAGCGAGATGGCGATTTTTCCAATCGCAATCGTCAGGGCGCTGACCAGGCTGACCCACAGCATGGGCGCAACGGCCGGCAGGGTGTTGCCCTTGCCGGTTTGGCCGCCAAAAAGCGCCTGGTGAAAGCTGGCGAACAGGTTGTCGCCGGGCACCATCGACATCGGAAAACTTTGGGCGATCTGTTCGCTGGTTTGCGTCGCGGCAACAATGGCCAAAGCGACCGGAAACGCCACCAGCAGCACGCCAACACTGACCAGCGCATGGGCGAGAAAGGTGGAGAACGGGCGCCGTTCAATCATGGCTTGGGCTCCATGCTGCGTCAGTAATTGACACGCTTTTCGACAAAGCGAAACTGCACCACGGTGAGCGCAATGACGATCGCCATCAACACCACCGACTGTGCCGCAGAGCCGCCAAGGTCCATCGACTTGAAGCCGTCTTGGTAGACCTTGTACACAAGAATGGCGGTGTCCTTGCCTGGGCCCCCATTGGTAGTGGCATCCACGATGGCGAAGGTCTCGAAAAATGCATAGACGATGTTGACCACCAGCAGGAAAAACGCCGTGGGCGTGATCAGTGGCAGTTGAATGGTCCAAAAGCGGGACCACGGACCGGCCCCGTCGATAGCCGCCGCCTCAATCAAGCTCTTGGGAACCGAGTGCAGCGCGGCCAGGAAGAACAAGAAGTTGTAAGAGATTTGCTTCCACACCGCCGCCGTCACGATCAGCACCATCGCATGGGTGCTGTTGAGCAGGTGGTTCCAAGGGATGCCTGCCTGCTGCAACACATGGCTCACCACCCCCATCGACGGCGCGAACATGAACACCCACAAAACGCCCACCACTGCGGGCGCCACCGCGTAGGGAACAATCAGAGCCGTCTTGTAGAAGAAGGCCCCGCGAACGATCCGGTCGGCCATGACTGCCAGCAGCAGAGAAATGGTCAGCCCCAGGCCTGCAACAAGGACCGAAAAGATGGCAGTGGTGGTAAACGACTGGAGGTAGGTGCTGTCTGCAAACAGACGCTGGAAGTTGTCTAAACCCACAAAGCTTGCGCTGGTGCCAAACGCGTCGGACTCATAGACGCTTTCCAGCAGGGCTTGAGCCGCTGGCCAAAAGAAGAAGAGCACCACCACCGCCAACTGCGGAGCTACCAAGGCCCAGGGCAGCCATGTGGACTTGAATCGAACGCGTTTCTCGGTGCTCATGGGGAGAGGGGCTTCGCAAATTGCAGCGAAAGGCGTGGGCGGAAATATCAGCCAGTGGGGCCCGACTTGCCTCAGATGGCAAGTCGGGCCCGCAGCGTTGCCTTGCTATCGCTTACTTGCGATTGGCATTCTCAAAGCGCACTAGCAATTCATCGCCGCGCGTCTTGATGGCAGCCAGGCTGTCTTTAGCGCTTTTCTTGCCCGCCCAAACCAGCTCCAGCTCTTCGTCCATGATGGTGCGAATCTGCACAAAACTGCCCAATCGCACGCCTTGTGAGCGGTCGGTGGTTTTGCGAACCATCTGTGTTACCGAAACATCGGTGCCAGGATTTTGTTTGTAAAAGCCGGACTTTTCGGTGGCTTCATACGCTGCCTTGGTGATGGGCAGGTAGCCAGTACGCTGGTGCGTCTGCGTTTGGACGTCGGTGCTGGACAAGTAGTTGAAGAACCCTGCAACGCCCTTGTACTCATTGGGTTTTTTGCCGGCCATCGCCCACAGGCTGGCGCCACCGATGATGGTGTTTTGCGGCGCACCTTTGACGTCGGGGTAATAGGGCAGCGTTCCCACACCGAATGCAAACTTGGCGTTGCGCTTGATGCCTGCATACGCAGCCGAGGAGTTGGTGTACATCGCACACTCACCGGACTCAAATGTCGCGCCGGCAGCGCCCGCGCGGCCCTTGTAAACGAACAGGCCATTGGCGGCCATGTTGGCCAAGTTTTCGATGTGGCGCACATGCAGCGGCGAGGTCACGTTCAGGCGCGCGTTCAAGCCCTTAAAGCCATTGCGCTGGGTTGCAAACTCCACGTCATGCCAGGCAGAAAAGGTTTCCAGATGCACCCAGGTTTGCCATGCGGTGGTGTAGGGGCACTTGTGGCCGCTCGCTTTGAGCTTGCTCGCGGCAAGGGTGAGTTCAGTCCAGGTTTTGGGAGGCGATTCGGGGTCCAGACCAGCCGCCTTGAACGCGTCCTTGTTGTACCAGAACACGGGCGTTGAGCTGTTGAACGGCAGGCTTTGGATGTCACCGTTGGGCGCGGTGTAATAGCCAGCCACCGCAGGGATGTACACCGAGGGGTCAAACTTGTAGCCTGCATCTTTCATCACCTTGGCAACCGGAACGATGGCGCCCTTGCTGTACATCATTGTGGCGGTGCCAACCTCAAAAACTTGCAGGATGTGCGGGGCATTCCCACCGCGAAACGCTGCCATGGCAGCGGTCATCGATTCGTCGTAATTGCCTTTGAACACCGGCACGACTTTGTAATCTTTTTGCGTTTGGTTGTAGCCGTTGGCCAGATCGTTGACCCACTCACCCAATGCGCCACTCATGGAGTGCCACATCTGAATTTCGGTTTGGGCCTGGGCGCTGAAGGACGCAAGTGCGACAGCCAGCGCTGCAAAGGTGGATTTGAGTTTCATAGACATTCCCAATGGATTGATGTGTCACCACGCTGAAGTGGTCCAAAGCGAAGCACTTCAGGGGTGTGAGTGCGCTGGTGTTCTTCCAGTGCACGGGGAATGATCAGACAAGCTTGTGAAAGCTGTGTGACGGAATCTTGAAACTGCGCTCAGTGTCCTAAGCGTCCTGCGCGCGCTAGAGGCGCTACCGCTCTACGCCGCGCCAACCGCCTTGCGCACCGGCTGCAGCAACACCACCAGCGCACCCGCACCGCCTTGCGCTGGCGGTGCTTGTACAAAGGCCACAACTTCGGCCTTTTGCACCAGCCAGCGGTGCACCTTGTCCTTGAGCACCGGCGTGCGGCCAGGGGAACCCAAGCCCTTGCCGTGAATCACCCGCACGCAGCGGATGCCGCGCTTGTGGGCGTCTTTGATGAACTCGGTGAGTGCGCTGCGGGCTTCGTCGCTGCGCATGCCGTGCAAGTCGACTTGCGCCTGGATGGACCACTTGCCGCGCCGCAGCTTTTGCGTCACATCTGTTCCCACACCCGGGCGGCGAAAGCTGAGCTGGTCGTCGGTATCTAGCAAGCTGCTGATATCCACCGTGTCGCTGATGGCCTCTTGGTAGGCAGCTGCCTCGTCGCGCTGGTGCTGAATGGGCACTGGCGCGGGACGCTGCGGTGTCAGATCGGCTCGTCCCGCATGGGGCAGCGGCGCCACCTTGCCCACCGCCACCTGGAACAGGTTGCGCTGCGCCGCCAGCCGCTGCGCTTGCTCGATCTGCCTTTGCGCCTGCGCCGCTTGCTCGGCGGCCAAAGCGGCGGCGCGCTGGGCCTGGCGCTCAATTTCCTTCTTGACCTTTTTGAGGTCGGACAGGGTGTTGACTTTCATGGGCAGCAGCTCACATCAGTCCACTCTCGGCCATGGACAGCGCGTTGCCCGGTGCCACGATGATGTGGTCCAGCACCCGCACATCCACCAGCGCCAGCGCGGACTTGAGGGTGCTGGTGAGGGCCTCGTCAGCGCGCGAGGGTTGCACCGTGCCGCTGGGGTGGTTGTGTGCCAGCACGACCGCTGCCGCCTGGTGGTGCAGCGCACGCAGCACCACCTCGCGCGGGTACACGCTGGTTTGGGTGAGGGTGCCGCGAAACAGTTCCTCCATACACAGCAGCTTGTTTTGTGCATCCAAAAACACCACCGCAAACACCTCGTGATGGCGCTGGCCCAGGTGCAATTGCAGGTACTGCTTGACGGTGCTGGGGTCCGACAGCACCGCGCGTTCCTGCAATTGCTGGGCCACGGCGCGGCGCGCCAGTTCCAGTACCGCGATGATCTCTGCGCGCTTGGCCGGCCCCAGTCCTTTGACCACTTTAAGGTCGTCAGCGGTAGCGTTGAGCAAGCCTGCGATACCGCCAAAGCCGGGCGCTGCGTCGGCGCTTGGGCGCTTGCTGCGAATTTGCAGCAGCTCGTCGGCCATTTGCAGCACGCCTTTGCCGGCGATGCCGGTGCGCAGCAGCAGCGCCAGCAACTCCGCATCACCCAAGGCCCCGGCACCACGGGCCAGCAGCTTTTCGCGGGGACGGGCTTCGCGGGGGAGGTCTTTGACGGACATGGTGTCCAGCTTTCTACAATACGGGCCAGTTTATCGGGACTTGTATGACCACTGTGCTTCCCCGCGTCGAGGCGGGATCCTTCCTCACCTTGCACTACCGGCTCGGTGGGCCCAATGGCGACATCATCAACACCTTTAGCGACAAGCCCGCCACACTGAGTTTGGGCACGGGCGAACTCTCACCTGCGGTGGAGCAGTGTTTGATGGGCATGGAGGAGGGAACCCGGCGCACCTTCGAGCTCCCAGCCGGTGCCGCCTTTGGACCACGCAACCCCGACATGCAGCAGTGGCTGGCGCGCAAGGTGCTGCGCGACATGGGCGATCCGCTAGAGACCTACCAGGTGGGCGACGTGGTGCAGTTTCCTACCCCCGATGGGCAGGGCCAGTTTGCCGGTGTGGTGCTGCAGATGCGCGACGATTCGGCGGTGCTGTTTGACTTCAACCACCCCTTGGCGGGTCAGCCTGTGACCTTTGAAGTACAACTGATTGGAGTGCTATGAGCCACCCTCCCCAAGAAATTCTGTTGGCCGAGCCGCGCGGCTTTTGCGCCGGCGTAGACCGGGCCATCGAGATTGTCGAGCGCGCCCTCACCAAGTTTGGTGCGCCTATTTACGTGCGCCACGAAATTGTGCACAACACCTATGTGGTCAACGACCTCAAGTCCAAGGGCGCGGTGTTCATAGAAGACCTTGACGACGTGCCACCCGGCGCCACGCTGGTGTTCTCGGCCCACGGTGTCAGCCGCGCGGTCCAAAACGAGGCGACGGCGCGCGGCTTCCAGATTTTTGATGCCACCTGCCCGCTGGTCACCAAGGTGCATGTGGAGGTGGCCAAGCTGCACAAAGAGGGTTTTGAATTCATCATGATCGGCCACAAGGGCCACCCCGAGGTGGAGGGCACCATGGGGCAGCTCGACAGCGGCATCCATCTGGTCGAAGACGTGGCCGATGTGGCGCGCGTGGCCCCCAACCAAACCGAGAAGCTGGCGGTAGTCACCCAGACGACCCTGAGCATGGACGACGCCGCCGAGATCGCCGCTGCCGTTAAAGCGCGTTTTCCGCAAGTGCGCGAGCCCAAGCAACAAGACATTTGCTACGCCACCCAGAACCGCCAGGACGCGGTGAAGTTCATGAGTCCGCAGGTGGACATCGTCATTGTGGTGGGCAGCCCCACCAGTTCCAACAGCAACCGCCTGCGCGAAGTGGCTCACAAGCTGGGCACCGAGAGCCACATGGTCGACCACGCCGACGAGTTGCGCGCCGAGTGGTTCGAGGGCCGCCAGCGCGTGGGCCTGACCGCCGGTGCCTCCGCCCCGGAGGTGCTGGTGCAAGCGGTGATTGACCGCATCCGTGCCATGGGCGCGGTGTCGGTGCGCAAGGTCGATGGCATCCAGGAAACGGTGAAGTTTCCCCTGCCCAAAGGCCTGCGCCTGGACCGCGAATGACGGCACCTGCGCTGACCCGCAGCGACATCGCCGCTGCGCAGCAGGGCCTGCACGGTGGCTACTGTGGCTTTCTGCGCGAAACCCCCTTGTGGAAACTGCCCGGCGCGCAGCTGGGCCTGCCCTGCCGCGAGGTCTGGCTCAAGCTGGAGCACTTGCAAGTGGGCGGGAGCTTCAAGGCGCGTGGCATGCTCAACCGCATGCTGGCGCAGCCGGTGCCCGCCAGCGGCGTGGTGATTGCGTCGGGCGGCAACGCGGGCATTGCCACCGCCGCTGCGGCGCAGATGCTGGGCGTGCGCTGCGAGGTGTTCGTGCCCGAGGTGTCCAGCGAGGCCAAGCGCGCCCGCTTGCGCCAACTGGGCGCACACGTGGTGGTGGCAGGCTCTGCCTACGCGCAGGCCCATGAGGCTTGCCTTGCGCGACAACTGCAAACCGGTGCCTTGGCGATGCACGCCTACGACCAGCCCGAGGTGGTCGCCGGTGCTGCCACCTTGGCCGCCGAGATCGAAGCCCAAGGCGGCGTGCCCGACAGCGTGCTGGTGAGCGTAGGTGGTGGCGGTCTGGTGGGCGGCGTTGCGGCTTGGTTTGAAGCCCGCGCCCGCGTGGTCGCCTTGGAGCCGGTGCTGGCGCCTACGCTGGTGGCGGCACGACAAGCTGGCGAGCCGGTCGATGTGGAGGTGGGGGGCATCGCTGCGGACGCGCTGGGCGCGCGGCGCATAGGCGCCATCGGCTGGAGCGTGACGCAACGCTATGTGAAAGACGCCTACCTGCTGGAAGACAGCGCCATCCGCGCAGCGCAGATTTGGCTGTGGCGGGAGCTTAAACTTGGCGTAGAACCCGCCGCCGCGCTGGGCTTGGCCGCACTGCAAACCGGTGTGTACGCTTGCGCCCCGAATGAGACCGTGTGCCTGATTCTTTGCGGCGCCAATCTGGACCCGGCCACCTTGGCCTGACTATCTGCTACTTGCCCCAACAACCATGCTAGACATCAACTTACTTCGCAAAGACCTGGCCTCGGTGGTCGCGCGCCTGGAAAACCGCAAATCGCCCCAGCCGTTTTTGAATGTGGAAGCCTTCACCGCGCTGGAGACCGAGCGCAAGGCCAACCAAATTCGCACCGAAGAATTGCAAAGCCGCCGCAACACCCTCAGCAAGCAAATAGGCGTGCTCAAGTCCCAAGGGCCAGGTGCCGCAGCGCAGGTGGAAGCCACCATGGCCGAGGTGGCGGGCATCAAGACCGAGCTGGACCAATCTGCCGCGCGCCTGGACCAGATCCAATCCGACATGCAGGCCCTGTTGCTGGCCGTGCCCAACCTGCCGCATGCCAGCGTGCCCCCTGGCGCCGATGAGCACGGCAATGTGGTGCTGCGCAGCTGGGGCACGCCCAAGGACTTTGGCTTTGCGGTCAAAGACCACGTGGACTTGGGCGCGCCCTTGGGGCTGGACTTTGAGATGGGCGTCAAACTCTCCGGCGCGCGCTTTAGCGTGATGAAGGGCCCCGTGGCCCGGCTGCACCGCGCGCTCGCCCAGTTCATGCTGGATGTGCAGACCCAGGAGCACGGCTACACCGAGTGCTACACGCCCTACCTGGTCAACCGTGAGTCCCTGGTGGGTACCGGGCAGTTGCCCAAGTTTGAAGACGATTTGTTCAAGGTGCCGTTTGGCATGGCTCAGCCCGCTGAGCGGGACAGTGCAGCCTCGGCGGAGCGTGGCGGAGAAGGAACGGTCAGTGCGCCCGAGCAGTCCTACCACTACCTCATCCCCACCAGCGAAGTGCCACTAACCAACTTTGTGCGCGATACCGTGCTGCCCGAAGAGGCACTGCCCATCAAGCTCACCGCCCATACGCCGTGTTTTCGCTCCGAGGCCGGCAGCGCTGGGCGCGACACGCGCGGGCTGATTCGCCAGCACCAGTTTGACAAGGTGGAAATGGTGCAAATCGTGCATCCCGAGCGCAGCTACGAGGCGCTAGAAGAAATGACCCGCCACGCCGAAGCCATTCTGCAAAAGCTGGGTTTGCCATATCGCGTGATGGCCTTGTGCACCGGCGACATGGGTTTTGGTGCGGCAAAAACCCACGACCTCGAAGTCTGGCTGCCCGCGCAAAACACCTTCCGCGAAATCAGCTCAGTGTCCAACTGCGAGGCGTTTCAGTCGCGCCGCCTGCAGGCGCGCTTCAAAAACGCGCAGGGCAAGAACGAACTGGTGCACACCCTCAACGGCTCGGGCCTGGCCGTGGGCCGCACGCTGGTGGCCGTGCTGGAGAACTACCAAAACGCAGACGGCTCCATCACCGTGCCCGAGGCGCTGCGCCCCTACATGGGCGGCACCGAGCGCCTTGGCGGCTGACTTGCGCTGCTAGAATCTGGCCTTCGCCCAATACGACGCAGACCCGGAGAGGTGGCAGAGTGGTCGAATGTACCTGACTCGAAATCAGGCGTAGGGGCGACCCTACCGAGGGTTCGAATCCCTCCCTCTCCGCCAGTGACTTCTTTCAATATTTCAATCCTTCAAACACCTGTTTGCAAGTGATTGATCTGATTGATTTTTTTCTTCCAAAGCTTTCCGCGTTCTTGAAGAAAGTACCCCTTTGATGGGGTATTCGAACTGTTGAGACGGCTTTCTGCTCAAAACCTCTTGAGCTAGCGCGTTCAAAACCCAAATTTGAACCGTACCGATTGCACGCGGTTTTATGTGATGCTGGCCCTCCATCATGACCATTCAAAAGAGTGTTCTTGAGATTGCCGGGACAGGTCCTTTGGAGCCATTGAACGAACTCAGTTCTGCTGAATTGCTTGAGCCAATCGCGCAACACCTTTTTTGATTTCAGTCGGCGTCAACCCGGCATATCCCATAACCAATCCGGCACACTTTTTCCGTCTGAGCTTGTCGCCTGCCGAGTAAAGCGGCGTGATGCTCCAAATGCCTATGCCCATAGCTTTGGCGCGCGCGATCAGATTTGGTTCATCTTCGATTTGAAAATCTTCCAACCAGACGACGATGTGCAAACCTGAAGCAGTACCTTCAACTCCAACACGTTTGGGCAGGAATTTGTGGATCGCCTCGATCAGCACAGCCCTTTTGTTTTCGTTCGCCCTTCTGACCCGCCTGATATGTCTTTCGTAGGCCCCACTTTGGATGAGTTGGGCAATCACTAGCTGATCAGGACTCGGCGTATGTCTATCTGTCAGTTGCTTGGCCTGGCGGAAAACATTCACCAGTTCCGCAGGCAACACCAGATACCCGAGTCGCAACTGCGGTGAAAGCGTTTTTGAAAACGTCCCGATATAGATGACTGAGCCATCGACATCCAGCGATTGCAGCGTCTGCACAGGTCTTAAGCCGTAGCGAAATTCACTGTCATAGTCGTCCTCGATGATCCAGCAGCGGTTTCTGGCCGCCCACGCCAAGAGCTCACGACGGCGGCTGATGGACATGACGGACCCAAGCGGGAATTGATGAGACGGGGTCACATAGACCAGCGCATTTTTGACATTGGGCAACTGGTCGCACATGAGCCCTTGCTCATCGACGGTGATCGGCGACACCTTAGCCCCCATGGCTTCAAAATTGAGTCGTGCACCCAAATAGCAAGGCTCTTCCATCAATACTTCAGACCCTGGGTCGACCAGCAGCCTCGCACAAAGATCAATGGCCTGTTGTGCGCCCTGAACAATGATGATTTGCTCTTGAGAGCACGACAAACCTCTTGCCCGCAGCAAATAGCCCTGAAGTTCGGAACGCAACTCGGCTGCACCTTCGGGCGCGGCATAGTACAGGCTTGATTGCCGCTTCATGAGCGCTTGGTTGTAGAGCTTTCGCCACATGAGCCGGGGAAAGTCTTCATCCGCAATGGCGCCGTAGAGAAAGTTGATTTCTCTTGGTTTGATTTCAGGCGTTACAGGTAACTTCAATGCCGAGGTACGTCGCCCGTAGGCCGACAGCTTGCGTTGCTCGCTTTGAATAGGTTTTAGGGATGGACGATGTGCCTTCGCGAGGAGAGGGAAGTTCAAGGACACGCGAGCGCGTGAACCAGGTGCTGTTTCGATATACCCCTCGGATGCGAGTTGTTCGTAAACGGTGACCACAGTAGACCGAGAGACGCCCAGATCGGATGCCAATGCCCGGGTTGAGGACAGTTTTTCGCCCGGGCTGAGTTCTCCAGCATGAATCTTGAGTCGGAAAATTTCACAGACCCGCTGGACCGATCCGATTTTTTGCATGATCAACTGGTATGTTTAATTTAATCAAAAATAGATCTTCATGGTAAACCAGAATCGTCTGAAAATCCGGTCATCAAATTCTTCAGAGACCCGTTGAGACCATGTACATTCCAGCCCACTTTTCGATCAAAAATGCCGAGCTTATGCAACAGATCATCCAGGCCCACCCTTTGGGCGTTCTGGTGACTATGACCCCCGAAGGCCTGGACGCCAATCACATTCCTTTCGAACTGGATGCTGCCCGTGGTGTACTCACGGCGCACGTGGCGAGGGCCAATCCCGTATGGCAACAATGCGGCAATGGGATAGACGCATTGGTGATTTTTCGCGGCGAAGAAAGCTACATATCCCCAAACTGGTATCCCAGCAAACACGAATTCCATCGCCAAGTACCCACTTGGAATTACGAGGTCGTGCACGTGCATGGACGCATGGTCGTTCAGGACACGGAAAAGTTTGTGCGTGGCGTGGTGGGTCGCCTGACTCGCAAGCATGAAGCCATAGAAGAAAAACCATGGAAGATGGGAGATTCAACCCCCGAGTTCATTGACGGCATGCTTAAAGCCATTGTTGGCATTGAAATCACCATCACACGGATGGAAGGTAAGGCCAAGCTGAGCCAGAACTGTGAGGACCGAGACCGCCTCAATGCCGCTGAAGTTCTTGCAAGTCACGGTGAAGTTGAGTTGTCCCAAGCTATGCGCAAGGCGAAATAAGTACGCCATCACTGACCTGCCCCCCATAAACCGTACCAGCCAAATTTCCAAGAAGTCCATCCACCCGGAGAATGATGGACATGAGAACAAGCAAATTCAGCGAAGAGCAGATCATTGGCTTTCTGCGCCAGGCCGAG
>NZ_JBIIGC010000032.1:0-13505 GCF_044236835.1 Rhodoferax sp.
TATTCGCCACGGTGCTCCTGCACCATGCGCACAGCGCGCTCGCGGACTTCGGGGGAAAACTTCGTTGACTTTCTCATGGCTCCATCTTCTCAGGTGTTGGAGCCTCCTCAAAACCCGGGGCGGTTCATTTCTAGTGACTCACACCAGCGCGGGCTTACCCAACTCATCGACGCCGTGCACTGCAAAGACGTTCTTTGCAAGGTCGATTCCACCCGTTAGGATTGCCAACACTTCACCTTCCACTCAACAGTTGAGTTGATGAAAAGATTCGCCTCTCCATCGTGTTACCTCACTGCCGACAACCGCAACCCCTACGGGTCGCGGTTTGCTTGGGACGGGGAAGTCCCTTTCATTCTTTAGAGCGCAGGGATGCTCAAGCTGACCCGACATCGGCTACGCGAGTGGCGGCAACATGGTTCTATAGCTCTTTCGCTGTTCTTGCTTTGCTTGCTTGTTGGAAGTTCCTGCTCCTGGGTGTTTGATCCGCCCCATCGTTCCGATCTGGTCTACGCCCCGTTCTTCTTGAAAAAGCCCCCGGAGCGAGTCAACCGCCGCAGAGCAAGTGACCTGCTCGAACTCAAAGGCGATTTCGTCGTGGCACACCTACCCTACATTGACGGCATCGCAAGATCGGCTTCAGCGCGGTTAATGCGCATTACTCCTGAGGACCGAGTCCGCTTGTTGAGGCAGCGAAACATCAGAACTGTGGAGGATCCCATCGAGGTGTGGGGCGTCGAGGTCAACGGTGAGGAAATTCTTTCCTACGAAACCATGGCGGCGGAGCGCGAAAGAAGGCAGCGTGGAACAAAGACTTTCTTCCTAGTCGCTACGCTGCTTGGTGCTGCCGTTCGCCTGGCAATCTCCCAGCGCGGATTGCGCCTGTTGCTAGGTACGGCCAGCCCATTCCGGTGAGCCGCGTTCGGCGACCGCTGAAGCCGAAAGTTGAGCAACAGCTCACTTGTTTGACGTGGGGCCCTTCTTGGCCGAGAGGGGCCAGATGGCGAGCAGTGGTTGACCGACAGATATCGCTGCAATCCCGTCTTTCGACACACAGAGTGCAGCGTCCCAATGGATGTGAGACTTGCCGACCGTCTCATTCCAGAAAGCACCCCACCATTAGCTAACTGGCCCCGATGCAAACTGGCCCAACATGCGTGCAGAAAGCCTCAGGCTTGGAAAATTCTGGTGCGGCTGGCGGGGATCGAACCCACGACCCTTGGCTTCGGAGGCCAATACTCTATCCACTGAGCTACAGCCGCACATCAACGTTGCATTGCGTCGGCGCATTGTAGGGGGTTTCGATAGGTGCCTCGCTATAATCGCCGGTCCATTCCCACCCGTACGCGACCGAAGGAAATCATGAGCGAACCCCACAAAGCAACCACCCATGAAGAGGATCACACCGGGCCGATCAAGAACCCCAAGCAGCTTCTGGTGGCGGTGTTCTTTTCCTTTGTGATCCCGGTGTTCATCATCATTGGCTTGGTGTACTTTGTGAACTCGGGCCACAAGCCTGCTGCGGGTTCAGTCAACGCCGAAAAAGCGGTGGCAGAGCGCATTCAAAAGGTAGGTTCTGTTGCCATCCTGGATGCCAACCGCGAGATGAAGAGTGGCCCCGATGCCTACAAGGCCCAATGCGCTGCGTGCCACGACAACGGCGTGGCCGGAGCTCCCAAGTTTGGCGATGCAGGCGTTTGGGCTGCACGCATCAAGACTGGCTACGACGCCTTGCTGAATTCGGCGCTCAAGGGCAAGGGCAATATGGGCGCGCAAGGCGGTGGTGAGTTGTCAGACTACGAGATCGGACGCGCTGTCGTGCACATGGTCAACAGCGCGGGTGGCAAGTTCGCTGAGCCCGCCAAGCCCGAGGCACCTGCCGCCCAGTAAGTCCGTCTGGGGTTAACCCAGGCGGTCAGCCTGAGCCGCTTGGGGACTGGTCACATAGCCGTACCGGTGTGGCAAATCGGCGCGTTCCACCTCCGTCAGCGTCCACAGATCTGACGCAATCGCTTCGGCGGCGTGCACCATGTCTTGGGTGTGCACGACGCCCAATCCCAATGGCGTATGCAAGTACAGAAAGCCCTGGCTGTCCACCAGCGCCGCCAGGCATTGCGTGGCTTGGCCGTTGTGGGCGCATACGTGCTGCGCCGAGTCCACACGCCACACCCAGGGCGTGGCCTCCAGTTCCACGTACACCCGCTGCGGTCCGTTCTGAAAGTACCACTGCCCTAGGCTGTCGCACGCGTAGTTACGTTCGATGAACGCGATGAGTTTGTCGTGCTTGAGCATGCTGCCTTTGGCACCTGGCACACCGCTGGCAAAAGCGCCTAGTGCCTGCGCGGCGTCATCGCGCATGTACCAATTTCCACGCGTGTCCAAACCCAGCCAGCCGTAGCAATGGGGCACGTTGGGCCACTTTTGCATGGCCTGGGCGACGATGGCATCCATCAGGCAACCCCTTGACTGCGGTGCTGCAACAACCAGTGCCCCACCGTATGGGGCATGCCACGCACATGGCCTGGCACCTTGGCACTCGGAAAACCCACGTGTCCGCCGTGCTGCGGCTGCCATGCAGTCACGTAGGCGCCAAGCTGCTGCGCGATAGGCAAGCTGGCGGCGGGCACAAATGGGTCGTTGCGGGCATTGAGTACCAAAGCAGGAATGCGAATCCGGTGCAGATGCGGCTTGGCGGCGGCGCGCTGCCAGTAGTCATCGGTGTTTTTGAAACCGTGCAAGGGAGCGGTGAACACGTTGTCGAATGCATACAAGTCACGCGCGGCCTCCATGTCCGCGCGGTTGAACAGACCCGGGTACTGCTCGAGCTTTCGCAAGGCTTTGGGCTTCATGGTGCGCAAGAACATGCGTGTGTAGACCTGCCGGTTAAAGCCCTGGCCGATGGCGTGGCCGCTCGCGGCGAGGTCTAGCGGCGCGCTGACCGCTGCGACCGCGTCCACCGTTTGGGCCGCCTGCGCTCCAGACTCTTGTGCCCAGCGCAACAGCGCATTGCCGCCTAAGGAGACGCCAACCGCCAGCATCGGCCCGCGATGCTCCTGGCGAAAACGCTGCAGGATCCAGCCGATCTCTTCGTAGTCCCCGGAGTGGTACGCGCGGGGGGCCAGGTTGAGCTCGCCGCTGCAGCCGCGAAAGTGGGGGACTGCAAAGTCAAGCCCCTGTGCTCGAGCGAAGTCTGCAAAGCCACTGGCGTAGTGACTGCGAGAGGTGCCTTCCAGACCGTGGAACATCACCAGCAGTGTGCGTGCTTGCTTGGGCGCTGCCAATGCTGCGGGCGCCTGCTGCAACCGATCGATATCAATGAAATCGTGGTCTGGGCTGGTCCAGCGCACCCGCGTGTAGGTCGGCACAGGGGGTGTGGCTTGGTTTGCAAACAGGGAGGACCAGATGGTCTGCAAGTGGCCTCCGGGCAGCCACAGCGGTGCGGTGTAGTCGAGCACGCGCGCCCTCAGTGCAGCACCTGGGGCGACTGGCTGACCTCAAGCAACTCGCCCTGGGTTCCGGGGCTGGCGTGGTGCACCACCATGCGCCAGCCCTGCGCGGTCTTGTGGTAGACGTTGGTGGCCAAGACGTAGGCATGCGCCAGACCCTGGGGTGTGGCCACCGCGACTTTTTCGAGAACATGGTGGACCGCGCTGGCTAAGGAATCGACTTTGCGGATGTGCTCGGGGCGGGCCTGAATGGTGCCGCCGTTGGCAAACAGTGCGTCAAAGGAAGTCCGTATGGCGCCGGTGCCCACCACGCGCGGCCCGCCTGGGTGGATGCACACGATGTCGTCGTCGTCAGCCCAGCAGGACATGAGCTTGTCAATGTCACCGCTGCGCAGTGCTTCGTAAAACGCGGCCTCCACATCGTCTGGCGTACCACCCAAGGTGGCGGCGTGGATATGGGCTTTGCTTCTGGACATGGTGGGTGGATTCTCACCGATATCAAAAACAAAAACCGCCCGAGGGCGGTTTTGCAAGGCCAGGTTGAGGGCGCACTACTTGCGGTTGCGAAACCTGCGAAACGCTGCAAGTTGCGCGGCCATGATGGCCAGCTCAGACTGCGCATGGGCGATGTTGATGTCGCCCTTGGCGTTTTTGAGGGTTTCTTCGGCGGCCAGCTTGGCGGAGTTGGCGCGCTCTTCATCCAGGTCCTTGCCGCGGATGGCGGTATCGGACAGCACGGTCACGCAATCTGGCTGCACCTCCAGAATGCCGCCGGAGACGAAAACAAACTCCTCGGTTCCGTCGGCTTTCTCAATGCGTACCGAGCCCGGCTTGATGCGCGTGATCAGCGGCGTGTGGCGCGCAAGAATGCCCAACTCGCCGGCTTCACCCGGCAGCACAACACGCCGCGCTTCACCAGAGAAGATCGACTCTTCGGCACTGACCACATCAACATGGATGGTGTTCATGGCTTACACCTTTTTGGCTTTTTCGAACGCTTCGTCGATGGTTCCAACCATGTAAAACGCCTGCTCGGGCAGGTGGTCGCATTCGCCAGAAACGATCATCTTGAAGCCGCGAATGGTCTCGGCCAAGGTGACGTACTTGCCGGGCGAGCCGGTGAACACTTCGGCCACGTGGAAGGGCTGCGACAGAAAACGCTGGATCTTGCGGGCGCGGGCCACGGTGAGCTTGTCTTCGGGAGCGAGCTCGTCCATGCCCAAAATCGCGATGATGTCGCGCAACTCTTTGTAGCGCTGCAAAGTGCCCTGCACCGCACGGGCGGTGTTGTAGTGCTCCAGGCCCACCACGTTGGGGTCGAGCTGGCGGCTGGTCGAATCCAACGGGTCCACAGCGGGGTAGATGCCCAAGGAAGCAATGTCACGCGACAACACCACGGTGGAGTCCAAGTGGGCAAAGGTGGTGGCCGGGGACGGGTCGGTCAAGTCATCGGCAGGCACGTACACCGCTTGGATGGAGGTAATGGAGCCCACTTTGGTGGAGGTAATGCGCTCTTGCAAGCGGCCCATTTCCTCCGCCAGCGTTGGCTGGTAACCCACGGCCGAGGGCATACGACCCAAGAGCGCGGACACTTCGGTACCGGCCAGGGTGTAGCGATAAATGTTGTCCACAAAGAACAGCACGTCACGGCCTTCATCGCGGAAAGATTCGGCAATGGTCAGGCCGGTCAGCGCAACGCGCAGACGGTTGCCGGGCGGCTCGTTCATCTGGCCGTACACCATGGCCACTTTGGACTGGGGCAGGTCTTCCAAGTTGACCACGCCGGAGTCCGCCATCTCGTGGTAGAAGTCGTTGCCCTCACGGGTACGCTCACCCACACCGGCAAATACCGACAGACCGCTGTGGGCCTTGGCGATGTTGTTGATGAGTTCCATCATGTTCACGGTCTTGCCCACACCGGCGCCACCGAACAAACCGACCTTGCCGCCCTTGGCGAACGGGCACACCAAGTCAATCACCTTGATGCCGGTTTCCAGCAGCTCTTGCGAGGGGCTGAGTTCGTCGTACGCAGGTGCCTTGCGGTGAATGGACATGTGCAAACTGGCATCCACCGGACCGCGCTCGTCGATCGGCGCGCCCAGCACGTCCATGATGCGGCCCAGTGTGGCTTGGCCCACCGGCACCATGATGGGCTTCTCGGTGTTTTGCACCACCATGCCGCGGCGCAGGCCATCAGAAGAGCCCAGCGCGATGGTGCGCACAATGCCATCACCCAGCTGCTGCTGAACTTCCAGCGTCAGGGAAGAGCCGTCCATTTTGAGGGCATCGTAGATGCCGGGCATTTTGTCGCGGGGGAACTCAACGTCGACCACGGCGCCGATGCACTGAACAATTTTTCCCTGGACTTGGGCGTTTGCTTGAGCCATTTTTTGCTCCAAAAATAAATTCTTTAAGGGTTACTGGTGTGGGTTGGAAGGCGCCGGTGTTAAACCGCCGCAGCACCTGCCACGATTTCGGAGAGCTCTTTGGTGATCGCCGCTTGGCGGGTCTTGTTGTAGACCAACTTGAGGTCTGCAATCACGCTGCCAGCGTTATCCGTAGCGGCCTTCATCGCCACCATGCGCGCGGACTGCTCCGACGCCATGTTTTCTGCAACGGCCTGGTACACCAGCGCCTCGACATAGCGTGTCAGCAGCTCGTCGATCACGGTCTTGGGGTCGGGCTCGTACAGGTAGTCCCACTCACGCTGGGTACCGCTAGCAGCGGCCTCGGCATGCATGTCAGCGGCTGACAACGGCAGCAGTTGCTGCACCACCGCCTCTTGCTTCATGGTGTTGATGAACTTGGTGTAGCACAGGTACACCGCGTTGATCTTCCCACTCTCGAAGGCGTCAAGCAGCACCTTGACGGGGCCGATGAGTTTGTCGAGATCAGGTTTGTCACCGAGCTGGACGGCGTGGGACACCACCTTGGCACCCACGCGGTTGAGAAAACCCAGGCCCTTGTTGCCAATTGCAACTGCGTTTACTCCCACGCCAGCCGCTTGCAGTTCACGGAACTTGGAGGTCACTGCGCGCAACACGTTGGTGTTCATACCACCACACAAGCCCTTGTCGGTCGTGACCACAATGAAGCCAGAGGCATTGGCGGTATTGGGCTGCATGAAGGCATGCACGTAGTCGGGATGTGCCTTGGCCAGATTGGAGGCGATGTTGAGGATCTTCTCGCTGTAGGGCCGGGCCGCGCGCATCCGGTCCTGCGCTTTGCGCATTTTGGATGCGGCCACCATTTCCATGGCTTTGGTGATCTTCTTGGTGTTCTCCACCGATTTGATCTTGCCGCGTATTTCCTTACCTGCTGCCATTACAAGGCTCCTTGGGTGGTCAGGACGTCGGCTTAGGCGAAGGTCTTCTTGAACTCTGCAATCGCAGCGTTCAGTTCGGCTTCGGCATCTTTGTCCATGGCCTTGTTGGCCTCAAGCTTGGCCAGCAGCGCGGCATGCTTGTCTTTAAGGTAGCCATGCAAACCATGCTCAAACGCCAGCACCTTCTTGACCTCGATGTCGTCCATGAAGCCTTTGTTCACCGCATACAGCGTCGATCCCATCAGGCTGATGGGAAGCGGGCTGTATTGGGCTTGCTTGAGCAACTCGGTCACGCGCGCACCACGGTCCAGTTGCTTGCGCGTGGCCTCGTCCAAATCAGACGCAAACTGCGCAAAAGCCGCCAACTCGCGGTACTGGGCCAAGTCGGTACGGATACCGCCCGAGAGGTTCTTCACCAGCTTGGTCTGCGCAGCTCCACCCACGCGCGACACCGAGATACCGGCATTGATCGCAGGGCGGATACCGGCGTTAAACAGAGAGGTTTCCAAGAAGATCTGACCGTCGGTGATCGAGATCACGTTGGTGGGCACGAAGGCCGACACGTCACCCGCCTGGGTTTCAATAATGGGCAGCGCGGTGAGCGAGCCGGTTTTGCCTTTGACAGCACCCTTGGTGAAATCTTCCACGTACTTGGCGTTCACGCGGGCGGCACGCTCGAGCAAGCGGCTGTGCAAATAGAAGACGTCGCCGGGGTAGGCTTCACGGCCCGGTGGGCGGCGCAGCAGCAAGGACACTTGGCGATAAGCCACGGCTTGCTTGGACAGGTCGTCGTACACGATCAAAGCGTCTTCACCACGGTCGCGGAAGTACTCGCCCATGGTGCAGCCCGAGTAGGCCGACACAAACTGCATGGCTGCGGACTCGGACGCGGTTGCCGCCACCACGATGGTGTACTCCATCGCGCCGGCTTGCTCGAGCGCACGCACGACGTTCTTGACGGACGATGCCTTTTGGCCGATCGCCACGTACACGCAGGTCATATTCTGACCCTTTTGGTTGATGATCGCGTCAATCGCCACGGCGGTCTTGCCGGTCTGGCGGTCGCCAATGATCAACTCGCGCTGGCCACGTCCCACCGGCACCATCGAATCAATCGACTTCAGGCCGGTCTGCATCGGCTGGCTCACCGATTCGCGCGCGATCACACCGGGCGCCACCTTTTCGATCACGTCGGTCATCTTGGCGGTGATAGGGCCTTTGCCGTCAATCGGCTGACCCAGCGCATTGACGACGCGGCCTTTGAGTTCGGGGCCCACGGGCACTTCCAGAATGCGCCCGGTGCACTTGACCGTGTCGCCTTCCGAGATGTGCTCGTACTCGCCCAAAATCACCGAGCCGACCGAGTCGCGCTCGAGGTTCAGGGCCAGCCCGTAGGTGGGCAAACCATCGCTGCCGGCGGGGAACTCCAGCATCTCGCCTTGCATCACATCGGACAGGCCGTGGATGCGGCAAATGCCGTCGGTCACCGACACGACGGTGCCTTGATTGCGGATATCGGCGTTGGCGGTCAGGCCTTCGATACGGCTCTTGATGAGTTCAGAGATTTCTGCGGGATTGAGTTGCATGGCTCTTTCCTTCTTTCTTTGGTTGGGCTGCACTGCGACGGGGCTTGGAGCCTTAGGCAGTAAGGGCCACTTTCATTTGTTCAAGACGGGCTTTGACGGAGGTGTCCAGCACTTCGTCACCGACCACCACACGGACGCCACCGATCAATTCGGCATCGAGTTGGACCGACACATTGAGCTTGCGGCCAAAGCGCTTTTCCAGCGTCGCTGCCAGCTCAGACAGAGCAGGCGGCGCGATAGGGAATGCGCTGTACACCGTGGCGTCTGCCACGCCGCTTTGGGCGTTCTGCAAGGCACGGAACAAGGCCGCTACTTCGGGCAAAACTTGCAGACGGCCGTTGTCGATGACGGTGCGCAAGAAGTTCTTGCCATGCTCAGGCAGTGGCGTTTTGAGCACGCCACAAACCAAGTCAAACACCTGCGCGTCGGTCACGCGTGGGTTGGTGGCGAACTGCTGCAAGTCGGCGTCATCAGCGATGGTTGCCAGCGCATCAAGCCACACTGTGGTTGCTCCCGCATTCGCACGCTCAGCCTGAAAAAGGGCCTCGGCATAAGGGCGGGCAATCGTGGCGAGTTCGGCCATAGTGGTTCCCTTAGAGCTCGGTCTTCAGGCGCGACAGCAGATCGGCGTGCACACCCGAATTGACTTCTTTGCGCAGAATCTGCTCGGCACCTTTGACGGCGAGGGCAGCGACTTGCTCGCGCAAAACCTCACGGGCCTTCACCGATTGCTGTTCGGCCTCGGCCTTGGCGGCCGCAACAATGCGGGCGGCCTCTTCGGTCGCACGCTGCTTGGCTTCTTCGATGATGGTCTGGGCACGGCGCTCGGCGTCGGCCAAGCGGCTTGCGGTCTCGTTACGAGAGCTGGCCAACTCGGCTTCCACGCGCTTGTTCGCCAAGGACAATTCGGCCTTGGCTTTGTCGGCGGCAGCGAGGCCGTCGGCGATTTTCTGCACCCGCTCGTCCAGCGCTTTGGATATGGGGGGCCACACGAACTTCATCGTGAACCACACCAAAATCGCAAAAACGACAGCCTGCAGGAACAGGGTTGCGTTGATATTCACGGCTTGTTTCCTTCTCTGACGCGAAGGGCCGCGACTTAACCCGCTACGAACGGATTCGCGAACGCAAACAGCAACGCGATAGCAACACCAATCAGGAACGCAGCATCAATCAGACCGGCCAAGATGAACATCTTGGTTTGCAGCTCGTTCATGAGCTCGGGCTGGCGTGCCGAAGATTCGAGGAACTTGCCGCCCATCAATGCGATGCCGATCGATGCGCCAATAGCGCCCAGACCCACAATGATGCCGCAAGCCAAAGCAACGAAGCCGAGAGTGTTTTCCATGAAGAGCTCCTAAAAGTATTGGAAAAAAGAAACCGAAAAGGGAAGTGACATCAATGTGCGTCGTGCGCTTGACCGGTGTAGATCAGCGTCAACATCATAAAGATGAAGGCTTGCAAAGTGATCACCAGGATGTGGAACAAAGTCCACGCTGTGCCTGCGATGATGTGGCCAACGGCCAGAGCAACACCGGTCTGTGACAGCGCCCAGCCACCGCCCATCAGGGCGATGAGCATGAACACCAATTCACCTGCAAACATGTTGCCAAACAGCCGCATCCCGTGCGAAACCGTCTTGGCAAGGTACTCAATGACCTGCATTAAAAAGTTGACCGGGTAGAGCGCCCAATGGTCGCCGAAAGGCGCAGCGATCAGCTCATGCGCCCAACCACCCAAGCCCTTGATCTTGATGTTGTAGACCAAGCAAATGAACAAGACCGAGCACGACAAACCCAGCGTGGTGGAAAGGTCTGCGGTAGGCACCACACGCATGTAGTCCTTGAAGCCAAGCGCAGGGCCCGCTGTGTGCCAGATGCTGGGGATCAGGTCAACCGGCAGCATGTCCATGGCGTTCATCAGAAAGATCCAGACAAACACCGTCAGTGCCAAGGGGGAGATCAGCTTGCGGCTGGTGGCGTTGTGAATCACGCCTTTGGCCTGGTTCTCCACCATTTCGACCAAGATTTCAACGGCGGCTTGAAAGCGCCCAGGGATACCCGCAGTCGCCTTGCGCGCGGCCAACCACATCACAAAACAACCAAGTACGCCCAGGACCACGGAGAAGAAAAGCGAGTCCGCGTTGAACACACTGAAATCAACGATGCTGGACTGCTTGGCGCTCTGGAAAGAGAAATCGAGCTGCAAATGTTGCAAGTGATGCCGGATGTACTCCCCGGCATTTGGACCATGTGTTCCAGTGTTTTCTGCAGCCATACGTCACCAATCATCAATTCGAAACCGTGCGATGGTTGCGCCTTGCGTACAGCCACGCGGCCACGCCAAGCACTTTCATCGTCACCACGAAGCCAGCCACCAAGGCCAGCCAGTTCACCGGCCCAATCCACCGTGGCGCCATGACCAGCATGGCAACCGTTAATCCAAGCTTGCCCAACTCCCACACCGCAAAACGCCGAACGACCGAGGTCGCGGAGTCAGCCCAACGCGGTCGCAGCGCGCCCCAGACCATCAGCGCCGAGGGCAACACCACTGCCAAGGCGCCGTATGCGGCAGATACCGCTGCGTTTGCACCCCAAATCCAGGCAACCCCAAGCGACACCAACACACCCACCACAACCTGCCACACCACAATACGCCAAGGCGCTACCGTGTTGTGGCTACGCCGCCATCGCCGCGCCTCGTCCACACTCAGTGGCGCGGGGGGAGCTTCTGGCAAGTGGTCTGCGGAGTCCCACACAGGGCCGCTTGGGCTTGGGTGGGGCACTGCGTTGCGCGTGATTTTCATTGACGAGGATTACGCTGAGGTTACAGTCGCCGTTTTCCGCACAGCCTACGATTATACGTAGAAACCCGGCATTGCCTAGCCCGCAGCAGACCGGCAAGCTCGCCGCCCCTGCCCTCCCTGCGCAACGCACATTTGGAAAGCACGCAAAGCATGAACACCCCCACGCCAATTCCGGATATGGACGCAAATGGGTCGCTCATTCAGTACCCCTCTCAGTTTCCTATCAAGGTGATGGGGGCCAAAGCCGACGGTTTGGTGCAGGCAGTGGTGCACATCGCGCAGCAATTTGACCCTGACTTCAATGCCCAAAGCGTGGAGCTGCGCGAGAGCAAAGGCGGGAACTACCTTGGCGTAACGGTGACAGTGACCGCCACTAGCCGCGCGCAACTCGACGAGCTGTACCGAACGCTGTCAACCCACCCAATGGTCAAAGTGGTGCTTTGACCGCATGACGATGTCCACACTGCAGCTGGGGCGGGTGGATTTTTTGTCCACTTACGCCGCTATGCAGGCGCTCACCGCGCACCGCACTGACACCACGGCCAGCCCCCAGGCCGATGTGATCTGGCTATGCGAGCACCCACCCACGTTCACGCAAGGATTGGCGGGCAAGGCCGAGCATGTTCTCCATGCTGGCGACATCCCCGTGGTACCCACCAACCGTGGCGGCCAAGTCACTTACCACGGACCAGGACAAGTGGTGGCGTACCCGTTGGTGGATCTCAAGCGCGCAGGCTACTTCGTCAAGGAGTATGTGTACCGATTGGAGGAGGCAGTGATCCGCACCTTGCTGCACTTTGGTGTGACCGGCCACCGCGTCGTGGGCGCACCTGGCATTTATGTCCGGCTGGACGACCCCGCAGGGCACACGCCCTTGCGCATGGCGCCCACCCCTGCCGGACCCAGCTTCACAGGTTTAGGCAAGATCGCGGCTTTGGGGATCAAAGTGAGCCGCAACTGCACCTACCACGGTCTGGCACTCAATGTGGCCATGGACCTGGAGCCCTTCTCCCGCATCCACCCCTGCGGCTACTCTGGCTTGAGAACCGTTGATCTTTTTACAATCGGCGTGCAGACCAGCTGGGAGGAAGCCGCTGCGGTGCTGGGGCGCAAGCTCGCAAGCCACCTTACTCCCTGACCTTTTTCTGCGGTCACCCTGCGCAAATCTGCCGTGACACCAACCGAAGCCAACACCATGAGCCACAGCGAAACCACCGGGCCCACGCGCCACGCCAACGCAAACGCCACCGTGCGCGAGGCGCAAAGCCAGGAAGACTACGATCCGCGCAGCAAACAAAAAGCGGCGGCGAAGTTGTCGCGCATTCCCGTCAAGGTGCAAGCCGGTGAAGTGCTCAAAAAGCCCGAATGGATTCGCGTCAAGGCGGGCTCGCCCAGCACGCGCTTCTATGAAATCAAAGACATCTTGCGGGCCAACCAACTCGTGACGGTGTGCGAAGAGGCCAGCTGCCCCAACATCGGCGAGTGCTTTGGCAAAGGAACTGCCACCTTCATGATCATGGGCGACAAATGCACACGCCGTTGCCCATTTTGCGATGTAGGGCACGGCCGCCCGGATCCATTGGACGTTCACGAACCCGAGAACCTAGCGAAGACCATTTCCCAACTCGGCCTACGCTATGTGGTGATTACCAGCGTAGACCGTGACGATCTGCGCGACGGTGGCGCGGGGCATTTTGTGGAGTGCATACAGCGCATCCGCGAGCGTTCGCCACACACCCAGATTGAAGTGCTGGTGCCCGACTTTCGGGGCCGCGATGACCGCGCGCTGGAGATATTGCGCACTGCTCCGCCCGATGTAATGAACCACAACCTGGAAACCATTCCGCGCCTGTACAAAGAGGCGCGGCCCGGGTCCGATTACCAGTTTTCGCTCAATCTCTTGAAGAAGTTCAAGGCACTGTTTCCCGACGTGCCCACCAAAAGCGGCCTGATGGTCGGCCTGGGCGAAACCGACGAAGAAATTCTGCAGACCATGCGCGACATGCGCGAGCACCACATCGACATGCTCACCATTGGCCAGTACCTGGCGCCATCGAGCAGCCACCTTCCAGTGCGGCGCTACGTCCATCCGGATGCTTTCAAAATGCTGGAAGAACAGGCCTACCAAATGGGCTTCAAACACGCTGCAGTTGGAGCCATGGTCCGATCCAGCTATCACGCGGATGTGCAAGCGGACAAGGCATTTCAAACTGTGAATAATCAGTAAAAAATGAGAAAAATCAATAGTTAGTGAGAAAAATCACTTCGTGAGAACGGAGTTAGCGAGGGTAGCTTCATGAAAAACGCCAGTGAAAGCGACGTCATTCTGAGCTTTTTCCCCCGAA
>NZ_JBIIGC010000033.1:0-13253 GCF_044236835.1 Rhodoferax sp.
GCCAGTCAGGAGGTGCCAACCCTGTAGGACGCTATAGTTATCCACAGCCAGCAACCTAAATGCTGGCTACAAGCCCCCTATCAAAATTGGATCGGCACTCCCTGTCAGGATTCAATCGGCGCCAACAGCCCGGGACGATTCAAACCTTTTTTCCTTTCTTTAGTCATGTCCAAGTTGGTACACGTCCCCGTTGAAGGCGCAAAGCCACTTGCAATACAAGATGAAAATGCAACTGGCTTGTACGTGGTGAAGAGCGCTCAAGCTGCGAGACTCTTGCGTAACGATCGCCTGCTTGCGTTTCTCTCTGTCTTCCTGGCGGGGCCGAGTGTCTTGTCTAAGGCCGCATTGCAGTGTCAGTTGCCAATTAGCACATGCTCACGGATGGCGACCAGGCTGCTGGCACAGGGTCTGCTCGTCGTTGACAGCGTCACGCAGCGCGCTGGTCGTCCGATCACGCGCTACCGAGCCCCAGGGAAACGCATTTTCGTACCCTACTCGTTTGAACACGACCTGCTTCCCGATGAACTGATGCGGAGAATCACCCAAAAAAGGGTGACTGAACAATCACGCCTCCTGATAGAGGCTGGTCGAAAGACACTATTGCGTAGCGGCCATGCATCGTGGGGCACACTGATCTACGCTGACAGACAAGGCGGACTGGTTATGCGTCCTGACTTCGAGCCCGGCCGAACCCCCGCATTGCTCGACGAAGGAACACCATCCTACGTCAACTTGTACGCTTCAGAACTGAACTTGACTGGGGACGATGCCAAGCAGCTGCAGCGCAGGCTCGTTGAGCTCTTTATGGAGTACAAGGACAAGTCCGGGACTGGGGGCTTCTCGCTGTCGCTGGTACTGGCACCTAAAGCCTGAGCCGGCTGCCGCGCACGCCCGGCTACTTGCATTGACGTGTTGCGTTGATAGTTGAACTGCCTTCTTAATATTGATTTTTGAAAGGGCAGACCATCATGACCAATCCCGTTCTTCGCCATAGTCTAGAAAAAGGTGTTTTTTCTATTACCTTATCCCGGCCTCAGCAGTACAACACCATAACCCCACACCTCCGAGACGCGCTGAATGGCGCGCTTGAAGAAGCGCAACAAAATCCGGAGGCACGTGTAGTGCTACTGCAGGCCGAGGGACCTGCGTTTTGCGCTGGCTATGACCTTCAAATTGCAGTTGAAAACCAAGCCGAAGAAGCCACCCAGCGGCATTGGGACTCTGTGTCCGACTACCACGTGATCTCTTCATACGTTCGAGTGTTCCAAAAGTTATGGTATCTGAGCAAACCGACCATCGCGAGTGTGCAGGGTTGGTGCCTCGCCGGTGGCTGTGACCTGGCGCTATGGGCTGACGTAATTGTTGCTGGTCGCTCAGCTTCTTTTGGTTACCCGCCAGCGCGGGTGTGGGGTGTACCGACCAACCCGATGTGGATGCATAGACTTGGCTACCAGGCGACAAAGCGGTACCTTCTCACCGGGGATGAAATCTCAGCGACCCGCGCTTTTGAGTTGGGGTTGATACAGGAGTTAGTCGATGACTCGGTACTGGGAGAAACCTCACTGGCCCTTGCGCGCCGGATGGCGTGCCTACCATTGAATCAGCTGGAGATGCTGAAGATGTTCTGCAACCATCAGGCGGATCAGTCCGGATTGCAGACCACCAAGCTGCTAGGCATTTTGTTCGATGGCATCGCCCGCCATACGCGGGAGGGGCAGGACTTCGTCACCCGTGCGGCCAACGTGGGGTTTCGGCAGGCGGTGCGGGAGAGAGACGCACCGTTTGGCGACTACGGAACCACAAAACGGGGCTGAGTTTGTCTAACCAAGAATACGCCTTGATGGAAATGATGGATGGCCAAACGCAAGGGGACGACCGCGGGTCGCCCGGTTGCCATGATCGGGGCATCCTGTGGTTGCGCAACGCCAGTATGCAGGAGGAGACACCAATTGAATGTTCGGCACCGAACAGCGCCAGTTAATCGAAGTTTCCATGCCGACCATCGCCTTCGACGAAACGTGAGGAACCCGATAGCGTCTCTCCACTGTGGATCGTCGCAAGGCCATGGGCAATCTCGTTGGCTGTTGCGCCGGTTTCGTCCAAGTCCCATTGTTCTTGCACGGACATCCGGTCGTTGCGCATGGCGATCTGCGGAAATGCAGCGATGTTTTTCGCCCAAGCCAGGGAGGTCTCAAGTGCAGCACCGTCTTCGACAACCGCGTTGACAAGCCCGATCGCCATGGCCTCTTGGGCTTCAACCGGACGCCCGGTCAGGATCAGTTACAAGGCACGAACCAGCCCGATGATGCGCGGAAGGCGGATGGTTCCAAGGTCAACCAGCAGCACGCCAAAACGGCGGTTGAAGATGCCCAGAATGGCGGACCGGCCGACGATGCCCAGATCACACCACAATGCAAGCTCCATCCCGCCGGCGACCGGGTGACCCACGACGGCTGCAACCACGGGCTTGCGTGGCCGCAGGCGGGTCGGCCCCATCGGTGCAAACTCCCCGTCGGGGTTGACCGGTTTGCGCTCCCCTGGGGCCAGTGCCTTGAGATCGGTACCCGCGCAAAAGGCACCTGCCGCACCCGTGAGTATGGCGACATCCGCGTCGTCGTTGGCATCGAAAGACTTGAACGCCGCCAGCAAAGCCTGTGCAGTTGGCAGATCGACGGCGTTGCGGTGCTGTGGCCTCTTGATGGTCACAATAGCGACCCGGTCCCGGATGGAAATGGATACTGTCTCACTCATCTTGCGGCTCCCTTTCTACTGCGGTTTCCTATTGCTCTGGCTTCAAGCGGACATGGACCGTGCACGTCACCTCGCCGCACAAAACTCCGTTGGCGTCCTTAAGTTCAATACGGTACTGGCGGTCTATTCGCCCATGCTCGGCAACCAGGGCCTTGACTGCGTCGATCTCGTCGCGGGTCAATTCAAATTGGGCAAACAGGGTGCCTCTGCCGGGTTTCAGGAATTTGATGGTTGATAAACGGTCCAGACAAAGATAGTTGGGCCCTAAATTTTTTAAGAGCATCACGAGGTAGATGCCATGAACAGCGCTGTACATATTGCCGCCGCACATGGTTCCCATCGGATTTTTGGTCTTCAGCGTGAGTGGCAATTTGAGTTTCACAAGGCGCAAGTCAGCGCTGATGTGCGTGATCCAGGCACCCGTGGCCCGGAAAACCGGTGATAGATTGAAGGCATACCGCATCAATCGGGACTTGAGACTTTCTGTGGTACCCATGGTTTTGCTTTCATGTTGAATAGTTTGCCGGGGTTCGGCGCTAGCGGCGAAACGCCAAGGATTTGTCAACGACGGCGACCCGTTTGCCGCCAGCGCCTATTACTTCGACCCTCTTGGACCAATCCAATCGGTCCTGCAGCGTCATTTGCCCCCGAAACTGGACAATCTCTGCGTGCGTGATCTGGGAGACTGCCCTCTGAAACGGCTTCGATATGGGCCTCCAGCAACGTAGTCATCTGCTCCGCTGCCAGTGTCAGCGGGGCGGTGCTGCGCTCTAGGCGGGCGAGCATGAAGGCACCTTCAAAACAGGCAATAACCATCTTTGCAAGCGCCAAGGCCTTTGCCTTTGGCAGTGGCGTCAGGTGGGCCGCAAGTTGGTGCTGCCATTGCGCCATGATGTCCAGACACAGGCTGCGCAGGTGTTCGCTATCGTCATCAAGATCCAGCGCGACTGCTCCCACCGGACAGCCACTTTGGAAGTTGCGGGTTTTCATCATCTTTGCCGCAAACAAAAAGACGTTGGCTATCCTTTGCGAAACCGTAGGGGCTGTGGAAATTGCCGTCTCGCAGCCCTGCGCAAACGAGTCGGCATAGATCTGCAAAGCCTCCGCAACCCACTGCTGCTTGCCACCGGGGAAAAAGTGATAAAGCGATCCCCTTGATGCGCCGCTCAGAGCAATGACATCATTGAGGCCGGCTCCCGAGAGGCCAGACTGCGCGAGTAACTGCAATGTGGCGTCAAGCACTTTTTGGCGATTGGGATTCATGGCTCGCTTTGTACCGGGTCGAGGGCAACTGACTCTGTAGCAAATAAAACAAAAGTATACAGATCAGTCTATATATTTGCAAGCTGTTGCGTACAAACCAGTTACTTCACGTCAGATCAGTGGGTCACCTCTGGTTTCGATTCACCAATGCCACGGCAATCCATGGTGTGCGGCTCCTCTGCGTCAGCACCACCGCAACTAAAGCAGCCCCATTCTCAGAACCTCAGCCCGCCTGGCCACCAAAGCGCTGCCCACCCGGCTCATCAACGTCGATGTCGATGTCGATGTCGATCGATAAGGCTGCGCTTGAATCCGCAGGCCACCTGCTCGCGCACGACCTGGCGGCCGCGACGGAAGTTCCAGTCCCGCGCTCCCTCTCAGAGCGTCAGGCTTGCCGTTTGGAGTGCCATCGCTCAGCAACAAAACGCACCAAAGCACGCGCGCTTTCGCTCGCCACAGGGAAGGGCAAGGTCAGCGCCTGGACGGTTTCGCCTTCCGCCAACGGAAGGTGCCAGTTTGGCAAGAGATCGATGAGTAAACCCGAGTCGAGTTGTTGCGCGACGGAACAGTCCATGGTCAGCACCACGCCGCTGCCAGCCATCGCGAGGGCAATCAAAGTGTCAAGGTCTTCGCTGTAGACGACACCACGCACTTGCACTGTTTTCGAGTGCTTGCCGGAGCGCCACAGCAAGGTCGACGCATTGTCGCGGGCAGCACCAAACAGGAGCAGCGGTGTTGTGCTCAGCGCAGTTGGGTCGGGCAGCGGTGCGAATCGGAGTGGCGAAGCATAGGCACTGATGCGAAATGGAACCACTGGCCGCGCCACCAAATCTTCAGGCGGCTTGCGCGTTATCCGAAAAGCCACATCAACGCCTTCACGCAGCAGGTCCATGCGCCGGACGTTAAATAGCAGCTCATAGCTCAAGCCAGGATGTAGCTGTTGAAACTCGGCCAAAAGGGGTACCAGCAAAGTGCGGCCAATACTGGGCGCAGCACTGATGCGCAACCGCCCCGCGAAGCCAGCCTGCGTGGCGCGAATCGTGCCCCGTGCGGTTTCGGCGGCATCCAGCACCGCTCTGGCGTGCTGGGCCAGGCGCCGCCCAGCTTCGGTGAGCCCCAGCGAACGCGTGGTGCGCGCAAGCAAGGGTTGGCCGACAAGCGCCTCCATGGCTGCTACGCGCCGGCTCACGGCAGCCCGTGTTTGACCCAAACTGTGCGCTGCTCGCGCAAAACTGCCGGCTTGAACAACCCGGGCGAACAGTTCCAGTGCATTGGCATCCAGACCAGCCGCAGCCTCAAAGCGCAGTGGTACTGCAGTCGACTTATCTGAGATTGGTTCCCTCATGGAAGCAGTTTGTGCACTTTTTGTGATCTAGTCAACCGATAGCAACCCTTTAGTATCTCCTTATCTGTTCAAGCAGTGTCCTTTCACATGAACGAAAACCCCGCTGGGGCCGCAACCCAGCAACTGAGGAAAATCAAATGACCGATAACAACATTGGTTCCGTGACCCGCGAACGCAGCGAGGGCGTGTTCCTGATCGGCCTGAACCGGGTCGCCAAAAGAAACGCGTTCGACTACAACATGTTGGCGGACCTTTCCTCGGCCTTGGGCGAGTACGATCGCGACCCCGCGCTGCGCTGCGCGCTCGTATTCGCGCACGGCGAGCATTTCTCTGCGGGCCTGGACCTCATGGAACTGGCACCCAAGCTGACCGGCGGTGGGCTAAGCTACCCCGATGACGGGTTCGACCCATTTGCCGCAAGCGGTGCCATCATGCGCAAACCGTTGATCGTTGCGGTGCAGGGTGTGTGCTTCACGGCGGGCTTGGAGCTCATGCTGGCAGCAGACATCGCATTGGCGGCTGAAAGCGCGCGCTTTTCGCAAACCGAGGTGCTGCGGGGGATTACACCGTCGGGCGGTGCCTCCGTCCGATTCACGCGGGCCGCAGGCTGGAGTGACGCCATGCGCTACATGCTCACGGGTGATGAGTTCTCAGCCAGCGAAGCCTTGCGCATGCGGCTGGTCAGCGAAGTGGTGCCGCCCGCACAGTTGCAGGAACGTGCGCTGGCCTTGGCCCAGAACGTCGCCAAGGCCGCACCACTGGGCGTGCAGGCCTTGCTCGAATCGGCGCACCAGGCGCAGCGCGAAGGCGAAGCCGCAGCCTTGGCCGCTTTGATGCCGCGCCTGCTGGGTCTACTCAAGACGCAGGACGTGCGTGAAGGCGTGATGGCGATGATGCAAAAGCGCGCACCCGCGTTCAAAGGTGCATGAAATGTCACTCATAACTTTAGCCCCATGCTGAGTTTCGAACCCCCATTGCGCGAGCAAATTTTTCTACTGGAGCGCGTGCTGCACGCGTCTGAACAATGGCAAAAATGCTCAGATTTTTCGTCCATGGACGCCAACGACGCTGCGGCAGTCCTCGAAGCCGGTAGCCGATTTGCGACCCAACGCTTGCTGCCGCTGAACGCCAGCGGTGACCGGGACGGTTGCCGCCGCGAAGAGGGCGAGGTCAAAACACCTCCAGGGTGGACCGACGCCTATCGAGACTATGTCGATGCCGGCTGGCCGTCACTCACCGTTCCTGCAGGGCAAGGCGGGCAAGGCTTTCCGCGGGCCGTTGGCGCACTGTTCACCGAGAACCTGTGCGCGGCCAACCTGGCTTTCTCCATCCTCGCCAATGTGCGCGAAGGCGTCCTGGCTTGTCTCACCCGCTTTGCCAGTGCTGAGGTCCTGGCGTTGTACGCCGCACCACTGGCCAGCGGACAGTGGAGCGGCACGATGTGCCTGACCGAACCTCAGGCAGGCAGCGACCTGGGCCTCATCAAGACTATGGCCAAACAGGAGACCTCAGGCTTGTGGCGTGTGTCGGGCCAGAAGTGTTTCATCAGCAACGGCGAGCACGACTTGACACCCAATATCGTTCACCTGGTGTTGGCGCGTACGCCTGATGCACCGGCTGGCACCAAAGGTATCAGCCTTTTTGTGGTGTCGCGACAGCAACTGGCCGATGGCGGGATCGGCGCGCGAAACGGCGTGTCCTTGCTCGGTTTGGAACAAAAACACGGTATCCGCGCCAACGCAACCTGCGCGTTGGCCTTCGACAATGCGCAGGCGCACCTCGTGGGTGACATCGGCCAGGGGCTGCGGTGCATGTTCCTGCTGATGAACGGTGCACGGCTCGAAGTCGGCGTGCAAAGCGTGGGATTGGCAGAGATCGCGTACCAGAACGCATTGCAGCACTCCCGCACGCGACTGCAAGGGCGGGCGCTTGCCGGCGTGGCGCAGCCGTTGCTGTCGGCCGACCCCATCATCAGCCACAGCGTCGTGCGCCGCACGCTGTTGGCGCACAAACAGTTCATCGACGGCGGACGTGCCCTTGTCGCGTTGGTGGGGCTGTTGCTGGACAAGGAGCAACACCACCCGGATGCCGACGAGCGCCGCCGCAGCGGCGACCTGGCCGCCTTGCTCACGCCTGTGGTCAAGGGTTATTTATCCAACCAAGCCGCGGAGCACATCGGGGCAGCGTTATGCTTGTTCGGCGGTGCGGGTTACATCATTGAGACCGGCATGGAGCAAGTCGTGCGCGATCAGGCGATCTGCCGTCTGTATGAGGGCACCAATGCGATCCAGGCGCTGGACCTGTTGGGCCGCAAGGTGCTGGCCGATCAAGGCGCGCGGCTGAAACTGCTGGGAGCGTTGTTCGAAGAGACAGCCGTGGCACTGCAACAAGCCCCGCGCCTGGTACCGCTGGCTGCATCGCTGCAAACCTTCTCACGGGATGTCGGCGAGCTGGCGGCCGCTCTGGGCGTGGACGCGCTGTTCAATCGGGAAACCGTAGGCCACGCCGCACCGGCATTTCTGGAGTTGCTGGGTCACACCGTGATGAGCTGGATGCACGCGCGCATCGCGCTCGCTGCGGCCTCTGAAGACGACACCTGGCACAAGAACAAGGTAACCATGGCGCTGGACTACGTGGCCTGCATCCAGCCACGTGTCGCGTCGCTGTTGCAAACCCTGCGCAGCAATGCGGACAGCGTGTCGCGGCTTGAAACTGTCGACTTCTCTGCGCTCTGAATGCGCCCCGTTTTTCCCACCTACCGAGACCCCCACCATGAGCCAACTCACAATCCGTCGCCTGCACCTCGACTTTGGCCCGCCCCTGCCGCGCCACTGGTGCGGCGGCGATGCCTTTCGCACGGCATTCTTCAACGCCCTGTCGATGAGTTTCCCGCGTGGCGAGCAGTTTTTCATCGACTCGGTCAAGCACGGCGTCGCTACGCTGCCAGAGGACAAAAGAGCGGCTTTTGAGGCCGAGGTGAAAGGCTTCATTGGCCAGGAGGCTACCCATCGTCGTATTCACAGTCAGTTCAATGGCCATCTCGAAAAGCAAGGTTTGATCAACCATTGGCACGCCCGGTTCGACCGACGCGTGTCGCTGGTTGCCTCTGCCGACCCGCGGCATGGCCTGGGCATCACAGCCGCCACTGAGCACCTCACCGCCATCTTGTCGGACTGGGGTCTGGCCCACCCGCATTGGTTTCACAGCGAAGACGAGCGCATCAACACAATGTGGTTGTGGCACTTCAGCGAAGAGATCGAACACAAGTGCACCGCGATTGACGTGTACCTGGCACTGGGCGGCAATGACGAGTGGCGTGTTCGCTACTACCAACTCGTCACCAAGTCGTTCTTGTTTGAACTGACGCGCCAGACAATCAACAACCTGTGGCACGACGGTACTTGGTGGCGGCCCTCGACCTGGGCCAGCGCCAGCCGATTTTTGTTCGGTCGCGAGGGCCTGGTGCGCGCGCTGCGGGGGCCGTGGAAAGACTACTTGGCGCCCGGGTTCCATCCCAATCAGATGCACAACGCGCAAGCCGGTCGTTGGCTGCAGGAGAACCAACACGCTTACTCGCCGGTGTCGCCCAACCCAGTCTGAATGCCTGATCATCAGCCCATTGACCACCGATCCAAACAAAGGTAACCCGATGAATGACCTTCTGACCGCCGCCCGCGATGCCTTGGCGGCGCAGCCCTTCAGCGTCATGATGGGCACCGAAATGGTGTCCTACGGCGATGGTGCTGTCGCATTGCGGCTGCCCATCACCGACCAGATCAAGCAGGGCCGCGGTTTTGTGCACGGCGGTGTGCTTGCCTATCTGGCCGACAACGCACTGACTTTCGCTGCGGCGCTGTCTTTGGGCGGCGGCGTACTGACCGCTGAAATCAAGATCAACTACCTGAGACCTGCGGTTGGGCAAACGCTGATCGCCAGAGCCTGGACACTCAGTGCAGGCAAGACCCAATGCGTCAGCCGCTGCGACGTGTTTGCCGTGCAGGATGGGGTGGAAAAGCTGTGTGCCGCAGCGCAAGGTACAGTCCTGAAGGCGCAGGCATCTGATGACGTGGCTTCGCCGCCCCACGCTGCGAACGGGGGTGTGGCATGACCACTATCCTGTCGGTCCTCACCGCCGAGCGCGTGACCACTATCACGATCAACCGCGTCGAGCGGCGCAATGCGTTCGATTTGCAAACTGCCATCGCCCTCATCGCAGCGTTCAAGGCATTCGATGCCGACGACAACGCCGATATCGCAATCCTGACCGGCGCGGGTGGTGCATTCTGCGCTGGTGCCGATTTGCAGGCTTTGGCCGCAGGAGAACGCAAGCCGGTTGAACCCGATGGTGAGTTTGCGCCGATGGGACCAACCCGACTGCGCCTGGGCAAACCAGTCATTGCCGCTATCGAAGGCCATGCGGTTGCAGGCGGCATGGAGCTTGCCTTGTGGTGCGACATCCGCATCGCCGGAAGGTCGGCGGTGATGGGCATCTTCAATCGGCGCTTTGGCGTGCCACTTGTGGACCTGGGGACCATTCGTCTGCCGCGTCTGATCGGTGAAGGTCGGGCGCTTGAGCTTGTCTTGACGGGTCGCCCGGTTGCCATGGAGGAAGCCAAGGCCATCGGTTTGGTGACGCAGGTGGTTGACGATGGCGCAGCACTGGCGCACGCGACGGCGCTGGCGCGAACGCTGGTCGGCTTTCCTCAAACAAGCATGCGCAACGATCGCCTCTCGCTGCTGGAACAGTATGAACTGGGCGATGCCGACGCCATTGCAAACGAGATCCGCCGTGGCCTCATGACCATCCACAGCGGGGAAACATTGACTGGATCAAGCCGCTTTGCAGATGGCGCAGGGCGACATGGCACGTTTGAGTTTCACAAGGCGTAAGTCAGCGCTGATGTGCGTGATCCAGGCACCCGTGGCCCGGAAAAGCGGTGATAGATGGAAGGCATACCGCATCAATCGGGACTTGAGACTTTCTGCGGCGCTCACACCTTCTCCCCCGAGAACGTGCCGGTGGCGCAAACGGTTGCGCCGGCCAGTATCCGGTACCGGTCTGCCATTCGCTCCAGACGCAGTTGCCCAGGGACCATTGCGGGTTTCAGGAAAGTGGCCGACATGTGCGTCACGGGTGTACCTATCGTCTGCTCCAGCACCGCCTGGGTTTTCGCCACCAGAAACATCCCATGGGCAATCGGTTTCTTGAAGCCCAGCAGCTTCGCAGACCAAGGCCACAGGTGGATGGGGTTGTAATCCCCGGAAATTTTGGCGTACTGACGCCCTACACCGGATTCCAACGCCCAATCTGCGAGGTGCAGGAAATCTGCGTCGTGTTCTTTCGCGATCTCGGACTGCCCCGTTCTCATGCCAGCACGTTTGGTTAGATAGCGACTTTCACAGCGCACTTGGGCAGCCCCCCTCTGGCTGATCAGCACATCAAAATTGACGTAGAGCGCGCCTCTCTCGTCCATGGGCTCCTGGCTCGCGCTGACTTCAATGTCAATGGTCTGTGATAGATCGACCGGCCCACACCGTTGCATGGTGTTGGAAATGTGCACGATGCCTGCCACCGGATAACTGAACCTGGGGTCCATCATCAATCCCAGTTGTGCACGCTGGGCAAGCAGATACCAGTAACTCAGCGGGACCGATGCGTCGTCGGGGAAACCGGTGAATTCTTTGTATTCGAAGACGTGTTGCTGCGATGGCGGGTGGCTGGCATAGGTGGCACTGAATGTTTGGGACAACGGACGGGCCTTGCGCCCGGAAGTCAGCAAGGCACGTGGAATGATTCCCACACCGGCAGAGGGTAGTTGACTGCTCATGCTGGCTTGCCCACCGTGAAGACGGGGCCCGCCTGATACCGGTCGAACTCGGGGCGGATCAATGCAACCATCATGGCTACCCCAGTGTACAAGCCTACCAGCTGGGTGATCTCGATCAACTCCTCTTCTGAGAAGCAGTGCCTGGCGGACGCATACAGTTCATCCGGGACAGTCAGGTGTTTCACCAGTGCGTCGACAAGCTTCACCAGAATCAGCAACGCGTCGCGCCACAGCACGGGAGACACCTGGTCTGCCCGAATGTCGTCAATCTGCGCAGCGGATAAGCCCATGCGCGCGGAAATGGTCTGAACATGCAGATTGAACTCGTAGTCATTGCGCGTCGCCACACAGGTGCGCAGGATGAGTGTTTCTCTGACATCCTTTGCCAGCGTGCGCCGGTCCATCAGCCCCGTGGGGCCAATCAGGCCGGACTCCACCATGAAGGCGAACAAGGGGGCATTTCGGGCAACGCTCAAGAAAAGCTTCGGTGCCGGCATCCCCGGCGGTATCAGCTTTGCCATCTGGCCCGCGATGGGTTCGGCCAGTGGCTCCGGTAATGCTTCAATGCGTGAATGTGACATGTCGTTCCTTTGCTTCTAAAAACGAAGCGAGAATAGCACAGGTGCTGCTAAAATAGAAGCATGAAAAAAATAGATACTGATGTTGTCGGCCAAGCCAAAGTAAAAGCTGGATTCAATGCAGCTATCGAACTTTTTCACAAACGCTGGACGATGCGCATTCTTTGGGAGCTGCGCGATGGTCCGGTCACATTCCGGGAACTTCAAACCGCATGTTCTGAAGTTTCCTCATCGGTGCTTAACGTCCGGTTAAACGAGCTGCGCGAAGCGCAGTTGCTGGAACATACAACTGGCGAAGGGTACGGACTGACTCCCTGGGGTGAGGATCTTTTGGTGGCAATGCGACCTCTGGCAGCGTGGGCAGGGCGCTGGAATGAATCGAAGGGGAAATGAAGCCAAGGCTCCTGGTTTGCATTGTTTCTTCCAGGCGTGTTCTGCAACCGAAAGGAAGCAGCAGTGTCTTCCATCCGGCCAGTTGAAGCGTGCGTTGAGAGCCGCACAAAACCGACACGTCCGCTCTGTATCATCGCGGCCATGCTTGCCAAAATGGTGGGGTGGTTTTTGCTGGGACTGGTCCGGGTGCTCACCGGATCGCAGGCCCGCTGGCATGGCTGCCCGCCCAAGGCCGAGCAGCGCATCTACTTTGCCAACCACCAGAGCCATGCCGATCTGGTGATGATCTGGGCGGCCTTGCCCAAGGAACTGCGCAACGTGACGCGTGCCATTGCCGCACGCGACTACTGGACCAAGACGCCGTTTAAAAAGTGGCTCACCAGTGCGGTATTCAACGTGATTTATGTGTCGCGCGAGCGCACGGCGGAGGAAGACCCGCTGGAGCCGCTGATCGCTGCGCTGGCCAAGGGCGATTCCATCATTCTGTTTCCTGAGGGCACGCGCGGCCACCTGGAAGAGCCGCAGGCTTTCAAAGCGGGCTTGTTCAACCTGGCCAGCAAATTCCCGAACGTGGTGCTGGTGCCGGCCTGGATCAACAATGTGCAGCACGTGTTGCCCAAGGGGGAGGTGGTGCCGGTGCCGGTGTTGTGCTCGGTGACTTTTGGGTCCCCCATGCGGGTCGAAGACGGCGAGGATCGCCGCGATTTTCTGGTGCGGGCGCGTCAGGCTGTCATCGCACTGCGGGATGTATGAGGGCTTGACATGTACTTTTTCTTGAGAGACCTCACCCCCACGCAGCAGGTTGGCGCCCTGTTTGTGATTGTGTTCGGCCTGTTGCTGCTGGCCAGCGTGACCACGTTTGCGCTCTCCATCCGCGAGTACGCCGACGAAGCCCGGGCCGAGAGCCGCCGCCAGGAACTCAAAAGCGCCACCGGCGTGCTGCGCACCAGCTGGATGATGGCCCTGGTTGTTGCCGCCGACCGAAAATTGACAGTCTGAAAGGGCAAGTGCCGATTGAAAATTGACAGGGGTGTTCCACTGCTCTGCTGAAACTTTCAGCGGGGATGTAAGAGGTGATCACCATGGACATGATTG
>NZ_JBIIGC010000024.1:0-42857 GCF_044236835.1 Rhodoferax sp.
TTCTGGCGGAGCAGGCGGGATTCGAACCCGCGGTGGGTTTAACCCCACGCACGCTTTCCAGGCGTGTGACTTAAACCGCTCATCCACCGCTCCGAAGCCGCAGATTCTAACCTCATAAAAAGCCGCCACCTCCGCAGAGCGCGAGGTGTTCGCGTGGCATTCGACCGGGGCGGGTCAGGCGTTGGCGCGGCGGGCGACGTCGTGGCGCGTGATGGTGTAGCCCTGGGCGGTATAGGCCTTCCAGCGCGCCCGCGCGGAGTCGCGGTCTGGGCCGTCGTGGCTGACCACCTCGACCAGTCGCGCGAAGGACCCAAAACCCTCTGGAACATCGTCACCCAGGTTGAGCAAGACGGTTGCGCTGGCGTCGCGCCCCAGCATGGAGTCTGACAACACCACCGCAGAACGGGCGCGCACCTGGGGTGCGGCCGAGGCGGTGCAGTGCGCCACAAAGTCGGTGGCAGACAGGCCCCACAAATCGGCGTCCACGCGGGCCAGCAGCTCGGGTGGGGTCAGCACCCACACGCGGTGACCACTGGTGCTGGCCTTGCGCAAGATGCGGTAGGCATACGCGAGCCGGTCGGGCGCGCCAAAGTGAAACGCTATGTCGGTCACTGGACTGTGAACTCGGTCACCTGCTCCACCCGCACAACGCCGGGGGCTATTTGGCAGCGCGCACCGTGGCGGCAGACTGCGCAGCAGTCTGGGCCAGCAGGTACTCCACCAGCAAGCCCACGGGCCGGCCGGTGGCACCTTTGGCCGCGCCGCCGCGCCAAGCGGTGCCAGCAATGTCCAGGTGAGCCCAAGGGAACTTGGTGGCAAAGCGCTGCAAAAACTTGGCCGCGCTGATGGCGCCACCCGCGCGCCCGCCTACGTTGGCCACGTCGGCGTAGTGGGTCTTGAGGCCTTCGGCGTAATCGTCGTCCAGCGGCATGCGCCAGCAGAGGTCCTGGGCACGCTCACCTGCGGCGTGCAAGGCATCGGCCAGTGCGTCGCTGCCGCAGAAGAGGCCGCTGCGCACGTTGCCCAACGCAATCACGCAGGCACCGGTCAGGGTCGCAATGTCCACCACCGCAGTGGGCTTGAAACGCTCGGCGTAGGTCAGTGCGTCGCACAGCACCAGGCGGCCTTCGGCATCGGTGTTGAGGATTTCGATGGTTTGGCCGCTCATGCTAGTGACCACGTCGCCGGGTTTGACGGCGCTGCCGTTGATCAGGTTCTCGGTGGAGGCAATCAGGCCCACCACGTTCAGGCGCGGTTGCAGCTGGGCCAGCGCTGCAAACACACCCAAGACGCTGGCCGCGCCGGACATGTCGTACTTCATTTCGTCCATCTCCGGCGCGGGCTTGATCGAGATGCCGCCACTATCGAAGGTGATGCCCTTGCCCACCAGCACCACCGGGGCCTGTGCTTTGGGTGCGCCGGTGTACTTCAGCACGATGAAGCGCAGCGGTTGGTCCGAGCCTTGGGCCACCGCCATGAACGCGCCCATGCCAAGCTTGGCGACCTCTTTGGGTCCCAGCACCTCGCATTGCATGCCCGGGCCCTTGGCGAGCGCTTTGGCGGCCTTGGCCAGATCGGTAGGCGTGGCGTGGTTGGCCGGGCGGTTGGCCCATTCCTTGGCCAGCTCCACACCGGTGACGATGGCGCGGGCCCGGTCGAATTCGGTGCGCAGGTCCTCCGCGTTTTCAGCGAAGAAGCAGGCGGTGTGCACCGTGCGGGGTTCGGGCTTGCTCTTGGTGGTGGTGTAGCTGTAGGTCGCGTCCGAGATGGCCTGCACCACTGCGCGCAGCGCGCTGGCCGAAGGCGGCAGTCCAAAGGCGACGGTCAGCTGCTGGGGCGACGCAGACTTGAGGCCACCCAGGGCCGCTACCACCGCGCTGCGCATATGTTGCGAGCTGCCGTCACCCACTGCGGCCAGCACCACACGCCGGGCGACCAAGCCCTGTGGGCGGTACAGCGAGAGGGTTTTGCCGGGCTTGGCTGGCAGGTCGCCCGCCTTGGTGATGCCCGCAATGCACTGGGAGAGTTTGTCTTTGCCGGGCTTGAAGCCATCGGCCACCAGCACCAGCAGCGCATCGCATTCGTGTTGGGCCACCGCGGCCAGGCCTGCGGCCTTGAGTTCGACGTTCATAATTCGGTCCTTACCATCGCGCCATGTTATTCCATTCCACCATCCGCAAAGAGCTAGCCCGCAGTTTCGGCGCGACCCTGGTGGTGCTGGTGACGGTGGTGGTGACCATGACCCTGATCCGCACCGTAGGCGAGGCCTCACGCGGTACTTTCGACCCCACCGATGTGATGATCATCATGGGCTACACCGTGCTCTCGGACATGCCCACCATCCTGTCGATGTGCCTGTTCATCGCCATCCTCAGCGTGCTCACCCGCATGTTCCAAGACAGCGAAATGGTGATCTGGTTTGGCAGTGGCCGGGGGTTGGTGTCGTTTATACGGCCGCTGTTCAGGTTCGCCTGGCCGATTCTGGTGGTGATTTTTGTGCTTGCTTTCTTCTTGCTGCCCTACGCGTTTGGAGGCATCGAAGACCTGCGTGACCGCTACGAAAAGCGCAGTGACATTGCCCGCATTGAGCCGGGGCAGTTCCAAGAATCGGCCAGCGGCGACAGGGTGTTTTTCATCGAGCGCAACTCGGACGGCGCGCAATCGGGCAACAACGTATTCATTGCCACCAAAGAGGCCGACAAAGAAACTGTGACGTCGGCGCGCGCCGGCGAAGTGGAAGTGGTCGGCTCAGACCGCTTCTTGGTGCTCCATAACGGACAGCGGCTGGAGCGTACCCTGGGCAAGTCCGAGATCACGGTAAGCGAGTTTGAGCGCTACGGCGTGCGCATAGGCGCCGATGACGCATCGGCCCGCAGTTATGCGCCCGCTACCGCATCGACCACCCTGGACCTGCTGCGCGATCCTACGGCCAAGAACCTGGGGGAGCTGGCATGGCGCATCGGCTTGGTACTGGCGGCGATCAATTTCATCGTGATTGGGGTTGCCGCCTCCGGCATGAACCCACGTGCGGGCCGGGTGACCAACCTGGCCTTTGGCTTCCTCGCTTTCGTGGTGTATTTCAACCTGCTGATACTGGGCAAGAGCTGGATTGAATCGGGTCAGATTTCCTTTGGCCTGTACCTGGTGGCTTTGCATGGTGGGGCCTTGGCCCTGGGTCTGGCTTGGTTGGCCAAGCGGCACAACAACTGGGTGTTGCGGCTGCCGCGGCGCAAGGCGGACCCGGCATGAAAACGGTGCGCCGACTGCTGTACCGCGAGGTGCTGATTGCGGTGGCCTTGGTGACGCTGGGCTTCAACGCCTTGTTCTTCTTTTTCGACTTTGTGGAGGAGCTGCAGTCGGTCAATAGCATCCGCGCAGCGGGCTACCAGGTTCCACAGGCGCTGATTTACGTAGCCTTGTCCATGCCCAACCACCTGTACGAGCTGCTGCCCATCACCGTGTTGATCGGCACGATCTTCGTGATGGCCCGTCTGGCCCAAAGTTCTGAGTTCACGATCCTGCGTACCAGTGGGCTGGGGCCCTGGCGGGCCCTCAAAGCCCTGTTGATTTTGGGCATGGTGTTTGTGGTCTTTACCTTCGCGGTGGGCGACTACCTGGCACCGCTTGCGGACCGCACTGCGCAAATGCTCAAGTCGCAGTTTCGGGGGCAAATCACGGTGGGGAAAACCGGTGCCTGGCTCAAGGAGAAACAGGCTTACAGCAACTATGCGGTCAACGTGGGCGCGCTCTCGCCCGACGGCGGCATGAAGGACTTGCAGATTTTTGAGTTCGACAACCAGGGCCAAATCGTCTCCGTCACGCGCGCCGAGTCTGCGCAGTTTGGCAAGAACGATGACTGGCTCTTGGCCTCGGTCAAGCGCTCCGAGTTTGTGCTGGACGCTGGGCGGGCCAGCCGGGTCGACCACATTCAGGCTGAGAGCTTGCGCTGGCCCACGCTGGTCACCGCCGAGATGGTTTCGGCCGCGGTACTGCGGCCCGAGCGCATGGGCACCATCGCCCTGTTTCAGTACATGCGCCACCTCAATACCAATGGTCAGTCCGCACAGAAATACGAAATCCAGTTTTGGAAGAAGGTGTTCTACCCCCTGAGCTGCCTGGTCATGGTGGTGCTGGCGCTGCCGTTTGCCTACCTGCATTTCCGCTCCGGCGGCATCGCCAGCTATGTGTTTTGCGGGGTGATGGCGGGCATCAGCTTTGTGCTCTTGAACAACGTGCTGGGCGACCTGGGCACGCTGCAAGGCTGGCGGCCCTGGTTCACCGCGGCGCTGCCGGGGCTGATTTACTCGGTGCTCTCCCTCACCGCTTTTTCTTGGTTGGTACTGCGACGATGACCCTTGCCTCCCCCACTCCACCAACCGGCCTGGTGCTGTTTGCCCACGGCTCACGCGACCCGCTGTGGCACAAGCCCATCGAGGCAGTGGCCGCCACCTTACGCCGTACGCACCCGGCCGCGCCCGTGGCCTGCGCCTACCTGGAACTGAGCACGCCTGATCTGCCCAGCGCCTGCGCCGATCTGCTGGCGCAGGGCGTGGGGGCCATCACCATCGTGCCAATGTTTCTGGGCGTGGGCCGGCATGCGCGCGAGGACCTGCCGCAATTGGTGGCCGCGCTGCGCCAAAGCCACCCCGGCGTCGCCTTCGACCTGCGCCCGGCGGTGGGCGAAGACCCGCGGCTGGTGGAACTGCTGGCGTCGATCGCCGCCGAGGGCGTGTTGCGATAGACCGCTGGGGCATAATATTTTTCTTCTATAGAAGAAATTTGATATGAACCTCCACCAGTTCCGGTTTGTCCAAGAAGCGGTTCGCCGCAACCTCAACCTCACCGAAGCAGCCAAAGCGCTGCACACCTCGCAGCCAGGCGTGTCCAAAGCCATCATCGAACTCGAAGAAGAGCTGGGCATCGAAATATTTGCCCGCCACGGCAAGCGCCTCAAGCGCGTCACCGAGCCGGGACAGCATGTGCTCAAAAGCATTGAGCTGATATTGCGCGAGGTGGGCAACCTCAAGCGCATCGGCGAGCAGTTCAGCGCGCAAGACAGCGGCACTTTGTCGATTGCCACCACCCACACCCAGGCGCGCTACGTGCTACCCGAAAAGGTAGCTGCGCTGCGCACCGCCTTCCCCAAGGTCAATATCAGCCTGCACCAGGGCGCGCCCGACCAGGTGGCGCGCATGCTGATCGACGAAGTGGCAGAGATCGGCATCGCCACCGAGTCGCTGGCGGCCTACGCCGAGCTGGTCACCCTGCCCTGCTACGAATGGCAGCACATGCTGGTGCTGCCCAGCGAGCACCCGCTGGCACAGCAGGCGCACATCACGCTGGAAGACGTGGCCAAAGAACCGCTCATCACCTACCACCCCTCGTTCACCGGCCGCACCAAAATCGACGCCGCCTTTGCCAACCACCAGCTCGCACCCCGCGTGGCGCTGGAGGCGATCGACTCCGACGTGATCAAGACCTATGTGCGCCTGGGCCTGGGCGTGGGCATTGCCGCCGAAATGGCGGTGCAAGACGTGCTGGACGACTGCGCCCAACACGGCGGCAAAGGTGGTCTGGTGGCGCGCCCGGCCGGTCACCTATTTGGCACCAATGTGGCGCGAGTCGCCTTCAAGCGCAGCGCCTACCTGCGCAACTTTGTGTACACCTTTGCCGAGCTGCTCAGCAAGAACCTCAGCCGCAGACGCATTGCCGCCGCCATGGCGGGCACCGCCTTGGACCTCGAACCATGACCACACCGCACATCGAATCCCGCCTGCCCCAGGTGGGCACCACCATCTTCACCGTCATGTCCGGCTTGGCGGCCCAGCACCAAGCGGTGAATCTGGGCCAGGGCTTTCCAGACTTTGCCTGCGACCCGGCGCTGGTCGACCACGTCACTCAGGCCATGCAACACGGCCACAACCAGTACCCGCCCATGCCCGGCGTGCCCGCGCTGCGCCAAGCGGTGGCTAAAAAGATCGAGGCGCTGCACGCCCGCAGCTACCACCCAGACACCGAAATCACCATCACCGCCGGGGCCACCCAGGCCATCTTGACGGCGCTGCTGGCGGTGGTGCACCCAGGCGACGAGGTCATCGTGCTAGAGCCCTGCTACGACAGCTACGTGCCCAACATTGAGTTGGCAGGTGGCGTGGCGGTGCGGGTTCCACTCACACCCGGCAGCTTTCGGCCCGACTTCACCAAGATTGCAGCCGCCCTGTCGCCCCGCACCCGCGCCATCGTGATCAACAGCCCGCACAACCCCAGCGCCACCGTGTGGAGCCGCGCCGACATGCAGGCCCTAAGCGACCTGCTGGCGCCCACCCAGGTGCTGCTGATCAGCGACGAGGTCTACGAGCACATGGTGTTTGACGGCGCGCAGCACGAAAGCGCGGCGCGCTTTGCGGGCTTGGCAGAGCGCGCGTTCATCGTGTCGAGCTTTGGCAAAACCTTCCACGTCACCGGCTGGAAAGTCGGCACCGTAGCAGCCCCGGCTGCGCTGACCGCCGAGTTCCGCAAGGTGCACCAGTTCAATGTGTTCACCGTCAGCACCCCGGTGCAACACGCGCTGGCCAATTACCTGGCCAACCCCGCGCCTTACCTGGAGCTTGGCGGCTTCTACCAACACAAGCGCGACCTCTTTCGCACCGGCCTGCAACACACCCGCTTCAAACTGCTGCCCAGCGAAGGCAGCTACTTTCAGTGCGTGGATATTTCTGCGGTCAGCAACTTGGGCGAAGCCGAATTCTGCAAATGGCTGACCACGGAAATTGGCGTGGCGGCGATTCCGCTATCTGCGTTTTATGGCGGCGGCTTTGACCAAGGCGTGGTGCGCTTTTGCTTTGCCAAGCAGGATGCGACTTTGCAGACGGCGTTGGAGCGGCTGGCGCGGTTGTAGGGGGGCGCGGTGCACGGACTTATGGAACTTAGGCTGGTATGGGGATTGGGGGCAGGTCACGATGACATAACCGGACACATCGTAACTGCCATCGTCGTTACGAGGTGCTGTCACCGTATTGGCGGCTGTCAAACCAACATTGACGCCATTAACATAAGGAGTAACCACCGTCAGAACACGTGATGATTTACCCAGAATTGAAACTGCTTTAGTCATAACTTATAACTCCCTTTTTAACTTGCGATCACGAATAATTTCAGCGACAAATATAGGTCCGACCATCACCAGAATGAGGAATGAGAAAAACAAATATAATGGTCGAGTCTCCATTTTGTAATCGTTTGCTGCCTTGTCAAAATCTAATCCGATTCCATCGCCGCAATCAATTGCAAAAACTTGGTGTCTATCCTTAATGCCGAACTTGACAGGTCTACTCCATATCTGACAATAGCGACCCACGAGTCGACGCTGATCATTCAATGAGATAACCGAGTATTCATCGCGCTCTTTGTATATTTGCGTGTTCGGAAACTCCACCCAACTGCTGTTACCGTCCGGCCAGAGCACTCGCAATTGTGGGTGTAGCCGTTGCCAAGACAAAACCTTCACAACCTGATTCTGGAGTTCATGTATTTCCGGTGGAGGATTAAGATACACAAACAAACGAAGTAAACCAAAAAAACCCAGTATCACCGTCATGAATAGCAAGGTTAGTTGATACTTCATTAGCCACGACTTCTTGGCCACTGGCGGTTGTGGCTCAGGAGACGGTGAAGCAGTTTGGCGCCAGTTTCGTCCTGGATCATTGGAATCAGAAGGACGCTCGGTGTTGTGAAGAGACATCGTCGACTGCCCTTGCTTTTGAATACATAACGAAACAACCACGTGCCAAACATTGGCGCTTTAACGCCTCTCCTAAGACGCTGGCCATTCACCCCTCCCTTTGTGAAATTTTGAACATTCTGCCGTAACTTTTCGCGATTTTTGTGAATTTTTTCTACCATTTCACGCTGCACCGCAACACCACGACAAGACCTGTCCCAGTCTTCCGCAGCGGACTGCCACCCACCATCTCTCACACATCCCCTTGCACCCCCTGGTGCTGTTACTTGACCCGCAGAATCGCATCGCAACCGCCCGCGAAGCCCCACCAACCGATCACACCCACTCACCCCCACACATCCCATGCCCACCACCAACCCCCACGTCCTCTACATCGCCGCCCTAGCCACCCTTCTGTGGACCACCACCTCACTCACCCAGGCACAAACTCTCGCCAAACCGATAGCCCAAGCCAACCCCCAGCCCCTCACCCCCCAACCCATAGCCCGCAACCTACAAAACCCCTGGTCCCTAGCCTTCCTCCCCAGTGGCGAATTCCTAGTCACCGAGCGCCCCGGGCGCCTGCGCGTGGTCGCAGCCAACGGCGCTTTGGGCGCGCCAGTGCAAGGCGTGCCCGAGGTGGCGGCCGGTGGCCAAGGCGGTTTGCTCGATGTAGTGGTTGATGCCGACTTCGCCAGCAACCGCACGCTGTACTTTTGCTTTAGCGAGCCGGGCGTGGGCGGCAACAGCACCGCTTTGGCGCGCGCGCAGCTCGCGCGCAACCCAGACCGGCTGGAGAACCTGCGCGTGGTCTTTAGCCAGCGGCCCAAGGTGGCCAGCAGCGCGCACTTTGGCTGCCGCATCGTGGAGGGCCGCACCGCGCAGGGGCAGCCCGACGGCACGCTGTTCATGACGCTGGGCGATCGCTTCTCGCGCAGCCAAGACGCCCAAACCCTGGACAACCACCACGGCAAAGTGATTCGCATCCACAAAGACGGCAGCGTGCCCGCAGACAACCCGCTGGTGCAGCGCGCAGGCGCCCTGCCCGAGATTTGGAGCTGGGGCCACCGCAACCCGCAAGGCGCAACGCTGGCACCCGACGGCAAGCTCTGGGTGCACGAGCACGGGCCGCAGGGCGGCGACGAGATCAATGTGCCGCTGCCCGGGCGCAACTACGGCTGGCCCGCCATCAGCTACGGGGTGCACTACGGCGGCGCCAAGATTGGCGACGGCGCCACGGCCAAAGCCGGCCTGGAGCAGCCGCTGCACTACTGGACGCCATCGATTGCGCCCTCGGGCATGGCGTTTGTCACCAGCGAGCGCTATGGCAAAGACTGGGCGGGCAACCTGGTCGTGGCCTCGCTCAAATTCGGTCGCCTGCACCGCCTGGAACTCGCGCAGCCCTTCGCCGGCAAAGTAGTGCGCGAAACCACGCTGCTAACCGACCTGGGTCAACGCATCCGCGATGTGCGCCAGGGGCCCGATGGCCTGCTGTATGTGCTCACCGACCAAAGCAACGGGCAGTTGCTGCGGCTCTTGCCGCAAGCAGGGCAGTAAGTATCGCGGTAGCCCTACCCCAACTGCCCCCAAGCCTTCTCCAGCCGCTTGACGCTCACCGGCTGCGGCGTGCGCAGCTCTTGCGCAAAAAAGCTCACCCGCAGTTCTTCGAGCAGCCAGCGGAACTCCAGCATGCGCTCGTCGGCCACGCCTTTGCGCTCGGCCACCAGCCGCCAGTAGCGTTGCTCCAGCGGGCGCAGTTCGGCCAGGCGGGCGGCGTCGCGCATTGGGTCGGCGCGCAGCTTGTCCAGGCGCAAAGTGATGGCCTTGAGGTAGCGCGGCAGGTGCTGCAAGCGCTCCCAGGGCGTGGCCTGCAAAAACTGTTTGGGCACCAGCCGCTGCAACTGCTGCGCGGCGTCTTGCACGGCGTCGCTCGCGAGCTTGGTGTCTTTGATCTTGCGGGCCGCAATGGCGTGCTCTTGCAGCACCACGCCAGCCAGCCGCGCCACCTCGTTGGCGATCAAGGTAAGCCGTCCGCGCCCCTCGTCGGTGCGGCGCTTGAAGGCCTGCGCGTCGGTAGGTAGCGGCTCTTGCACAAAGGCGCGGTCCAGCGCCACAGCGATGATGTGTGCGCGCAGCTCCTCCAACGTGCCGCCATTGACACTGTCTTTACCGCCGTCTTTGCCAGCGTGCGATTTGCCAACCTGCATGTAGGCCACGGCCATGGTTTGCAGGTCGGGGATGTTTTTCTCCAGGTACTTGAGCGCGTCTTTGAGCTGCAGCGCAAACAGGCGGCGCAGGCCGGCACGGTGCTTGGCGCCGGCCACCTCGGGCTCATCAAACACCTCCACCGTCACCGCATCGCCCGCGTCGATCAGCGCCGGAAAACCCACCAGCGTTTGGCCTCCTTTGCGGATTTCGAGCAGCTCGGGCAACTCACCAAAAGTCCACGCGGTGTGGCGCTGCGCCAGCACGGCTGCAGGCGCGCTTGCAGCAGAAGGTTGACCAGGATTTGCGCCACCCACTGCCGCCGGGCTTGCAGCAGCAGTGCCATGTTTTGCACGGGTGTCTACCCCCTTGCCCACGCCATGCGAAGCCGCAGGCGCGTCCTGCGCCGCTGGCGCTGCATCCTCCTGCCCAGCCACTTGGCTCGCCTGCCCCATCTTCAGCGCCGCCAGCGCCTGGAACGCGCCGCGCGCCTGCTGGCCCCACTCGGCCTTGAGCGCGCCCAGGTTGCGGCCTTGGCCGAGCTGGCGGCCGTGTTCGTCCACCACCCGAAAGTTCATGAACAGGTGGGGCGACAGCATGTCCACCTTGATGTCGGCGCGCACCACGTCGATGGAGGTGGCCTCGCGCACCAGCTTGAGCAGCGCGCCCACCAAGTCACCGGCACCAAAAGCCTCGGGCGCATTCAGCGCCTGCGCAAAACGCGCCGCCGTGTCGGGCAGTGGCACCAGGCGCGAGCGCGGGCGCTGGTGCAAGGTTTTGAGCAGCGCCTGCACCTTGTCTTTGAGCATGCCCGGCACCAGCCACTCGCAGCGCTCCTCGTTGACCTGGTTGAGCACAAACAGCGGCACCGTCACCGTGAGCCCATCGCGCGCATCGCCCGGCTCGTGCAGGTAGGTGGCGGCGCAGTCCACGCCGCCCAGCCGAATGGTTTTGGGAAACGACGCCGTGGTGATGCCCGCAGCCTCATGGCGCATCAGCTCCTCGCGGGTCAGGCGCAAGAGCGTGCTCTCGCGCCGCCCACCGGCTTGCTGCGGGTTGTACTGCGGCTTCTTGGACTCCTCGCGGTACCAGCGCTCCAGGCTGTGGCCGCTGCACACATCGGCGGGCAGCTGCTGGTCGTAAAACGCGTAGATCAACTCGTCATCCACCAACACATCCTGGCGGCGCGCTTTGTGCTCCAGGTCTTCCACCTGTGCGATGAGCTTGTGGTTGGCCGCCAAAAACGGCAGCATGGTCTCCCACTGCTGGCCCACCAAAGCCTCGCGGATAAAGATCTCCCGCGCGCCCTGCAAATCCACCCGGCTGTAATTCACCCGCCGCCCGCTGTACACCACGATGCCGTACAGCGTGGCCCGCTCCAGCGCCACCACCTCGGCCGCTTTTTTTTCCCAGTGCGGGTCCAGCAACTGCTTTTTCAGCAGATGGCCACCCACCTGCTCCAGCCACTGCGGCTCGATGGCCGCAATGCCGCGCCCAAACAAGCGCGTGGTCTCCACCAACTCCGCCGCCACAATCCAGCGCCCCGGCTTCTTGACCAAATGCGCGCCGGGATGCGGAAAAAACTTGATGCCCCGCGCACCCAAGTAATCGCCTGTCGCCCCATCGCCCTCCAGCTTGCAACCCACATTGCCCAGCAGGCCCGCGAGCATGCTCAAGTGCAATTGCTCATAACTGGCCGGCGCGGTGTTGACACGCCACCCGTGCTCGGCCACCACCGTCAACAACTGGCTGTGAATGTCCCGCCACTCGCGCACCCGGCGGATATTGATGAAGTTCTGCCGCAACAACTGCTCGTACTGCCGGTTGCTCAGTTTGTGCGATGGCGCAGGGCCTGCGCCCCGCGCCTCATGAATCCACTTCCACAAGCGCAGGTACCCCGAAAACTCGCTCTTCTCATCGTCAAACTTCGCGTGCGCCTGATCTGCCTGCTGCTGCACCTCCATCGGCCGGTCGCGCACATCCTGCATGCTCAACGCGCTGGCAATCACCAACACCTCATCCAAAGCCTGGCGCGTGCGCGCCTCCAAAATCATGCGCCCCACGCGCGGGTCCAGCGGCAGGCGCGCCAACTCCGCGCCCATGGGCGTGAGCTCGTTGGCATCGTCCACCGCGCCCAGCTCGTTGAGCAGCTGGTAGCCGTCGGCAATCGCGCGCCCCGACGGGCTCTCGATAAACGGAAAGTCCTCCACCACGCCCAGCCGCAGCGACTTCATCCGCAATATCACCCCGGCCAAGGAGCTGCGCAAAATCTCGGGGTCGGTGAACCGGGGGCGGCCATCAAAATCCGTCTGCTCGTACAGGCGGATGCAAATGCCGTTGGCCACCCGGCCGCAGCGCCCGGCGCGCTGGTTGGCCGAGCTTTGGCTGATCGGCTCCACCAAGAGCTGCTCCACCTTGCTGCGAAAGCTGTAGCGCTTGATGCGCGCGGTGCCGGCGTCAATCACGTAGCGGATACCCGGCACCGTGAGCGAAGTCTCTGCCACGTTGGTGGCCAACACAATGCGCCGCCCGGTGTGGCCATCAAAAATGCGGTCCTGCTCGGCCTGGCTGAGGCGCGCAAACAGCGGCAGCACCTCGGCGCTGCGCATCAGAGGCTGGTGGCTCAGGTGGCGGCGCAGGTGGTCTGCGGCCTCGCGGATCTCGCGCTCACCAGGCAAGAACACCAGTATGTCGCCCGCGTTGTGCACATCGCGCCAAAGCTCGTCTACCCCATCGGCGATCGCGCTGTTGAGGTCGTACTCGCGGCTTTCTTCAAATGGCCGGTAGCGCTGCTCCACGGGGAACATGCGACCAGACACCATGATCACTGGCGCTGGACCGTTGACTGACTTGAAGTGCTCTGCAAACCTCTGCGCGTCGATGGTGGCAGAGGTGACGATGACTTTGAGGTCGGGGCGGCGCGGAAGGATTTGGCGCAGGTAACCCAGCAAAAAGTCGATGTTGAGCGAGCGCTCGTGGGCCTCGTCGATGATCAGGGTGTCGTAGGCCAGCAGCAGCGGGTCGGTCTGGGTTTCGGCCAGCAAGATGCCGTCGGTCATCAGCTTGACGGAGGCATCTGCGCCCAGCCGGTCTTGAAAGCGCACCTTGAAACCCACCACCTCGCCCAGGGGCGTTTTCAGTTCTTCGGCGATGCGCTTGGCCACGCTGGAGGCAGCAATGCGACGCGGCTGGGTGTGGCCGATGAGTTTGCCGCGCTGGCCTGCCGGGTAGTTGAGCCGTCCACGCCCCATAGCCAGCGCAATCTTGGGCAGCTGGGTGGTTTTGCCCGAGCCGGTTTCACCACAGACGATGACCACTTGGTGCGCTGCAATCGCATCCATGATCTCCTGGCGCTTGCCGGATACCGGGAGCGCGTCGGGGAAATCGATTTGAATGGGGCTGGCTGGCAAGGGGCGCACTTGGTAGAGAATTGGCGATTATCCCTGCCCACTGGTGGTCACAAGCCAGCCCCTTGCACCTCGACCATGACCTCTGTTTTCAACTTCACTTTCGTGCCCTGGTTCAGGTCGGTTGCGCCCTACATCCACAAGTTTCGCAACCAAACCTTTGTGGTGGGCATTGCCGGCGAGGCGATTGCAGCGGGCAAGCTTCCGCACCTTGCCCAAGACTTGGCGATGATCCAAAGCATGGGCGTCAAGGTGGTGCTGGTGCACGGATTTCGCCCCCAAGTCAACGAGCAACTGCGCGCCAAAGGCCACACGCCGCGATACTCGCACGGCATGCGCATCACCGATGAGATATCGCTGGACTGCGCGCAAGAGGCCGCCGGCCAGCTGCGCTACGAGATCGAGGCGGCGTTCAGCCAGGGGCTGCCCAACACGCCAATGGCGGACTCGACCATTCGCGTTATTTCAGGCAACTTCATCACGGCGCGGCCGGTGGGCATCGTGGACGGGGTGGATTTCCAGCACTCCGGGCTGGTACGCAAGGTCGATATTGCAGGCATCACCCGCACCCTGGACATGGGCGCCATGGTGCTGCTCTCGCCATTTGGCTTTTCGCCCACGGGCGATGCGTTTAACCTGAACATGGAAGAAGTCGCCACCTCGGTGGCCAGCGCGCTGCAGGCCGACAAACTGATTTTTCTGACCGAGGTGCCCGGCATCCGCACGCGCCCCAACGACCCGCCGGACGATGACAACCCCATCGACACCGAGCTACCCCTGGCCGACGCCGAGCGCTTGCTGGCCGAACTACCGCCCGCCACCGGGCCGCTGGACGTACCGTTTTACCTGCAGCACTGCGTACGTGCCTGCAAGGCGGGCGTGGAGCGCAGCCACATCATTCCGTTTTCGGTGGACGGCGCGATCTTGCTGGAGGTCTATGTGCACGACGGCATCGGCACCATGGTGGTCGATGAAAAGCTGGAGAGCCTGCGCGAGGCGGTGGTAGACGACGTAGGCGGCATCGTGCAACTGATTGAGCCTTTTGAGCGCGACGGCACGCTGGTCAAGCGCAGCCGCACCGAGATTGAGCGCGACGTAGGCAACTACACCATCCTGGAGCACGACGGCGTCATCTTCGCCTGCGCCGCGCTCTACCCTTACCCCGAGGCCAAAACCGCTGAGATGGCAGCGCTCACCGTGTCACCCGAGGTGCAGGGCCAGGGCGATGGCGAGCGGGTGCTCAAGCGCATCGAACAGCGCGCCCGCGCCGCCGGGCTGGAGAGCATTTTTGTGCTGACCACGCGCACCATGCACTGGTTCATCAAACGCGGCTTCGTGCAGGTCGAGCCCGACTGGCTGCCCGAAGCGCGCAAACGCAAAACCAACTGGGATCGTAGAAGCCAAGTCTTGCTCAAACGGCTATGAGTGGGGGCGGCACGGGCGGTGACTGCGGCGCGGTAGAGAAGTGCGGCAATGCCCACTGGTGCAAGACTGGCAGCGCCCATGTAGCTGCCACATCCGGCCGCTTGCGCCGCACAGGCGGCGCCATGCTGGCGGCGTTGTTATTGCTTGCCTGCGCGCCACTGCCACCGAGCGCACGCGCAGGTGGGCCAGCGGTGCTGGTCAATTCCTTAGGGATGTCGATGGTGCGCCTGCCTGCGGGCGAGTTTTTGATGGGCAACGGTGAGTCATTGGACTCGCTGCACCATGACTTCCCCGGCATGGGCCTGGAGCGCCTGCGCGAACTTAGCGACGAAGCGCCGGCGCACAAGGTGCGCATCACCCGCGACTTCTATATGGGCGCCACCGAGGTCACGGTGGCGCAGTTCCGCCGGTTTGTGGAGCGCTCGGGGTATGTGCCTGAATCGATTGCGGATGGCACCGGGGGCTATGGCTACAACCCGCAGTACGACCGGGCCACCTCCAAGCGCGGCGACGCTTTTGAAGGCCGTGACCCCCGCTACAGCTGGCTGCAACCCGGCTTTGCGCAAACCGACAGCCACCCGGTGGTCAACATCACTTGGAACGACGCGCAGGCCCTGGCCCAGTGGCTCAGCCAGCAAGAAGGCCGCCGCTACCAATTGCCCACCGAGGCCCAGTGGGAGTACGCCGCACGCGCGGGCACCCGCACCCGCTACCACAGCGGCGACGCGCCGCAGTCGCTGGGCCAGGTGGCCAACACCTTTGACCAATCCGCACGAGCCTACTGGAGCGAGTTCGCCGCGCACGCGCTGCCCTTGTCGGACGGCTTTGCCTTCACCTCGCCGGTGGCCAGTTTTGCACCCAACGCCTGGGGCTTGTACGACATGCATGGCAACGTGTGGGAATGGACGCAAGACCTGTACGGCGCCGACTACTACGCCAAGTCGCCGGTGAATGACCCCACTGGCCCCACAGAAGGCGGCGAGTACGTGCGCCGGGGCGGCTCTTGGCACACCTGGGCGCTGTATGCGCGGTCCAGCTACCGCAACTGGAACTCGCCGCAGACCCGCTACACCCTGGTGGGCATGCGCCTAGTCATGCAGCCTTGAGTCTCACATTGGGCCCGACGCTCGCCCCTTCACCCCCGCCGCACGTGGCGCACCAGCATCCAGCCGGCCAGCAGCGCCACGACCATGAACCAAGCGAAGGCCCAGTTGGCAATCGTGCCGCCTAAAAAGGTCCAATCGATCTTGCTGCAGTCGCCGCTGCCCCGAAACACCATGGGCAAGACCCGCTCCAGCGGGAAGGTGTCGATCATGCCCCACAGGTCGCGTCCGCACGAAGCCACCTCGGGCGGGTACCACTGCAGCCAGCTTTGCCGCGCTGCCACCCCCGCACCGGCCAAACCGAACACCACCAAGAGCAGCGCCCCGGCACGGTGCCAACCGCTGCGGCGGGCACAAGCAGCCAGCGCGGCCACCAGCGCCAGCAGCACCAAGGCGTAGCGCTGCACGATGCACATCGGGCACGGCTCCAGCCCCACCACGTGCTGCAACACCATGCCGTAGCCCAGCATCGCCACGCACAGCACGCTGATGAGTGCAAACACGCGCCGGGGGGCGTAGTCCAGGGTTTCGGTGAGTAGGTTCATGGTCCAGTTCTCTAGGCTGTGGGACGGTGGCGCCGTGGGGCTGTGCGCGGCAGCATGCTTAGCAACGCCATGCTGCAATGCAACGCAGGCCAGATTATTGCGCCGAGCCGGTGGCCCCTGACGCCGCCTAGGCATCTGGCAAAGCGAATAAGATCGCGGCCACTGTTTTCAACTGAGGGCTTTCATGGCACGCACGGTCAACTGCATCAAACTGGGTAAAGAAGCACAGGGCCTGGACTTTCCGCCCTACCCCGGCGAGCTGGGCAAACGCATCTGGGAAAGCGTCAGCCAAGAGGCCTGGGCGGCTTGGCTCAAACACCAAACCATGCTGGTCAACGAAAACCGCCTCAACCTGGCCGACGCCCGCGCCCGCCAGTACCTGGCCCGCCAGATGGAAGCCCACTTTTTTGGCAGCGGCGCCGATGCCGCCCAAGGCTACGTTCCCCCCACCGCCTGAGCCCCCGCCCCCCTTGGACGCAGACCCGCGGCTGGTCGCGTTGCTCCAGGCTGACTGGCAGGCCCAGGCCGGCTCGGCCGGCAGCACCCTCCTCGACACTGAGTTACTTACTAGGCTTGATACCCAGTTCAGCACAGACCGCTTTGGCGCGGTGCTGCACGCGTGGCAGCACAGCCCTTTGCGGCCACGCATCCTGCATTACGTCGCCTTGCTGCCGCCGGATACCAACGCCGCAGATTTGGGCCATCTCAATCATGTCCTGGGTGCAGCCGCTTTCGACACGCTGGACGCAGGCCTGCACCGCGTGGTGCTGACCGATCAGCAGGTGTTGCTCACGCTGTGCGTCGGTGCGCCGCTGCAGATGTTGGGCGAACTGCGGCTGCGCGCCGACCACATCTTGGCCGCAAGCGACCGCAGCCACTGGGACCGTTGGTGGCTCAAAGCCTTGGCACGCTGTTGCCGGCCTGGCACGCAGCTGCACTTTCCAGATGCGCAGGGCCTGACGCCCGACGCCATGCGCGAGGTCGGATTGGACTGGGCCAGCGCCGCCGATCTGCCCAAGTTGCCGGCCCAGCGGCTGGCGGTGTACGTGCCGCGCTGGAGCAACACCCGCCAGCAGGCACAGCCCGCCGCGCTGCCAGTGGGGCGCTGCGCCGTGGTCGGCGCAGGCCTGGCGGGCGCAGCGATGGCGCGGGCGCTGGCTGAGCGCGGCTGGCAAGTGGACGTGTACGACCAACACACCGAGCCCGCCCAAGGTGCATCGGGACTGCCCGCAGGCTTGGTGGCGCCCCTGGTCTCCGCCGATGACGGCGCGCGCTCCCAGCTGCTGCGCCGTGGCACCCGGCTGATGCTGGCCCAAGCCGAGCAGCGTTTGGCGCGCGGGCGCGACTGGGACCTGACCGGGGTGTTGGAGCACCGGCGCGACCGCGCACAGAACATGGAGGCCACCCGCTGGCACCCACATGCCGCTTGGATCAAGCCAGCCAGCATGGTGCAAGCGTGGCTGGCGCACCCGTCGATTCGGTTCGTCCCAGCGTCCGCTGTGCACGCCCTGCAACGCGATGGCTCGGACTGGCAGCTAATGGATGCACACGCACACGAACTGGGACGCGCCGAGGTGGTGGTGCTGGCCAACGCCCACGGCTGCAAAGCGGTGCTGCAAGCCAAGGCCACACAACTGCAGGTGGACGCCGCCGTGGTCCGTGCGCTTGAGCGCCTGCAGCAGCTGCATGGCAGCGTCAGCCTCGGCAGCCACGGCGACCAAAGCCTGCCCAAGGTCCCAGTCAACGGACGCGGCAGCTTCATCCCCTGGGTGCACGGCCCGGATGGCCCGCGTTGGATCGCTGGGGCCACGTACGAGAGCGATGCCTCGCGCACCGCCGACGCCGCGCAGCAGCACCAAGCCAATTTCGATAAGTTGGTGCAGCTTTTACCGCAGTGCAAGGATGCATTGGCCCAGGCGTTTGCGCAGGGCCCGCTGGGCCACTGGCACAACACCCGCTGCGCTACTTGGGACCGGTTGCCGCTGGTGGGGCCAGTGGAACCTGGCAGCGCGCCCACGGTATGGATGATTGCAGGGCTAGGCTCGCGCGGTTTGGGCCTAGCGGCGCTGTGCGCGGAACTGCTGGTGGCACAGATGGGCGCAGAGCCCTGGCCGCTGGAGGCTTCGCTGGCCCGCCAGTTGCACAGCCAGCGGCTGAAAAGTTAGGCCAGCGGCGCGCCTACCGCCTCAGCGCTCTTTCAAATACGGCTTGCCCAGCGCCTGGGGCGCAACCGCTTTGCCAATGAAGCCAGCCAACAGCACCACCGTAAGCACGTAGGGCAATGCCTGGATGAACTGCACCGGCACCTCGCCCACCACCGGCAGGGCCACGCCCTGCATGCGGATGGCAGACGCATCGAGAAAACCGAACAACAAGCAAGCCCACAGCGCGCCGACCGGGTGCCAGCGGCCAAAGATCAGCGCTGCCAGCGCCATGAAGCCGCGCCCAGCCGACATGTTTTGCGAGAAGTTGGCGCTCTGCGCCAACACCAGGTAGCTACCGGCCAGGCCGCACAGCATGCCGTTGATGGTCAGGGCGGCGTAGCGGATGCCGCGCACCGACACACCGGCGGCGTCCACCATGTGCGGGTTCTCGCCCACCGCGCGCAGCCGCAGCCCAAAGCGGGTGCGAAACACCACCCACCACACCAGCGGCACCAGCGCATACGCCAGGTAAGCCAGCCCGTTGTGCGACAGCAAACCCTCGCCCACGATGCGCCCGAGCCAGGGCACGCCAGACAACCATGTTTGCGCATCTGGGAACAACGCCTGCAGCCTCACCTCCGAAGACAAAGCCGGGGTCTGCCCGCCCTGGGAGAACCAGGCAATGCCCAGCACCACCGTCATGCCCGCCGCAATGATGTTGATGGCAACCCCCGAGACCACCTGGTTGCCGGGGTAGCTCACGCAGGCCAGCCCGTGCAACCACGACAGCGCCACCGCGATGCCGATGGCCGCAGCCAATGCAATGGCGGTCGAGCCCATGGCCGCACCCGCCGCCCCGGCGGCAAAGGCGGCAAACAGCATCTTGCCTTCCAGCCCAATATCGACCACGCCAGCGCGCTCGGCAAACAGCCCGGCCAAGGCACACAGAATCAGCGGCGTGGACACCCGCAACGTGGAGGCCAGCATGGCCGCGATCAGGCTTTCGTCCACAGCAGCCTCCCAGGCAAGCGGCCCAACACCCAGACCAACAAGGGCGCAATCGCATAGGTGAGCGCCCCAGAGAACAACACAATGAAGCCCTGCAGCATGACCACCATGTCGCGGCTAAAGCCCGGCACATCAAACGCCACCTCCGCGCCGCCCTGGAACAGCGCGCCAAACAGCAGACTGGCCGCCACAATCCCCACCGGGTGGTTGCGGCCCATCAGCGCCACCGCAATGCCGGTAAAGCCCGCACCGCTAACGTACTCCAGCAGCAGCTTGCCGCTCACACCGGCAATCTCATTCATCGCCACCATGCCAGCCAAGGCGCCCGACACCGCCATCGCCACCACCACTTGGTGGCGCGAGTGGATGCCCGCGTAGTCGGCAGCGCTGGGGCTGGCGCCCACGGCGCGCAGCCGGTAGCCGGCCCGCGAACGCCACAAAAACAGGTACACCGCCACACAGGCGGCCAGCGCCAGCAGCAAGCTGAGGTTGAGCGGCGAGCGCGGCCATTCAATCCCCAGCCAGCCCATCGCATCGTGCATGCTGGGCAACTTGGCGGAGGGCGCAAACGGCGCGCTCTCGATCGCCATTTCCCCCGGCGGGCGCAATTGGTTGACCAATAGGTACACAAGCACGGAGCTGGCAATGAAGTTGAACATGATGGTGGTGATCACCACATGGCTGCCACGGTAGGCTTGCAAGTAGGCGGGAATGGCCGCCCACACCATGCCGAACATCGCACCGGCGGCCAGCATCAGCGGCAGCATCGCCCAGGCCGGCAGACTGGTTGAGAGCCACAGCGCCACCAAACCCGCGCCCAGCCCGCCCATGATGGCCTGCCCCTCGCCGCCGATGTTGAACAGCCCGCCGTGGAAGGCCACCGCCACCGCCAAGCCGGTGAAGATGAAAGTGGTGGCGTAGTACAGGGTGTAGCTCAGGTTGCGCTGGGTTCCAAACGCGCCCTTGACCAGCACGGTCAGCACCTCGCTGGGGCTTTGGCCCACCAGCGCCACCACTGCTGCAGCGGCCAGCAGCGCCACGGCCAGACACACTGCAGGCAGCAAGACCAGATCGGCCCAGCGCGGCAGTGTCTGCGGCGCGCTCATTGCACCGCCCCGCCGGTCATGAGCATGCCCAGGCGCGCCTCGGTGCAGTCTTCGATGGCCAAGGTCCCGGCGATGCGGCCCTGGTTCATGACCACCACCCGGTCAGACAGGGCCAAGATTTCGTCCAGCTCGCTAGACACCACCAACACCGCACAACCCGCATCGCGCATCGCGCGCAACTGGCTGTAAATGAACTCGATGGCGCCAATGTCCACGCCACGCGTGGGCTGGCCCACCAAAAGAATTTGGGGCGCTTGCCCCAGCTCGCGCGCCAGCACCAGCTTTTGCTGGTTGCCGCCAGAAAACTTGCTGCTTTGCAGCTCGGCGTTGCGCGGGCGCACGTCAAAGCGCTCCATCATCTCTGTGGTGGCCGCGCGCATGGCACCGTGCTTGAGCCAGCCGCCACTGCGGTAGCGCGGCAGGGCGTCGTAGCCCAAGATGGCCGACTCCCAGGCCACAAACGGCATCACCAGCGCGCGCGCATGCCGGTCTTCAGGCACGTGGGCGATGTGCAGCGCACGCGCCTGCTGCGGGTCCAGTGGCCGCTCGGGGCCAAACTCCTGGTCGCCCACTGTCAGTCGGCCCGCACTGGGCTGCACCAGGCCAGAGAGCACATCGAGAAGCTCGCTCTGCCCATTGCCCGACACCCCGGCCACGCCGACGATCTCGCCAGCGCGCAAGCCTAGGTCGATGCCTTGCAGGCGCACCACGTTCCAGGCGTCGCGCACCTCGATCTGGTGGGTTTGCAAACGCAGCTCGCCGCCACCGGCACGTGCGCTGGCATCGGCCTGGCGGCCCATTTGCACCTTGCGCCCCACCATGGCCTGGGCCAGGCCTTCGATGGTGGCCTGTGCAATGGGCAGGTCCTGCACCACCTTGCCGCCGCGCATCACGGTGACAAAGTCGCACAGGGCCATGACTTCCTTGAGCTTGTGGGTGATGAGGATGACGGTGGTGCCCTGGTCGCGCAGCACGCGCAGCACCGCAAACAGTTGCTGGGTTTCCTGCGGGGTGAGCACCGCTGTGGGCTCGTCGAGCACCAGCACCTTGGCGCCCCGGTATAGCGCTTTGAGAATCTCGAGCCGTTGGCGGTCGCCCACCGCGAGGTCACCGGCCAGCGCATCGAGCTGCACTTGCAAACCGGTGGACTCCATCAGCGCCACCAGACGCTCGCGCACCGTGGCCGTTGCGTGGTGCAAGAGCCAATGCGGCTCGGCACCCAGCATCACGTTGTCGATAGCGCTCAGGGTCTCGACCAGCATGAAATGCTGGTGCACCATGCCGATGCCGTGGCCGATAGCGTCTTGCGCGTTGCGGATATCGACGCTCTGGCCCAACACCGCAATGCTGCCCTGGTCGGCCCGGTAGAAGCCGTAGAGCACCGACATCAGGGTGCTTTTGCCCGCGCCGTTTTCGCCCACGATGCCGTGCACCGTGCCAGCGCGCACCGTCAGATCGACGTTGTCGTTGGCCAGCACTGCGCCGAAGCGCTTGTGGATGCCGTGCATTTGCACGGCAATCCCGGCATCGGCGGGCGCTGGAGCGCCGGACTCAGAGCGCATCCTGCAATCAGTACTTGCAGGCGTTGTCCACCATGTAGTCCGCCACCTTGATCTTGCCGCTGATGATGTCGGCCTTGGCGGCGTCCACCTTCTTCTTCATGTCGGCAGTTACCAGCTTAGCGTTGTTGGCGTCCATGGCATAGCCCACGCCGTCTTCCTTCAGGCCCAACACGGACACACCGGGGGTGAACTTCTTGGACACGTTGTACACGGCCACATCCACGCGCTTGAGCATGGAGGTGAGCATGGTGCCGGGGTGCAGGTGGTTTTGGTTGCTATCTACACCAATGGCCAGCTTGCCGCCGTCTTTAGCGGCCTGGTACACGCCGATGCCGGTACCGCCTGCGGCAGCAAACACCACATCAGCGCCCTTGGAAAACTGCGCCTTGGCCAGCTCGCCGCCACGGGCCGGATCGTTCCACGCTGCGCCGGTGGTGCCGGTCATGTTGGCGAAGACTTCGGCCTTGGGGTTGGCAAACTTGGCGCCTTGCTCGTAGCCGCACTGGAACTTGCGGATCAGCGGAATGTCCATGCCGCCCACAAAACCGACTTTGCCGGTCTTGCTGGCATTGGCTGCCATCAGGCCCACCAAAAAGCTGCCTTCATGCTCCTTGAAAACGAAGGACTGCACATTGGGCAACTTGACAACGTCGTCAATGATGGCGAACTGCAACTTGGGGAATTCTTTGGCGACTTTCTCGATGGCCGATGCCTGGCTGAAGCTCATGGCGATGATGGGGCTGGCACCTTTTTCTGCCATGCGGCGCACCGCTTGCTCGCGCTGCGACTCGTTGGAAACTTCAAACTCCAGGTAGGTCTTGCCGGTTTCCTTCTTCCACTTTTCCATGCCGTTGTAGGCGGCTTCGTTGAACGACTTGTCGAACTTGCCGCCCATGTCGTAAATGATGGCCGGCTGGGCCGCGACCGAAAAGCTGGCGGCCAATGCAGAAGCCAGGACGCCAAGACGCAGGTGGTTCGAAAAAGTCATCGCAAGATCTCCATATAGAGCGGGGTTGAAAAAAATCATCTTACCTAATTAAAAAAAGTACTTTGCATTTATCGGCCCAAGGCACTTGCGATCGCGCTGGCCAGCCTGGCGTTGCCCAGCACCAACGCGATATTGGCTGCCAGGCTGCTGCCCTCCGTCAGCGCGCCGATGCGCTCCAGCAAAAACGGAGTGGTCTCTTTGCCACCAATACCTTGCTGGCGGGCCTCGTCCAGCGCCTGCGCAATGGCGTGATCGATGGCGGAGCTGGGCATGGCGTGCTCGGGCGCAATGGGGTTGGCAATGACCGCGCCGCCGCGCAGGCCCAACTGCCATTTGGTGTCCAGCACCCGCGCAATCGCTTCAGGGGTATCGAGGCGGTAGTCCACCGCAAAGCGGCTCTCGCGGCTGAAAAAGGCGGGCAAGGTATCGGTCTGGTAGCCGATGACGGGCACACCATGGGTCTCCAGGTACTCCAGCGTCAGGCCCAAATCCAGAATCGATTTAGCCCCGGCACACACCACCGCCACCGGCGTGTGCGCCAGCTCCTGCAGGTCGGCCGACACATCAAAACTCTCGGTTGCGCCACGGTGCACCCCACCGATGCCGCCGGTGGCAAACACGCGGATGCCCGCCATGGCGGCAATCACCATGGTGGCGGCCACGGTAGTTGCGCCAGTCGCCCCGCTCGCTACCAAAAACGGAATATCGCGCCGACTGACCTTGCTGACGCTGCGCCCGGACTGACCTAGCTGCTCGATCTCTGCGCCCGACAAGCCTGCTTTCAGCCGCCCTTTGACGATGGCCACCGTGGCCGGCGTGGCCCCGGCGCGGCGCACCTCAGCCTCCACCTGCAGCGCAGTTCGCACGTTGTCCGGGTAGGGCATGCCGTGCGAAATGATGGTGGACTCCAGCGCCACCACAGGGCGGCCCGCGTCTTGGGCCTGTTGCACTTCGGGCGTGGTGTCTAGGTAGGGGTTGAGGGACATGGGTTGGCTTGCAAGCACTTGGGCATGCAGAGAGTGAATGGGTTACGAAAGCATCTCGCGTACGCGCTGCACCGACAAATCCTTGTAAGTGGCCGAGGCGCTGCCCAGCGTCAGCTCGGCGCAGGCCATGGCCCAGGGCAGTGCCTGCGGCAGGGGCCAGGCTTGCAACTGGGCGTAAACCAAGCCGGCCAGCATGGCGTCGCCCGCGCCTGCGGTGTTCACCACCGCCGTGGGTCGCGCCGCGCACGCGCCCGCGTCGCGACCTTGCGCCCACACCGCGCCTTGCGCGCCCAGGCTGAGTACTACCTGGCCCACGCCTGCGGCGCACAGGGCGAGCGCAGCCGCACGCGCCTGCGCGATGGAATCAACCGGCAGGCCGCTGAGTGCCTGGGCTTCCAGGGCATTGAGCTTGAGGGTGTGGATGCGGTGCAGGTGCTGGCGCAGCTTGTGGCACTTGGCCACCGATACGGCGTCCACACACCAGTGGATGGAAGGGCTGCGGGTCAGCAACCAGTCGATGGTGGGAGCGGCCAGGTTGCAATCCAGCACAGCGAAGGCCGCTTGCTGCACACGCGCCCACTGCGACTGCAGGTAAGCGGGCGTCAACGCATCCAGCAAGTCCATGTCGTTCACCGCCAGGGCCAGTTCGCCCTGCGCGCCGTGCACTGCCAGGTAGCTTGGGCTGCGGCCACCCGCCAGCACCAGGCAGCCGCTGGTGTCGATGCCGCACTGCGCCGCGTCGGCCAGCACCGCGTGGCCAAAGGTGTCATCGGCCAGCACCGTCAGCAGCGCGGTGGGAAGGCCCAAACGGGCCAGGTTTTCTGCAATATTGCGGCCTACGCCGCCGGGGCTGCAGCCAATGGCGCCTGGCGTGGAGTCGCCGGCCAGGGGGGCGCCGGGCGTCTGCGCAATGATGTCCATGTTGGCACCACCGACCACCACCACCGAGGGCTGGGTGGGTGCCGCAACCGCCCCGTCCACAGGGGTTTGGGTTTCGGCACAATGGTGCGTTTTAGGCATATGAGGCGGCGATGATACTGGTAGCAGGCTCGGCCAATTTGGACTTCGTGGTGCAGGCAAACCACATCCCGCAACCCGGCGAAACCGTGCTGGGACGCAACTTCCAAACTTTCCCCGGCGGCAAGGGCGCCAACCAGGCAGTGGCCTGCGCGCGCGCAGGCGGCGCCGTCACCCACATGCTGGTGGCGCTGGGCAACGACGCATTTGCGCAGCCACTGCAAACCTCGTTGCGCGAAGCCGGGGTGGTGTTGCATGAAGTGCCTAGCGCCAATGAGCCCACCGGCTGCGCGTTCATCTGCGTGTCTGATGGCGGTGAAAACGCCATCACCGTGGCACCCGGCGCCAATGCCACGCTGCGCCCCGAGCACTGGCACAGCCACGCCACTGGCCTGGAGGGCTTCACCCACCTGCTGATGCAACTCGAAATTCCGCTGGAGACGGTGCAGGCCTATGCACAGGCGGGCCAGAATGCTGGCCTGGTGGTGGTCCTCAACGCAGCGCCCGCCCAGCCACTGCCACCGGCGCTGCTGGCGCTGACCGATGTACTGGTGGTCAACGAAGGGGAGCTGGCCGCCGTGGCTGGCCACCAGGGCAGCATTGCGGAATGCCTGCAACGCATCGCGGTGCCCACCGTGGTGGTGACCTTGGGCCACCGCGGCTGCTGCATGCGCCACCAAGGCACGCTGATCTACCAACCCGGCTTTGCCATCACCCCGGTGGACACCACCGGCGCGGGCGACACCTTTTGCGGCGCGCTGGTGGCGGCGATGGCCCAGGGCAGTGACGCTGCGGGCGCACTGGCGCGGGCCTGCGCCGCAGCCGCCCTGGCCTGCTTGCAGCTGGGCGCGCAGTCCAGCATCCCCAGCGCGGAGGCGGTGGACGCCTTCCTGGCCGACCAAGCCCCGGCCACCCCCGCCGACCACGCAGCCCTGCAGCGCTACTGCACCACAACCACTTCTTGAACCCACTCCAACACCCTATGCAAACCACCGCCCCCACCAAAGTCATCTACGACACCGACCCCGGCGTAGACGACGCCATGGCGCTGTACTACGCGCTGGCGCACCCGGCCATTGAGGTGGTGGGCATCACCACCACCTTTGGCAACGTGACCGTGGCGCAAGCCGCCACCAACGCGCTGTACCTCACGGCCATTGCGCAGCGCGACATACCCGTTACCCAAGGCATCGCCGCGCCCTGGGGCAAGCACGGCGAGGCACCGCCCGACCACATCCACGGTGCCGACGGCCTGGGCAACCTGCCCTCGCGCCTGCCCACGCGCAACCGGCTGGACCCGCGCAGCTCGGCGCAATTCATTGTGGACATGGCGCGCGCGCACCCCGGCGAAATCACGCTGGTGGCCGTGGGTCCCTTGGGCAACCTGGCGCTGGCGCTGGCACTAGAACCTGCATTGCCCACCCTGCTGCGCGAGGTGGTGCTGATGGGCGGCACCGTGCTGGAGCCGGGCAACGTGTCCCCAGTGGCCGAGGCCAACATCTGGAACGACCCGCACGCCGCCGACCGCGTGTTCACCGCCGGTTGGAAGCTGACCATGGTCGGGCTGGATGTGACGCACCGGCTGATCTTGCCGGTGGCGCTGTTCAAGCGCATTGCCGAGCAACAGCGCCACCCGGCCACCGATGCGCTGCTGCATGCGGTGGGCTTTTACGCCAACTTCTACAGCGGGCTGTACCCGCATGTGGCCCAGGTGCACGGCTGCTTTGGCCACGATGTGCTGGCCTTTTTGGTCCTGACCCACCCCCACCTCTTTGGCACCGAAACCGGCCGCGTGCGGGTGGCGGTGGACGGCCTGGCGCAGGGCCAGACCATGCTGCGGCGCAAGCGCATCGATTACCCGCAAGCTGGCTGGGACGACAACGTGGGCGACACCACCGTCTGCATGCAGGTGCAGGCCGACGCCTGCCGTGAGGCCATCGAGCAAACCCTGCTGGGCCCCTGGCTGACGCGCTAGCGGGGCCACCAAGTGAACCGGTAACACCTAACGCCAGAAGGAATTGCCATGCACCTGCCTGTTGTCGATTTTCAGAGCCCCAGCGCCGCGCAAGAGTTTTGCACCAGCTTGCACACCACCGGGTTTGGTGTGCTCAAAAACCACCCGCTGCAGCAGTCACTGGTAGAAGGCATTTACGCCGAGTGGCTGGCGTTTTTTCAATCGGACGCCAAAGCGCAGTACGCCCAAGACCCGGTGAAGTTTGACGGCTACTTTTCGCCCGCCGTCTCGGAGACGGCCAAGAACCACACCAAAAAGGACGTCAAAGAGTTCTTCCACATCTACCCCTGGGGCCGCTACCCCGCCGAGGTCAGCGACGCGGCCCGGCGCTACTACACAGAAGCTAGTGCCCTGGCGGCGACCTTGCTGGGCTGGGTAGAGGCACACTCACCCGCCGAGGTGCAGGCCCGCTACTCCATGCCCCTGCCCCGCATGCTCGACGGCAGCGACCACACCCTGCTGCGCGTGCTGCACTACCCGCCGCTGACCGGCCAGGAAGAACCCGGCGCAGTGCGCGCGGCAGCGCACGGCGACATCAACCTGCTGACCATCCTGCCCGCAGCCACCGAGCCGGGCCTGCAGGTGCTGGGCCAAGACCAGCAGTGGTCAGACGTGCCCTGCGACTTCGGCCTCTTGATCGTCAACATCGGCGACATGTTGGAAGAAGCCTCCGGCGGCTACTACCCCTCGACCGTGCACCGGGTGCTCAACCCCGTAGGCGAAGCTGCTAAGAAGTCACGCATATCGCTTCCCTTATTCCTACACCCCCGACGCGAAGTGGTGCTGTCGGCGCGGCATACGGTGGGGAGTTATTTTGATGAGCGGATGCGGGAGTTGCGGGGGGTGGGGTGAACGCTTGCCTTTGTAGATCAAAAACCAGAATAAAGTAAATCAAGAGGACATATTCATGTACACCGATGAAAACCTTTCCTCGGCTATCCGAGCTGGCATATTCAGTGAAGATGCCGTGAACAAGTTCCGCTCCTTGGTGTTAAGCGAACAAAACTTGAGCGGTGCAGATGAAGAGCACTTTCGACTGGTGACGGGCTTTAACGACATATTTGTCACGATTGCTTGTGGATTGCTACTGTTATCAGTTGCTTGGATTGGTTATCCCAATTATCTCAGTTTAAGTTCGTTGGCTATCGCAGTTATCTCATTGGGCTTATCCGAGTTCTTTGTGCTGAAAAGAAGAATGGCGCTACCTGCCATTTTTCTACTTACAACTTTTGTTGCAAGTACATAATTTTTTGTTGACATTGCATTAAATGCACTAGGAATGAAAACTGGCTGGGTACCCGTCTTCGCTGCTGGCTGCACTAGCTTAATCGGATGTTATTTTCATTGGCGCAGGTATGGTGTGCCGATCACCATCGCTGCAAGTGCAGTAGTTCTCATTGGCTCAATCTATGCTACTGTTTTGGCATTATTTCCAAAGGCTGAAGACTGGTCACTTTTAATGCTTTTCATGGGCGGCTTGCTTTCCTTTGCGACCGCAATGCTTTGGGACATAAAGGACACGAACAGAGTAACAAGAAAGTCTGATGTTGCCTTTTGGTTGCACCTTATATCAGCCCCATTGATTGTTCATCCTATTTTTTCCATTTTAGGTGTGATGAAGGGAGAAAATAACTTCACTGTGACTATGGTAGTTGCACTTACATATTTGTTGTTGACTGTTGTCTCGATTGCAATTGATCGCCGTGCATTGATGGTTTCCGCTCTTGCTTATGTTGTTTATTCATTCAGTGTGTTTTTAGAATCTTTCGGGCACGTTTCACTGGCATTTTCAATTGCAGGTACTATAGTTGGGGCAGCCCTCCTTCTACTTTCTGCGTTTTGGCAATCCAGTCGAGCTGTATTGCTTAATGGCTTACCCATGCGACTGTCTACCAAACTGCCTCCACTGAAATAGCCTTCGGTTGAGTTGACTATTGCATATTCAGATCGCAACACCACCTCCCAACTGGGAAGCAAACGAGATTACGAATTTTGTCGATGCCGCACGCACCAATGAGTTCGCAACATTTGCGAACAGACCGCGACGTGAAGATATGCGTATGAGCGCGAATCATGCGACTGAACTGACTCGCGCTGGAAACGACCCAAGCCGCTCGCTTCTGAAGGCGAGCAACACCCCCGCTTATGCTCGTCCAGCATAAGAAAATAGAAAACAAGTGGTTCTTGGCGCAGCGCTGACTGGCTACACTGCGGGCCGCTGCGCGATGGCGCTGCAGGCGTTGGCGCTTTGCGCCGGAGCTGCCCGACCCAACCGCCCGCAGGGCACACAGTCACCATGTACCAGTACACAGATTTCGACCGCCAGTTCGTTCGGTCCCGGGCGCAACAGTACCGCAAGCAGCTAGAGCGCAACCTTGCCGGCACCTTGTCGGACGACGAGTTTCGGCCCCTGCGCTTGCAAAACGGCTGGTACATCCAGCGCTATGCGCCCATGTTGCGGGTGGCGGTGCCGTATGGCGAGTTGTCGAGTGCGCAGCTGCGGGTGCTGGCCAAAATCGCCCGCGAATACGACCACCCCAGCAAAGAGGTTTTCGAGAAGGCCATTGGCACCCAGGCCACCTGGGGCACCACCCACCTGCCGGTGGGCTACGGCCACTTCACCACCCGCCAGAACGTGCAGTTCAACTGGATTCCGTTGGCCAAAAGTGCCGATGTGATGGACCTGCTGGCCAGCGTGCAGATGCACGGCATCCAGACCAGCGGCAACTGCATCCGCAACATCACCAGCGACGAGCTGGCCGGCGTGGCGCCCGACGAGGTGGCCGACCCGCGGCCGTTTGCTGAAATCTTGCGCCAGTGGAGCACGCTGCACCCCGAGTTCGCCTACCTGCCGCGCAAGTTCAAGATCGCCATCACCGGCGCCACCGCCGACCGCGCGGCCACCCACTGGCACGACGTGGGGCTGCACCTGATCAAGAGCGAACAGGGTGAGCTGGGCTTCAAGGTGCTGGTGGGCGGCGGCATGGGCCGCACGCCGTTGATTGGCACCACCATCCGCGAGTTCCTGCCCTGGAACCAGATCATGAATTTTCTGGAGGCGGTGGTGCGGGTCTACAACCGCTGGGGTCGGCGCGACAACATGTACAAGGCGCGCATCAAGATTTTGGTCAAGGCCGAGGGCCAGCGTTACATCGACGAGGTGGAGGCCGAGTACCAGCAAATCATCCACGCGGACGGCGCGCCACACACCATCCCGCAGGCCGAGCTGGACCGCGTGAACGCCTCGTTTGTGCCGCCCACGTTGAATAGCCGCAGTGCAGCCAAGCCGGTAACTGTGCCCGCCGACCGCCAGACCGATTACGCCCGCTGGCTCAAGCAAAACGTGGCCGCCCACAAGAACCCGGCGCTGCGCGCGGTCACCCTGTCGTTCAAGCGCCTGGGCCAGGCACCGGGCGATGCCGATGCCGACCAGCTCGACACCGCTGCCGATTTGGCCGACGAGTTCAGCGCGGGCGAAGCGCGCGTTACCCACGACCAAAACCTGCTGCTGCCCTGGGTGCGCGAGGCCGATCTGCCCGCGCTGTGGGTGGCGGCCAGCCACGCCGGCTTGGCCCGCTCGAACGTGCGCTTGCTCACCGACATGATCGCCTGCCCCGGCGGCGACTTTTGCGCGCTGGCCAACGCGCGCTCCATCCCTGTTGCTGCGGCCATCACCGAGCGCTACCAAGACATGGACGAGCTGCACGACCTGGGCGAGATCGACCTGCACATCAGCGGCTGCATCAACTCCTGCGGCCACCACCACAGCGGCCACATCGGCATCCTGGGCGTGGACAAGGACGGCAAGGAGTGGTACCAGGTCTCGCTGGGCGGCTCGGACGGTTCGCCCTTGAGCGGCCCGGCAACGCCCGGCAAGGTGGTTGGCCCGTCCTTTGGTGCGAGTGAGGTGCCCGGCGTGATCGAGGCGGTGCTCGACACCTACCGCCGCCACCGTAGCGGTGCCGAGACCTTCATCGACACGCTCAGGCGGGTGGGCTTCGAGGACTTCAAGGCAGCTGCCAACAGCGCCCGCCTGAGCGACAAGCACGAAGAGCTGCATACCCTGCCCAAGTCCAGCGGGTTTGCCCGCGACGCGCAGGAAGCCTGAGCCCAGCCGCACGCCAACCTCACACGCACGCTGACGCCACACACCATGAAACTCATCGCCGCCAACGCCCTGCCCGAGACGCCACCCAGCGTGCGGGTTCTGGCCCTGCCCAACGACGCCGACCCGCGCGCGGCCGCACTCGACGGCATAGACCGCATCGACCTGCACTTTCCCAAGTTCACCGACGGGCGCGCCTACAGCCAGGCATTCTTGCTGCGCCGCCGGTTAGGTTTTGCAGGCGAAATCCGCGCCACCGGCGACGTGCTGGTAGACCAGCTGGTGCAAATGCAACGCACTGGATTTGATTGCGCCGTGCTGCGCGCCGACCAAGACATGGCGGTCGCGATGGCGCAGTTCGACCAGTTCACCGCCTTTTACCAAGGCGATGCGGTCACGGTAGCGCCGGTCTTCGCGAGAAGCGCGAATCCAAGTTCCGCACGCAGTGCGAATGCAAGTTCTCCGCACAGCGCCGCATGAGCGCCACCTCCCGCGCAGTGGACCTGCACGCCAAACCCTCGCCGCAGTACACCCTGCGGCTGGCGGAGGCGCAAAGCGTGCTGTCGCAGGCAGCAGCGCAGTACGCGCCGGCTGCGCCCGGCCAAGCCGCCTCGGTGGTGCAAGCTTCCAGCTTGGGGGCAGAAGACATCGTCATCAGCCACCTGATCAATAGCTTGCAGCTCCACATCGGCATCTTTGTGCTCGACACCGGCCAGCTCCATGCGCAGACCCTGGACTTGCTGCAGCGGTTCCAAGCCAATTCGCGCGCGCCGGTCACCGTGTACCAACCGGTGGCGACTGCGGTCGTTGAATTCGTCCAGCGCGAAGGCACGGACGCAATGTACAAAAGCATCGCCTTGCGCAAAGCCTGCTGCGGCATCCGCAAGCTCGAACCGCTGGAGCGCGCGCTCGCGGGCAAAGACGCCTGGATCACCGGCCTGCGCCGCGAGCAAAGCGGCAACCGTGCTGATGTCCCCTTGGTCGACCACACCGAAGCGCGCACCAAAATCAACCCGCTGGCGAACTGGACCTGGGGCGATGTGTGGCACACGATTGCGCTCAACCAGCTCGACTACAACCCGCTGCACGACGCCTTCTACCCCAGCATCGGCTGCGCGCCCTGCACCCGCGCGATCAGCCTGGGCGAAGACTGGCGCGCCGGGCGCTGGTGGTGGGAAGACGAGGCCGCCAAGGAGTGCGGCCTGCACGTCAAATCCGCCTCCGCCCTAGCGCAGAAAGAAAGCGCATGAACGCCCCTGTACCACCCGCCGTGCTGCACCGTGTGTCCAACCAGCACCTCGACGCGCTGGAAGAAGAAACCATCTTCATCCTGCGCGAGGTAGCCGCCGCGTTCGAGCGCCCTGCCCTGCTGTTCTCCGGCGGTAAGGACTCGCTGGTGATGCTCAAGTGCGCCGAGAAAGCTTTTGGCGTGGGCCGCATTCCCTACCCGCTGCTGATGATCGACACCGGCCACAACTTTTCTGAGGTGACCGACTTTCGCGACCAGCGCGCCGCCGAACTCGGCGCGCGCTTGATCGTACGCAGCGTGGAAGATTCGATGGCGCGGGGCACGGTGCGGCTGGCCCACCCCGGCGAGTCGCGCAATGTGCACCAGTCGGTCACGCTCTTGGAGGCAATTGACGAGTTTCGCTTTGACGCGCTGATTGGCGGCGCCCGGCGCGACGAAGAAAAGGCCCGCGCCAAGGAGCGCATCTTCAGCCACCGCGACAGCTTCGGGCAGTGGCAGCCCAAGGCGCAGCGGCCCGAGCTGTGGACGCTGTTCAACACCCGCTTGCATCCGGGCGAGCACTTCCGGGTGTTCCCAATTTCCAACTGGACCGAGCTCGATGTGTGGCAGTACATAGCACGCGAAGCCATCGCCCTGCCCGCGCTGTACTACAGCCACCTGCGCGAGGTGGTGGAGCGCAAAGGCCTGCTGGTGCCGGTGACCGAACTCACCCCGGCGCGCCCCGGCGAAATACCGCAGATGCGCGAGGTGCGTTTTCGCACCGTGGGCGACATCACCTGCACCTGCCCGGTAGCAAGCCTGGCCGCCAATGCCGCTGACGTGGTGCAAGAAACGCTGGCCGCCGAAGTGAGCGAGCGCGGCGCCACCCGCATGGACGACAAAACCTCGGAAGCGTCCATGGAAAAACGCAAAAAGGACGGTTACTTCTGATGCCCCACCCCACCGACACCGCAAGCAGCGCCGACACCCACAGCGCGCTGCGCTTCATCACCTGCGGCAGTGTGGACGACGGCAAAAGCACGCTGATTGGCCGCCTGCTGGTGGACAGCCGCGCGGTGCTGCAAGACCAGTGGGCCAATGTGTCCCACAGCGGCGAGGCGGATCTGGCGCTGTTCACCGATGGCCTGTCCGCCGAGCGCGAGCAGGGCATCACCATCGATGTGGCCTACCGCTACTTCGCCACGCCCAAGCGCAAGTTCATCATCGGCGACGCGCCCGGCCACGAGCAATACACCCGCAACATGGTCACTGCCGCCAGCAGCGCCCACGCCGCCGTGGTGCTGGTCGATGCGACCAAGCTGCAGTGGGAGGGTGATGGCCTGCCCGCCCTGCTGCCCCAAACTCGGCGCCACGCGCTCCTGGTGCACCTGCTGCGGGTGCCGCATTTGATTTTTGCCATCAACAAACTCGATGCGCTGGAGCATGCCGAGCAGGCGTTCCAAAAGATCAGCGCAGCCTTGCACGCCTTCGCACAGGCCGCTGGCATTGCGGTACACGCCACCGTGCCCATGTCGGCCCTCAAGGGACACAACGTGGTGCATGCGCGTCCCGGCTGGTGTGGCTACCAAGGCCAAAGCGTGCTGCAGTTGCTGGAGGACTTGCCGGTGCTTGGTGAGCCCTCCGGTGCGGCGCTGGCGTTTCCGGTGCAGTGGGTCGAAAAATTCCACGACTCCAGCGACACGCAAAAAGGCCGCCGCGTGTTTTGGGGCCGCGTCGCCCAAGGTCGCGTGCAGGTGGGCCAGCAAGTTGCCATCCTGCCCAGCGGCCAAACCGCCGTGGTCGCGCAGGTGCTCAGCCATGTGCGCATAAGCGGCGCGGTCGACGCAGGCCAAAGTGCAGGCATCGTGCTCGACCGTGAGGTCGATGTCTCGCGCGGCGACTGGCTGCTGGCCAGTGACGCAGGCGCCCAGACGCTGGAACCCACACGCACGGTCCAAGGCACCGTGGCCTGGATGGACGATGAGCCACTGGTTGCGGGTCGCACCTACTGGGCGCTGCACGGCCACCGCTGGGTCAAGGCCAAGGTCACGCAGATTGCGCACAGCCTAGACATCCATACGCTGGCCACCCAAGCCGCCAGCACCCTCGCCCCCAATGCGATTGGCACCATCTCGCTGGCGCTGCAAGAGCCTATTGCCGTGCAGCCCTACAGCGCATCGCGGGTCATGGGCGCGCTGATTTTGGTGGACACCGCCAGCCACAAGACCTCGGGCGCTTTGATGCTGAGTTGATACTGCGCCAGTGCAAACGGCTTTCGCCCTGCCCCCAAGGAACGGGGCGAATTGCCAATAAAATCGCCGCTGCGCTGCCAACCCGCAAGCGTCCCACCACCACTGCCCCTGACCCCAACATGACCCATACCGTCACCGAAGCCTGCATCAAGTGCAAGTACACCGACTGCGTCGACGTCTGCCCCGTGGACTGCTTTCGCGAGGGGCCCAACTTTCTCACCATCGACCCCGACGAATGCATCGACTGCGCGGTCTGCATCCCCGAGTGCCCGGTCAACGCCATCTATGCCGAGGAAGACGTGCCGCGCGACCAGCAGCACATGACCCAGCTCAACGCCGAGTTGTCCAAGCTGCCCCACTGGAAAAGCATCACCAAGCGCAAGGCACCCTTGCCCGATGCCGACGAGTGGAAAGACAAGACCAATAAGCTCTCGCACCTGATTCGCTAAATCGCACCGGGGCACCGGTGGTTCCATGGCAGACACATCCACACACAAGCCCACCGAAATCGACGCGCTGGTAGTGGGTGCGGGCCCGGTGGGACTGTTCCAGGTGTTCCAACTCGGGCTGCAAGAAGTCCACGCCCATGTGGTCGACAGCCTGCCCCACGCGGGCGGCCAGTGCGCCACGCTGTACCCCGACAAACCCATTTACGACATTCCTGGCATCCCGGTGTGCACCGGCCAAGAGCTGGTGGACCGTTTGCTGCAACAGGTGCAGCCCTTTGCGCCAAGCTTCCATTTCGGGCAGGTGGTGAGCGAGCTGCACCGCCAACCGGATGGCCGGTTTCTGGTGCGCACCGCCGCACGCGCAGGGGCTGCGGCGCAGGCCTTTCTCACCAAAACCGTGTTCATTGCAGCCGGAGCCGGTGCCTTCCAGCCGCGCACGCTCAAGGTAGAGGGCCTGGACGCATTCGAGGGCAGCCAGCTCCACTACACGGCTGACAACACCGCCGCATTGGCCGGCGCGGACCTGGTGATCGTGGGCGATGGCGATCTGGCTTTGGAGGCCGCGCTGCAGTACTGCCCGCAACCCAACAAGGGCCCGACCAGCGACAGTCCACGCAGCGTGACCGTGGTGCACCGGCGCGATGTGTTGAGCGCAGCCGACAGCACCGTGGCGCGCTTTCGCGAACAGGTGGCGCAGGGTCACCTCCGTTTTGTGGCGGCCCAGGTCAGCGCTGTGCGCACCGAGGGCGGCCGGCTGGCGGCGCTGGATCTGCTGCACAGCGATGGCGTTGTGCGCGGCCTGCCGGTTGACCAGCTGTGGGTGCTGCAAGGCCTCTCGCCCAAACTCGGGCCGATTGCCGACTGGGGATTGGCGCTACAGCGGCGCCAGCTGGCGGTGGACACAGAGACCTTCTCGACCAGCCAAGCCGGCATCTTCGCGGTGGGCGACATCAACCTCTACCCCGGCAAAAAGAAGCTCATCGTTTGCGGATTTCATGAGTGCGTGCTGGCCGCTTTTGGGGCCATGCAGTACATCGCACCCGAGCGCAACGTGCCGCTGCAGTACACCACCACCAGCACCCAACTCCACCGGCTCCTCGGAGTGGAACATCCCACCTCAGCCGGGCAAAACAGCGAAAATTCTGGTCTATAATTGCGGGCTTCATTCCTCGATAGCTCAGTCGGTAGAGCGCCGGACTGTTAATCCGTAGGTCCCTGGTTCGAGCCCAGGTCGAGGAGCCAAAAAAGGCCGCAAGGCAAACAAAACCCCTGCTACCAATTCGGTAACAGGGGTTTTTCTTTGGGGCGGCGTCGCGGCCATTTTGAAAGCATTGCCTTGCAGGCAGAGCATCAAGAGCCACTTGCACGCGCTTGGCCATCGTCCCGCTCGCAACCTTGACTTGGACCACCGTCGGTGGGTTAAAGTGGTGTGACAAGCATGTCGATAGGGAGCTGAAACGTTTCAAGGGGCACTCAAGCTATGCGAACTAACCGTCCGCCATCTCTGCAGTCCAGGGCGCTGCGCCTGGGTTTTTGGTTGGGTGCGCTGCTGGCTTTGGCCGCTTGTGGCGGCGGTGGAGGCGGTGCCAGCGGTACACCAACGGCCAGCGCACCACTATCGGTTGAGCGACCAGTCAACGCCACCCTCACGGACACCAGCATCACGGCCGCCCCCATCGCCGCCGAGGCGCCGCATGTGGCCATCAACCCTTCGCCATCGGTCAGCGCGCGGGGCAAGTTGTTCGTGTTTATTCCGGGGACCCGGGGCGTTCCCACGCAATACTCCTTCATCCTGCGGGCCGGCGCCGCACGGGGCTTCCACGCACTTGGCATCAATTACGAAAACCAAACCGCAATGGGCAGCCTGTGCCAAAACAGGTCGGAGCTCAGCTGCTACTGGAACGCACGCAACGCGGTGGTGTTTGGCGGGGGCTCACCGGTGACTGGCCAGACTCCGGTGTCATCGGCAGACTCCATCGTCAACCGCTTGAACAAGCTGCTGGTCTGGCTCAGGGCCAACCACCCTGCGGAGAACTGGGGGCAGTTTTTGGCAACGGACAACACCGTCGATTGGAGCAAGGTGGTGCTGGCCGGCCATTCGCAAGGCGGAGGGCATGTGGGGGTTCTGGCAAAGACAGTTTCGCTCAGCCGCGCGGTGTATTTCTCGTCCCCTGAAGACTGGAATGAAACCACCGACCAACCCGCCAACTGGACCGCTGGAAGAACCAACATGACGCCAGCGAGCTTGCAGTACGGTTTTGGCGCAGACAGCGACACGCTGGTGCCCAATACACATGCTTTTGCGCACTGGGACGGCCTGGGCATGTCCAAGCCGGGTTCCGGGCCGGTGCTGTTCAACGACGGGGCAACGCCGACATTGGGCTCCCGGCAACTTCGGACCTCACTCTCCTTTAACCCGGCCAGTACCGCGCTGACCGTGGCACTCAAGAACCACGGCATCACCGTGGTCGATGCATCCACCCCGCTCGACGGGAATGGAAGGCCGCTGTTCGATACCAACGGCGTTTGGGACTACCTGTGCTTTCAGTGACCTGGAGCAGCTTGCGGCGGTGCCAAGCCATCGGCCTGTTGCTGACGGGTTGCGGTGGACTGGCAATGGCGCAGGACTCGGTTCAGTTGCAGCGGCAAGACAAGCAACTGCTGCAAGCCATGGCCTACGCACCGGCAACGGGGATATGCGCCGGCATCGCGATCGTTTCGCCGGGAGCGGGTGGCACTGAAAAAGGCTACCGCTACCTGGGAGAGGCGCTGTCCGCCTTGGGCTACCTGTCCGTGGTGGTCGGCCACCCAGAGAGTGGCAGACGTGCATTGCGCGAACAGGTGCGCCGCGAGGGTTTGCGGGGTGGCTTGGCCGAACTGATTACCGAAACCGATGCCTACCGAGGCAGGCTCCAAGACATTGCCGCTGCCACGCAATGGGCACAAACCCATTGCAATTCGGCCACCACGCTGCTCATTGGACACTCGATGGGCGCAGCGACTGCCATGATCGAAGCAGGCGCGAGAAACAAAGTGGACACCCAGGGCAGCAACGCGTTTACCGCCTACATTGCGCTGTCGCCGCAAGGCGCCGGGTCGATATTCCCCCAGGGCGCTTGGTCGGGTATCCAAAAGCCCGTGCTGATGCTGACCGGTACCCGCGACACCGAGCTCGGTGGAGCCTCGTGGGAAACACGCACCGAACCCTACAGGGACATGCCCCCGGGCTGCAAGTGGTTGGGTGTGATTGACGGCGCAAGCCACCTGAACTTTGCGGGCAACGGCTTGTCACGCAAAACCGAGATGCTGACCAACCAGACCATCGCTGCGTTTCTCCAGGGCGTTCGCGCGGGCGACTGCAAAGCACCGCCCAGAGTTGCCGGAATCGAGCTGAACGTCAAATAGGCGTCACCTAGCTTGGAGCGGGCACACAGGCCCGGCCAGGCATCAAGAAGCATGGAACTGCGGCAGTCCGGTTGCGCGCTACCGGCCCTGTTTAACGCGCCTCGCCTGTCTGTCAACCAAGCCAACTCTAAAATCCGCTCCAATGCTGCCCACCCACTTCACCCCGGTCCCGCTGGACAAGTCCTACCGCCTCATGAACCACGGCCCCACGGTGCTGGTGTCCGCACAGCATGGGGACAGCATCAACGTGATGGCTGCGGCCTGGGCCTGTGTGCTGGACTTTGGCAACACGCCCAAAGTGACCGTGGTGCTGGACAAGGCGACACGCACCCGGGAGTTGATCGAAGCCAGTGGCTTTTTTGCGCTGCAGTTGCCCACCCAGGCCATGGCCACCCTCACCTGCGGTGTCGGCACCGACAGCGCCAAGGACACACCCCACAAGCTCGCCAAGCACGGCGTCACCACCTTTGCTGCGCCCAACAGTGGCACGCCCCTGGTCCACGGTTGTGTGGGCTGGCTGGTCTGCCAGTTGGTCCCCGAGCCGCACAACCAAACGGCCTACGACCTGTTCATCGGCGATGTGCTTGGCGCCTGGGCCGACGACCGCGTGTTCCGTGACGGTCGCTGGCACTTTGACGCCGCCTCAGACGATTTACGCACCATCCACCACGTGGCTGGAGGGCAGTTCTTTGTGACTGGCAAAACAGTGCAGGGTTGACCGCGAAACAACCCTCCATCCCAGTTCAAACCAGCGCTCGCTAACCCACACACACTGCAGCCCAAGAGGAGCGCACACCATGCTTGATTCTGGACAGCGCCGTACCATCGCCTGCGACGTCTTGGTGGTGGGCGGCGGCACCGCAGGTTTCGGTGCGGCGATTGCCGCGGCCCGCGCGGGCCTGTCGGTGCACCTGGTCGAGGCGGGCACCAAGGTCGGCGGTGTGATGGCGTTTTGCCCTGGCATGCCCTGGGGCGGTGGCTACCCCTTGGGGCACAGCATAGGCGGCATTTTTTCGGAACTGACCGAGCGCTTGATGGCGATGTCGCCACCTGCCGCCGAGGTGCGTCCCTGTGTGTTGGACAACTTTGGCCCCGAGGTGCAGTACGACCACGAGTTGGGCACGCTGACCATGTTTGAGATGCTGGCCGAAGCCGGTGTGCACCTGCACCTGGGCTGCATCGTGGGCGAACCCCGCATGGATGACGCACGCATCACCCACGTGGCCTGCACCGACCGGCGCGGCGCGTTCGCCTTTGCACCCCGGGTGGTCATCGACTGCTCGGGCGATGGCGACCTCTCCGCGCGCGCCGGCGTGCCCTACACCGTGGGCGACGGACAGGGCAACATGATGGCGGTGACGCTGTCCTTCCACATGCTGGGCGCCGATTGCGAGCGCGTGTTTGCGGATGCCGACCCGTACTTTCGCAGCCACGCGGCGCGCGGCGTGGCCGAGGGCCGACTGCACCCCGATTTGAAAAAGCTCTACCTGATGCGCGGCTTCCACCCCGGCAGCGTGTTTTGCAACACGGTGACGGTGCGCGGCGTGGACGGCACCCACCCGGATGCGGTGGCCGCCGCCACCCAAGAGGGCCGCAGGCGCTGCAGCCAGGTGGCGCGCTTCTTGGTGGACAGCGTGCCCGGCTTTGCGCACGCGCAGATGTGGGGCCTGGGGCCCACGGTGGGGGTGCGTGAGACGCGCAAACTCGAAGCCATGTACCGCTTGAGCGCCGAGGATCTGGCGCAGTCCACGCACTTTGCAGACGGCATTGTGGCCTGCGACAACCCCATCGACGATGTGATGCGCACCAGCGCCGACATGACCCACGACGCCGCCGTGGCGCGGGGCAGCTACTACACCATCCCTCTGCGCAGCCTGGTGCCGCGCCGCATCCAAAACCTGCTGTTCGCCGGCCGTCTGGTGTGTGCCGACCCGGCTGCGTTTGCGTCGGTGCGCGGCATGCCCCAATGCATGGCCATGGGGCAAGCCTGTGGCGTGGCAGCAGCGCAAGCGCTGGCAGCTGGCTGCGATGTGCAAGCCGTCGATGCGCTGGCGGTGGTGGCCATGCTGCAATCGCAAGGGCTGCGTGGCATTGGCGGTGCGCCCTTGCTGGATGGCACGCGCCCATGAATTTGCGATTTGTCGAGGCCTTCCACTGGGCGGCGTGACGCGGGCGGCACAGAAGCTGCACATCACGCAGTCGGCGCTGTCGGCGCGCATTTCTTCGCTGGAAGAGGAGCTTGGTGTGGTGCTGGTGGACCGGCGCAACAAGCAATTTCGGCTGACCATTGCCGGGCAGCGCCGGGGTGTCCCAGCGCATCACCATAATCGAATCACACTAACCTCCAACAAACCCGCTGATTGCCGTTATAAGTCCTGGTTAACTGGCATATACTGGGTTGGTCGCTACTAATGCGCCACTAGTCGCATCGTCGCTAGTCGCGCTCCGTTTACCGCTCGGGCTTGAGTACACTGGAGTTCAAAGATTGACTTGTCGTCAAGTATGTAAACTAACCAATTCCATCCCAATGAAATCAACTATGAATTATTTTTTTCGTTTTGTTTTTCTGTGTACTGTGTCGCTTGTAGTTTCAGGGTGCGCTACATACTCAGGAATTTGGAACGCGGAGCGCCCACCCCAGCCTATAAAAAATTTGAATCTGGTGATCGATGTGACTGCTTTATCTATGGTGGAGTTGTCTGCAGATCGAAATTCAAAAGTGGATGGTGATAGTCCATTGATGACTAAGATTGGATCTGCCTTATCACAGGAACTCCGAACGCAACTGAATGCCTCAGGGGTTAATGCAACGATTAAGTTAATGCCCCTTCGTAAAGAGGTAACTCAGCAAGGCACCACGATTTCCGTTAAGACTTTCTCGCCATCTGTCGATGAAATGGTCGGACTTTTTGTTTCTGCAGATGACTATGTTTTGATTATGAGAATTGATAGATATTTTGTAAACCAAAGTACTTCGGAGTGGACTGGACTTGTTAACTTTGGATACAAACTAGTAAAAATAGACGACTGGACAAAAGACAAGAAAGTTGCTTGGGATTTTCAGTCAGGAGTGGGTACGTTTAATGTGGGCGCAACAAAGGTGATTGACTTCAAGGCCCAGGATTGCAACGCTGATGTACATTCAGTCTGCATTTCGCGACTTGTTGGCGATTTATTAGAAACTCTAAGGGGTCAACGAATTATTATAAAAAGGTGAGCTGATGAGATGGAATTTAGAAATGAAACTTGTGCTAAAAATTGATGGTGATGTCGAGCGAAGAAGCTGGTTTGAGTGGAATTCAGCGGCCAATGTCTCAAGAACCGCGCATTGAAACGGTCTACACCATCGTCGCCAACGCACGAGCCTGTATCTTGGACGCCATGCGAGCGCCGATGGCTGTGAACACATCGGCTTTTTGACAGCGCATCACATCGTCTACATGCCGCGCACTCTTGGCACTGTGCCAATGGCCCCACCACAGGAAGGCCCCGGGCTGAAAGGCGCTCATTGCCGACGCCTGGTTGGCGATTTTTTTGGTGACGCTGTTCGCCATCGGGTCGATGCCGCTTGCCAACAACTTGCGCGCGTCGCCCACTCCGTCACGTGCCTAAGCAAGTGAAACGTCCGGGTAAGCACCCAGCGACATCACCTCCTCCGTGCCCAAGAACCGGTATTTCCAGCGCCATAGCTTCGAACCAACCGGGTTAACCAGCAGGTACAGGCCTTGTGCATCGCTCAGCTTGAGGGGTTTGTCGCCCGGTTTGGCCTTCTTGATGGCGGCGTCGGTCAATGGCATGGGGCACTCCAAGGGGGTCAAATCGGGCAATACCCCCCAACCGGATCCCCCATACCCCCAACGGGTGCTGGCTGGCAACGGCCGTCCTTGGACACTAAAAAACGCTCTTTAGGAGCAGATGACATTGAACAAGATGTCGTGACTTGGTCCAATTTGTGCATGGTAAAAATTCCCTCCGCACTCAAATGGATGATGGATCGACGGGCTCGAATAATCGGCGAAATGAAGAAGGTCGAGAGACGATACAGCGCCCGTGAAGCCACCTGGACGTCACCCGCTTCAATAGACACCTGTTAAGGTCGAAATTGAACTGGAGTGATAACTATGAAGAGAGTGAGATACCCGGCCGAATTCAAGGCTGAAGCGGTACGTCAAGTTACCGAGCGTGGGC
>NZ_JBIIGC010000034.1:0-12289 GCF_044236835.1 Rhodoferax sp.
GCAGATTCCATGTCGGCACGGACCACACCAGAGTCCACTTTAGATGCCGGATATACGACTGCAGGCGCATCCCCAACAGCCAAACTATCGGTCAGTTTCTTGCGCTTGCGGGGGAGTCCATATACGAGGGGTTAGGCCACACTGCGCGCACCCCCTGCTAGTACTGTTAGTGATGACTTGCTGAGCCTGAAGCTCAGACGGTCCTCGACAACGCTAGCGCCTAGGCTCTTGTAGAAGGCAATGCCGGCGGCGTTGCCAGACTTGACTGGCCAATCAATGCGACAGCAATCATGTGCCGCGGCATAGCATGCAACCCAGTGCATGAGCGACTTGCCGATACCTGTGCCCCTGCGTGACTTGGAAACGTACAGTTCCTTGAGTTGACACTGCAGGCGGCGTTCTGGCTCTGGCTCAACGATGGAGTACACCAGCATGATTGCGGCGAGGCCCACGACGCTGCCGCCTTCTTCCGTTGCTACAACAAGCTTCTGGGATGCTGAGGAGAGCAAGTTGTTGATCAAATGCTCTCGGACGACCTCACGCGGGGCAGGCGAGTTTGGGTTGTAGTAGGCGTTGAGCTCTGCCAAGAGCTCAACGACAAGCTCGGCTTGCTCGTTCGTGGCAAGACTGATGCGCATGACGGTGGTCTGTGTGGCCTAACGTGAAAGTGACCGGCGACCAGGCATAGGTGCGACCGGAGTGAGCTGACGCCGCTGGGCGTCCGTGTCGGCTGACAGGTTAAGCCTCAGCATACAGTTCCAAGAACTCTCGCTCTTTGTCCTGAACGGATATGTGGAGCAGCACAGTTCGATCGATTTCGACAGTCGGGTGAGTAGCGTTGTGCTTTGAGAACCAGAAGACCTCGCTCAATGGCTCTTCGGTGTGCCATGTTGTCATGATGAATCGCTCATGGGGAATCTCACCAAAGTCGAATTCCTTGAGGTTCGCCATGTCAACTGAGTCGTCCCACGAGCTGCAATTCTCGCCCCAAGCCATCATGTACATGCAGCCACTACGGGCGAGCCAAGTGCTGACGCGAGCCTGCCAGAAGGGCGAAACGGTCGATTCTGCAATTACGACGACGCGAGCTGCCGACAGCCCGACGTCCGGCATATCAGCATCAGGGGCCAGTCGAACGTACAAGGCGCCGGACATGAGGTTTAACGTAATGTATAGAGCAAAACCTGCTCTATAAGTTGGGCGCTGCTCCATAAGTTGGTCATGTCTCCCTCCGCAAAGTGGCTTGCAGCTTAGCTTAGCGCTCAATACACTGTATGAATGTACAGTTATAAAAGCTCGGTGAAACCCAGCACCCTTGCGCTGCAGTCCACCCGAATTTTGGACCAGCTGCGCGAGCGCATTCGGTACATGCACTATAGCCTCAGCACCGAGCAGGTGTACGTCTATTGGGTTCGCTTCTTCATCCGCTGGTCGGGCAACGGCAGTGCCATGCGGCACCCGCGCGACATGGGCGCCCGTGAAGTAGAGGCGTTTTTGACGCATCTCGCCACAGACTGCAAAGTGTCTGCGTCTACCCACAATTAGGCACTGAGCGCGATTTTGTTTCTCTACCGGGAAGTGCTCGCTATTGAGTTGCCCTGGCTCAATGGCATTAATCGCCCCACACAGAAGCGGCGTATAGGGTGGCACAGCGTGGTGGCGTATCTATGGGCCTGGTTTTGGATTTTTCCGCCAAAACCCTGCGCCGCTCCTTTGTCACCCGTATGCTTCCGGAGGGCACAAGCACACGAACGGTGCAGGAGCTGCTCGAACCAGGATTGCAATGGGTCGGCAGCTCGCAGCGGTCAGTAAAGTGAAGATTGATCGCTATCAGTCTGACGTTATTTTTGCGGCGGAAGCTTCTGGTCACGACAGTTCGGGTACTGGAAATCCAGCGCATGAGGGCCCGTCAAGCGTCAAGCACAGGCATCATTGCAATACTTTAAAAAGCTGAACGTGAGCGCCCGTTGCTACTCTGCTTGAAGATTTCAAATGGCTGTTTGCTTGAAAACAATTTGATCGTTAGTCAGCCTAGGTACGTCAGGTTCGACTTTGCTGAGAATTTAGTTGCATGCAATCGCAGGTGCTAAACTTTTCGCTTGATCGTCTTAAACGCAACTCTTCCCAACACCGTCTCAATATTTATGTACAAACTTGTTCAGTGTTTAGTAACTCTGTTTCTCGTCGTGGGTTTAGCGGCATGTGGAGGTGGCGGTGGCGGTGGAGGTGTTGCTGGAGGTGGTACCAGTATTGCGAGCGGCAATATTGTGTACGCCACGTGTTCAACATCTGCTGGCACAGCCTCGCTTGGAACGCAAACGGTCTACTCGCTGTGTAGCGCGGTGCAATCTGTATTGGTTCCAACCAACGCTACCAGTGTTTCAATAGTCGCCACCGGCGGGGGTGGGGGCGGGGGGACCTACACGACTGGTGGCGCAGGTGGTGTTGTAAGCGCCAGTTGGCCCCTTTCCACATTGGGTAGCCCTGCTGCTCTCTCGGTATACGTTGGTGGATATGGGTTCGCTTCAGGTTCGTTAGTCACGGGCGGTGGTAACAGCAGTGCCGGTGGGGGCGGGGGAGCCACAGTTGTGGTGGGTGCCAACAATCAGGCACTTTTGATTGCCGGTGGTGGTGGTGGTGGTGGCGCTGGCACTGACCTGACTGCAGCGGGTGGAACTGGCTGCGGTGGCGATGGAGGAAGCTCCAGTGGCTATACAACAATTGGCGGCACGGGCGGATCATCGAGTGGCTCGGGTGGAAGCGGAGGCTATTTAGCGGGGTCTACCCTTGTTTTCGGGGGAGGAACGGGTGGCAGTAGTAATGGCACAACTGGCGCCATAGGTGTTGGCGGCGCTGGCGGCGGCGGCGGCGGGAGCAATGCCTTTGGAGGCGGCGCTGGTGGAACCAATAACGGTGTTTTGGGTAGCGGAGGCGGTGGAGGTTTTGGCGGAGCCGCAGGGGCCAATTCCCTGATGACTAGTGGCGGCTATGGCGGCGGCGGTGCAGCCAATTATGGTGGCGGCGGTGGGGGTGGCTATGGCGGCGGCGGCGGCGGAGACGCGTTAGGAAATCCGGTGTTTGGAGGTGGTGGAGGCGGTGGGAGCGCATTCATTTGGACAGGATCAACAACGGCTTCAGGCTGCCAGCCAGCTTCTACAGGTTCGGGGTTGGGCGGAGTCGCAACCTATCGGGGCAACAGCGGAAGTGTCTCGATAACATTCAACTGAAGGGTTTTACGGCCGGTCAGAATCGCCTTACCACTTGCTTCGAAAGTGGTACTGGAGCCACCAAGACCAGGCAGAACTCGGTGAGACTCTGCACCTTGCGCCGGTGCTGTGGTGGGCGCAGGGCCTCAGCTAAAGCCAGATTGCCTCAGTCGTTCACAAAGCATGGCGTCCGCCGGGTACGGCAGCATGAACTCCAGTACGGGCGCCGTGGCGTCCAGCCAATCCCGGTAACTCTGCGCCGGCAAGATCGCCACCATGCGCTTTTCATCGGTAGGTTTGTGAAAGTGGTTCATCAGCGGGTGCTGGTCTGCGTTGAGGGTGAGCATGGTGTAGCTGTGCACCCAGCCGTTTTTAGGGTCCTTCCAGCTAGCCCACAGCCCGGCAATCCCAAAAGGAGATCCGTCTGCCGCCTCGATGCGGGTGGCCACCGCCTTGCCGCTGCGCCAGTCGGGTTCAAAGATCGCGTCCGCCGGGATGATGCAGCGCTGGTTGCGTTTGAAGGCGTCTCTAAAGCTGGGTTTCTCAGCCGCTGTCTCGCTGCGGCAGTTGTAGGTGTGGCGGGTGATCTTGGTGTCGGTGGCCCAGTGGGGCACCAGGCCGAAGAGGCCGGTAACGGCTTCTAACGCCGGTACCGCCTCGTCACCCACACCAGCATGCGGGTGCTTGCGGATGAAGGCTCCCAGGTAGCCGGGCCAGAGGTCGAGCTTGGCGTCCTCGGACGGCGGCAGCACCCCGAAGTGGCGCAGGTACTTCTCTCGCTCCTTGACGGCTTGGTAGTGGCTGCACATCGTGGATTGTTCTCCCAGCTTCTCCCAGCTTCACTCTACTGCATCAATGGAGCGAGATTTCGTAAAGCCCATCGCACGCCTGTTGACAAAAGTTCACAAACGACTACATTTGAATTCAAATGACTCCGCTAACCAAAACCAACACCATGATGCCTCTGTCCGGGCGCATCCCGGAGGATTTGTACCAATGGTTAAGCACCTCAAGCTTTGAGGGTGCCACCACCATGAGCGACAAGCTCCGCGTTGGCTTGGCCATGCTCAAGCGGCAGCAAGAAGGCGATGCTGACTACGATGGTGCGCTTGATTTGCAGCGTTCACTAAGCAAAAACCTGCGCAAGCAACTGTCCAAACTGGATTCCGAGCATGGCCACTCTGAGGTGATGGCCATCCTGCTTGAGCATGCGCCTTCGCTCATGGCCGCGATTGCAAGTGCCCAAACCAAAGACCTGGCCGAAGCGCGGCGACTCGAGGATCTTCTGGTACTACGCAGCATGCAACTGGTCGAAAGCCTGATGCGCCAAGCCATTACCCGCCAAGCCAGAGCTTACGACCCCAATGTGGTGACACGGCATATTGGGCCCACTCTGGAATTGGCTACGATCATTCAACAGCAAGCTATTCACACCAAGGAGGGTCATTGACATGAGCGACACATTGCGGCAACGGGTTTCTAGAGTGATTGCGGGCGGTGCACACGCCCTGCTAGACAAAATTGAAGATGCAGCCCCTGTGGCCATGCTCGAGCAATCGGTGCGCGAAGTGGAAAGCATTGCCGACGAAGTGCGCTCCCAACTGGGCCGCACAGTGGCCAACCGGCACCTGGCGCAGCAACAGCACCTTCACCTCAACAAAGAGCACGAGCAACTCGGTGCCGCTATTGAACAGGCCTTACAGACCGGTCGCGAGGATTTGGCCAAACCAGCAATTGCGCGCCAAATAGACATCGAAGCCCAATTGCCGGTGCTCGAATCCAGCTTGGCAGATCTGGTTTCCGAGGAGAAAGAGCTGGGCGGTTTTGTCGACGCTCTGATGGGCAAAAAGCGTGAAATGCAACAGGCCATCAGTGACTTCGAGAAATCGCGCGAAGTCGCAGCCGGCCCGGGTGGAGTTGCAGGCAGCGGAGGCAAACCACTGGAGGCCAAACTCAACGCGGCTCAGTCGGCATTTGACCGCACCTATCAACGCCAAACCGGCCTGGATGCAGCGGGCCGAGGTACTTCACTGGAACAAACCGCCAAACTCAAAGAGCTAAGTGATTTGGTCCGCGAAAACAAGATCAATGAGCGGCTGGCCGCGCTGAAGACCAAATAAGGACAACCATGATTTGGTTCGCTCAAGAAACCTGGCCCTTTGGCTCGGCGCTGCTATTGATGCTGGCGCTTTTCATCATCGAAGGCTCGGGTTTGTTGTTTGGCTCCAGCCCTTCCGGCTGGCTTGATGGCCTGATGCCGGACATGCCCGACAGCGTCGAAGGCCCTCTGGGCTGGCTGCACCTGGGCAAAGTGCCGTTCTTGATTTTGCTGGGCATTTTCTTGGCCGGCTTTTCAATGAGTGGCTACGCCATACAAGCATTCAGCAACACGCTTTTGGGTAGTCTGTTGCCGGCATGGCTTGCCGCCGTACCGGCCACCCTGGCTGGCATGGCCAGCGTTAGCGGCGTTGGCGGCTTACTAGCCCGCGTCATGCCCGGCGACGAAACTACAGCTGTCAGTGAAATGAGCCTAATTGGCCGAGCAGGTGTAGTTGTTCAAGGCGTTGCACGCCGAGGTTCTGCGGCACAAATGAAGTTGCGCGATTTGCACGGCCGCACCCATTACGTATTGGTCGAACCCGACCTAGCCGAAGACACGTTTGAAGAAGGTGCAGCCGTTTTGCTTGTCAAGAAAAACGGCGCGCACTACATGGGCATACGCAACCCCCATCCAGAGCTGATTTGAACCACATTCATCCAATCAAGGGAAAACTATGATCGACCTGTTAATCAACATCGGCTTGCCCGCCGCCATTGGGCTTTTCGGGCTCATTTTTATCGGCGTTATCTTTGCCCGGCTTTACCACCGAGCCACCAAAGAAACCGCATTTGTTCGCACGGGCCTGGGGGGCCAAAAGGTCATCATGGATGGCGGCGCGATTGTTCTGCCCGTCTTTCACGAAATCATTCCCGTGAACATGAACACGCTCAAGCTCGAAGTCTCGCGCCGCGAAGAGCAAAGCCTGATTGCATTGGACCGCATGCGTGTAGACGTAGCCGCTGCCTTCTTTGTACGCGTTAAACAACTTGCAGAGTCTGTGAGTACAGCGGCCCAAACGCTGGGCCGCAAAACCATGGAACCCAATGAACTGAAGACGCTGGTAGAAGACAAATTTGTCGATGCGCTTCGTGCCACTGCAGCAACGATGACCATGAAAGAGTTGCAAGACAAACGGCGTGAATTTGTGATGGCTGTGCAAAACGCCGTGGCTGAAGATCTGGAGAAAAACGGACTTGAACTCGAGTCGGTGTCGCTCACCAGCATGGACCAAACCTCCAAACAGTTCTTCAATCCAAACAACGCCTTCGATGCCGAGGGCTTGACACGCCTAACCCAAGAAACCGAGGCCCGGCGAAAGCAACGCAATGACGTCGAACAAGACACCGAAGTGCAGGTGCGCACCAAAAACCTGGAGGCCGAGCGTCTGAAACTCGACATCACCAAGCAACAGGAATTCGCCACGCTGACACAACAGCAAGAAATCGCCAACGCCAAGGCCGACCAAGTTGCAGAAATTGCCAAGATCGAAGCTGAACGCCAGCGCGAAGCTGAAGAAGTCCGCATCAATGCCGAACGTCTGGTGAAGGAGCGTCGCATCGAAGCAGACCGCACAGTCAACAGCGCAGAAATTGACAAAAACCTGACCATCCAAAAGAAGACCATCGAAGCAGACCGCGAAACCAAGGTCAAGCAAGCCGAGCAACGGCAGTCGGTGGAGCTTGCCAACCAAGACGCCGCCATTGCGATCGCCAAAAAGTCACAGGAACAATCGCAAGCCGACGCCGCAGCCAATACCGCCCGCGCCGAAGCGGTCAAGTCAGAAGAGGCTGTGAACACGGCCCGCGAAGTTGCTATCGCGGAGCGTGGCAAGTCGATTCAGCTGATCGATGCTGCTCGAGAAGCTGAACAACTGGCCATTTCGGTGAAAGTGTCTGCCGAAGCGGAGCGAGAAGCGGCTGAAAACCGGGCGTTGGCCTTGAAGGTCGAGGCAGACGCACGACGCGAGGCCTCGCTTGCAGAGGCCGAGGGTATTGCCGCCATCAACGAAGCCAAAAACAGATTGGGCGCCGCGCAAATTGACCTGGCCGTGCGCATGCAGTTGATTCAGGCGCTGCCGTCCATCATTCAAGAAGCTTCGCGGCCGATGGAGAAAATTGATTCCATCCGCCTATTCCAAGTCAATGGGATGCCCATGGGTGGCGCCAACTCTGGCGAGCCCAACAGCGGCCGAACATCAGGCCAAGGCACACTGCCCGAACAGGTGATGAACTCCGCACTGCAGTATCAGGTGGCCAAACCGATTGTGGACGCCATCATGAAAGACGCCGGGCTGGCCAACCCGTCGTTGACCGGCATCAGTGAGTCGGTGGCGCAGATGATCAGTCCATCGCTACAAACCACACTGAAGGCGGCGGCAACAGGATCGGGGGGTGACACCAAGTAAGGTTTGCACAGCACAGCCTGAATGCATGCCGAGCGAGTGATAGCGGTCAAGTCCATGAGCGCTAACGCATCAGTGGCGCGCGACGTAAGAAGGACGCCGCTGTCGTAATTTCTCGCCAAAACGGTGTTATCGGCTGCGCCTTATTCAATGAGTTAAAGTTTGTTTTCAAGCAGGGGGAAGAAATGAGATTTCTGATAGTGCCTATAGTTTCAATCGCTCTTTATGGATGCGGAGGCGGTGGCGGTGGCGGTGGCGGTGGCGCCTCAACAAGTACTAATCCATCCTCGAATGCCGCGCCAACTGCTACTCCTGTTAACTTGGTTTCCCTTTCCCTCTCAGCATCACAGTCAACAATATATGTAGGAGATTATTTTTCTGTCACAGCAACAGGTACTTATTCGGACGGTTCAACCAAAGTCGAAATATTGAATTACTCATCGACGCCCGGAGATGTAGTTAGTGCATCAACCCCATATTTCGAGGCATTAAAGCCGGGAAGGGCAGCCATCACAGGTCGGCCCTATACAAGTAACTCAAATGTCGTAGGAACGTTGTCAATTGACGTTCTAGAAAGAAATCTTAGTAGTATTTCATTCTCTGGCGATATTGTTAAGCCAGGTTTTGGTTTGCTTCCGCAGGTCCTCACTCAGTATGTGTTTAACGTCGGCGATACGATCAAGTTAATTGCCGAAAAACAATATCAAGGCGGACGTGTTGTGCGCGGTAATGACGAAGTAGTCTTTACTAGTAGCGATCCAGCCACAGCCAGTGTAGAGACTGCTGGAACAATCAACGCATTAAAAGAAGGGTTGGTCTTGATTACTGCTAGTAAAGATTCCGTGAGTAGCTCAGTTATTCTTCAGTTTGTCAAACCCGTGGATACGCCTATTGTCACCATCAACTGCAATAATTCAGTGCCCATAGAAGTATCTGCGTCAACCTGGAACACTGAACGCACCAATGACCCCACAAACTCAACGCTATGGGTCACATTTAGCAAGTCATCTTGCCCGATTGGTACCAATTGGCTTTTAACCTCGCCAACCTCATTCAGTAGCTCCACTGTGAATCTACACCTTTACCGACGAACAGGCATCACGTACCGATACAACCTACCTGAAGCAACGCCTGGCATGACGCTGGACTTTGGCAGTTATGGCATCCAGTACAACAAAGTAGGGCAGATATTGTTTAAGTAGCCAGTGTTATTGCGGCCTGCTGGCTTGACAAGTTCGCAGAAGCAAAACATATTGGAACATCTTGTTTCGTCGCCATTGTGGGAGTATGGGTCTGAATGTCGATAAAAAATGGCCCTGGCGTGAAAGAACCACAAAGGGGTTTACTGCGCATGCCGATCAGGAATTCATTTCGACAATCTCGGCGATGTTTTTGTGATGCTGCCTGCGGGCGCAAATCGACACGAGATGAGTTATTTCGGGGCATGGTCGCTCTACCAATCTTCAGAGCACCATCAAAATCTAATGCTGGTCGTCTCCATTGAAATACTTGCTAAGGGGTCCGGGTAGCAGGGCCAGAAATTGAGTTTGGCATCGCCGGACGGCGACAGCGAGCCAATGAGACATTCAGATGCCCAGCGGTGTTGGGTGTGTGCAAACCCGCAACATTCGGCACGGAAGGGTTTGCTGTGGTGCAAGGTTTTTTATGCAGCAGCGGCTGCATGCTTTAGCTCGGCTGGTGCGTGCGCTGCGCATCCAGCTTTAAAAGAGTTCTTACCGATCCCTCTGGCGGCTGAACCACCAACTCTCCAAGCTGTACACCACCAGTGCCGACCAGATGAGAACAAAGCCCACCAGCCGCGCCTTCTCAAATGGCTCGTGGAACAGCCACACGCCAATGGCGAACTGCAGGCTGGGCGAGATGTATTGCAAGATGCCCATGGTGGTGAGCGAAATGCGGCGCGCGCCTGCGGCGAACAGCAAAAGCGGCACCGCCGTGATCGGCCCGCCCAATGCCAGCCAAATCCAGGTGCTGGTGTCGCCAGCCGCCACCGTACCGGTGCCCTGCCAGGCGAAAAATCCCAATACCACTGCGGCCACCGGTGCCAGCAGCAAGGTCTCCAACGTCAGGCCCTCTAGCGCGCCCAGGCTGGCCACTTTGCGCAGCAGACCATAAAAGCCAAAGCTTGAGGCCAAGGCCAACGCAATCCACGGCGGGTGCCCGGCTTGCACCGCCAGCCACAGCACGCCCGTGGCGGCCACCGCCACGGCCAACCATTGGCCCCGGCGCGGTCGCTCACGCAGAATGAAAAAGCCCAAGGCTACGTTGACCAGGGGCAAGATGAAGTAGCCCAAGCTGGCATCGAGCACATGGTGGTTCTGCACCGACCACACGTACACCAACCAGTTGGTAGACAGCAGCAGCGCCGAGAGCGCAAAGGCCGCCAGCAAGCGGGGTTGTCGAAACACCGTCGCCAACCAAGTCCAGCGCCTGAGCACCGCCAGCACCCCCAGCAAGAACACCAGCGCCCACACGGTGCGGTGCAGCACCACCTCTAACGCGCCGACGGAACTGAGCTGCATGAAATACAGCGGCACCAGCCCCCAACACATGTAGGCCAATGCGGAATAAAGAACGCCGGGGTTCATGGTGACCTTGCTTGTGTGGAAAAAAAGACGCGCCCAAGGGCGCGTCCGGGTGGCAACCGCAGCGGCTGCACTAGGTTCTGGTGTGGATCAGCCGGCCACCACGCGCACCATCTCCAGGCACTTGTTGGAGTAGCCCCACTCGTTGTCGTACCAGCTCACCAGCTTCACAAAGGTGCCGTCCAGCGCAATGCTGGCGTCGGCATCAAAGATGGAGGTGCGGGTGTCGCCACGGAAGTCGGTGGCCACCACCTTGTCGGTGGTGAAGCCCAGCACGCCTTTGAGCGCGCCTTCGGATTGCGCCTTGATCTCGGCGCAAATCTCGTCCATGGTGGCGCTGGTGTTGAGCTCGACTGTCAGGTCGACCACCGACACATCGCTGGTGGGCACGCGAAACGACATGCCGGTGAGCTTTTTGTTGAGTTCAGGAATCACCACACCCACCGCCTTGGCCGCGCCGGTGCTGGAGGGGATGATGTTTTCCAAAATCCCACGTCCGCCGCGCCAGTCTTTGTTGCTGGGGCCGTCCACGGTTTTTTGGGTGGCGGTGGCGGCATGCACCGTGGTCATCAGGCCGCGCTTGATGCCGAACTTGTCGTGCACCACTTTGGCCAAAGGCGCCAGGCAGTTAGTGGTGCAGGAAGCATTGGAGATGATGGCCTCGCCCTTGTACGTTGCGTGGTTCACGCCGAACACAAACATCGGTGTGTCGTCCTTGGACGGTGCAGACAAAATGACCTTCTTGGCACCGGCATCTAGGTGCTTTTGCGCAGTGACCTTGTCGAGGAACAGGCCGGTGGACTCGATCACCACCTCGGCGCCTACGTCCGCCCACTTCAGGTTGGCAGGGTCGCGCTCTTGGGTGAGGCGGATTTTTTTGCCGTTGATGACCAGCGTGTTTCCTTGCACCGACACATCGCCCTTGAAGCGGCCATGCACCGAGTCGTACTGCAGCATGTAGGCCAGGTAGTCGGGCTCCAGCAGGTCGTTGATGCCCACCACCTCGATGTCCTGAAAGTTTTGCAGCGCCGAGCGCAGCACGTTGCGGCCGATGCGGCCAAATCCGTTGATGCCAATTTTGATGGTCATGGGTTTCTCTCCAAGAATAAAAATCTGTATAGCGCGGTCGCGTGTAACGCCGTGTTGCTTTGCGTGCCGCCGCCTCAGGCTTTGCGCACCAGCGCCGACTGCACCGTGTCTGCCACGTTTTCTGGCGTGAAGCCAAAGTGCTTGAACAGCACCGGGGCCGGGGCCGACTCGCCGTAGGTGTCGATGCCCACCACCGCCGCCACGCCGTACTTCCACCAGCCGCCAGTCGACCCCATTTCCACCGCCACGCGCGGCAGTCCGGCAGGCAAAACCTGCGCCTTGTAGGCCGCGCTTTGCGCATCAAAGGTGGTGGTGCTGGGCATGGAGACCACGCGCACTGCAATCTTGCGCTGCGCCAACAGCTCTTGCGCCTTGAGCGCCAGCTGCACTTCGCTGCCGGTGGCGATGATGACCGCCTGGGCCTTTTTCTTCAGGCCCACTTCGCTCGGCTCGGCCAGCACATATGCGCCCTTGCTGATGGCGTCCAAGCCACTGGCGTCGGGCGCAGCGGCCGAGTCGCCCTTGGGCGCGTAGCTGATGTTTTGGCGCGAGAGCAGCAAGGCGGTGGGCTTGTCTTTGTTTTGCAGCGCCACCGTCCAGGCCACGGCGGTTTCTGCGGTATCGCCGGGGCGCCACACATCCAGGTTGGGGATCAAGCGCAAGGACGCAGCGTGCTCAATCGACTGGTGGGTGGGGCCGTCTTCGCCCAGGCCGATCGAGTCGTGGGTGAACACATGCACCACGCGCAGCTTCATCAGCGCGGCCATGCGGATGGCGTTGCGGCTGTAGTCACTGAAGGTGAGGAAGGTGCCGCCGTAGGGGATGAAACCGCCGTGCAGCGCCACGCCGTTCATGATGGCGGCCATACCGAACTCGCGCACACCGT
>NZ_JBIIGC010000008.1:0-127012 GCF_044236835.1 Rhodoferax sp.
CAATCATGTCCATGGTGATCACCTCTTACATCCCCGCTGAAAGTTTCAGCAGAGCAGTGGAACACCCCTGTCAATTTTCAATCGGCACTTGCCCTTTCAGACTGTCAATTTTCGGTCGGCGGCAACAGGGCTAAGCCCAAGACCATCAAAGGAATGCGTGGTGTTGACCTGGAAGTTCGATACGTTCAGGAGGATGCTGCCAACGTTTCAAAGCGTGAACTCGCAAGGTGGCTTGTAATCCCGAAGTAGGGCGTATGAACCAGCCCGGGGCGGTTCAGTACACATCTTGATTGTTTGGCTGTGCACTGCTGTGGCGTCGTTTACGAGCGCAACCACTTGCGTTACTTTCCATCGTAAATTTGATGGAACACAAAGACCATTGAGTGAACTTCAGCAACACGGAGAGTTGGTTCTCCAAATCGATGCGATAGAGTCCTGTAGGATGTTGGCAACCTATCTGAGAATCAGCAAATAGTCTTTATCAAAATACTTGCAAAGATCGTTGATCTGTATCGCCACTGGTGTGCATCTTTTCTGAGACCCTACAGATGGCGACACCGCACACCAAAACCAAACCACCCACCTCCGCTAGATTTTCAATGCACGTCCACAGAAATTTGCAACCGCCGCCCTCTCAACCGCCACCGATACCACAGCCACTGTTTCGCCCAGCTCCGCCATGACATCGCCCGCCCTTACCGACCGTGACCCCCAGACGAGTGCTGCGCCCGACGGCATTGAATGGCCTACGTGGGTGCTCTGGTTTTCGATTTGGTTTGTCTGGGGCGCTTTGCTGCATTGGTATGCGGAACTGCCCGTCTGGGTCAGCACACCCCTGATGGTGGTGGTGCTCGCGTGGTACTTGAGTTTTCAGCACGAACTCACCCATGGCCACCCCACCCGCAACCCGACCATCAATCGGCTCATCGGTTTGCCGCCGCTGGCGATTTGGTACCCGTTTGACACTTACAAGATCGACCACCTCAAGCACCACGAAGACGCGCACCTGACCGTGCCTGGCGTGGACACCGAGAGCAACTACATCACATCCGAGCAGGCTGCAAACATGGGCGCGGTCGCCCTGTGGCTCTACCGTACACAGCGCACCTTCTTGGGCCGGTTGCTCATTGGCCCGGCCATCGTTATCGTCAGCCTCGCCAGCAAAGCGGCGCGCCAACTGGCCACGGGCCAATGGCAAGAGCTCAAGGTGTGGGCGGTCCACTTGCCTTTAGTGGCGCTGTTGTTGTGGTGCCTTGAGAGCTTTACCAGCGTCTCGGCCTGGACGTATTGCTTCGGCATGGCCTACCCCGCGCTGGGCCTCGTGATGTTGCGCTCTTTGTACGAGCACCGTCCTGGCGCATTGCCAGCGCACCGCACGGTGATCAACGAAGCTGGGTGGTTCTGGCGCTTGCTGTTCTTGAATAACAACTACCACGTGGTGCACCATGCCCACCCCGAACTGGCTTGGTACCGCATCCCTGCTGCCTATGCCGCAGACCGCGCGGGCTACCACGCCCGCAACGCGGGCTTTGTGGTGCCGGGCTATGGCTGGCTGATTCGCAAGTTCGCTTGGCGGATGGTGGACAGCCCGATTTTGAGCAGTTCACAAGAGGCACCCCAGCGCACCCCCAACCCCGGCACATCGGCGGCCAAGCTGTAAGCGCATGGTCGCCGCGCTGCCCATGTATTTCCCCCCTGCGGGGACGGTGGACGCTTTCTGGTCGGCGCTTGCCCAGCGCCTGCGCGATGGGCCTTGGCCATCGCTTGCCGCACCCATCCCTGCGCAGCTGAGTTGGCCCAGCGACTACCACGCCCACTGGGCCGGTGGCGATTTTCTGATCAGCCAAACTTGCGGCTATCCACTCACTACGGCGCTGTTTGACAAAGTACAAGTCGTGGGCGCCTTTGCCTACGAGGTTGCCGGCGCCCAAGGGGTGCTGTGCACCAGCCAGCTCATTTGCCGGCAAGACGACGCCCGCAGCACGCTGGTCGACTTCCAAGGCTGCACCTTGGCATTCAACGCAACCGACTCGCAATCGGGCTACAACGCATTGCGCGCATTGGTGGCCACCAGCAGCGACGCGCGCCCGTTTTTTGGCGCCTCACTGGAGGTCGGCTCCCACGCAAACGCGATTGAAAGTGTGCGCTCTGGCCGCGCAGACCTGGCCGCCATCGACTGCGTCACGCTGGCCTTGTGGCAACAGAGCAATCCGGCGCTGGCACCACAGATTCGGGTATTTGGGCGCACCGCGCCCTATCCTGGGTTGCCGCTGGTGACGGGCTTGGGCACGCCACCTGCGGCGCTGGCTGCCCTGCGCGCGGGCTTGGCCGATGTAGCCAAAGATGCGCGCTTTGCTCGCGTCCGGACGCCTTTGCTGGTGTGCGGTTTTGTGCCGCTCGAACTCACTGACTACGCAAGCTGCCTAGAGATGCGCGCGCAGGCATTGGCGCGCGGCGTCGAGGTGCTCTAGAGTTTTGGAGCGCCGCTGGGTGCGCACGGGCCCCAGCAAGCCAGCCCAATCTTCAGGTGTGCCGCCACACCTGCCCCAGCGCGAACACCGAATTGGGCGCAGTGGGGCGCGGCGGATCGAGTTTGAGCTTTTGCAGGACACCCTTCTTGCTGGCTTTGCGCTCTTGCACCTTGAAGCCCCGGGCACGTTGGTCGTCAGCCAAGCTTTTCAGGGTGATAGTTTTCATGTGCTCGAACAAGGCGCTGTGCAAGGAGTCCCACAAAGCCTGGGTGTTGAGTACGCCCTCGCGTTCGCGCTCATCGGCCGCGTCGCGCGGGTCTTCGATGGCACCGATGATGTCCGCCACGGTGATTTGGTCGCCGCGAAAACCCAGGGTGTAACCTCCGCCGGGGCCACGGGTGCTCTCCACCAGGCCTTGTTGGCGCAGCTTGCTAAACACCTGCTCCAGGTAGGACAACGAAATGCCATGGCGCAAGGCCAGGTCCGACAGAGGCACTGGGTAGGCCTTGTCGCGCAATGCCAAGTCAATCATGGCAGTGATTGCAAAACGTCCACGGGTACTGAGTCGCATAGGAGGTCTCCTTATCGGCGCAATGGCGCCGGGTGGAGACAATGTAGGGATAATGATGCTTCGTGAAAATTCGTATTTAAGAAATTTTTACTTCGAAAATACCGATGAATTTCAAGCACCTGCATTATTTTTGGGTCACCGCCAAAGCCGGCGGCGTGATGCGCGCCGGAGAACAACTGCATACCACGCCCCAGACGCTGTCGGGACAGATCCATTTGTTGGAGGAGTGGTTGGGCCGCAAGCTCTTCAAAAAGCGAGGGCGCAACTTGGAGTTGACCGAAGACGGGCGCATTGCGCTGGCCTACGCAGACCAGATCTTTGCGCTGGGCAGCGAGCTCGAGTCCGCCGTGCGCGCCGCCCGTGGCGGCAGCAAGGTGCTAGAGTTTTCGGTGGGTGTAGCCGACTCGGTGTCCAAGTCGATTGCATACCGGCTGCTGGAGCCCGCGTTGTCGCTGAGCATGCCCGTGCGCATGATCTGCAGCGAGGGCAAGTTCCCCGATTTGCTGGCGCAACTCGCCCTCAACAAGCTCGATTTGGTGATCGCCGACGAGCCGATGTCGCGGCGCCTTAGCGTCAAGGCGTTTAACCATGCGCTGGGCCACACGGCCATGGGCTTTTTTTGCACGCCGGAGCTGCGCAGCACCCTGTTGGGACCATTCCCACAATGCTTGAATGACCAACCCATGCTGATCCAGGGCGCGCACGCGTCCGTCCGTCAGCAACTCGAAGGTTGGCTCACTCGCCACCAAATCCACCCGCGGATCTTGGGCGAGTTCGACGATGGCGCTTTAATGACAGCCTTCGGTCGTGAAGGACGAGGCGTGTTCATGGCGCCGCATGTGCTGGCAGCAGAAACCGTGGCGCAATTCGGTGTGGAGCTGATCGGCCACACCGACGAGCTGCTGGAGGAGTTTTTTGCGGTCACGGTGGAGCGGCGGATCACACACCCTTGCGTGGTAGCCATCACCGATGCGGCGCGGGGACGCCTGTTTGGTTGAGCCTCCAGCGTAAACACCAACGCGCACCACCGTGCGCGTGGACCTCCGTTGCCGCGCCCTTGCATGACCCACTTGCGTGGCGATAGCGCGCGTTGGCATATGCAAACAACCAACAATTCGTTGGCATCGGCGCGCCCGCCCCACACAATCGCCGCCTTTGCCAATGCACCGGGCGCCCCTAGGCGCTGTGCCCTACGTTTTGAGGTCCATGATGTATTCCACCCGCAGCGCCAAGCTGACCATCGCCCGCACGTTCGCAGCCGCAGTGCTTGCAGCCACCACGCTCGCCTGGAGCACAGTTGCCAGTGCGCAGAACACCTTGCTCAACGTGTCCTACGACGTATCGCGCGAGTTCTATAAGGACATCAACGCCGCCTTCATCGCCAGCTACAAAAAGAGCACCGGTAAAGATATCAAGATCGACCAGTCGCACGCCGGCTCCAGCGCCCAGGCACGCGCGGTCAACGACGGGCTAGACGCTGACGTGGTGACCATGAACACCACCGCCGATGTTGACTTTCTGGCCAGCACCGGCGTGGTCGCCAAAGACTGGAACAGGCGCTTCCCGAATAACGCCGCGCCCACCAGCTCGACCATGCTGTTCTTGGTGCGCAATGGCAACCCCAAGGGCATCAAAGACTGGGACGACCTGATCAAGCCCGGCATCCAAGTCATTGTGGTCAACCCCAAAACGGGTGGCAATGGCCGCATGGCCTACCTCGCCGCTTGGGGTTCGGTGCGTAAAAAGGGCGGCACCGACGCCCAAGCTGCAGAGTTCGTGAGCAAGCTTTACAAAAATGTGCCGGTTCTGGCCAAGGGCGGACGCGATGCCACCACCATCTTCCTACAGCGCAACATCGGCGATGTACTGATCACCTTCGAGTCGGAGGTGGTGTCGGTAGACCGAGAATTTGGCGCCGGCAAAGTGGACGCCATCCACCCCAGCAGCTCCATCGTGGCGGAAAACCCGGTGGCGGTGGTGGAACGCACCGTAGCGAAGAAGGGTACGGCGGAACTGGCAAAGGCTTACCTGAATTTCCTCTACACCGAAGAGGCGCAAGAGATTGCCGCGCAACACGCCATCCGTCCGCGCAGCCCTGCGGTGCTCAGGAAGTACGCCAGCACCTTCAAGCCCCTGGCACTGTTCACGGCAGAGGAGTACTTCGGCTCACTGGCACAAGCACAGCAGGTGCACTTCAACGATGGCGGTCAGTTCGACAAGATCTACACCGTGAAGTAAATGGGTACCTCCCGCCGCGTGCTCCCGGGGTTCCGTGTGACCCTGGGTTACACGATTTTTTACCTCTGCTTGATCGTGCTGATTCCACTGTCAGCGCTACTGTTCAAGACCTTCACGCTCACTTGGGAGCAGTTTGTGTTGGCCGTCAGCAGCCCGCGCGTCCTGGCATCGTACCGCCTGACATTTGGTGCGTCGTTCCTGGCAGCCTTGGTCAACGCCGTGTTTGGCTTGCTATTGGCCTGGGTGCTGGTGCGCTACCAATTCCCTGGAAAAAAAATCGTTGACGCCTTGGTGGACCTGCCGTTTGCATTGCCCACTGCGGTGGCCGGCATTTCGCTGACCGCTCTGCTGGCCGGCAACGGTTGGATTGGCAGCTTGTTGGAGCCGCACGGCATTCAATTGGCGTTCAACCCCAATGGCGTGGTCATTGCGCTCATCTTCATCGGCCTGCCCTTCGTAGTGCGTACGGTGCAGCCGGTGCTGGAAGATGCGGAGAAGGAGCTTGAAGAAGCCGCCACCTGCCTGGGTGCCACCCGCTGGCAGACCTTTCGCTACGTCATTTTTCCCAGCATCGCACCAGCCTTACTGACCGGCTTTGCAATGGCCTTCGCGCGCGGCGTGGGCGAGTACGGCTCGGTGATTTTTATTGCCGGCAACATGCCCATGGTGTCGGAGATCACCCCGCTGATCATCATCGGCAAGCTCGAGCAGTACGACTACGCGGGTGCCACCGCCGTGGCCACTGTGATGTTGCTGGCATCCTTTGCCATGCTGCTGGTCATCAACGCACTGCAGTCCTGGCAGCGCAAGCAAACCGGAGCGCAAACATGAGCCGCGCACCAAGCGCCGTCCGTGCGCAAACCGGAACCACCGAACCCGCATGGGTGAAGTGGGCGCTGATCAGCGTGGCCCTGACGTTTGTCGTGCTGTTTTTGGTGTTGCCGCTGGCGGCGGTGTTCACCGAGGCGCTGCGCAAAGGTTCGGATGCCTTTTTGGAAGCGCTCAAGGAGCCCGACGCCTGGAGCGCCATCCGCCTGACGCTCCTGGTGGCGGCGGTGTCGGTGCCCCTCAACCTGGTGTTTGGTGTATGCGCCGCCTGGGCCATTGCCAAGTACGAGTTCCGCGGCAAGGCGTTCTTGACAACCTTGGTAGACCTGCCGTTTTCTGTGTCACCCGTGGTTGCAGGCCTGATCTATGTGCTGGTGTTTGGTGCCCACGGCTGGTTTGGGCCTTGGCTGATGGCGCATGACATCAAGATCGTGTTTGCGGTGCCAGGCATCATTTTGGCGACCGTGTTTGTCACCTTCCCCTTCGTCGCCCGTGAGCTGATCCCGCTGATGCAAGCGCAGGGCACCGAAGAGGAGCAAGCCGCCTTGGTGCTGGGCGCCACCGGCTGGCAGACCTTTTGGCATGTGACGCTGCCCAACATCAAATGGGGCTTGTTGTACGGCGTCATTCTGTGCAACGCCCGCGCCATGGGCGAGTTTGGCGCGGTGTCGGTGGTGTCAGGGCACATCCGCGGCCAAACCAACACCATGCCTTTGCATGTCGAGATTTTGTACAACGAGTACCAGTCGGTGGCGGCGTTTGCCGTGGCGTCGCTGCTGGCGCTCCTGGCCTTGGTCACGCTGGTGGTCAAGCAATGGGTGGAGTGGCGCGCCCGCAGTGAGCAGTCCATGAACGCCTCGCTGCCTCCCGAGCGACCCAGCGGCCTGGTGGCCAGCAGTGCGGGCGCCGCCTTCAGGCCAGAGGGTGCGACCGGCTCGGCATCCGCCGCGCCGCGCCCCTAACGCGCAACCCCACGCAGAGAGACACACCATGAGCATTGCCATCCGCAATATCAGCAAAGAATTCGGTACCTTCAAGGCCCTCAACGACGTCAGTCTGGACATCGACTCGGGCGAACTGGTCGCGCTGCTCGGGCCCTCGGGCTGCGGCAAGACCACGCTGCTGCGCATCATCGCCGGGCTAGAGACTGCCGACCAGGGCAGCATTCTTTTCAGCGGCGAAGACACCACCGACGTGCATGTGCGCGAGCGCAAGGTGGGCTTTGTGTTCCAGCACTACGCGCTGTTTCGCCATATGACGGTGTTTGACAACGTGGCCTTCGGGCTGCGCATGAAGCCACGCGCCACCCGGCCTTCCGACGCCATCATCCAAGACAAGGTACACGAGTTGCTCAACCTCGTGCAGCTCGACTGGCTGGCCGACCGCTACCCCGCGCAGCTCTCGGGTGGTCAGCGCCAACGCATCGCCTTGGCGCGCGCGCTGGCCGTGGAGCCCAAAGTGCTGCTGCTCGACGAACCGTTTGGCGCACTCGATGCCAAGGTGCGCAAAGAGTTGCGCCGCTGGCTGCGCCGACTGCACGACGACTTGCATGTGACCAGCATTTTCGTCACCCATGATCAAGAGGAGGCGCTCGAAGTTGCTGACCGCGTGGTGCTAATGAACAGCGGCAAGGTCGAGCAAATTGGTTCGCCCCAAGAGGTGTGGGACCACCCGGCCAGCCCGTTCGTGTATGGCTTTCTGGGCGATGTGAACCTGTTCCATGGCCGCGCACACGAAGGCGAAATGCAGATTGGCGCGGGCAAGCAAGGTGTGCGCCTGGCCAGCCCCGAACACAGCGCCACCCAGGACAGCAAAGCGTTTGCTTATGTGCGCCCGCACGACCTGGACGTGCGCCGCTACCAAGCTGGCGAGGAGCAACACATCGGCAGCTACCAGCCCCAGCGCGGCATACCCGCCAAGCTGGTGCGCGCCATTGTGGTGGGACCGATCGCGCGCCTGGAGCTGCTGCCCTTGGACACCGCTGCCGCTGGCAGTGGCGACATCATCGAAGCGCAGATGGGCGTGCAGCAGTACACCGAACAAGCCTTCAAAGAGGGTGAGGTCTTGGTACTCACGCCGCGCAAAGCGCGTGTGTTTGTCGCCTGAAACCGTAGGCGTGACTTACAGGCCGCAGCCCCGCAGAATCAGCGACACCACATGCTCGGTGGCGCGGGCGTGGTCGGCGGTGCTAAGCGACTTGCGGCCCAACACCGCACACACCTGCACATCAAAGTCGGCATAGGTTTGGGTTGCGGCCCAGATCGTGAAGAACAGGTGCAAGGCGTCGACTGGGGCCATGCGGCCTGCATTGATCCAGCCCTGCACCACCGCGGCCTTGCCTTCCACCAGCTCGCGCAAATCGGTGGCCAAGAGGGTGCGCACCACCGGCGCGCCATGCAGCAACTCGTTAGCAAACACCTTGGAGCCGTCGGGCCGCTGGGCCGACAGCGCCATCTTGGCGCGGATGTACTGCTCCAGCGCAGCGCGTGGCTCGGCATCGACCGTGATGCCATGCGTGGGCAGCAGCCAATCGTTGAGGATGCGGGCCAGCACAGCGCGGTACAGGTCCTCTTTGCTGCCAAAGTAATAGTGCAAGTTGGCCTTGGGCAAGCCACTGCCCTGCGCAATGGCGGCCATGGTTGCGCCTTTGAGACCGGCGCGGGCAAACACCCTCTCTGCTGCAAAAAGAATCAGGGCCTCGTTCGACTGGCGAATGAGGCCCTTGGAGGCGTCTGGCGCTTTGATCATGCTTCGGGAAGCTCAAGGTTAATGTGCGCCAAGCGACACGGCACGGTGCCTGCATTCGGGTCTCTTGCCAGCAAGGCAAGAGACCCTTTAGCGCCTATGCACACGCGCCTATGCAAAGAAATGCACGGGGCTTACCTCACACGAGTTACTTCTGCGCCGCCTCCCACACCACGTGGGTGTAGGCAGCCTTACCCGGGTCCTTCTTGATGACCGGGTCGCTGCCACCACTCAAGAGGCCCTTGACGGTGCGCTCGTAGGCGGCGGGCTCCAGATAACCCAGCTTCTTGGTGCCAGCATTGGTGATCAGCTTGGCCACGTTTTCCATTTGGCGCTTTTGCACCTTGAGGTTGGAGCTGCCCGAAGTGTCGGCGGCAACCACCGCCTTGGCAGCACCCTCCGGGTCTTTCACTGCATCACTCCAACCCTTGAGCGAGGCCTTAACAAACTTGCCCATGCGGGCCACAAAGGCTGGATCTTTCAGCTTGGACTCCATCACGTACAGGCCGTCTTCCAGCGATGCCACGCCTTCCTTCTCATAGAAGAAGGTCACCAGGTCCGCTTCCTTGACGCCCGCATCGATGATCTGCCAGTACTCGTTGTAGATCATGGTGGAGATGCAGGCCGCCTGGTTTTGCAGCAGAGGATCGACGTTGAAGCCTTGCTTCATGATCTTGATGTCGGTACCGGGCTTGTTGCCCAGCTTGGCCATCCAGTTGAGGAAGGGGTACTCATTGCCACCGTACCAAACGCCCAGGGTCTTACCCTTGAGGTCTTTGGGGCTGGTCACGCCACTGGATTTTTTGCACGTCAGCATCAGGCCAGACTGGTTGAACACCTGGGCGATGTTGACCAAGGGCACACCGGCTTCGCGGGCGGCCAGGGCGTCAGGCATCCAGTTCACCACCACGTCGGCCTGGTTGCCCGCCAGCACCTGCACCGGCGAGATGTCGGGGCCGCCGGGTTTGATGGTGACATCCAAGCCTTCGGCTTTGTAGTAGCCCTTGGCAGCGGCCATGTAGTAGCCGGCAAACTGCGCTTGCGGCACCCATTTGAGTTGCACCGTCACCTTCTCTTGTGCCAACGCACCGGTGGCCACGCCCACGCCGGCCAAAGCCACAGCCAGCGCCACCACGCGTTTGGCGAAATTGGGAGAACGAATCATGAAAAGCTCCTTCAGGTTAAAAGTCAACACACCACACACATCACGCTGAGCGCACCGACGGATGCCAGAACGCCGCGCGCCGCTCCAACTGGACCAGCAACGCATACACCACCGAGCCTGTCACCGCAGCGACCACAATCGCGCCCCACACCAAGGGCATATTCATCTTGGCGGCCTCGGTCGAAATTCGAAAACCCAAGCCCTGGGTTGGCGAACCAAAAAACTCCGCCACGATGGCGCCAATCAGGGCCAATGTGGCGTTGATCTTGAGCGCGCCAAAAACAAATGGCAGTGCAGAGGGTAAGCGCAGCGCCAATAGCGTGCGGCTGTAGCTGGCGGCGTAGCTGTACATCAATTCGCGCTCGAGCTTGCCGGCGGCTTTGAGGCCGGCCAAGGTGGAGACCAGCATCGGAAAAAAGGTCATCAGCACCACCACCGCGGCTTTGGACGGCCACTCAAAGCCAAACCACATCACCGCGATCGGCGCCACACCCACCAGCGGAACCGCGCTGGTCAAAGACGCCACCGGCAGCAGGCCGCGCTGCAAAAAAGGCAGACGATCAATGGCCAGCGCTACCCCAAAACCTAGGGTGCATCCCAGCACCCAGCCCACCAGCACACCCTTGCCCACGGTCTGCACAAAGTCGTCCCACAGCTTGGGCGCATGCATCACCATCGAGTCCAGAATCAGCACCGGCGCCGGCAACAACACACGCGGCACCTCCAGCGCCGTCACCAGCAGTTGCCAAAAGTACACCACCCACAAGCCAAACACCCCAGCCGTTAGCGTGCCCACCCAGCGCGTACCTTCCAGCGCAGCAGTGCGGTGAATGCTCCACAGTGCCAACGCCGCCACGGCCAAGGTGGCCCACCAAAATCCACCGGTCGCAGTGCCTGCGCCCTGTGCAGCAGGAAACTGCAGCAGCGCCGCGGCGCACACCAAGCACGTGCCCAGCAAGGCAGTCGTTCGCAACATCACGCTGCCCATGAAAATGCCCTCATGGCCGGGCCCTCATACGCCACCCCGGTTGCGCAAGACCAAGCGCTCTGCCAGCGACACCGCCGCCGTGAGCAGCAAGCCAAGCAAGGCCGACATCAGCAAGGCCGACCAGATCTGCACCGTCTGACCGTAGTACGAGCCGGTCAGCAGCCTGGCACCCAGCCCCGCCTGCGCGCCCGTAGGAAGCTCGGCCACCATAGCGCCCACCAGCCCCGCCGCTACACCCACCCGCAACGCCGGAAACAAAAACGGTAAGGCCGCGGGCAAGCGCAAGCACCACAGGGTCTGCCAGCGCGAGGCGGCGTAGGTGTGCAGCATTTCCATCTCGATGCGCTCGGGCGAGCGCAAACCTTGCACCATGGCCACCGTGACCGGGAAGAAGCAAAGGTACATCGCGATCACCGCCTTGGGCGCCACCCCGGAAAAGCCCAAGCTACCCAGAATGACCAAGACGATGGGCGCAATCGCCAGCACCGGCACCGTCTGCGAGGCGACGATCCACGGCATGAGCGCGCGGTCCAGCGTACGCGAATGCACCACCAGCACCGACAACAGCAAGCCCAACCCCGTACCCATCGCAAAGCCCAGCAGGGTGGACTGCGCGGTCACCGCCACATGGAAAAGCAAGTTGCGGGGCGACTCCAGCGGCCATTCGGTCAGGCTCTCGTGGATGTCCTGCAGCACCTGGTGCGGCGCGGGCATCAGGGGGCGCTCCATCGCCATGGTTGCCGCAAACAAGTCTTGCGCCGAGTAGCCTGCTTGGGCATCGAGCACCCGCTCAATGGCGCCCGGCGCATTGAGCGCCCAGGCCGCGCCGTACCAAGCAAGCACGGCGCACAGCAGTACCGTCAGCACCGGCAGCGCGTCTTGCTGTACCCGCCGCCACGCAGCACCGCCCCAGGCCGGGCGCGGCGCGGCAAGCGCTGGAGCCAGGGCGTCAGCCATGGTGACCATCCGCCAGGGCCTCGCGCACTTCATGCGCCAAGGCAATGAATTCGGGGGCGTCGCGCAAGCCCAGGTGGCGCGCGTCAGGCAAAGGTGAGTCAATCACCTTGACGATGCGTCCGGGCCGGGGCGACATCACCACAATCTTGGTCGACAGGTACACCGCTTCGGCAATCGAGTGGGTGACAAACAGCACGGTGCGCCGCTCGCGTTGCCACAGTTGTTGGAGCTGCTCGTTGAGCCGGTCTCGGGTGATTTCATCGAGCGCACCGAAGGGCTCGTCCATCATCAAAATCTTGGGCTCGAACGACAGCGCGCGCGCAATCGACACACGCTGCTGCATGCCACCCGAGAGCTGCCAGGGGTACTTGCCTTCAAAGCCTTGAAGGCCCACCCGCTCAAGGTGCTCGCGCGCGACCGACTTGGCCTGGGCCTGCGCCATGCCCTGGATTTGCAGTGGCAGCGTTACGTTGGCCAACACGGTGCGCCACGGGAACAATGCTGGGGCCTGGAAAACATAGCCATAGGCGCGGGCCACGCGGGCGGCATGCGGTGTGACACCGTTGACCAGCACCTCGCCAGCGCTGGTCTTCTCCAAATCGGCCACCACCCGCATCAAAGTGGTTTTGCCACAGCCCGAGGGGCCGATGAGCGCGACGAACTCGCCGTCGGCAATGTCCAGGTCGATATTGCTCAGCGCATGCACCGGACTGTCGGCAGTGGTGTAGACCACACTGGCGTTGCGCACCGAAACGGCAGGGCGCTTGGGCGGCTTGGAATAGGATGCAGTGTCTTCGGTGGTGCTCATGGCCAGGTGCGGATTGCGCGGTTCGCAAGCTAACCAATTGGTCAACTTCCTTGGCGATACTAGCGAGTTCCATGCCAAGGCCACCACTGGGGTTTGTACTGCATCGAAATAACTGAAGGAGCGCAGCCATGTCCATCTGGCAAACCCCTGTGAGCGTAGCCAGCCTCACGCACATGAGCGAGAACACGGCGGTGTCCCATGTCGGTATTGAATTCCTGGAGGTGGGTAGCGACTACCTGGTCGGCCGCATCCCCGTCGATGCGCGCACCCGCCAGCCCTTTGGTTTGCTGCACGGTGGCGTCTCGGTCGTGCTGGCAGAAACACTGGGTTCCTGCGGCGCGGGCTTTAGCTGCACACCGGGCCACCAAGCGGTGGGGCTGGACATCAACGCCAACCACCTCAGAGGCGTTCAAAGCGGCTGGGTCACGGGCACGGCGCGCCCGGTGCACCTGGGCCGCAGCACCCATGTCTGGCAGATAGATTTGCGCAACGACGCCGGTGAACTGTGCTGCGTGTCGCGCCTGACGGTGTCGATCTTGGCGCCGCGCTGAGCCCGCGCGCAGCGCGGGGCACCACCGCCTAATACGCGCCTAACACGTGCCTGATGCGCGACTACTTCACGATGGCTGCTCCACCAAGGTGCAGCTACTGTGGCGATGCTGCTTGGCGCATGCGCTCGCTGCGCCAGTACACATCGTCGCCCACGCTGCCATCCGTGCGGTGGCGGTTGAGCGCGCGGGCCAGCACAAACATTAGGTCGGAGAGGCGGTTGAGGTACTGGCGGGGCGTTTCTTTGAGCGCCTCTTCGTTGCCCAAGGCCACCACCGCCCGCTCAGCGCGCCGGGCCACGGTGCGGCACACATGGGCCAGTGAAGCCGCGCGGTTGCCGGCGGGCAAGATGAACTCCTGCAAAACAGGCAGGGTGGCGTTGTAGTCGGCCAACGCTTGGTCGAGCTGCAGCACCGCCTCGGCCTTGAGCAGTTCGTAACCGGGAATGGAGAGCTCGCCACCCAGATTGAACAGCTGGTGTTGGATTTCTACCAGCACCGCACGGATGCCCGCCGGCATGTCCTCGCACAGCAGTACGCCCATGTGGGAGTTGAGCTCATCCACATCGCCCATGGCGTGCACCCGCAGGCTGTTTTTGGACACCCGCGTGTTGTCGCCCAGCCCGGTCGTGCCAGCGTCACCGGTGCGGGTCGCGATTTGTGTGAGGCGGTTGCCCATGCGTGTCTCCTTGAATCAAAATGGGATTATTCACCCAGAACCGATTGGCACCCCATGAACGCTCCCGCATTGCCCCAGCACCTGATCCCCCAAGCCCAGCCACGCGAGGTGCCGCAGGCCTTGCTAGACGCTTTGCAGGCGCGGTTTGGCGAACAGTTTTCAGCCGCCTTGGTGGTGCGCGAACAGCACGGGCGCGACGAGTCGGCCTTTAGCATGCCGCCGCCCGCAGCTGTGGTGTTTGCCCAAAGCACCCGAGATGTGGCCGATGCAGTGCGGCTGGCGGCCAGCGACCGGGTGCCTGTCATCCCGTTTGGCGTGGGCTCATCCCTTGAGGGACATTTGCTGGCGGTGCAAGGTGGCATCAGCATCGATGTGGGCCGCATGAGCCAGGTGCTGTCCATCAACGCCGAGGACTTGACGGTGACGGTGCAGCCCGGCGTGACGCGCAAGCAGCTCAACGAGGCGGTCAAGTCCACGGGGCTGTTCTTTCCAATCGACCCCGGCGCCGACGCCTCGCTGGGCGGCATGGCAGCCACCCGCGCCAGTGGCACCAACGCGGTGCGCTACGGCACCATGCGCGAGAACGTGCTGGCACTGGAAGTGGTCACCGCCAGCGGCGAAGTCATTCGCACCGGCACCCGCGCCAAAAAATCGTCAGCCGGCTACGACCTGACGCGCCTGATGGTGGGCTCGGAAGGTACGCTGGGTGTGATGACCGAAATCACCCTCAAGCTCTACCCGCTACCCGAAGCGGTGATGGCCGCCACCTGCAGCTTCAGCAGCCTGGCCGACGCGGTCAACACCACGATTGCCATCATCCAAATGGGCGTGCCCATTGCGCGCTGCGAGCTGCTCGACGACAACACCATCCGCATGGTCAACGCGCACTCCAAGCTCAGCCTGCGCGAAGGCGCCATGCTGCTGATGGAGTTCCACGGCTCGCCCGACAGCGTCAAAGAGCAGGTGCAAACCGTGCAAGATATCGCCAGCGACCACGGCGGGCAGGCCTTTGAGTGGGCCGACACGCCCGAGGCGCGCACCAAGCTGTGGACCGCGCGGCACAACGCTTACTTTGCCGGCATCCAATCACGCCCCGGTTGCCGCGCCATCACCACCGACACCTGCGTGCCCATCTCGCGCCTGGCCGATGCGCTCTTGGACTCGGTGGCCGAGGCGCAAGCGGCCAAACTGCCGTACTTTTTGGTCGGCCATGTGGGCGATGGCAACTTTCACATGGGGTACTTGATCGACCCGGACATTCCCGAAGAGCGGGTGCGGGCCGAGCAACTCAACTCCCAGCTGGTCGAACGCGCGCTCAAACTAGGCGGCACCTGCACCGGCGAACACGGTGTGGGCTTGCACAAGATGGAGTTTTTGCGCAGCGAAGCAGGGGATGGCGCGGTGGAGATGATGCGCACCATCAAGCGCGCGCTCGACCCGGACAACATCCTCAACCCGGGCAAAATTTTTTCGCTCTGATCGACGAAGGCCAGACCAAAACCGCTTTGAAATACCACCGCCCCAGCTGAACTACTGTGACGCGTTAAGCCGCGCGTACATGAAAAGGCGCGCGGTACATCCAGACGGTTTTGCCACCCGGCGCCGTGTAGCTGGCGGTGGGTTGCAAAACAAGCGCTTCAAACTCCAGGCTCACCAGCCACGCGCCGGGACGCAGCTCCGCCGCCTTGCGCACCGCGCGCGGCATGCTTTCGGGCCGTTGGAACAGGTACACCATGTCGTAGGTGGACCAATCTGCACGCCACATATCACCTGGGCGCACACGGGCCCAGGGGCAACGCAACGCAGCGATTAAGCACAACGGCCAACTCCGCTCCAAGCCCTGCAGACGGGCCGCCGGGTAAGCGGCGCGCAGCGCGCGCAAACCGGCACCGGTGCCGCAGCCCGCGTCCAGAATGCGCGCGCCATCCGACAAGGATGCGTGCTGTGGCAGCGCCTGCAGCGCGTCGCGCGGCGTGGGAAACAAAGGCGCATCGCGCCAAGCGTTGATCGGGTAAATCAGCAACAACACGCCCAGAGGCACCAGCCAGGCCCAGGCAGGCACCGCTGCCAGGCCCAAGGCGGGCATCGACAAAGCCACCGACAGCGGAAAGCCGCCGCCAATCCAAAGCCGGCGCCACCAGGTGCCGCCCAAGAGGCTGGCCGCCACGCCCAACGCGGTGGCCACTGCCAATCCCGTGGTAACAGATGCGCCTTGGTCCAGCAGCTGGCGAAAGACCCACCACGCAGCCGCCCAGGCACACAGCGCCGGCAAGGGCCACACATGCATCACCCTCCACCAGCGCGCAGTCCCTGCCACAAGCGGCCCTAGCGGCTGGCGCCAGGTGCGAGGCGCTCGATCAGCCCGTTGAGTTCGTCGAGCGAGCCAAAGTGGATAGTGATCTCACCCATTTCTTCCATGCGGCCATTGCGTTTGACGCGCTTTTTGACCTGCACATCGACCTGCGCAGCCAACAGATCCGACAGCTCTTCTTCCAAGCGCTTGAGGTCGCGCGACTTTTCTTTCTTGGGTTTGGGGCTGGTGAGCGAAAACTCGGCCCCCAGCTTTTTGACCAGGCGCTCGGCTTCGCGCACCGAAAGCTTCTTGCTGGCAATTTGATGGGCGGCAGTGATCTGAGTTGCACGGTCCAGGGCCAAGAGGGCGCGGGCATGGCCCATATCGATGTCACCGGCCATCAACATGGTTTGGACCGGCTCGGCCAACTGGAGCAGCCGCAACAGGTTGCTGGCCGCGCTGCGGGAACGCCCGACCGCCTGCGCTGCGGTTTCGTGAGTGAGTCCAAACTCTTTGATGAGGCGTTGCAGGCCTTGGGCTTCTTCCAGCGGATTGAGGTCTTCGCGCTGCATGTTCTCGATCAAGGCCATCGCAGCCGCAGCCTCGTTGGGCACATCGCGCACCAGCACCGGGACGCGGTCCAAGCCCGCCAGCTTGGCCGCGCGAAAGCGTCGCTCGCCCGCGATGATCTCGAACTTGCCAGCATCGGGCCCGTCGCTGCGCTTGCGCACCAGGATGGGCTGCATGATGCCCTGTGCCTTGATGCTCTCGGCCAGCTCGTACAAAGCACCCTCGTCAATGTGGGTGCGCGGTTGGTATTGGCCAGGCACCAGCTCGGTCAACAGCAATGCGCTGGGCTGGCTGGCGTCGAGTTCGGCCTGCTCTTGCGCAGTGCGCTCCACAACCTTAGGGCCCAGCAAAGCCTCCAAACCCATCCCCAGCCCCTTGGGCCTTTTCGTGACCATGTCTGTACTTCCTTATGGCTGGGCCGGCGGGGTCGAACACCCCGCAAGCAGCGAATCTACAAAAACCCGACCCTCGGGCCAGTCACCCAAACCTGAGTCAGCATTGAGGTGGCCGCGCGCGCCGTAGTCCACCCAAGTGCTGCCCCAGGCGCGGGCAAAGGCCTGCGCGCGCGCGATGTCGCAATAAGGGTCGTCGCGGCTGCCCACCAGCGTGCTTGGAAACGGCAAGGGCCGTAACACCACCGGCGACCATGAAGGCAGCACAGTGCGCAAGGCCTCGCGCTCGGGGTCGCCAGGTCCCACCAGCAACGCGCCTTGCACCTTGTGCGTATTCCGCGAAACCGCCGCCCAGGCCGCCGTCAACATGCAGCCCAAACTGTGGGCCACCAAAACGCAGGGGACACTTTGCTCCAGCACCACCTCTTCGAGCCGGGCGATCCAGTCGCCGCGCAGGGCTCGCATCCAATCGTGCTGCTCGACACGCAAGTCGCCATAGCATTGCTCCCACCGGCTTTGCCAGTGCGCGGGCCCGGAGTTTTGCCAACCGGGAAGCAACAAGACCACGGGGCTGGCCATGCTCACATGGTGCGGATACGCACGACCATCTCTTGCGCAAAGGCGATGAACGCCTGAGCGCCTTTGGACTGCGGATCAAACACCACCCCCGGCACACCATAGCTGGGCGCCTCGGCCAAGCGCACATTGCGCGGAATCACGGTGTCGAACACCTTGTCGGAGAAGTGGGCCTTGAGCTGATCGCTCACCTGCTGCTGCAGGGTAATGCGTGGGTCGAACATCATGCGCAGCAAGCCAATGATCTGCAGGTCGTCATTGAGGTTGGCCTTGACCTGCTTGATGGTGTTGACCAAGTCGGTAAGGCCTTCGAGCGCGAAGTATTCGCACTGCATCGGCACGATCACGCCGTGTGCGCAGCACAGGCCGTTGAGGGTCAGCATGGACAAAGCAGGCGGGCAGTCGATCAGCACAAAGTCGTACTCGGCGGCCACTTCAGCGACCGCTTGCTTGAGTCGCTTTTCGCGCCGGTCCAACTCGACTAGCTCCACCTCGGCGCCTGCGAGTTCGCGGTTGGCGCCCAAGATGTGGTAACCGCAGCCCGCTTGCTGTAGCTTGTCGCTGTGCACACGTGCTTGCGCAATCGACGCAGACTCGATCAACACGTCGTACACGGTGTACTCCAGCTTGCGCTTGTCCACCCCAGAGCCCATGGTGGCATTGCCCTGGGGATCGAGGTCGATCATCAGCACCCGCTGGCCCACTTTGGCCAAACCCGCAGCCAAGTTCACCGTGGTGGTGGTTTTGCCCACCCCACCCTTTTGGTTGGCAACGCAGAAAACCTTGGCCATTAAAGAAATGCCCCCACGCTTATCACTGCGTGTAGTGCGCTGCCCCCCGAGGGGGCGATCTCCGAGCGGTTTGGCATGTGCAGCGCCGTCGGCGAAGTGGGGTTGGGATGGGTGCGGTTCACTTGGACAAGGCCAATCTGATACCGAAGCCAACCAAGAACAGGCCAGCTATTTTTTCCAGAACGCGCCCCATCCACGGATTGGCACGCATGCGCTGTGCCAGAAAGTGGGTCAGCAGCGTTGCCGCCAAGCCGTACAAAAAAGTAAGTGCAGCAATGGTGCTGGCCATAAAAGCGTAAGTAACCCAGCCTTGTTGGCGCGCCGGGTCCACGAACAGCGGGAAGAAGGCCATGTAAAACAAAATGGCCTTGGGGTTAAGCAGCGTGATCATCAGCGCTTGGCGCAGGTAGTGGCGCGGTTTGATGTCCAAAACGGGCGCGGCGCCAGGTTTGGCCAACAGCATCTTGGCGCCCAACCATGCAAGGTAGGCAGCGCCCAACCACTGCACCACATGGAACGCATCCGGGTACGCGCTCAAAAGCGCGGCAACGCCTGCCACTGCCGACCACATCAGAATCTGGTCACCCAAGATCACACCCATGGTGGCGGCCAAGCCACCTGCAATGCGGCCCTTGCTGGTGGAGGTCACCAGCGCCAGATTGCCTGGCCCGGGAATGAGCAGAAAAACAATGATGGTGACGACAAAGGTGCCGTAGTCGGTGACGCCTAGCATGGGGGCCTTCCGTGGGGGAGCGCCGAGTTTACGCCAGCTTCTGGGCGGCGTTGGGCCAAGTCAGGCGGGGGAGCGACGCAACCAGACGATGCAACGTTCTGCATCCAAGCCCGGCACCTGCAATGGTTCCACGTGAAACACTGCGACACCGTCAGGCAGTGCCGTGACCTCGCTGGCTGGGTTTTTGCCCTTGAGGGCCATCCACACCCCGCCCTCCGCCAAAGCCGAAGAAGACCAGGACACGAAATCCGGCAAAGCAGCAAATGCGCGCGAACTGACCATGCCATAGGGCTCGGCCAAACTCTCTACCCGCGCATGCACGCCCTTGAGCGCTGTCAAGCCCAAACTCCCCGCCACCTGCTGAATAAACGCCGCCTTCTTGCCCACCGCGTCCACGCAATGCACCTCTAGGTCGGGCACACAGATGGCAAACACCACGCCCGGCAATCCCGCACCCGAACCCACGTCCAGCACACGGCTCGCGAGGCCACGACCCGCAGCACGCAACACCGCCAACTCACGCTGCAATGGGGGCACTGCTGCCAAGCTATCCAGCAAGTGGTGGGTGAGCATGTCCGCCGGATCACGCACCGCGGTCAAGTTGTACACCTGGGTCCATTTCTGGATTAGGTCTTGGTAGGCCAAAAGTTGCGCTACTTGCCGCTCCGACAGCGCAAGCTGCAACGCAGCTAGCCCGGCGCGTAAAGGCGCTTCCTGCGCGTGTGTTGGCATCAGGCCGCAGCTACGGTGGGTGACGGAATGTCCGCGTCACCTGTCGGCATTGCAGCGCGCTCCACGAAACCCCGCACACCGCCCTTTTTCAGATGGATGAGCAAGAGCGAAATGGTGGCCGGCGTGATACCAGAGAGGCGCGACGCCTGGCCCAAGGTGTCGGGCCGGTAGGTGTTCAAGCGCTGGCGCGCCTCCACACTCAGGGCGGACACCTGCATGTAATCCAGGTCGGTCGGCAGGCGAAGGTTTTCGTAGTGGGCACAGCGTTGTACCTCGTCTTTTTGTCTGTCGATGTAGCCGGAATATTTGGCATTGATTTCCACCTGCTCGACCACCGACACTACAAACGTGGCGGCATCCTTTGTGTGGCCCAACTGGGCCACTCCCACGTCTGCATCGCTAGCGCCGAGGTGGCCGCGCTGCGGGTCGCCAAACAATGGCAAGTTCGGATTGGCGTAGCGGCCGCCGTCCAAACCCATCAAAGCGGCGTAACGCACGTCGGGCCTGCGCAGCAGATCGGCCAAGTTGTATTCGTGCTCAATGGCCTTGCCCAAGACCCGCTCGGACTCCGCCGCTGGCAGGTTGCGCGGACTCACCCAGATGCCGCGCAAGCGCTCTGTTTCACGTGAAACAGCATCGCGTTTGCGGCAAAACGCATCCCAACGGGCGTCGTCCACCAAGCCGAGCTTGCGGCCGGTTTCGGTCAGGCGGGCGTCGGCATTGTCCTCGCGCAACTGCAGCCGGAACTCGGCGCGGCTGGTGAACATGCGGTACGGTTCGGTAACACCTTTGGTGATCAGGTCGTCCACCAGCACGCCCAGGTAGGCCTCGTCACGCCCGGGCAGCCAGGTGTCTTGCGTCCATGCGGTCTTGGCACCGGCCTGCAAGGCCGCATTGATGCCAGCAAACAGGCCCTGCGCCGCCGCCTCTTCGTAGCCGGTGGTGCCGTTGACCTGCCCGGCAAAAAACAGGCCGCGGATTTGGCGCGTCTCGAAGCTGCTTTTCAGTGCGCGGGGGTCAAAGTAGTCGTACTCGATGGCGTAGCCCGGGCGCACGATGTGGGCGTTTTCCAAACCAGCCATGCTGCGCACCAACGCGTACTGCACATCAAACGGCAAGCTGGTGCTGATGCCGTTGGGGTAGACCTCGTGCGTGTCCAGCCCTTCGGGCTCCAGAAAAATCTGGTGACTATCTTTGTCGGCAAAGCGGTTGACCTTGTCTTCCACACTGGGGCAGTAGCGTGGCCCCACACCTTCGATCTTGCCCATGAACATGGGGCTGCGATCGAAACCGCTGCGGATGATCTCGTGGGTGCGGGCATTGGTGTGGGTGATCCAGCACGGCACCTGCCGCGGGTGCATGTCCACTTTGCCCATGAAGCTAAACACCGGAATGGGTCCCAGCGGCGCATCGGTCACAGCGCCCCCTTGCCGTGCAGCGGTGGAAGCAGCGACTCCATCGCCGGGCTGCTCCAGGCACTTCGAATAGTCGATGGTGCGGCCATCCAGACGGGGTGGGGTGCCGGTCTTGAGGCGGCCCTGGGGCAGCTGTAGCTCCTTGAGCCGCGCGCTCAGCGACACCGCAGGCGGGTCGCCGGCCCGACCGGCCGCATAGTTGTTGAGACCCACGTGGATCTTCCCATCCAAAAAAGTGCCCGCCGTCAGCACCACCGCGCTGGCGCGGAACTCGATTCCCACCTGCGTCACCGCGCCCACCACCCGGTCGCCCTCCACCAACAGGTCGTCCACGGCCTGTTGAAATAAGACGAGGTTGGGCTGGTTTTCCAGCCGGCGGCGGATGGCTGCGCGGTACAACACGCGGTCGGCCTGGGCCCGCGTAGCGCGCACCGCCGGGCCCTTGCTGCCGTTGAGAATACGAAACTGGATGCCTGCCTCGTCGGTGGCCAAAGCCATCGCGCCACCCAAGGCGTCGACTTCTTTAACCAAATGACCCTTGCCAATGCCACCAATCGAGGGGTTGCAACTCATCTGGCCCAAGGTCTCGATGTTGTGGGTAAGCAGCAGCGTCTTGCATCCCATGCGGGCAGACGCCAGGGCCGCTTCTGTACCAGCGTGGCCGCCACCGACCACGATCACGTCAAAATGTTCTGGGTAACGCATGGCAATTCCAATGGTGGGGCAGACTAACGGCTGCCCTGCGCGGGTCCTGAAAAGGACGGGCGATTTTAACGTTGCCCCTGCCGAACGGCATGCCACACGCCGCACTCCGGATCGCACACCCGAATGTTGAGGAAAACCCCAAGCCGCTCTAGGCAAGGCCACCTAGTGGGCACGCACCGGTTTGTGCAATAGTTGCCCACCCTACGCAACGACCTCCGACCCAACACCTATGGAATCTGCAACCTTTGACTATCTGATTGTGGGCGGCGGCTCCGCCGGCTGCGTGCTGGCCGCGCGATTGAGCGAAGACCCCGATGTCACTGTTGCGCTGCTGGAAGCCGGTCCGGTGGACAAAAACATCCTGATCCATGTGCCGCTGGGCATCGCTGTGCTGGCCAAGAACGGGCAGGCCAACTGGGCCTTTTCCACCACCGCGCAGCCCGGACTCAACGGCCGCCAAGGCTACCAGCCACGCGGCAAGGTGCTGGGTGGGTCCAGCTCCATCAACGCCATGATTTACGCCCGAGGCCAAGCCCAGGACTATGACGATTGGGCGGCCCAAGGTAACCCAGGGTGGTCGTACCAAGAGGTGCTGCCCTACTTCCTGCGCGCCGAGGACAACGCCCGCGGCGCCAGCGCGCTGCACGCCACCGGTGGGCCCTTACATGTGCAAGACCTCACCAGCCCCAACCCGCTGGCAGCACGGTTTGTGGAAGCCGGTCGGCAAGCAGGCTTTCCGGTGAACACCGACTTCAATGGCGCCACCCAAGAAGGCGTGGGCATGTACCAAGTTACCCACAAGAATGGTGAGCGCTTTAGCGCGGCCAAGGCCTATCTCACCCCCAACCTAAGCCGGCCCAACCTCCATGTAGTCACCGATGCGCACGTCACCAAAATCCTGCTCAGCGGACGGCAAGCCACCGGGGTGGAGTTTGTGCAGGAGGGCGTGACGCAACAACTGCTCGCGCGACGCGAGGTTTTGTTGTGTGCAGGCGCACTGCAGTCACCCCACATCTTGATGCTCTCCGGCATCGGCCCGCGCCAACACCTGCTGGACCACCAGATCGTTCCCGTGCACGACCTTCCTGGCGTTGGTGAGCACTTACATGACCATTTGGACGCAGTGCAACTCATTCGAGCGCCGCGGGTCACAGAGTCCCTAGGGATTTCCTTCGGTGGCATAGGGCGTATTGCGCGGGCGGTTTTCGAGTGGCGCGCGCAACGCACCGGCCTGCTGACCTCTAACGTGGCCGAAGCCGGTGGTTTCATCAAGAGCAACCCAACGGAAGCCACGCCCGACTTGCAGCTGCACTTCGTCATTGCCAAGCTGGTCAATCACGGGCGCACCACGGTGCTAGGCCACGGCTATTCGTGCCATCTGTGTGTGCTGCGGCCCAAGAGCCGCGGCAGCGTCAAGCTCGCCAGCAACGACGCCCTGGCCGCACCGCACATCGACCCGCAGTTTCTGAGCCATCGTGACGACATGGAGAGGATGGTGCAGGGCTTCAAAATCATGCGCAACATCCTGGCGCAACCCGCGCTGGCAGCATTAGGCGGCTACGAGTCACCCAAGTCTGCAGGTGCCCAGACGGACCTGCAGATCGAGCAGTTCATCCGCGACAACGCTGACACGATTTACCACCCGGTGGGCACCTGCCGCATGGGTAGCGGCCCCTTGGATGTGGTCGACGCCGAGCTGCGGGTGCACGGCATTGGAAAGCTCCGGGTGGTCGATGCCTCCATCATGCCGCGCATCGTCAGCGGCAACACCAACGCGCCCACCATCATGGTGGCCGAAAAGGCAGCCGACATGATCAAAGCCAGCCACCGCGGCTAAAGCGACCGCTGCCGTGTCGCAAGCAAGGCCCCCGCCCACAGCGCCAGCGCTGAGCACCACAAGCCTCGCTCCAGGCCGCCCGCGCCATCGGCGATCCAGCCCACCACCGTAGGACCAAGGATCTGCCCCAGCGCAAACACCGCGGTGAAAGCACCAATGCCAGAGGCCCATGCAGATTGCGCCAGGTTGTGGCGCACCAGCGCGGTGGTCGACGCCACCACCGACAGAAACACCGCACCAAACAAAGCTCCAGAGAGCAGCACCAGCGGCCACGATGGGGTCCAAGCCGGCAAAATGGTGGCCACCCCAAGCAAACCATTGAGCACCGCCAAAGGACGGCCGTCGCGGTGACGGTCCAACAGTCCGGCCCACAAGCGGCCAGACACCATGACGGCCACGCCCAGCAAGGCATAAAAGCAAGCCGCCTCCAAGGCAGTGCGCCCCTGGGTGCGCAGCAACGCGACCACAAAAGTCATGTAACCGATGTAGCCCACGCCAAACAAGGCGTAAGCCGACAAACCGAACCCAAACTGCCGCCACCGAAAACGCTCGGCGCGCGCCAAGCCACCGCTTGCAGCCGCCGCTGGCAAACTCGCCATAGCCCGGGCAGGCCAACGCAACACCAGAGAGGCCAGCAAGCACAGCAGGCCCAGGCACCACCAGACCCAGCGCCAGCCGTGGGCCTGCCGCGCCGTCAGCTCCAGAACCCACCACACCACACCACTGGAGAGCACAATGCCCAGACCGGTGCCACCGTAATAGAGACCCAACAATAAGGCGCTGCGCGGCGGATCTTGCGCGCCCAAACGTGCGGCGAGCAAACCTCCAGCGACAAACACCGCCGCGCTGGCGATACCAGCCAGCAAGCGCTGAAGCAGTAAAGGCTCGGTTTGGACAAAAAAACCACTGAGCACCATGAAGGCGCTCGCGAACAGCGCGCCCACCCACAGCAAGGCGCTCGGACCCCAGCGCCGCATCATCCAGGGCGTAGCCAGTGCGCCCAAAAAATAGCCCAGTGCGTTGGCCGTGTTCATCGCCCCCGACAGTGCGTAGGACCAGTTCAAGTCCGAGCGCATGGCCGGCAACAGCAAGCCGTAGGAAAAGCGGGTGATGCCCAAAGACACGGCGGCCCCCAAAGACAGCGCCAAAGCCAACAACATCCAATGCCGCTCGGTGTGGGGCACGCGGTTTCCTTTCAGGGTGGTCCCAGGCGCAGCGCGCGGGTGCATGGCATTGTCACGCACAGCGCCACACCGGGTCCTAGCGCACCGGCGGCTTCCAGCGCTGCAGCAGCAAGGCGTTGGCCAGCACGCTGACCGAACTCAAGGCCATGGCAGCACCCGCCAGCACTGGGCTCATGGCGCCAAAGGCCGCCAGTGGAATACCAGCTACGTTGTATGCGAACGCCCAAAACAGGTTCTGGCGGATTTTGGACACCGTGCGCGCGGTCACATCGAGCGCCGCAGCAACCAAGCGTGGATCGCCGCGCATCAGGGTGATGCCCGCTGCATGCATCGCCACATCGGTGCCGCCACCGTGCGGGTTGGCCATGGCCATGCCCACGTCGGCTGCGGCCAAAGCGGGTGCGTCGTTCACCCCGTCGCCCACCATCAAAACGGTGCGGCCGCGCGCGCGCAACCCGGCCACCAGGGCCGCTTTGTCGGCGGGCATGGCCTGGGCGTGGACCTCAGCGGGCAAGATGCCAACGCGCGCGGCCAAGGCCTGCGCTGCACCGGCGTTGTCACCGGAAATGAGCAGCAAGTGCAACTCACGCGCGCGCAATGCGGCCACCGCCTCTCGGGCACCCGGTTTGGGCTCGTCGGCAAAAGCAAACCATGCACGCAACACCAGCGTTGCACCATCCCCGGCGCTTGCCTGCACGCGTTCGGCCAGGCCCGATACCGTGGCGCCTTGGCGCGCATGCGCATCCACTTGGTTCGCGATCGACGCCGTGTCGATGCCCAGTGTCGCCAGCCACTGCAAACTCCCCAGCAGGTAGGTCTTATCGGCCACCTGGCCTTGCACGCCGCGGCCGGGCACCGCCTGTACTTCCGACGCGACCGACACTGCGATGCCCTGCGCTTGCGCATGCGTCAAAACCGCATGGGCAAGTGGGTGCTCGGATCCACTTTGCAAACTGGCAGCGACCTCCAGCGCAGCGCGCTCCGGCATTTGCATCGCATCCACCGCGACCAAAGCCGTCAGGCGCGGGCGGCCCTCCGTCAGGGTGCCCGTTTTATCGAACGCCACCGTGTCGACCTGCTGCGCGCGTTCCAGGACCTGCGCGTCCTTGATCAAAATTCCATGGCGGGCGGCCACGCCGGTGCCCGCCATGATGGCTGCTGGTGTGGCCAAACCCAAGGCGCACGGACAGGCGATGACCAGCACCGCCACTGCATGCATCAGTGACGGCTCCCAAGCGTGACCGCTCCACCACCAGCCCACCCAAGTCGCCAGCGCCAGCGCGACCACCACCGGTACAAACACCGCGCTCACGCGGTCCACCAGACGCTGCACCGGCGCCTTGGCTGCTTGGGCGTCTTCCACCAGCGCAATGATGTGCGCCAACACCGTGTGCACCCCCACGGCGCGCACTTCCATCAGCAAACGCCCCTCGCCATTGATCGAGCCGCCAGTGAGCAAGGCGCCGGGCTCCTTGGGCACCGCCGTGGCCTCACCTGTGAGCATGGATTCGTCCACAGAGGAGCGGCCTTCCAGCACCATGCCGTCGGCTGCAATGCGCTCACCCGGACGCACCACCACGTGGTCACCCACCAACACTTCCGCGAGCGGCACCGCCATTTCACCGCCACGCCCCATCACCTGCGCGGTCTCAGGTCGCAGCGCATGCAAAGCGCGGATGGCCGATGTGGTTTGCCACTTGGCGCGGGCTTCGAGCCACTTGCCCAGCAACACCAAAGTGATCACCACCGCCGAGCCCTCAAAGTACACATGCGGCATGCCGCCGGGCGGGGCGCTCCACCACAGCCACGTCGACAAAGACCAGCCCACCGTGGTGCCCAAGGCCACCAGCAAGTCCATATTGCCTGCGCGCGCGCGCAGCGCCGCCCAACCTGCGCGATAAAAGCGCGCGCCCAGCCCAAATTGCACGGGCGTGGCAAGCATGAACTGCCATAACGCCGGCAACATCCAGTCGTGGCCCAGCAAGCCGCCCAGCATAGGGAGCACCAAAGGCGCGGACAGCAGGGCAGCAAGCACCACGGGCCATACTGGGTTGTGGGCATGTTGGGCCGACTGCCCCGCCTCACTTTCGGTGCGCGGCACATAGCCAGCCGCGCGCACCGCACGCCGCAAACGCGCCTCCATCTGCGCACCGCCCTCAAACCGCACCCGGGCAGACTCGGTGGCCAGATTGACGCTGGCCTCCTGGACGCCGGGCACCTTTTTCAAAGCCTTTTCGACCCGCGCCACGCAGGACGCACAGGTCATTCCATCGATGCCAATATCCTGCACCTGCAAAGCAGCTTCGCCTTGCGCGCCAGGTGCCAACCTAGGCTGGGATGGGGAATCAACCATGCCGGCAACACCCGCCCACAAGCGGGCTATGCTTGTGCGCCCACCACACAGCACCCCAGCACGAACCCAAGGACACCACCATGTTGCATACCTTCACTGTGACCGGCATGACTTGCGACCATTGCGAAAAAGCAGTCACCCAAGCCATTCTGGACATCGACCCACAAGCAGGCGTGTCCATCGACCGCAGCGCGCAGCACGTCGCAGTGGAGTCAAATGCAAGCCGGGAAGCGCTGACCGAAGCGATCCGCGAAGAGGGCTACAGCGTGCAGCCACCTAGCCCTTGAGCGTCTGGGCGAAAAAGGCAAGGGTGCGGTCCCAGGCCAACTTGGCAGCGGCGGCGTCAAACCGCGGCGTGGTGTCGTTGTTGAACCCGTGCTGGGTGCCTGGATACTGGTGCGCAGCAAAACGCACGTTGGCCGCTGTGAGTGCTGCCTCGTAAGCGGGCCAGGCCGCGTTGATGCGCTCGTCCACTGCAGCGAAATGAATCAACAAGGGCGCACGCACCTTGGCCGCCTCTTGGGGCGCTGGCACATTGCCGTAAAAGGGCACGGATGCAGCCAAATCGGGCAGTCGAATCGACAACAGGTGCGCAATGCCGCCGCCGTAGCAAAAACCCACCACGCCAAGCTTTCCAGAAAAGTCCGCCCGCTCGCGCAGCGCCGCGGCGGCCGCCACAAAGTCCTCGCGCGTTTTGGTTTGATCGAGCTTGCCAAACAGCTCGCGCGCGCGGTCCTCATCGCCAGGATAGCCACCCAAGGGCGACAAGGCATCGGGCGCAAACGCCATGTAACCCTCCAAGGCAAGACGGCGCGCAATGTCTTCGATGTGGGGATTCAAACCGCGGTTTTCATGCACCACCAACACACCGGGCAAACGCGCGTTGTTGCCCGCAGGACGTGCCACATAGGCCTTGACCGTGCCGTAGCCAGCGGGCGAGGCAAACTCCACCATGCGGGTGCTTACCCGTGCATCGTCTTTGGCAACCACCTGCCCTAAAGCGAAGTTCGGGCTCAAGGCCGCCAAGATGCCTGCTGCCGTCAGGCCGCCCACCGCGAACTTTTGGGCGCGCTCTAAGAACGTGCGGCGGTCTACGGAACCATGCACATAGGCATCAAAAAGAATCAGCAGTTCCTGGTCAAAATCCTGGGCGGTTTTGCGTTGCATATGAACTCCTTAAAAGACGCTAGCTTATACAAAGCCTGCGCAACTGGGAAATAGGCAGGGGCAAAAGGTGCACAACTTCGGTTAACACAAGTTTTACCTGCGCTTCGCGCAGTGCAACACGGCGCTTACACAGGGCGCAGACACTGGCGCCTGACTTGCAAGCGATACCCGCTTGCAGTTCCACTGCAAAGGAAATCTCCATGACGAAACTGTTCAAAACACTGCTGGTTGCTGGCGTACTGTCTGCGACGTCTTTGGCCGCCTTTTCACAGACTAGCCCGGCCATGATGGGCTACCACGACGGTCACCGCATGCACCAGCGCGACCCCGCCAAAATGCAAGCCAAGGTGGACAAGCACCTCGCAGACCTGAAAGCAAAGCTCAAGATCACGCCCGCCCAAGAAAACGCTTGGAGCACATTTACCGCGGCCATGAAACCACCCAGCGTGCCAGTAAACAAGGCTGCACCACCCAGCAAAGAAGATCTGGCCAAGATGCCCATGCCGCAGCGCATGGATGTGATGCGCGCACAGCGCAAGGAGCACATGGACGCCCAAGCATCCCGCATGGACAGCTACGAAAACGCGGCGAAAGCACTGTACGCCGTGCTTTCGCCCGATCAACAAAAAATCGCCGACGCTGAGCATGCCAAGCGCATGGGCAGGCACTTTGGCCAGAACCGCCATGGCGGCCGCGGTGACCACGGCAAATCCTAACCAGTTCCTCTGATTGCAATGCCCTTGCGCTGCGATGCGCAAGGGCATTTTTTGTTGGGCGCTTCTAACTAGATTATCCTCAAGCCACCATGACAAAACGTCGCGCCGCGCCCCTGCTCGTTCGGTCCATTGCCCCTCTGCAACCCCTGGCATGGTTAGCTTTGGGGTGGCGCGATATCGCTCGCGCACGTTGGGTGAGCTTGGCACATGGGGCAGCACTCGCGCTGATCGGTTTGCTCATCGTAGGCCTGGGCCACCACCGGTTTTGGTGGCTCGCTGGTGCTTTGTCGGGCTTTTTGGTGGTAGCGCCTGTTCTTGCAACCAGTTTGTATGCGTTGAGTCGTGCGATCGAGCGCGGTGAGCCGCCACGCCTGCAAGTCGTTTTCAAAACATGGCTTAACTGGCAAAACAGCCACTTCAACAAGTGGGGTAACGACTACTGGTGCATGTTGCAATTTGGCTTGCTGTTGGCTCTGGCAGCGACGGGTTGGGTGCTCACTTCGGCTGGCTTGATTACCTTGTTGGCTCCAGTACCGATACACACCCCAATGGACTTTGTCCAGCACGTGGTGTTAGCGCGCGATGGCTGGTTGTTCGAGCTGTGGTTGACACTCGGTGGCGTCATGGCTGCGCCGGTGTTTGCATCCAGTGTGATTGCCATGCCGCTACTGTTGGACCGGCGTGTCACTTTGTTAGAGGCGGTGCTCACAAGTTGGCAGGTGGTGATCGTCAATCCGCTCGCGATGGCCATCTGGTCGGGTGTGATCATGGGTTTCACCTTGCTCGGATTGGGTTCATTGATGATCGGCTTAGTGCTGGTCATCCCGATGCTTGGGCACGCGAGCTGGCATGCGTATCGGGAGCTGGTCGATCCCTCCGCTGCGCCTGCGCGTGAGCCAGACACGCCACAAAACCCAATTACAACGTCGCGCTGATGTTTGGTTTTTCTGAAGAGCAGTTAGCGGCCTTTGGCCTAAGCTTTGGCGTCGGGGGATTCATGTTGTACATGCTGTTCATCATTGGACAGCTCGCCTGGGAATCCAAAGCTGGCAGGTTTGGTACCTTCGTGCTCTTTTTGGGGCTGGCGTTTGGCATGGTGGGATTTCTTGCCAAGTTCCTCATCCAATGGGCGTTGGCGCCCTGAGCCTCAACGCCTTGCGTCTGCGGCCATGGGGCTCGAATCAACCGAACGGCTTCACACCGATGAGCAATCCGTGGAGCCACAGTGCAAAGGCGAACCACGCCAACACACCCACACCCACCGCCGCAACGGTGCCTATAGCGGTGCCAGCAGGGTACACGGTACCCTGTTCCCGATCCCGGCGACGGGCCGCAGCGAAGCACGCCACCGCCCACAGCAAGAATCCGCCAAACAACAACAGATGAGCCAGACTTCCGTTGGCCACCAAATGGGCAAAAGCCCAGATCTTCACCGCCAAGACCATGGGATGGTGCAGCCGGGCCTTGATGTGGTTGCGCGGAACATAGGCGGCAGCCAACAAGACAAAGGCAACTAAGGTCAGTAAAGACGCTGCATGGCGCATTCCCACGGGTGGCATCCACACCATCGTAGGTGTTTCGCGGGCCATTCCAAAGCCCCAAACCAACAGCACAAAGCCAGCCAAGGACAACAAGGAATACACCGCTTTGAATGTGCCTTCACCATATTGCGCCATGGTGCGCAAACGCCACTGCGGTGCAAAAATCTGCAAGGAATGCACACCCAAGAAAACTAACAAGCCCAAAACCAAATACGCCATTTATTGCCTCACAAATCGCTTGGTGCAGGGGATGCTCAAGCCCCAACCACCCTGTTTTTTCCGGTTCGCTTAGCCAAATACATGGCCTGGTCAGCTCTTGCGATTGCGTCCATACCCTTCTCTTCACTTGCTAACTGGGCGACACCCGCACTGAAGGTGATCAACACCTTTTCCGTTCCGCTAAGAAACAAGCGCTTGGTAAGCTCTCGCTGCAACCGTACCATCGCTTCAACACCGCCGTCGATCGCAGTGTCTGGCAGCAAAACGACAAACTCCTCGCCACCATAGCGTGCCAATGTATCTTGGGGCCGCATGCTTTGACGAGCCACGGATGCCAGGTGTTTGAGCGCTTCGTCGCCCGTGCTGTGCCCCAAGGTGTCATTAAGCCGCTTGAAGTTATCAATATCCAGCAAAGCAACACACAATGGTGTCTCTTTGCGGCGCACAGTGGAAATCTCGCGTTCCAAAGCCTCTTCCAGTCCTTTGCGATTGAGTGCGCCAGTCAGGGGATCGTGACGTGCTTGGGTGCTGACACGGTCAAGTTCTTGGTGCAGCTTTGCAATTTCCGCTTCGGTTGTACTGGCATGCTCTCGCATAGTGCGCAACTCATCGCGAACGATCTGACTCTCCGAGGCCATGCTACGGGTTGCGCCAACCACTTCTTTGAGAACCGGTGCAATTTCTGTCATCGACTTGGCTTGTTCAATCAGTCGAGCACTCTCTTCAAGTTTGAATTGAAAGCTTCCAGTGGTTTGTGACATCTCTGACAAGCGTTCAATGAACACCGCCAGCATATCGCGCATCTCATTCTGCGCCTGAACAGCTTTTTCCTTTGCCTCACGCTGCTTGACAATCACGTCCATCAAGCGCCGCTCCACATCGTCAAGTCTGCGCAAACTCAGTGGAGGCTTGGCAGCCTGCATCAAGGCATCCATTTGTCCCTTGAGCCACTGATCCTCAATGCTCAATTCACCAATGTTTTCGAAAACCAAGTAAAGCAACTTCAGCAACCCGGAGCGTATTTCCGCCTGATCTTCAGCCACAAACGACAAGCGATGACTGTAGCTTTTCAGACTGAGCTGCAAAGCCTGTAGATCGCTGTCAGGCTCTCTCAACGCCTGAATCAATTGCTTGCTTTGATCCAAGAATGGAGCGTCGTCGGTACCAAGTGCGGGTTGCACAAGTTCGAGCATGCGTCCCATCTGACGCAACCAGTCAGAGAGATCTACATTCATGGTGGTGTCAGGCTGTTCCCCAGCGCGCTTGGACCTGTCATCGACAGCCGCTGCGTCGTCGACCAAAGGCACAAAACCACCGTATGCCAACAAGGCGTTTTTGACACCTTCCCATTGCATTCGGTCGATTGCAAACTCTAACAAACCGCGCTGCTTCTGTTGCCCTGGCGTGCGTGTAGGAAGTGCCTGCGCGATCTCCTTGAGCTCGCGCGTGGGGAAGTACTCAACCGTTGGAATGCCAGCAATCTGGTTGTAGATGCTTTTGTAGTTCAATGGCGTGGGTGGCAACTTGCGAATCGCAAGTTGCTTGAGGGTCTCTCTCGCCACTTCAAACGGTTTTTTTTCACTCATGGGCAATGCACCAACCGGCTCAGAGAACGTAACGACAACACCACCGACACCCTCTTTCCCCTCGCATCACAGACAACGCCGCTTTGTCAAAGCACAAATCTGTGCATACATCTGGGAAAAAAAGCGACTTATCCACAGCGAACGGGTCTGTTGGAAAGTTCCCCAGTGTAGCCGTGCATTCTAGAAGCACAGTCACACACAGGGATCAGCTTACTGCAAGTTCTTGATTTGAATAGAAAAAAACAGTTTGTCCACACAATAAGCGATCCTTCTATCTACTACTACTAAGTTTTATCACTATAAAAAAGAGCTAAGACAGGAACAAGTCTGACAAAAATAAAGATCCATGAATCGTTTCCATGGACCCCAGCCGATGCATCGCAATCAAGTAAGATTTGCGAGGTTCTCTCAACCAAAGTGCAGTGTTTATCGCTACTGCGATGCCATAGAGCGCCAGCAACGTTTTCCTGATGAACTTTGAAATAAAAAGCGCTCAACTTGGCTTGGTAGCCCTTTTCTTAAAGGGCTCTGATCTTGGGGTCGTTACCCGCGATCTGATCAATCGCTTTGGTCCCGCCAGCGACAACTTTGATTTTTTTGTTCGCGAACCGGTGGTGTTCGATTTTTCTCTGTTTGATTTCAAGCAAGGTTGTCCTGACCTTTCGCATCTGGGACAAACTGCTCTGTCTTGTGGACTGGTGCCAGTGGGGTACCGCGCGGCACCACCAGCTTGGCTGGCGATGTTGGTTGAACATGGTTGGGTGGAGGTCCCGATGGATACCAAGGCCAGACCAGCTGTTTCCGCCAGCACCTCACAAGCTAGCACGCAAGTGAAAACACAATCCGTTGCTAAATCAGGCACGCAAGAAGCCCAAACTGTACCCACCATGGTGGTTGACAAGCCTTTGCGTTCTGGGCAAAAAGTGTATGCCCGGGGGACGGATTTGGTTGTGATGGCTATGGTGAACCAGGGAGCAGAAGTAGTCGCCGATGGCAACATCCATGTTTATGCACCACTGCGCGGAAAGGCCATGGCAGGTGCGCGTGGCAACACCAATGCACGTATTTTTTCTCTGTGCCTAGAGCCCGAGTTGGTATCGATTGCTGGCATCTATCGCACTAGCGAAACACCGTTGCCTAAAGACATTGCAGGCAAAGCCGCACAGGTTCGGTTGAGTACCGATGGGCAAGACAAACTCCTAATCGAAGCGCTTAAAGCATGAAAGACAAACCAACCATGACCAAAGTCATTGTCGTAACCTCAGGTAAGGGTGGTGTGGGAAAGACCACCACCAGCGCCAGCTTTGCAACGGGTCTTGCCTTGCGGGGCTACAAGACCGCGGTGATTGATTTTGATGTGGGTCTGCGCAACCTGGACCTCATCATGGGTTGCGAGCGGCGCGTGGTGTACGACTTGATCAATGTCATTAACGGTGAGGCCAACTTAAACCAGGCCCTTATCAAAGACAAGCAATGTGAAAAGCTCTATGTGCTGGCCGCATCCCAGACCCGCGACAAAGACGCATTGAGCCAAGAGGGGGTACAAAAAGTACTGGCGGACCTCGCTGCCATGGAATTTGAGTTTATTGTGTGCGACTCACCAGCCGGCATTGAAACGGGTGCGTTGATGGCCATGCATTTCGCAGACGAAGCTTTGGTGGTCACCAATCCTGAAGTCTCCTCCGTGCGCGATTCGGATCGCATACTGGGCATGCTCGCGAGCAAGACCAAACGGGCAATGGAAGGTGCCCAACCGGTCAAAGAACACCTGCTCATCACCCGTTACAACCCGGCGCGTGTGGACCAGGGCCAGATGCTCTCACTTGAAGATATCCAGGACATCTTGCGCATTCCCTTGATCGGCGTTATTCCTGAAAGCGAGTCTGTTCTGCAGGCCTCTAACCAAGGCGTACCAGCGGTGCACATGCAAGGGAGTGACGTATCGGAGGCCTACAAAGACGTGATCGCGCGTTTTTTGGGAGAAAGTAAGCCTATGCGGTTCATTGAAGCGCCCAAACCCGGCCTACTCAAGCGCCTCTTCGGAGGGAAGTGAAACCATGTCCTTGTTGTCTTTTTTGCTTGGTGAGAAGAAAAAAAGCGCAAGCGTTGCCAAAGAGCGTTTGCAAATCATCCTGGCCCACGAACGAAGCGGCCGTAACGCTGCGGAACCGGACTACCTGCCAGACTTGCAGCGCGACTTGGTAGCGGTGATTAGCAAGTACATCAAGATCAATCCCGCTGACATTAAGGTCAACCTCGAGCGCCAAGACAACTTGGAAGTGCTCGAAGTCAAGATCGAGTTGCCCGACGCGCGCTGAGCCGCACTGCTTTGCGCTAAGTGCTGGGGCTAACCTACGTGCAAGCGACTATGGTCTACAACCCGCCGCAAAACAAAACTGGAGTGCACACCAGTTACTCCGGCGATGCGGGTAATTTTGTCAAGTAGCAAGGCCTGGTAGTGGTCTAGGTCACGCACCACCACCTTAAGCTGGTAGTCGGCATCCTGGCCCGTGATCAACAAACACTCTTGCACTTCGGGCAACACAGCGATAGCCGCTTCGAAGTTCGCAAATCGTTCTGGCGTGTGCAGGTCCATGGAAATGTGGACTAGCGCTATCAAGCTCAAACCCAGTTTGCGGGCATCGAGCCTCGCGTGGTAGCCCACGATCAAACCCGCATCTTCTAGTGCGCGCACCCGGCGCAAGCAGGGCGAAGGCGACAGCCCAATTCGCTCGGCCAAATCCAGGTTGTTGATACGTCCTTCCCGCTGCAGGATGTCCAAAATCTGGCGGTCGTATCGGTCCAGTGTCATGTGCCAGTGCCAGGGTGTTGGAGGGTTGATTGACGCACAGGCATGCCCCAAAGAAGCTACGGGCGTTCAGAGTTGGACGCGCAGCCCGGGACGCGCTGGGCGAACGCGACCATCATTTGCGCCACCTGCAAGCCATCGTGCCCGTGTTGGAGGCTGTCGGTGGCGCGGGCGACCAGATCTTCACCAAGCAGGTGCTTGCGCTGTGCCAGCAAGAAGGCGCTGTAGTCTTCTACAAACTCAGGGTGACCTTGCACGCAGAACACATGCTCCCCGACGGCATAAGCGGCGATGGGGCAATGGGCATTGCTGGCCAGCAACTGGGCACCGGCGGGCAGCTCCAACACCTGGTCTTGGTGGCTCACTAGCATGGACAGTGGACCATCTTGCCAACCTTTTGCGAGCGCAGAACCGCGCCAGTCGTAGACCATGCGCCCTACACCCCAGCCGTTCGGTGAACGGCCCACTTTAGCGCCCAGGCACAGCGCGATCAGTTGGTGCCCGAAGCATACGCCCAATAGTTTCTTGCGTTGCGCAAGCAGCGCGGTGACTTGCTTGCGCAACTCAACGACCCAGGGCTGTTCGGAGAATGCATCGGCTTTACTGCCCGTCAGCACTACGACATCGTAAGTTGCAAATGAATCCGGGTACTGCTGAGTGGGTGTGTGAAACACCTCGAACTCCCAGTTTGCGCCCGCTGCACGAAACAAGCGCACAAACATGGCGGCGTAGCCTTGGTAGGTACTTGCCGCAGCGGGGTGAAGATCGTCGTTTTCGAGGATGCAGACTTTCATAAGGGGTTCATGCTACATTACCGCACCGTTTGAGACGAACCAACCGTGTAGCCGCTTTTGAGCGCCGACACACAGTCCTGCGGCAGAAGGGTTGTTGGTTCGGTTGATTTCCAAACGGTGCGCAAGCTCTTACGCCCAGCGCCTGTTTTCCTCTATTGCACATAGCCCCTGCCAGCGGCTTGTGCGTTCGTACCCTTAATGAATCACTACCAAGCTATCTCTCTTTTGTCTCCCATCACCATGGGCAAGTACCGTATTGCCGCCTGCCCCCGCCCATTGGGAAGCGGCCGTTTTGAAGCCCAGGTTTCCATCGCCAGCGGGCGTGGAAGCGCATCCACCGACCGGGTGATGCGCTTTTGCGATGACTTTTCCACCCACGAGGCCGCAGCCCACTACGCGTTGTCGCAAGGCATCAACTGGGTGTGCGAGACCACCCGGACGCAGTAAAACCGCTAAATCCAACGATAATTTCGCGCAAAAGGACTCACCATGGCCAAAGAAGAACTGATTGAAATGATGGGCGTCGTCAACGAAGTGCTGCCTGACACGCGCTTTCGCGTCACGCTGGACAACGGTCACCAGTTGATCGCCTACTCCGCAGGCAAGATGCGTAAGAACCACATTCGCATTCTGGCGGGTGACCGCGTGTCTCTGGAGCTGTCACCCTACGACCTGTCCAAAGGGCGCATCAACTTCCGCCACATCGAAGGCCGCGGCCCCATGGTGCCACGCCGCCCTCAGTAAGCGCCCTCCTCATCTTGTAAAAGTTTGCCGCTCTTGAGCGGCGATTTTTTTGAAAAGGCCACCCCATGTCATCCAACCCGGTCATTGCCCTGATAGGTAGGCGCTTGAAGCTGGCGGTAATTGGCGGTGGCCCTGGCTCTTTTATTGGCGCCATGCACCGCCAGGCCGCCAGCCTGGATGGCCGCTACGACATCGTGGCCGCAGCGTTGTCGAGCGATCCTGAAAAGGCCCGTCAGGCCGGAGTGGCCTTGGGGCTGCCACCGCAGCGTTGTTACGGTGGCGGCGCCGACCTCCTTGCCAAGGAGATGGAGCGCAGCGACCGCGCCGAGGTGGTGGCCATCATGACCCCCAACGACAGCCATTTCCCTTTGGCCATGGCCGCACTGGCGGCGGGTTTTGACGTGATATGCGACAAACCCATGACCAACACGCTGGAGCAGGCACGGGCGCTGCACGCACGAGTACAGGAAACCGGTCTGGTGTTTTGCCTGACCCACAACTACACCGGCTATCCCATGGTGCGCCAGGCACGGGCCATGGTGGCCGACGGGCAGCTTGGTGACATCCGTTTGGTGCAAGTGGAGTATGTGCAGGGTGGGCGCGCCAAAGAGGGTCCGGCACGCGTCGCTTGGAAAGACGATCCCGAGCGCGGCGGGCCGTCGTTGGTGATGGGCGACATTGGCACCCACGCCCACAATTTGCTGCGCTTCATCACCGGCCAAGAAGTCGAGCAGGTGGCCGCAGACGTGGGCGCCATCGTGCCCGGACGCGCAACCCACGACTACGCCGCTGCCATGCTGCGCATGCAAGGCGGCGCCCGTGGCATGTTCTGGGTGACGCAAGCGGCCGCAGGGGTGGAAAACGCGCTGCGCATCCGTGTCAGCGGTTCCTTGGGGACGCTGGAGTGGTTCCAGGAACGGCCCCAGCAACTGCGCTTTAGCCCGCTGGGCGCACCGGCGCAAATCCGTACCCCCAACGGTCCCGGCACCTTGCCGCTGGCCGCGCAAGCGTCGCGCATCGTGGCTGGTCATCCTGAGGGCTTTCATGAGGCTTTTGCCAACTTGTATGCGGATGCGGCCCATGCCATTGCGGCGCGCCGAACTGGCACCACAGCACCGCCCTTGGTGATGCACTTTCCCACCGCGCACGACGGGCTGGCGGGCTTGGTGTTTGTCGATGCGGTGATTCGGTCGGCCGCGCACCACGGCGCGTGGACCTCGGTCTAGGACCTAGGCGCGCAGCGCGCGGCGCGCGCGCACCGCAGCAGCGAGCGTTTGCAGCACAGGAACGGTTTGCGCCAAGCTGATGCAGGCGTCGGTCACCGACACGCCCCAGCGCAAGGCCTGGCCGGCAACGATGTCTTGGCGCCCCTCTTCCAAGTGGCTTTCCAACATCAGGCCGCAGATGCGGCCGTCGCCATCGGCAATTTGCTGTGCAACATCTTCGGCCACCGCGATTTGGCGTTGGTGTTGTTTGCTGCTGTTGGCGTGGGACACATCGACCATTACCTGGGCGCGCAAGCCAGCGCCTTGCAGCAGTGCGCAGGTGGCATCGACATCGACCCTGGAGTAGTTCGGCTGCTTGCCGCCGCGCAAGATCACATGGCAATCGTCGTTGCCGCGGGTCTCGAAAATGGCCGCCTGGCCCATCTTGGTCATGCCCATGAACGCATGCGGCGCCTGGGCAGCCAGGATGGCGTCGGTGGCAACCTTGACCCCGCCATCGGTGCCATTCTTGAAACCCACCGGGCAGCTCAGGCCCGAAGCCAGTTGGCGGTGGCTTTGGCTCTCGGTGGTGCGCGCGCCAATCGCGCCCCAGCTCACCAGGTCGCTGATGAACTGGGGAGAGAGCAAATCCAAAAACTCGGTGCCCACCGGCAGGCCCAGCGCCAGCACATCCAGTAGTAGGCGCCGCGCCATCTCCAAGCCTTGGTTGATGGCAAAGCTGCCATCTAAATGCGGATCGTTGATGTAGCCCTTCCAGCCCACCGTGGTGCGTGGCTTTTCGAAATAAACCCGCATTACCACCAGCAGGTCGTGCGACAAGGCGTCAGCCTGGGCTTGCAGGGCGCGCGCATACGCCATGGCCTGTTCATAGTCGTGGATGGAACAGGGGCCAACTACCACCAACAGCCGGTCATCGTGGCCATGCAGCAGCGCCGAAATGGCCGCGCGGCTGCGCTGCACCAGCTGTTGGGCTGCCAGAGGCACCGGCAGCAGCTCTTCGAGCAAGGCCGGTGTTATCAGGGGGCGCACCGCACGGATGCGGGTGTCGTCAATGCGGGTGCTGTCGTGGGTGGAGGTGCTGGTGTTCATGGGGCAAAGGGGTACTGCGGCGTGGCTTATAGGGTTTCGGTGTGGCCGTCGATGACCAGGTCCTGGCCGCTGATGCGAGCGCCTTGTTCTGAGGTCACAAACAAAATCATGTTGGCAATGTCTTGCGCCGACACAAAGCTGCGCAGCGACGCCGCTTGCTGAAATTGTTGGCGCACTTGGTCCTCGGTTTGGCCTGTCTTGCGTGCTTCGGCCGCAATGACGCGGTCGATGCGCTCGCCCTCGACCGAGCCTGGGCAGATGCAGTTCACCCGCACCCCGTGCGGCCCCAGCTCTTGCGCCAGTGTGCGCGTGAAGCCACGAATGGCCCACTTGGCTGCGGCATAGGGCGCGCGCCTTGGGAAGCCGTACAGGCCTGCAGTGGACGACAGGTTGACGATGGATCCAAAGCCCTGTGTGCGCAACAGCGGCGCTGCTTCACGGGCACATAAAAAAGTGCCGTCCAGGTTGACCGCCAAGCATTGACGCCAGTCTTCTAGGCTGAGGTCTTCCACCAACGCGTTGGGGCCGGACACGCCGGCGTTGTTGACCAAGATGTCGAGCCCACCCAGGTGCTCTTGCGCAGTTTGAAACAGCGCGCGCACCTGCTGCTCGTCGGCCACATCGCACACGCGGCCGGTGAGCTGTGGGTGGCGCAACAGTGAGGCTTGCAGGGTCTGTGCATCGGCATCGCAGACAAACACCTGCGCACCGGCTTGAACGAACGCGTTGGCAGTGACCAAGCCAATACCGCTTGCGGCGGCTGTGACCAGCACCCGCGATCCGCGGTGGGACTGTGTGGTGGCTTGTGTGGCGTGCAACGGCGTTGTGGTCATGGCACGGTGGTGATTTGGCTGTGCTGAGGGGACAGTAGTTCAGGGCATCCAGCGGACCTCGTGGGGCCGCCCATCGAGTTGCAGCTGGCTGATGGAGGGTGCCGAACTGGCAATCACCTGACCCCGCCGAATCACCTGCAGGCGGGTGGCGCGCAGACGGATTGCCTCGATGGTGTCGCGCGCTTGCAGCAGCACCATGTCGGCATGGCAACCGACCTCCAGGCCGTAACCCGGCAAGCCCAGAATGCGCGCGGGCTGTGTGGTGACTGCTGCAAAACATTGCCGCATGGCAGCCTGGCTGGTCATCTGCGCCACGTGCAATCCCATGTGGGCCACTTCCAGCATGTCGCCACTGCCCAGCGCGTACCACGGGTCCATCACGCAGTCGTGGCCGAACGCCACCGGCAGCCCTGCCGCCAGCAACTCAGGCACACGCGTCATGCCGCGTCGCCTGGGGTAGCTGTCGTGGCGGCCCTGCAAGGTGATGTTGATCAGCGGATTGGCCACCACATTGAGCTGTGCCTCGGCCATCAGGGCGATGAGCTTGCTGACGTAGTAGTTGTCCATGCTGTGCATGGAGGTCAGGTGCGAGCCCGTCACCCGGCCGTGCAATCCCAGCCGCTGCGTTTCAAAAGCCAAGGTTTCTACGTGGCGCGAGAGGGGATCGTCGGACTCGTCGCAATGCATGTCCACCATCAGGCCGCGCTGCGCTGCCATTTCGCACAGCAGCTTCACGCTCAACGTGCCATCGGCCATGGTGCGTTCAAAGTGCGGAATGCCGCCTACCACGTCCACGCCCATGTCCAGCGCCCGCGCCAGGTTGTCCAGGTGCTGCTGTGGGCCATGCGGGCCGCGCAGCACACCGTCTTGTGGGAACGCCACCAGCTGTAAATCGAGGTAGGGCGCGACACGCTTTTTTACCTCCAACAGCGCTTCCACCGCCAACAGGCGCGGATCGCACACATCCACATGGGTGCGAATGGCCAGCAGACCCTTGGCCACCGCCCAGTCGCAGTAGGTGAGCGCGCGCTCCACCAGTGCCTCTTGGGTCAGCAGGGGTTTGAGTTCGCCCCACAGCGCAATGCCTTCCAGCAAGGTGCCGCTTTGGTTGACGCGCGGCAGGCCGTAGCTCTGCGTGGCGTCCATGTGAAAGTGCGCGTCCACAAAGGGCGGACTGAGCAAATGGCCCTGCGCGTCAATGGTGTGGCCCGCTGGGGCGTGCAGGCCTTGGGCGACATCAACGATGGTGCCGTCGCGCACTGCAACCGACATGTTGGTGCGCCCGTCTGGCAAGGTGGCGTTGTGGATGAGAAGGTCAAGCATGGTGGGCGCTGGATAAAAGCATGTACGCGCCCAGGGGCGCGGGGCAAAAGTGTGGAGGGTAGCGCATGTGCAGCAGCGTCCAGCCCAGGTACTAGCGCTCGCCTTTGCGGTACGGCTGCATCAGTGCCTGGGGGTAGCTGGCCTTGCGGGCCACCAGCACCAGCGCGACGATAGACAGTGCGTAGGGAAGCATGAGGTAGACCTGGTAGGGAAGTACCGCCGCGCCCGACTGCTGCAAGCGCAGTTGCAGCGCATCAAAAAACGCAAACAGCAGCGCGCCCAACAGCGCCTTGCCGGGCCGCCAGGACGCAAACACCACCAGCGCTACACAAATCCAGCCGCGCCCATTGACCATATTGAAAAAGAAGGCGTTGAAGGCCGACAACGTTAGGAATGCCCCTGCCACCCCCATCAAGGCCGAGCCCAGCACCACGGCGCCACTGCGCACCGCCACCACCGACACACCCTGTCCCTCGGCGGCCTGCGGGTTTTCACCGACCATGCGTACCGCCAGCCCCAGCGGGGTGCGGTACAGCAGGTAGGCCACCACCGGCACCGCCACCAAGGCCAGCAACGTCAGCGGGGTTTGCTGCGCAAGAACCGGTATGCCCAACCACTGCATTTCTTGAAACGGTGTGATGGTGGGTGGTGTAGAGACCTTGGGAAAGCTGACGCGGTAACCGTAGTAACTCAGCGCAGTGGCCAGCAAGGTGATGCCCAGCCCCGACACATGCTGGGAGAGCGCCAACACCACGGTGAGAAACGCATGCAGGGTCCCCAGCACTGCGCCGGTCAGCGCTGCCACCAGCACCCCGCTCCACAAAGGCCAACCCGCGTACACCGCCAGCCAACCGGTGAATGCACCCGCCACCATGGTGCCCTCAATGCCCAGGTTGAGCACCCCCGCGCGCTCGCACAGCAGCACCCCCAGCGTGCCCAAAATCAGCGGCGTGGCGATGCGCAGCACCGCGACCCAAAACGCGGGGTTGCTCAGGATGTCGAGGAACTCACTCACCTCCAGCGCACCCGGTATTGCGTGAGCAGCGTGGCCACCAGCACCGAGATCAGCGCGGCGGCCACCATGCAATCGGCAATGAAGGTGGGCACGCCCACAGCCCGACTCATGCTGTCGGCCCCAACGATCACGCTGGCCACGAACACGCTGGCGCCCACCACCGCCAGCGGGTGCAGCGCGGCCAGCATGGCGATCACAATCCCGCTGTAGCCGTAACCCGGCGACATGTCCAAGGTGAGGTAGCTGGTGCGCCCCGCCACTTCGATGGCACCGGCCAAGCCGGCCAGCCCGCCCGACAGCAGGGCCACCAGCACCACAGTGCGGGTGACCGGCACACCGGCAAATGCGGCGGCGCGTGGATTGGCACCCAAGGCCCGAATGTCAAAGCCCAGCACGGTGTACTTCAACAGCGTCCACAGGCCAATAGCCAGCGCCAGCGCCCACAACAAGCCGGAATGCACGCGCGTTTGGGCAATCAGTTTGGACAGCTCTAGCTCGCTCAAGAGAGCTACGCTTTGCGGCCAGCCCATGGCGGTGGGGTCCTTCATGGGACCGTCCAGCATGAGTGAGACCAGCAGCAGCACGATGAAGTTGAGCAGCAAGGTGGTCACCACCTCATCCACACCCAAGCGCACCTTCAGCAACGCTGGCCCCAATAACAGCAGGGCACCCGCGAGCGCTGCCGCGAGCATCATCAACACAAACAATACGGCCAGTGGCAGACCCCAGCCGGTGCCACCGTGCAGGCCGCCTACCGCCACGGCTGCCAGCGCACCCATATACAGCTGCCCCTCAGCGCCGATGTTGAACAGCCGCGCCTTGAACGCCACAGTGGCCGCCAAACCCGTGAGCATCAGCGGGATGGCGCGCGTCAAGGTCTCGCTGATGGCAAAAACCGAACCCAAGCCGCCTTGCAGCAGCAGCAAAAACGTGCGGGCCACCGGTGCACCGGCCCACACCACCAGGAGTGCGCCTACCAGCAGGGTGAATCCCAGCGCGCCCAGCGGTGCAAGCAGCAGCGCAAGCGGTGCGGTGTGCTCGCGCTTTTCAAGCCGCATGGAGCGCCCCATCGGTGGTGGCCGGACTGGGTGTTGCACCGGCCATGGCCAGGCCGATGGATGCGCGGCTCCAATCCTGCGCGGGCCAAGCTGCGCTGAGATGGCCGCCATGCATCACCGCCACCCGGTCACCCAGGGTGAGCACCTCGTCCAGATCGTCCGAGATCAGCAGCACCGCGGCCCCGGCGTCGCGTGCTGCCAGTAGCTGGGCTTGCACATAGGCCACCGCGCCGATGTCCAAGCCCCAGGTGGGCTGGTGGGCAATGATGAGGCGGGGCGTGAAGGCTGGGTTGTTGGGCTCGAGCAGCGCGCCTGGGTGCATTAGCGCGCGCCCAAGCACCAGCTTTTGCATATTGCCGCCCGAGAGCGAACGCGCCGCCGCGTTCGGGCCACCGCCGCGGACATCAAAGCGTTCAGTCACCGCCTGCGCATAGGCCTTGGCCGCGCTGCGCCGCACCCACCCCAGGCGCGAAAAAGCGCTGCTGCGCAGTCGCTCGGACACTGCGTTTTCCCAAACGGGCAAATCACCCACCACCCCCACGCGGTGGCGGTCCTCCGGAATGCGGGCCACCCCTTGGACGACCAATTCGGCGGGCGAGTGTGGCAGCGCCTTGCCCAGCATCTCGATGCGGCCGGCCGTGGCGCGGCGGGTACCGCACAGCACCTCGGCCAGTGCCACTTGCCCGTTGCCCGACACCCCGGCAATCGCCACGATTTCGCCACTGCACAGGGTCAGTGACACGCCATCCAAGTGTTCGCGCGCGCGCGCAGTGCTGACCTGGTGCAGCACGCACACCGCCTGGCCAACGCGCTGCGCTGGCCTGCGCTGTGGAATGCCCACGGCGTGGCCGACCATCCATTGCGCCAGTTCTGCCTGGGTGGTGCCTTGGGCCTGCGCCTGCGCTACCAGCTTGCCCGCGCGCAGCACCGCCACCCGGTGGGACACGCGCAGCACCTCGGCCAGCTTGTGGCTGATAAAAATGATCGACAGACCTTGCGCCACCATGTGCGACAGCACGGCAAACAAGGCTTCGCTCTCTTGCGGTGTGAGTACGGCGGTGGGCTCGTCCAGAATCAGAATGCGGGCGCCGCGGTAGAGCGCCTTGAGTATTTCGACTCGTTGGCGCTCGCCAACCGAAAGCGTGGCCACCAGCGCATCGGCATCGACGCCCAGGCCAAAGCGCCGGCCCACCTCGGCCAGTTTGGCGCGGGCTGCAGCGCGGCGCGTCACCGGTTGCCACAGCGACTCCGAGCCCATCATCACGTTGTCGAGCACGCTCAAGTTGTCGGCCAGTGTGAAGTGCTGGTGCACCATGCCAATACCCGCGGCAAGGGCCGCTTTGGGGTCGCCGGGCGGCAGTGGTTTGCCAAACACGGTGATGCTGCCGGCATCGGCGGTGTAGTGGCCAAACAGGATGGAGACCAAGGTCGATTTGCCCGCACCGTTTTCGCCCAGCAGCGCCAGGATCTCGCCAGCGCGCAGCTCCAGCGAAATCGCGTCGTTGGCCACCAGCGTGCCAAAGCGCTTGCTGATGCCTGCCAAGGAGAGAACGTAGTCGCTCATGGAGGTGCTGATAACGTGGATTGCCTGTCCGCGTTCAGCATGGCGCAAGCCCACAAAAAAGCACCCCGCATGGGGGTGCTTTGGGTGGAGTTGCTATGGCGCCATGCCACGTCAGGTGGCTTACTTGGCGGTGGACTTGGGTTGGTTGTCGTTTACCACTACGGTGAACTTACCATCGAGAATGGCTTTTTCCTTGGCCCGCATCTTGGCCACCACATCGGCCGGTACTTTCTTTTCGAAGGTGCCCAAAGGCGCCAGCGATGAACCCTTGTACTTCATCATCGAATACTGGCCGTAGTCCTCGGCAGTGAACTTGCCTTCTTTGACCATCTTGATGGCACGGTCGGCCGAGGGCTCAAAGTGCCACAGCGCAGAGGACACCACGGTGTCGGGGTACTGGGCTTGGGTGTTGATCACATTGCCAATGGCAAGCTTGCCTTTTTCTTTGGCCGCATCCGACACACCAAAGCGCTCGGCATACATCACGTCAGCGCCTTTGTCGATCATGGCAAAGGCGGCTTCCTTGGCCTTGGGCGGGTCGAACCAGCTGTTGATAAAGCTCACGCTGAACTCGACCTTGGGGTTGGTCTCTTTGGCGCCAGCCATGAAGGCATTCATTAGCCGATTGACTTCAGGAATGGGGAAGCCGCCGACCATGCCGATTTTGTTGGTTTTGGTCATACCTCCAGCCACCATGCCCGACAGGTAGGCCGGCTCTTGGATGTAGTTGTCAAACACGCTGAAGTTGGGTGCCGCGGGCTTGCCGCTCGAGCCCATCAAAAAGGACACCTTGGGGAAGTCTTTGGCCACCTTGCGCGCCGCAGCTTCGACAGCAAACGCCTCACCCACGATGAGCGTGTTGCCGGCCGTGGCGTACTCGCGCATGACGCGCTCGTAGTCGGCGTTGGACACGTTCTCGCTGGCCTTGTATTCGATCTCGCCGCGCGCCTCGGCCGCCTTGAGCGCGGTGTGTAATCGCCCGGCCCACTGCTGCTCAAACGGTACGGTGTAAATGCCGGCCACCTTGATTTTGGCTTGGGCCAGCGCCAAGCCAGGGGTCAGCACCGAGGCGCAGGCCAGCGCAGCCAGGGCCACCGTGTGGCGGCGAGAAATTTTTAAAGACATAGACACTCCAGAGTTAAACCACAACCAAAAAAACCGCTGCATCGGCAGCCCGTACAAGGGCACGCAGCCCCTTGATTCATTGCCGTTGGCGCATGCAGCTTACGTGCCAGCGCGCTCCAACATCGCGTGTAGCAGCACGTTGCACCCGGCGGTGATGTGCTCTTGCTTGGCGTCTTCGATCTCGTTGTGGCTGATGCCGTCCTTGCAGGGGATGAAGATCATCCCGCTGGGTGCCAGCTTAGCCATGTAGACCGCGTCGTGCCCGGCACCAGATACGGCGGGCATGTTGGAGTAACCCAGCTTGGCCGCTGCGCGCGCCACCGCATCGATGCAGTCCTTGTGAAAGCCGATGGCCGAGTAGCTCGACACCAATTCAATCTTCACCTCCAGGCCTGCCTCTCGGGCTACCTTGGCAGCAAACGCTTTGACCTCGTCGGCCATCTGGTCCACCAGTGCGTCAGTGCTGTTGCGCAGATCGATGCTGAATTTGACGCGCCCGGGAATCACGTTGCGGCTGTTGGGAAACACCTGCACCATACCCACCGTGCCGCGCCCGTGTGGTGCGTGACGCAATGCGGCGGCCACCACCTCTTGCATGATGCGGGCCGACACCTGCATCGCGTCTTTGCGCAAGCCCATGGGGGTGGGGCCGGCGTGCGCCTCCATGCCGGTCACGGTGCAGTCAAACCAGCGGATGCCCAGCACGCCTTGCACCACGCCGATGGTGACGTCGTTGTCTTCCAGCACCGGGCCTTGTTCGATGTGCGTCTCAAAGTACGCGCCAATCGGGTGGTCGCCCGGCTCTTGCGTGCCGATGTAGCCAATACGCTGCAACTCCTCCTTGACCGAAACGCCGGTGGTGTCGGTGGCGGCGTATGCGTGCTCCAAGGTGAAGGCTTTGGCGAACACGCCCGAGCCCATCATGACCGGCACAAAACGCGAGCCCTCTTCGTTGGTCCAGAACGCGACCTCGATGGGTGCTTCGGTTTCTATTCCCAGATCGTTCAAGGTGCGCACCACTTCAATGCCGGCCAGCACACCGTAGTTGCCGTCGAACTTGCCGCCGGTGGGCTGGGTGTCGATGTGGCTGCCGGTCATGATGGGCGGCAGGCTGTTGTTGCGCCCGGCGCGGCGCATGAAGCCGTTGCCGATCTTGTCGATGGTGATGGTCATGCCGGCATCGCGGGCCCAGCCCAGCACCAAGTCGCGGCCTTGTTTGTCGAGGTCGGTGAGGGTGAGGCGGCAGACGCCGCCTTTGGGGGTGGCGCCGATCTTTGCGAGCTGCATGAGGGAGTCCCACAGGCGGTCGCTGTTGATGCGGATTTGGGAGATGTCGATGGTGGTTGCTGTGGTCATGCTGGTTTGCTTTCTTGTTGCGGTCGGTTGCTGGGGCTGGCCTGGGTTTTCGGGTTTTCCGGGGTTTCGTCCCGGGGCCGACTCACTTTTCTTTGCTTCGCCAAAGAAAAGTAAGCAAAAGAAAGGCGAGCCGTGGAGCGTGCCCCTGCGGGGTACCTTGCGCTGCTCGGCTTGGGCGGGGTCGTGCGCAAACTCGCTGCGCTCAAACATGCGCCCGCCCTGATCCGCCCAATCCTGCGCTGCTCAGCACGCTCCAATGGCGTTGGGGGCGACGTGGTTAGCAGGTACGTCAGCCCGTCACTACGACCGCAGCGCCGCCAAATGCGCGCACCCAAACCCGCACCGTAACCCACCGAGCCGAAACCCGTAACCGGCGCACAAAAACCAAATCGGCTGTTAAAGCTCCCCTTCACCCCGGCGGGGGTGAAGGGGCGGGGGGGTAGGGGGGGAAAATCCAACATCTTTACCGAACAACCGCAGTAGGTTTCAACGCCTCCGCCCGCAACTGCGAAGCTGCAAAGTTCGCCCCAAACGCCGGCCGCTTGATGTAGCGCCCCTTGCCCGCCACCGCCCGCAAGTCGCCCTGCACAAACACCAGCTCACCCTGGCTGATGGTGTGGCTGGGAATGCCCTTGACGGTGCGGCCCTCGAAGATGTTGAAGTCGCCCTTGCTGAACTGCGTTTTGGCCGACAAGGTCTTGGTGCCTGCCGGGTCCCAGACCACCAGGTCGGCGTCGGCACCCACCGACACGCTGCCTTTGTGGGGGTACATGTTGAAGAGCTTGGCGGTGTTGGTGGAGGTGATGGCCACGAACTCGGAGGGCGTTAGCCGCCCGGTGTTGACGCCTTCGTCCCAGATCACGGCAAGGCGTTCTTCCACGCCGCCGCAGCCGTTGGGGATTTTGGAGAAGTCGTCTTTGCCCGCCGCCTTTTGCGCGGCGCAAAAGGTGCAGTGGTCGGTGGCGGTCGTGTGCAGGTTGCCGCTTTGCAGGCCGCGCCACAAAAACTCTTGGTGGCCCTTGGGGCGAAACGGTGGGCTCATCACATGGGCGGCGGCGGTGGCGAAGTCGGGGTGGCGGTAGACGCTGTCGTCCACCACCAGATGCCCAGCCAGCACCTCGCCGTACACACGCTGGCCACGCGCACGGGCGCGGGCGATGGCCTCGGCGGCCTCGATGCAGCTCACATGCACCACGTAGATCGGCACGTTGAGCACCTCGGCAATTGCAATGGCGCGGTTGGCGGCTTCGGCCTCGACCATGGGCGGGCGCGACAGCGGGTGGCCCTCGGGACCCATGATGCCCATCTCGGCGACCTGCTTTTGCAGCAGGTAGACCAGCTCGCCGTTCTCGGCGTGTACGGTGGGCATGGCGCCAAGCTCAAGCGCGCGCTTGAAGCTGTTCACCAGCGTTTCGTCGTCGCACATGATGGCGTTTTTGTAGGCCATGAAGTGCTTGAAGCTGTTCACGCCCTCTTGTTGCACTAGCAGGCCCATGTCGTGGCTGACCTGCTCGCTCCACCAAGTCACGGCCACGTGGAAGGTGTAGTCGCCCGCCGACTTTTCTGCCCAGCCGCGCCAGGTGTGGTAGGCCTCCATCAGGCTTTGCTGCGGGTTGGGAATGACGAAGTCGATGATGGTGGTGTTGCCCCCGGCCAAGCCGGCGGCGGTGCCGGTAAAGAAGTCGTCCATGGTGACCGTGCCCATGAAGGGCAGCTGCATGTGGGTGTGCGGGTCGATGCCGCCGGGCATGACGTACTGCCCACCCGCGTCCACGACAGTGGCGCCTGCGGGCGCGCTGAGGCCTTGACCCACTGCGACGATTTTTCCGTCTTGGGTGAGTACGTCTGCAAGTGCTGCGCCGTCGGCATTGACTACGGTGCCGCCACGAATCAAAAGGCTGGTCATGGGAGGTCTCCTGGGGTGGGTCGCGTTACGAAGAAGTGGTTTGGGTTCTGGCCGTTGCTACGAAGTGTTACAGGGTGCCACTAGGCGGCGCTGGGCGCGGGGTTGCGCATCGGGTTGTTGGGGTGGGTGGTCCAGTCGGCGTGGGTTGCGGCCACGGCCTTGCCGGTGCGCGCGTCCACCTCGCCGGGTGCCAGGTCGCGCAGGCTGATGCAGTCGGGCACCGGGCACACGGTCACGCACAGGTTGCAGCCCACACATTCGTCTTCTTTCACCTCGAAGCGGCGCTTGCCGTCCACCATGTTGGTGATGGCCTGGTGCGAGGTGTCTTCGCAGGCAATGTGGCAGCGCCCGCACTGGATGCAACTGTCCTGGTTGATCACCGCTTTGCTGATGTGGTTGAGGTTCAGGTAGCGCCAATCCGACACCGTGGGCAGCGCTTTGCCAACGATTTGGCCCACCGAATCAAAGCCCATCTCGTCCATGTAATTGGACAGGCCGTCGGCCATGTCTTGCACGATCTTGAAGCCGTACACCATGGCTGCGGTGCACACCTGCACGTTGCCTGCGCCTAGTGCCAGGTAGTCGACCGCATCGCGCCAGGTGCCGATGCCGCCTATGCCCGAAATCGGCAGGCCTGCGGTCTGCGGGTCGCGCGCAATCTCGGCGACCATGTTCAGCGCAATCGGCTTGACTGCCGGGCCGCAGTACCCGCCGTGCGAGCCCTTGCCACCGGTGGACGGGCTCATGGTCAGCGAATACGGGTCCACCCCCATGATGGAGTTGATGGTGTTGATGAGCGAGACCGCATCGGCCCCGCCTTGCTTGGCCGCGCGCGCCGGGTTGCGGATGTCGGTGATGTTGGGCGTGAGTTTGACGATGACGGGCAGCGTGCAGTACTGCTTGCACCAAGCGGTGACCATTTGGATGTACTCGGGCACCTGGCCCACCGCAGCGCCCATGCCGCGCTCGCTCATGCCGTGCGGGCAACCAAAGTTGAGCTCAATTCCGTCGGCCCCGGTGGCCTCTACGCGCGGCAAGATGGCCTTCCAGCTCGACTCCACACACGGCACCATGATGGACACCACCATCGCGCGGTCCGGCCACATGCGCTTGACCTCGGCAATCTCGCGCAAGTTGACTTCGAGGTCGCGGTCGGTGATCAGCTCAATGTTGTTAAAGCCCAATAAGCGCCGGTCTGGCGAGAGCAGCGCGCCGTAGCGCGGGCCATTGACGTTGACGATGGGTGGCCCGGCCTCGCCCAGCGTTTTCCAGACCACGCCGCCCCAGCCGGCTTCGAAGGCGCGGTGCACGTTGTAGGCCTTGTCGGTGGGTGGTGCCGAGGCCAGCCAAAACGGGTTGGGGCTGTGGATGCCAGCAAAGGAGGAGTGCAAATTGGCCATGGTGGTTTCTCGAAAGCGTTGCGTGGGCTTGGACGTGAGCGAGGGTGTGTTGTGGCGTTGGTGCGCTGCGTTAGGTTTGCGCAGTGGGCAGTTTGGTGCAGCGCCCAGCTTCAGGCGGCCGTCAGGCGCGCGTGTATGGCCAAGGCGGATTGCTTGCCGTGCTCTACCGCTTCGACCGTCAGGTCCAGTCCACCGGCACGGCAGTCGCCGCCGGCCCATACGCCTGGCAGGTTGGTCTGGCCCACCACGTCGGTGGCAATGCGCCCGTCTTGGAGGGTTAGGCCGCTGTGCGCGAGCACCGGGTTGCCAAGCTGCTGGCCAATGGCTTTGAGCACCACATCAGCGTCCAGGCGGACTTCGCGCCCGGTGGGTTGCAGCTTGCCCTGCGCCATGGTCTGTTCTGCAAAACGCACGGCCGCCACGTGGCCGCCGCCGTTGTCGATGATCTCTGCTGGCGCAAGCCAGTGGTGCAGCACCACGCCGTGCGTCTGCGCCCACTCCTGCTCGGTGGCGGAGGCGGACAGGTGTTCTGGCCCGCGCCGGTACACCATGTGCACTTCCTCGGCGCCCAGCAGCTTGCTTTGCACTGCAGCGTCGACCGCTGTCATGCCACCGCCAATTACCACCACCCGCCGTCCCACGGGCAGGGTGGACAAGTCGCTACTCTGGCGCAGCCGGGCGATGAAGTCGACCGCGTCTTGCACGCCGTCCAGGTCTTCGCCGGGCACACCCAGGCGGTGCGTGGAAGACAGGCCCATTCCCAAAAACAGTGCGTCGTAGTCTTGGCGCAGCGCCTCAAGTTGGGCGGTGGTTTCCAGCTTCCAGTTGGGGCGCAGCTCGATGCCGCCGATGGCGAGCAGCCACTTCACCTCGGCCTGCGCAAAATCATCCGGCGTTTTGTAACTGGCCAGACCGTACTCGTTGAGGCCACCGGGCTTGGGCCGCGCGTCGAACACCACCACGTTGTGGCCGTGGCGCGCCAGCACGTGCGCGCACGCCAGTCCCGCCGGGCCTGCGCCCACCACCGCCACCGTCTTGCCGGTGGCCGGGGCGCGCGTGAAGATCTGCGGCTTGTCGCTCTCCATCAAGGCATCCACCGCGTAACGCTGCAACCGCCCAATGGCCACCGGGCGGTCCTCTTGCGTGTTGCGCACGCACACCGCCTCGCACAGGTTTTCGGTGGGGCACACCCGCGCGCACATGCCGCCCAGGGGGTTGGACTCCAAAATGGTGCGGGCCGAGCCACGCACATTGCCGTCGGCAATGCGCTTGATGAACGACGGCACATCAATCTCGGTAGGACAGGCCGTGGCGCAGGGCGCATCAAAGCAATACAAACAACGCTCAGCTTCCAGCAGCGCCTGCGACGACGTCAAGCGCGGCGCGGCATCGGCAAACCGCTTGGCGTACTCCGCATCCGCAAGGCGACCGGCCCGGATATCAGGTGGGGTAGAAGTAGACACGCACGCGACTCCTGTCTGCAAAGTGGTTGAAATCTGACCGTTCGGTCAAGATGCGCAGCGGATGCTAGCAATCCGCATGCCACGCTGTAACTAGGTATTTGCCCGGTGGGGGGGCCGGCTGCTGAAAGTCATTCAATGTTGTGGGTTTTGCTTTGCAGGGCGCTATGTCCGCGCCAGGGAAGGCATCGGTCCGCCACGGCGTGGGCAGCACTTGTACCTGTGGAAGCCATTCGGCTCAACCAAGGCGCGCCTTGCCGAATGGCTTCTTACTGGATATCTTCCGGGGGTTGGCGGCGCACAATGCGGGCACGCAGCGAGACCCCGACGTGGCAATGACGGGATTGAATGATGTATTGAAAATCAGTGTTGCACGCCTTCGATATGCCGGTCATATCGATGTTTACAGGTCAAATATTCATGAAAGCTCAATCGTTTTCCCTGTTAATGAGCCTCGCCGTTTGCTTTTCTGCGGAGGCTGCGCCGTATGCACATTTCAACAATGCAACTTGCAGCATTGGACAGTACGCGAATGTTGGCAAATATCTGGGGAAAAGCTACAAAACCCTTCCAAAGGAGATTTTGGAGATTGGTGCTACCGGTGGCGATGTCGAACATCACACAATCTGGGAGGGATATGAAAGCACACTAAAGTATTTCAATTTGCCAGAAAAGAATGTCGAAGGCATTTCTTTCGATGTATACAAGCAGCAAATTGTGTCTGTACGACTTAACTTTAGTGATCGATCCATTACAAATGGCGTGGTTGATTTTAATCAGATTATGAATTCATGCGGCAAGCGAGTTGATCAGTATTGCTCGGTACACAACAAGGATGTAGAGGTTATCATTGCAAATGAAAATACAATTACGATACAATATTCGAGGGTGATGACACAAATTTATGGTTTTCCATTGAAATATTCAACTCCCTGTGCTCTCTACTGAGAGCCAGACAGCGATAAAATTATTTCAAAACCTGACAGCGAAACAGCGCCTTGAACTTTGATTGTCATTCCTACGTGTTGTAACAAGAACTTCAAATCTCCTTCCTTTTGAAATGGCTCCTAGTACATGCCAGATGCGCTGGATACCGTGCGAGAGTATCTGTCTCCATTTGGTTCGCTTGGGCGCAACTGTTTAGCAAATTGAAGCATTTCAAAAAATTCTCAAGGATGCTGGCAGTGTGGAGCCTCCACCTGCGGACCACCCCTTCCTCCAATTGGCTGCGCGCCCGGACTTTATTCTGACCCCCCCACATAGCGTGGGCCAGTGAGGAGGCGGTACAGGCGCTAGCCCATCAACTGGTAGAAAACATGGAATGCTTTGCACGGGGCACCCCTAGAAACGTCGTGAGCTAGGTTGCGGCTTAGTGGATGGACGTGAAACTGCCAGTCCGCATGGTGGAGTTCCTCGACTACGCGCAGGTGTGGGCAACAAAAACACTTTGAATGACGTTCAGTAGCGCGGATGAGTTCCCTAGGACGCTGTGCCAGATAGGCTGATCCGGACGACCCGCAATTGAACCGGGTGCTTGGGTCGCAGGGTCACATGCAGTTCGGGCTCACAAGGTGCGGCGTCGGCTGGTAGCGCCAGTTCAAAGCGCTGCAACAGCATGGCCGACAGCAGCGTCATCTCCAGCATGGCGAAGTGCTGGCCCAGGCATACCCTGGGCCCGGCACCAAAGGGCATCCAGGCGCCTTTGGGGATGGGTGGCGCACCGTCCAGAAAGCGCTCGGGGCAAAAACTTTGGGCGTTCGCAAACCAGCGTTCGTCGTGCTGCAGCACCCAGGGTGTGATACGCAACATGGCGCCCTTGGGAATGTGCCAGCCACCTACTGTGATGGGCGCGGTGGTGCGCCGGCTCATGATGGCGGCCACTGGGGGGTACAGGCGCATTGCCTCCTTCAAGGTGGCGCCCAGCCAGGGCAGTTGTGCGATGTGATGGGGGCCTGGCGTGCCGTGGCCCACAACGGCCAGAACCTCTTGTCGCGCGCGTTGTGCCATATCGGGGTGTTCGGCCATCAGTCGGCTCCACCACAGCAGGGCCGTGGCCGACGTTTCGTGCCCGGCCTGGAAGCTCACCATGCACTGGTCATACACCTCCTGGTCAGACAAGGCAGTTCCTGTGACCTCGTCACGCAGCGCCAGCAGGCGCCCTAGCAAATCTTGCTGCGCAGCTTGCTTGGCCTGGGCTGCGATCGCGACTTTGCGGCCGCTGATTTGGCTCTGAATTAGCTGCCTGAGAGTGCGCAGCGCCTTGCGTTTGGCAGCCTTGCCCGGCAGAGGCAGCCAGTCTGGCAGGGTGAACAATTGAAACATCTCGTTAAAGGCAAGCGCCGACAGGGTCTGCGTTGCTTGCGCGGCGGCGTCAGACTCGTCTTGCACGGCGCGGCTGAACATGGTGCGCAAGATCACATCCATGGCTACCCGACTCCACAGCGTGTCCATCTCTACCAGGGCATGGGGCTGGTTGTCAGGCACCAGTTGGTCAAAGGCCGCTTGTGCGGCAGCGGTCATCAACTCGGCATAACCGTCCATCTGTTTGGGACTGAAGGCAGCCATCAGCATGCGGCGCTGGCGTTGCCACGTGGCGCCCTCAGTGACCAACACACTTTGGCCAAAGATCTGCGCAAACACGTCAATGCCGCGCTCCCAGCGGATCAGTGAATCGGCATGGGTGACAAGAGCCTCGCGCACAAGATCGGGCGACATCAAATCCCACGCGTGCTCTTTGCCTAGCCGCATGCAGCTGATGTCGCCATAGTTGCGCTGTAACTGGGTGAGAAAGCCCAGGTAGTCTCGCTTCATCTCGAAGAGCAGGGGCAGGCCCCACCAGCGAGACACGGGGCCGGGAGGATGCTGGCTGGGCGGTAGCTTGGTACGCATGGGCCGCATGGTGTCGCTGCGCCTTGCCCCTGTATTGAACGATAGCGACATGGCACTGCTGATGCCAGGCCGCCCCGGCGAAATACACTTTCGGCAGTGGCAAGCCCCGTTACCAACAACATTGCATTTGATCCCGCGCTGTGGCCCAGCGGCACGCTGTGGCTGCCCCGCGCGTCGCTGTCGGCTTGTGTGCGCGCAAGCGTAGTGCGCAACACGCTGGGTGCTCACCATACGGATGCGCAACGGGTGAACCACTTTCCTGCGACACCTCTGTGCAGCCTGAGCTGGTGGTTTAGCGGCAGTAGTGTGCGCTTGGCCACTCCAGGTGCTACCACGGAAGACGGTACCGTCGAGCCAGGCGCAGGTACGCCCATGCCAGGGCGGTGGGTGCTGTGCGGCCCACAAACGCAACCGAATTCCTCTTGGTGCCCAGGGCCGGTGCACGCGATGATTACGCTATTCATGCCGGACGCATTGCATGCTTTGACACAGCTGCGGGCGACCGATTTGGTCGACAGATTCGTCGACGCCAGCGCGGTGCTGCCGCCCGACTGGCTGGCAATGTGCCAACAGGTGCAAGACGCGTTAGACGATGCGCAGCGTTTGCACGTGATGGAAGAGTTTCTGGAGCCACGCTGGCAGCAGTGCAGGCCCAGCCAAGCATCACTCCAACATCGCTATTCAGACTGGGTAGCCCACCTGACGCAAAGGGCCGCCGTGTCTGCGCCCGGACGCAGCCTGCGCCAGGTTGAGCGTCGCATCAAGCAATGGGCGGGTTTGCCGCTGCGTGAGCTACGCATCATGGGGCGCTCTGAAGAGGCCTTTTACGCGAGCACAACACAGGCCGCACAAACGGCCGATAAACCCGATTGGGCGCAGATCGCCGCGGACATGGGCTACTCTGACCAATCGCACTTGATCCGCACCACACGCCGCATCACCGGTTTCACACCGGAAGCATTGGGCAAGGGAATTCAACAGCACGAGAGCTTCTGGGCCTATCGCTTGTGGATGTGAGGAGGAACGTTGGCGCCAGCCGAAAACTGGCTGCCAGTACCAATTGGTGGCGACGATCCGCAATTGGGCAATATCTGAAGCAGTGAGAGCTTTCGGCCTGCCGCTGCCTGGCATGCGTCTGCTTAGTGCCACAAGCCGTCATACGCGGGAAGGAGCAGTCCGGCGTTCTGACATGCGCATGGCGCTATCCAGGTCTTCCATGTTCATGTAGCAGCCCTGCAGATGGCGCTCGCCGCTGTTGGGGTCAAAACTTTTGCGTCCATGCAGAATGCGGTTGTTGTCATAGGCAATCAGTTCGCCCGGACGCAGCTTCAGGTTCAAGTGATAACGCGTGTCCCGCAGCAAAGCCCACAGTGCCGCAATCGCCTCGTACATGGGTGCTACCAGATCTTCCGAGACCTGCAGGCTAGAACGCAGCCAATTGTTGAAGCGCACTCGGGTGAGTTGCCCACCAGAGCCCAGTGCCAGCATCGGGGCAGTGGACCGGATGTCGCAGTTGGCATCATGGAAGCGGAACTCCACCAATTGCTGGCTCAGCAGCGCAAAGGCCTTGGGATTTCGGGCACGCAAATCCTCGGCGACGCGAAAACCATCGGCGAACAGTGACTCTCCACCGGTGACGCTGCTCTTGAGACAGCTGAGCATCTGCACGTCCGGCGGGAAACGCCAGTTGACCAAGTCATTGTGCAATTCCAATCCCAACGCCGTGTAGGCCACGGCGTTGGGATTGGGCATGGAAATGACGTCGTAGTGATCGCCAAAATTTGTATGGCGTACCGGTCCAATGCGCCGAGCAACATCCAACAGCTTGCCAGCCTCCTGAGGCACGCCTTGCAGCAAGACAATGCCGTGGCTGCGTATGGCCGTTATCCATGCACACAGTCCCTCTTCCGTGTTCATGTAGGCACCAAAGTCCACGGTCGGCACCGATCCGTTCAAACCCGCATCCCAGAGTGTGTGCGTGGCCTTTGCCTCGTTGCGGGCGGCGCTGCTGTGGCAATGCTGCCTGAGCCAGGCTGTGCCAAAGCGCGAAACATGTTGCTCGGATCCCTGGCTGAAGTGAACTTCCAGTACATCAGGCGTGGTCTGTGCAACTTGCGTGATGCGTGGTGGCTCGTGGTCAATGAACATATAAATCCGCTCCATGGCCTGGGGGTGGCGGCATGAAGGGCAGTCACAGTTATCACGCAACCACATGCCCTCAAAGCGGCTGGCCCGCCCGTCATCCCAGTGCAGCTTCAGGGCCTGACCATCGTGCGCAACCTGGCGCACGCCGTGCGATGCGGCCGCAGTTGCGCGATCCGCCATAAGAGAAGACTGGTGCTGGGCAGCGGGTGCGGTGTTCATCATCGTTTGCGCCTTCATGGGAGATGCGACGCATGCTAGGTTGGCTGACCGGAGGCGACAAGCAATGGATTCAGCGGGTACATCATTAGATTTTCTATAGACTGACTTTCATGAAGGACACCAATACCCCGTTGAATTGGCTGCGTGCGTTTGAGGTCTCGGCACGCCATCTCAATATTTCCGCCGCTGCAAGGGAACTGCACGTTACGCCCGCTGCAATCAGCCAGCAGGTTCGCCTGTTGGAGCACCGCGTGGGTGTGGCCCTGTTTGAACGCAACGCGCGCGGGGTCCGCCTGACACGTGCTGGAGAAAGCCTATTGCCGGTTTGCCGCGAGTCTTTTGAGCGAATGGACGCCGCGTTGCTGGAACTGTTTGGAAAACGCAAGGGAAACCGATTGGTTGTGCGCGTCTTGCTGGGATTCGCGCGCACCTGGTTGCTCAACGCTGTGGCGGGCTTTACTGCGCTGCACCCGGACATCCCGATTCGCCTGGTTGCGTCGGTCTGGTCTGGTGAGCCGCTGGATGCCAGCGTGGACGTGGATTTGCGTCTGGCATCGTCGTCTCCCAAGGGCTTGGAGGCCCATCAACTCACACACGATGCCATATTCCCCGTTTGCGAACCCAGCCTGGCACGGCGCCTGCAAAGAAATGATAAGGCGATGGATTGGTCAGGTCAGACGCTGCTTCACACCATCGGGTTTGCGCAAGGGTGGCAACATTGGATGGCCGAATCACAAATCAAACGCAAGACGCAGGCCACCGATATCGAGTTTGATTCAGCCCAACTGTGCCTTGAAGCAGCATCACTTGGGCATGGCATAGCGCTGGCCCGCAGCAGTTTCGTGAGCGACTATCTCGACAGCAAGCGTCTCGTCGCGTTGCGCGGAGCGAGCCTAGAGGCCAAGGACAACGTATTCTTAACGGTAGCACTGGGACTCAGCGCACAGGCGCCGGCTGCTGTTTTTCGGGACTACTTGCTAAGCAAAGCGGAGCCGCCGCCAACGCAATCGCATCAGCCCTGAAGAAATGGTCCGGTTTTCAGATAAGCAGGCCGCAGTGTTGTCGTTCGATTTACAAGTGATTTGGGCCCTGCGGCTAGCGGGGGCAACAGATTCTCACAACACAGGTCTACACAGGACAAAAGCCCGTGCCATCTCTTCTTCAAATAATCCGAACACTTGAGGTCGAACTTCACCACCCAGACGTTCGCCGCAACCCAGCGCGCCTTGCGCAGTTGCTGCATCCTGAGTTTCATGAAGTCGGCCGTTCCGGCCGCATATACAGCCGGGAAACCATCATGGAGCTCTTGACCACACAAGACTCGCAGTTTGACGTGGTATCGGACAACTACATAGTCTCGGAACTGGGTCCCGGGGTGGCGCTACTTTCATACCGCTCGGCGCATATCGACCAGAGCAATAACTTGGTGAACCACACTCTCCGATCGTCCGTCTGGCTCAAGACAAACGCAAGTGGTTGGCAACTTCGTTATCACCAAGGCACCTCAGCAGCGGAAAAGTGGTGAGCTGATGTCGCATGTTGATGTCGGCCGAAAACTGACGGCGGGAAGTCGATCGGCGGGCACAGAAGAGTAACCTACAGGATCAAAGCGCCTGAGAAGCCTGCACAATGCGCTAACGCAATGCTCTAGCGCTGCAACGCCGCGGCGACTGATTCGCGCTGAGTCCACAGTATTGGCATCTTCATTGTTTGCAAATCGGGGTTGTTTTGCTGTTTGGTTAGACCCCGCACTAGGAGGCTCATGCCCATGTTCACCGCCGAATTCCTTATAACGTCATTCATCGTGGTGTTGATACCGGGGACAGGCGTCGTGTTCACCGTGTCTACGGGTATTGCCCAAGGCAGGCGTGCAAGCTTCTTCGCTTCGGTCGGCTGCACGCTGGGAATTTTTCCACACCTATTGGCCACAATTTTTGGTCTGGCTGCCGTCATGCACACTAGCGCGCTGGCATTTCAGGTACTCAAGTACGCTGGTGTGGCGTATCTGCTTTACCTCGCAGTTGCCACATGGCGCGATCGCTCAGCTTTTGCGGTGCAACCCATGCTGGGTAATAGCAGTGCCACGAGTTTGGTCACAAAGGCTTTCTTGCTGAACATTCTCAACCCTAAGCTCACCATTTTCTTTCTAGCCTTTTTGCCGCAGTTCGTGCAGCCTGGTGCCGCCTCTCCATTGGTCCAGCTTCTTGGTCTTAGTGCAGTCTTCATGGCAATGACCTTCGCGGTGTTCATCACCTACGGTCTTCTCGCCCATGCTTTCCGCAAAGTTGTAATTGAATCTCCGCGCGCTCAGGCTTGGCTTCGTCGCGCGTTTGCTGCCGCATTTGCCGGGCTCGCTGTACAGTTAGCCAGAGCAGAGCGTTGACGTCGATACTTCTTTAGGCTAACTAGTGGAGCGCATCGGATTTCAATCAAAAGCGCGCCCCTCGGAGGGCACTATCGAGTTCTCACGTGAGGGCGTCGCGGACGATGAGCCGTTTACATGCGAGGCCATGGCGGTGTTCCATGCGCCTGTTAAACAACAGCATTCGGCGACATGAGCAATACCTCTCGCCACATTGCTGCCGCACTTGCCTGGCTGATTGCGCTGCCTATCTTTGCGTTGGCTCTGTTTGCGTTTGGCGTTCTGCCGAGTTCACAGGTGTATTCGGTACTTCTATCGCTCGTCTGGAGCATTGGTTTGGCGGCCATCTTCTGCTCGTGGGCACTGCGCGATGCGCCAGCTCATGGTAAGTCACGCAACGTGGCGCTCGGGTTTACGGGTGCATGGTTTCTAGTTTTCTTCCTCGCAGTTATCCCATACCTGTTTGTTACGCGCGGCGCGAAGGCCGGTTTGGTCGCCGCGCTCAAGTTTGTGTCCTTGTGCCTAGGTATCGCAATCGTCTGGCTGGGCGCGCCAGTCGTTGTCGGTCGCCTCTTGTAGATTGACTCTATGACCGCCGCCTTCTACGACCAGCTTGCTCCGTACTATCACCTGCTCTATGGTGATTGGGAAAGCTCAATTGCCACGCAAGGTGCAGCACTTGCCACAATGCTTCACAAAGCAGGCGTACTCCCGGGTGATCAAGTGCTTGACGCGGCCAGCGGGATCGGAACACAAACCCTTGGCCTTCTTGAACGTGGCTATCGGGTAACAGCCTCCGACATTTCGCCGGGAGCGATTGAGCGACTCAAGGTCGAACTGTCGCGTCGCTCTCTTCAGGCCACAGCGTTTGTCGATGACCTTCGCACGCTTAGCCACACGCCATCCGAGTCCATGGCTGCCGTGCTTGCGTGCGACAACAGCATTCCGCACATCTTGTCTGACGGTGAACTGCTCCAGGCTTTCCGAAGTTGCTACCGTTGCCTCCGGCCAGGTGGTATTGCTGCCTTTTCGGTAAGAGACTACGCGGCGATCGAGCGAATCAACCCAGACGTGCGCCCTTACGGCCTGCGCCGCGAGGCGGGGAATCGTTTCCTTGCAGTGCAGGTTTGGGAGTGGGACAACGACCAATACGATCTGCGCGTCTACCTCACGTCAGAATCAGCAGAAGGCATTTGCGAAACCCGGGTCCTGCGGAGCCGTTACTACGCCGTTTCAATCGAGCGCCTACTGTTGCTGCTTGCAGAAGCCGGGTTTGTTTGCGCTGAGAGACGAGACGACATACTCTTTCAGCCTGTACTTTTGGCGCGTCGGCCAAATACGGTCTAGCCCGTCTGCAGGGATACTCCGTGCGCTGACGTCGACCCCATGTCACAGACACCTTGTTGTTCTGCCAGAAGGAGTCCAAGATGCCCAAGCGGGGATACGGCGAAAAACTTGGACTTTTCATGTCGCAATCCCAAGGCGCGCACAGTAGGGGCAACTTACAGGCCACAGGCGCTGCCGCCGAGCAATAGCCCAACTGTCAGACATCACCTAGGAAATGCCGTGCCCTCCTACGCTGCACTCATCAACCGCGACACAGGCGGACGCTGCGACGTGTCGCCCATCTTTGCTGATCCACATGCGTTTGCAGACTTAGTGAATGACATGTCAAAGGCGTTCATCGAATCCAAGGTGACTGCTGTCGCGGCGATAGATGCATTGGGATTCATACTGGGCTCGGCGCTCGCGCTTCAACTGAAAGTGCCGCTTTTTCTGATCCGCAAGGGCGGCAAACTACCCACCGCTGTAGACCGTGTGACCTTTGTCGACTACTCCGGAATTGACAAAGCACTTGAACTTGCCAAAGGCGTTGTGGATTGCGGCGCGCGGGTTCTTGTAGTTGACGAGTGGATCGAGACTGGAACGCAAGCGCAAGCGGCAGCAACACTGGTTCAACGCCAAGGCGGTAAGGTCGTAGGCATCTGCGCCATCAATATCGATGACACCGCAGGGACACAGGATCTCCGTGACCGCTATCACTGTGTGTCGGCCGTAACTGCCGTTCGATGATGATTGACCTGTGCAGAGAATTGCCAGCCGCATTGGCATAAATGCCCACCCTGGTATCTAACACCAGGTCCGCGACTTCGCCCGATTCGGTCGAAATGCGCACACGGTGGCGCCCAAGTCGACATATAGAAAAAACACTTTCTGAATGACCCAAGACTGTGAAAACACGAGCTTGAGTGACCTTCAGCGGCTGTTGCCGGAGTTTCGGCTCTCCGAGCCCTATTCGTTAGTTGGACTCCAGACTTGGCAAACAGCTCGCTGCGCCAGCCGCTTACGCCCCCATTTCCGGATAGTCGGTGTACCCCTTGGCACCTGGAACGTAGAAGGTTGCCATGTCAGCCTCGTTCAGCGGCGCATCCTGCAGCATGCGATTGACCAGATCGGGGTTGCCAATGAAAGGGCGACCGAAGGCGATCAGGTCGCCCAGCTTGCGCGCAAGCGCGCTCTGCGCACGCTCGCGGTCGAAGCCGCCACACAAAATGAATGCACCGTTGAATGCCTCGCGCAGCGCGAGCGTAAAGTCTGCGGGTACCGCCGGAGCACCTATGGCTGCATGGTCGACATGGTGCAGGTACAGCAGATCGAGTTGTGACAAGCCCTGCGCAAGCGCCAGAAACTGCGCGCGCACTTCAGGAAAGTCACCTGTGCCGTTGAACACGCCATAGGGCGACAGGCGCATGCCCACCTTGTCGGCGCCGATGGCCCCAATGGTGGCGCTCGCAATTTCCAGGGCCAGGCGGTTGCGCGCCTCGATGGTGCCGCCATAGATGTCGGTTCGGGTGTTGATCAACGGGTTGAGAAACTGCTCGATCAAGTAGCCGTTGGCCCCATGCAGCTCAACGCCGGCAAAGCCCGCTTTGATGGCCAGCCGGGCGCTCTCCACATACTCCTCTTTGACCTTGACGATGTCGTGAATGCCCATGGCACGCGGCGCGCTGTAGGGCTGCATGCCGGCGGTGTCGGTAAACATCTCGCCTGGGCAGGCCACGTCGGTTGGCCCCAGCACCTCTGCCCCGCTGGGCAGGTTGGCCACATGGCCGACCCGACCGCAGTGCATCAACTGCACAAAAATTTTGCCGCCTTTGGCATGCACCGCATCGGTAACCACTTTCCAGGCAGCCACATGGGCCTCATTGAACAGGCCGGGTATGCGCGGGTAGCCCAGCGCATTGGCACTGGGCGAGGTGCCTTCCGTGATGATGAGACCTGCCGTTGCACGCTGGCTGTAGTACAGAACCATGAGCGGGTCGGGTACGTGGTCGCGGGTGGCGCGACTGCGCGTCATGGGTGCCATGACGATGCGGTTGGCAAGTGACAGGCCGCGCAGGGAGTAGAGGTCAAACAGCATGGGGGTGTCCTGGTAGGTGGTGGAAGCCTCCATTGAGAAGAACATGCCTCTTCGTGTCGGTGCGTTTGCCAACGCATCCAAGCTGTGATCTGGCAAGCGCAAGGAATGGGCAACCCAGTGCGCGTGTCATTGGCCGCTGCAGGTGTGTTGGTTGGCTAACAGACGCCACAGGGTGCGCGGTCTCAAACTGGGCCACACAGGGCGCAGCGTCGCTGGTCGGACCCAAACACCCACTAGATATGAAAGCCCATCATGCTCAAAGGCAAAGTTGCATTGGTTACCGGCGCGTCGTCCGGCATCGGGCGAGCTACTGCATTGGCGTTCTCCCGGGAGGGGGCACAGGTAGTGGTGTCTGACGTCAACCAAACGCAGGGTGAGGAAACTGCTTCCTTGCTCCGGGCCCATGGCGGCGCGGCGATTTTTGTGTGCACCGATGTCGGCGTCGCCGCTGAAGGACAGGCTTTGGTGGCTGCTGCGATTGCTGAATATGGACAGCTCGACATCGCCTGCAACAACGCAGGCATTGGCGGACAGAGTGCGCTGACCGCCGACTACCCGTTGGACAGTTGGGCGCAAGTGATTCAAGTCAATCTCAGCGGCGTCTTCTATGGCATGCAGGCACAGATTGGCGCCATGCTCAAGTCCGGGGGCGGCTCCATCATCAACCTGGCCTCAGTTCTGGGTGCAGTGGGCGGGCCACGGTCACCTGCGTACACCGCAGCCAAGCATGGTGTGATCGGGCTGACGCAAACAGCAGCATGGGAATATGGCGCGAACAAGATTCGCATCAATGCCGTGGGCCCCGGCTTCATCCACACCCCGATGGTGAAAAACTTAGAGGCCAACGCGCAGGTCAATACAGCGCTGATCGCCGCACACGCGCTCGGGCGCTTGGGGAATCCGGAAGAAGTGGCCGAACTCATTACCTGGCTGGCATCCGACCGTGCGTCCTTCGTCACAGGCGCGTTCTATCCCGTGGACGGCGGCTACCTTGCGCGGTGAACTTGGGCTGGGAGACCACGTGTTGTGAAACCAAGTTGCCGCAAGGCGTCTTCATGACCGGGCTGCTGTGGCTGGGGCTCGCTTTGGGCCTGCTGCTTGGCAGTGGGCTCGCAGCGCGCAGCATGGGTGCCCATCGGTGGGCCACGCTGGTTCGCTCGCACCTGCAGCAGCTCGAATCGGGCAGCGTTGGAGCGCACGGGCGCTTGCCCTCACCCACGAAGTTTGACGCGCGTGAACTCGGCGGCCTGCCAGCGCCAGTGCAACGCTACTTTCGCGCGGTGCTGGCCGATGGGCAGCCGATCATTGCTGCGGCCACCCTGTGGATGACAGGCAGCATGAACTTGTCGGTGACCGCCGAGCAATGGAAACCCTTCACGTCGCAGCAGCAGGTGGTCACCCGCAAACCAGGTTTCTTGTGGAATGCGCGGGTGGCAATGTTTCCCGGCATCCCAGCGCACGTGGAGGACAGCTACATCGCTGGCCATGGCAGGTTGATGGCGAAGGTGCTGGGTTGGTTCACGGTGGCCCAGTCCGAAGGCCAAGGCGAGATCGCCCGTGGCGAGTTAATGCGCTACTTTGCGGAGAGCCCGTGGTACCCCACGGCGCTGCTGCCCAGCCAGGGCGTGCAGTGGAAGGCGGTGGATGCTGCTGCTGCCACCGCCACCATGGTGGATGGCCCGATCACCTTGACGATGCTGTTTCGCTTTGGCGATGCAGGCCTGATCACATCGGTGCATGCCGACTCGCGGGGTGCTGGCGTGGGCAAGGACGGGCGCATGGTGATGCTGCCCTGGGACTGCGCCTTATCGGACTACCGGGCCCAGGACGGCATGCTGATCCCCATGGCCGGTGAGGCGGCGTGGGTGCGGCCCGAGGGCCGCAAGGCGTACTTCGTTGGTCGCATCACATCGCTGCGTTACGCGTTATTACCATGATGTGGCGGCACGGGCTGCAGCGCCAACCGCTGCTCGGCTTTTGCGTGCTGGCGTTCGGCTGGTCATGGGGCTGTTGGGGGCTAGCGGCGGCACTCAAGCTCCAGCTGGCGTGGCCCGCGCAGGTGCTCATGTTCGCGGGCGGCTTTGGGCCCAGTATTGCTGCTGTGTTGGTGGTGTGGAGCGGGCGTGGTCGAAGTGGATTGCGCACTTGGCTGCGGGACTGCATGCAGTGGAACGTGGGCTGGGGTTGGTTCGCATTGGCTTTTTTCGGACCGCTGGTGGTGGTGGCGCTGGCCGCAGGTTTGCATGTCGCCTTGGGCGGCAGCATGCCGCCGTCACCGGCTTGGGGGCAGATTCCGCTGGCGGTGATCAACCTCTTTGGGGTGCTGCTGTTGGGCGGGCCACTGGGTGAGGAGTTCGGCTGGCGCGGATACGCGTTGCCCCACCTGCAGGTGCGCATGGGGTGGCGTTTGGCCAGCTGGCTCGGCATACACGCGGCAGCGTGGCAGCAGCCTTGGCGCTGCACACCGCGATCAATTACTGGCCCGCCATCGTGCCCGTAATGCCCACCTTGGAGAACAACCGGCCTTACCTGCTGGTGGTGGTGATTCAGGTGGTGCTGGCGGCGGGGCTGATGGTCTGGCCTGGGCACGCGACCTTGGCTACGCGCAGGGTTGAGCCGACAACGTGAACTCCTTGTTCCTCGCGCATGCCGTGGTCTCTATGCCTCTCACACCACCACAGTCCGCCCATAAAACCCGACCTGCTCCGCAGCCGTCATGGTGACGCCAGGTCGGTCGAAAAATGCAAAGATCGCGACGATGCGCTCGCGGGGCCCCTGCACTGGCACCACGCGGTGCAAAGTGTTGACGCCACGAAAAACGTTCAGCGCGCCCGGCTGCAGGCGCACTTGCTGTACCAAAGGGTCCTCACCGCGCAGCAGCGCAGCCACGCCGTCGTAGTTAGGTGAATCCGCACTGCGCAGGTTGGTTCGGTACTCCAGCTCTCCACCAGACAGTGCCGCCTGCAAGAGGATCGTGGTGGTGAATTCCGACCGGTCAAAGTGCCAGTTCAAAGCCTCTCCCGCGCGACTGGCTTGGACGTTGACCCGCGCCATCGGGTCGTCCATGCAGTAAAGCGCCGCCTTGCCCATGGTCGCGGCAAGAAAGTCTGCAAACGGCTGCCATTCGTAGAGCGCGATCACCGGATTGCCTTGCAGCTGGTCGGCACACAGCGTGTGGTTGACCGTCTCGACCGCTTGGAGCGCCGGATGGTCAGGCGACAATCCATCAACACGGTCTCGAAAGTAAATGTTGTGCTTGCGCGCATGGCGAAACGATTGGGTTGCCATGCTCGGCCCGACAGCTTGCGCTGCGGCCGAGGTCGCGGCTGGAAGCAAGAATCCCGGCAAGTCGAACATGCCATCGGCCGCAAGCCGGCGCCGGCAATCGGCCACCAAGTTCCCATACGCCGGGGTGTCGGGGCGGTGGATGGGGTAGGTGTGAAGATCAATCAGATGGTCCATCGCACAGAACTTTCATCGTAGACAAACACCTGGCCAGGTTCGGCAAGGGCAGCCTAGCGCTGCTACCGTGGTAGCTGCGGCTTAGGCCAGCAGCCTGCCGGTGGTTTCATGGCCGAGCTTGAAGACACTGACCACTTGCACCAGCGTGCTGGCTTGGGTATTGAGGCTTGCAGCTGCGGCTGCGCTCTCTTCTACCAACGCAGCGTTCTGCTGTGTGGCCTGGTCCATCTGGCTGACGGCCTGACCCACCTGTGCCACACCGTTACTTTGCTCGACAGAAGCGCTACTGATCTCACCCATGATGTCGGTCACACGGCGGATCGAACTCACCACCTCGCCCATGGTCTGACCGGCTTGGTCCACCAGCGCGGTGCCCTGCTCCACGCGCTCAGCGCTGGCGCTGATCAGGCTCTTGATCTCTTTGGCCGCTTCGGCGCTGCGTTGTGCCAGGCTGCGCACTTCGCTGGCCACCACCGCAAAACCCCGGCCCTGCTCGCCGGCGCGGGCGGCTTCCACAGCCGCATTAAGTGCAAGGATGTTGGTCTGAAATGCGATGCCGTCAATGGTGCCGATGATGTCGGAGATCCTCTTGCTGGACTCGCTGATGCCCTTCATGGTTTCAACGACCTGGCCGACCACTTCGCCGCCGGTGATAGCCACGCCTGAAGCAGCTTGAGCCAGCTGGTTGGCCTGTTTGGCATTGTCGGCGTTCTGGCGCACCGTCGTGCCCAACTGCTCCATGGTCGCAGCGGTCTCTTCCAGCGCGCTGGCTTGCTGCTCCGTGCGCTGGCTCAGGTCCTGGTTGCCTTGGGCGATCTGCGCGCTAGCGGAGGCTACGCTCTCGGCATTTCCACGCACTTCAATCACCACACGCGCCAAGGCGCTCTGCATCTCACCCATGGCAGAGATCAAGGGCGAGAACTCGTCGCGCTTGGAGTCGGTCACCGCGCGGGTGAAGTCACCGTCTCGCACCCTTTGGGCAGTTTCACTCACCTCGCGCACCCGACCGCGCAGTCCATTACCAATGGTCCAGGCTAGCAGCATCAAACCCACGGCGATGGCCATGCCCATCACGATGACGGCAACCCGTGTGCTCTCAGCCGGCCCACGCACGGCGGCAACCTGCGCACTCAAGGTGTCTTGTTGGTACTTCACCGTGTCGGCAATTTGCGTCAACAGCGCATTGCGCGCGGGAATTGTCTTGTCGACCAGGAACTCGAAAGCTCCGGCGGTGTCGCCCGCAGTGATCTTGGCGATGTTGGCGCCGCCCACGGCCCAGAAGTTGGCGGTCGCGCCCTTCAACCCCTCAACGCGCCTGCGGCCCTCCTCGGTGGACACGTTCTTCTCGAAGTCGGCCATCAGTGCATCGACCGTGGACTTGATCTCACCGACGTTGGCCAATGTGGCAGCCCGTTCTTCTGGCGTTCGCGAGAGCATTGCGTGGCGCAACTGCAGCGAAGCGCGGGTGATACTCAATTCGAAGTCGGCCATGCGATCGAGTTGCGGCAACAGCACGTTTTCAGCACGCTGTGTACCCGCGTCGATCTGGCCCAGCTGTTGGGCCGTATACACCGAAGAGCCGATGAGGCCGAGGATGACCATGGCCACAGCGGCATACAAGCGGCCAATCAGGCCAAACGATGTGAGTGATTTCAATTTAACTTCTCTTTCAATGTTGCGTGGTGGTCGGGCTTGGCATGGCAATGTAGTGATGCGCCTGGCGTGAACTGAGCCTTTGAAGCCGGGCGCGGGCCTGATCTGACGGTGTCGGTGTTGTTGGCAGCGTCCAGTGCCTGGGCCGCTCGCAGGACCAAATTTCTTGCACACGCAAGATGTCCATGCCGTATTCGTCTGCGCCGAGTCGCAATGTGGGCACCTCGCGCGGGACGACCATCCGCTGGGCGGCGGTGGTCTGAAGTTTTTCTGTAGTGTTGACGCTCATTGTTCATCTTCGTCCGTTCCCTCTTTGGACTATCGGCCATCCATGGTGTGAGGTCAAGGCTGAAAAAAGGACTTTTGCACGCCTGTCGCTCAAGCAACACAGACCACCTCACTTTCGACTAGATGGATGCGGGTAGTTGCACGTAACCGATGACTGCGCTTGCGCCGTCGGGTGCGCCTGTGCTCTGGCTGCGACTCGGCTATAGGCGAAGACCGCTTGGCATCGGACAGCCAAACCTCATCGAGGTTCCGCCCATCGCGTCGCACACTCCAAGTCGTTTTGGAGCGACTTCAAAACCGCAACATTGCTGTGTGGGGGGTCACACCAGCACCGCATCCACCGGCCGTCGCAACGATCGCGGCATGAGCGGCCCCCGACCGAAGCGCACCACGAGGTCCGGGCGCTGATCGCCAAGGCCCAGAGCAGAAGCAAACGGCAGCCGCACTGCTGCCACTTCAACCGGTTGGTTGAGGAACGCATTGCGGATGCCCAGCGCTGTGGCCTGCAGCGCGAAGCGCTCGTAGCAGCGCCCCACCTCCACCCAATTCGCCTTATCTGCCCGTTCACCCACAAACAGCGCGATGCCCGCAGAACTGCGCACCTGCCTTGAATACTTGTCGTTATCGCTCTTGGGCGTGAGGATCCAGCGCAACGCCAGATCGCCAATCCAGGTCGGGATGTTTGGGTTACCCGAGCACAGGCTGTACAGGCCGTCGCGTGTACGAACCGCATCGGCACCGTTGAAGCGGATCCAGGCTTTGAGCTCCTTCATGAAGGCAGGGTCGGCCAGCTGCGCAGTGTTGGCTTCCATCACGTACTCCAGCGTCTGCTCCATGGCGGCGCGGTCGGTCTGCAACAGCAAGCGCACGCTGTCTGAACTGCCGGCGCTTTGAAGCAGGGCCTGTTCTTCGGCAGAAACTGGCGTGCTGTCGTAGTCTGCGCGCGTGGATTGGCGAATGGAAATTGCGCTGAACATGGGGGTCGCCTGCGCCCGAACCGGCTCCAGCATGACGCGCACAGCACCGGTGGCCGCATCGAATTGCGCATCCCCCCGTAAGCCGTGTGCGAGGGCCGCCTGGACCAGGTTTTCGGTTGCGCACCCCAGCGAGACAAAGAGGTGGTGATCGTCCGGATCTACAGCCGGGCAGCGGCGTGCCAGGTCGGGCAGGATCGCAATGGATCGGCCGTTGCCCTCCAGCGCGAACTTCCAACACTGCGTGTTGTGGCTGGAAGGCGCCAGCGTGGCGTAGCGCACCAACTCACGACGCAGGGCGACACCATCCCGAGCGGTAGGGGCGCCTGGATGCCAGATGCGCTCGGCGACCGTGTCATAGCGCTGGTCCTCAGACTCCATCGAACAGCTGGCCAGCGTAGGCGTCGCGGCCGCGATCAGCCACGGCACAGTGGCGGAAAACCGTCGGCGGGTGATCATGGCATCGCGCCCTGATCGCCCGGGCGGGCGGTGAGGGTCCGTTGGTCCGCGGACCGCACGTGGACTTTGGGCTGGCAGAGGTGCATAGGGGGTCGTCCTTCGTGCCAACGGGCCTGTCAGCAGCTTGACTCTGCGTTCGACCGCCCGCCGTGTCTGTTCGGTGCCGTACTGTGCGCAAGCCAACTTACTTTTGCCCTGTATCTGGCCAAGCTTGGTCATGGGTACTTCTGTCATCACGCCGGTTCCCGGCAGCCGCCAAGGATTGAGCGCGTCCGAGGCGGCACACCGGCTGCAGCGCGACGGTCCGAACACGCTCGGACCGCAGCAAAAGCGCAGCTTCTGGCACTTGATGGGTGAGCTGATCCGCGACCCCATGCTGCAGCTGCTCATCGGTGCGGGCGTGGTCTACCTGTTTTTGGGCAGCACGGGCGAGGCACTGATGCTGCTCGGCTTTGTGGTGGTGAGCATTGCCATCAGCGTCAGCCAAGCCCAGCGGACCAAGCGCGTGCCAGAAACGCGGCGCGGTCTGACCTCAGGCTGGAAGCCACATCAGTTTGTTGAGGGTGCGCTAAAAACCCGCTTCGTACCTGACCAACGTCAGATCAAAGCGAGAAAGGGTGGCATCTAACGCTTGCAGGTACTTTCCACGTAGTCAAGAGGCGCATGCGACAGGCGTTCCTTGTTAAGGATACTTTGAGCGTAGGCGTGAGGTAAAAGTGTCTGAAAACGACGAGGCCGCACATCAAGCTATTTGGCCAAGCCTGACTTACGCCACTGCTGCAACACAGTCGCGACATACTTCTTTTGACAATCGTCCTTGTTGCCAAACGCGCGTGGCGAAAAACACTCAGGGCCGTCTGATGCATATTCAGAGCGATAAACCACTTCATAAATTTGTCCAGGCGATTGCGGCTGAAGTTGACTCAAGCTGCCGACCCAGACGCGACCGTCCACGATACGATCCCCCGTCGAGTAAGTCGCCAGCGTAAAGTTGCTGAGTTTTTGCATCCAAACATGCGAGTAGCCGGGTGGGATGACGGGTCTGATTTTTTCGGTGTGCAACACATAGTCCGCATCGATGCTCAGACCCTTTAGCTCCTTAACCATTTCCTTGGCTATCGGCTCGTATCTCCACGCTGCGTTGTCCTGCTTGGAGTAAACCATTCCGCTTGGCAAATACTCAAACTCGATCCCTAGATCGACCACAACGAGCACCTTTTTGACTGGCAAAGGCGCCACGATTGCCTTCTGCTCTGAACGCACTACGGGATCTGCCACGGTCGCGCATCCGGCTAGAGCACCGATAGTTAGCAAAACAAGTAGCCACTTATGGAGAATATTCATCATGTTCGCTTTCGGCTGGGCCCTGCTGTGTTCTCGGCACTAAGTATGTTCAACGCACGCTTGGAAATGGTACTCGACCTGGCTGAAATCACTGATCGCAAACACATACAGAATCATCAGGTCAGCTTCGTTAGAGTTGTTAATCTGGTGCCGGGCATTGCCAGGAATGAACAGCATTCTTCCGGGTTCGACTTGATGCACCACGTCCTGAATGGTGACCGTTCCACGTCCTGACAGTGTGAAATAGGTTTCCGGCTGTGCGTGGCGATGGGGCTCCAGCGATTCACCTGTTCTGAGGCGAACGACGCCCATGGTCATGTCGTTTTGGCAACCGGAATGGCTGCCCAGCAACTCCTTCCACTCCGCCTTGCCGCGCAGGGCCACCTGATCGGGTGGCCAGCCCGTCCATTCAAGCTCATCAAGGTGTTTGGAGGCGACTTGCATGGAATATCTAGCCGAGTTGGAAGGCCGCCATTCTAGGAGCCGCGCGATACGCTGGCCTGCGCGCTAAGGCAAGTGACCCACCAGATCTCGGGCCGACTCCTGAACAATGTCCTTCATGGAAACGTATTCCTCCGCGATGGATTCATGCGACACGGTGGACTCTTGGGCACCTTCCCACGCCACCGAGCCGTCCTGGCTATCCCAGATCTGGAGGAACAGCCGGATCGTGCTGGTTTTGGTTTCCAGCACGCGCACGCCCAGAAAGCCGAACCGGCTTTTGGATTCTTGGCGAAACGCGCCGAGTTTCAATTGGGCCAGATACCGTGTCTTGGTAACCTTTGCGACCTTCTCCAGCGTCTCGCGATCAAAGATGCCGGTCAAACGGTAGTCTTCGAACATCTGCCGGTATTCGCGCGTGAGCCCTTGGCGGTTGATTGCGCTGAGCGTCTGCGACAAGGACATGACGCCGAGGTCCGGCCTGCGCTGGAGCAGTACTTCTGTGAACGACATCGCCAGGGCTTGCTTGTCTTCTTCTTGTCCCGTGATGGACGAGGGCGTGATGAAGGCAATGCCGCCCGCGCGCAAATCGTCCCGCTGCAGCGCCACCACCAACACCTGCGTCGTCGGGATGCTTTGCTGGGTTTGGGCCTGAATCTGCTGGTTGGCGCAGGCGCCTAGCAGGGTGGACAGCCCAATGGCTATCAGTACGCTGCTGGCAATTCGTTGGCTTGCAATCATGTTGCGTCCCGGGAGTAAAGCTTCTCCCCACACTAGACAAGCAGCAAGCCTGTCACCGTGCTGTAGCGCACACACCGATGACCCGTCCGATGCCAACATCAGCCGGTCTTTCCCGCCCGAAGTACCATTGCCAACGCTGCGGCGAAGGTTTGGCCCCGCACGCATTCGCACCGCCCTCTGGAGAGATTTGCATGGCCCATGCCGCCTTTCACTGGCAAGACCCTTTTTTGTTGGATGCCCAACTTAGCGATGATGAGCGCATGGTGCGCGATGCGGCTGCCGCATATTGCCAAGACAAGCTGTTGCCACGTGTGACCCAGGCTTTTCGGGATGGCAGCACCGACCCGCTGATTTTTCGGGAAATGGGCGAGCTGGGTCTTCTGGGCCCGACCATCCCCGAGGCCTATGGCGGCCCGGCCCTTAACTACGTGAGCTACGGCTTGATTGCGCGCGAGGTGGAGCGGGTGGACAGCGGCTACCGCTCCATGATGAGTGTGCAAAGCTCGCTGGTGATGCTGCCGATTTTTGAGTTCGGCACCGAAGCGCAGCGCCAAAAGTACCTGCCCCGTCTGGCCCGTGGCGAATGGATTGGCTGCTTTGGTCTGACCGAGCCGGACCACGGTTCGGACCCCGCCTCCATGGCCACGCGGGCCCACAAGGTACCCGGCGGCTACAAGTTGACGGGCACCAAGATGTGGATCAGCAACAGCCCGATTGCCGATGTGTTTGTGGTCTGGGCCAAAGAGGTGTCCGAAGGCGGCGCAGTCGGCCCGATACGCGGTTTCATTTTGGAAAAAGGCATGGCGGGCCTGAGCGCGCCGACCATCCACAGCAAGGTGGGGCTGCGCGCCAGCATCACCGGCGAGATCGTGATGGACGGCGTGTTCTGCCCCGAAGAGAACGCGCTGCCCGAGGTGCGCGGCCTCAAAGGGCCGTTCACCTGCCTCAATAGTGCGCGCTACGGTATTGCCTGGGGCGCTTTGGGTGCAGCCGAAGACTGCTGGTTGCGCGCCCGCCAATACACCCTGGACCGCCACCAGTTTGGGCGCCCGCTGGCGGCCAACCAGCTCATCCAGAAAAAGCTGGCCGATATGCAAACCGAAATCGCCTTGGGCCTACAGGGCTGCCTGCGCTTGGGCCGCATGAAGGACGAGGGCAGCGCGTCGGTAGAAATTACTTCCATCCTCAAGCGCAACTCCTGTGGCAAGTCACTTGATATCGCCCGCATGGCGCGCGACATGATGGGCGGCAACGGCATCAGCGACGAGTTCGGCGTGGCACGCCACCTGGTGAACCTGGAGGTGGTCAACACCTACGAGGGCACGCACGATATCCACGCGCTGATTCTGGGCCGTGCCATCACTGGCATCGCTGCGTTCTCCAACTGAGCCCTGCGCGTAAGTTTCACCATGTACCAAATGATGCTAACCACCTTGCGCCTTCTGCTTACCCTGGTCACTGCGGTCCTGGTGTCACCATTGCACGCGCAAGAAGGCGGCGTGTGCCGCAGCGTGTGCGAGACTGAAAAAACGCAGTGCCGGGCCGGCACCGTGTCGGGTACCACTGCAGCCGGCTTGGCCGCAGCCGGTGTCGTGGCCCTGGGGGTGGACCAGGGGCGGGTGATAGAGCGCATCATTGAGACACCGTCGGTGCTGGATAAGCAACGCGACATGCGCGACGTGCTTGATGCACGCCAACGTGCCGCCAGCGAATCTAAGTCGGTGCGCCGTGCCTTGGACGACCGGTGCAATAGCACCTACATGCGCTGCATTGGCAGTTGCATTCCCGAGCCGACCGCCCCGAAGTAGGCACCATGGCCAACCGCTCCACCTTGCTATCGCGCCTACCGCCGGGCCTTCCTTTGTGGTGCCTGGGGCTGCCCCTGTTGGCGATGGTGGTGCTGGTCGCCACCTGGGGGCAAGGTTTGGGTCTGGTGCTGGGTTTGTTGCTGGCAGCGATGGTGTTCGCCGCCGTGGTCAGTGCGGTGCACCACGCCGAGGTGGTGGCGCACCGGGTGGGCGAACCTTTTGGCACCTTGGTTCTGGCGGTGGCGGTCACCACCATCGAGGTGGCGCTGATCGTGGCGCTGATGTTTGCCGGTGGCGAAAGCGCCAACACCTTGGCCCGCGACACCGTGTTCTCGGCCTTGATGATTGCCTGCAATGGCGTGGTTGGCTTGTGCCTGGTGGTGGGTGGTTTGCGCCACGGCGTGCTGGCCTACCGCGTCGAGGGCACCAGCCCGGCACTGGCCTCGCTGGCCGCGTTGGCGGGCTTGGCTTTGGTGCTGCCCAACTTCACCACCACCACGGCGGGCCCCACCTACAGCAGCGCCCAGCTCGCCTTTGCCGGGGTGACCGCTTTAGCGCTGTACGGCGTGTTTGTGTTTGTGCAAACCGTGCGCCACCGGGACTACTTTTTGCCGGTGGACAACCACGACGAAGACAGCCACGCCGCATCGCCGCCCAACTGGGTGGCCTGGACCAGTTTGGCGTTGTTGCTGGTGTCTCTGGTGGCGGTGGTGGGCTTGGCCAAGGCCTTGGCGCCCGCGCTGGGCCAGGCGGTGTCGCAAGCGGGCTTGCCGCATGCGGTGGTGGGCGTGGTGATTGCGCTCATCGTGCTGCTGCCCGAGACGGGCGCGGCGGTGCGCGCGGCGCACGGCAACCGCGTGCAAAGCAGTTTGAACTTGGCGCTGGGCTCGGGCCTGGCCAGCATCGGGCTGACCATTCCGGTGGTGGCTGCGTTATCGCCGATGTTTCCCTTTGCGCTGGTTTTGGGCTTGCCGCCCTCCCAGGTGGTGTTGCTGGTGCTTACCTTAATCATCAGCACCCTGACCTTGGGCAGCGGCCGGGCCACGGTCATGCAAGGCGCGGTGCACCTGGTGGTGTTCTTTGCCTTTTTGTTTTTGACGCTGGTGCCCTAAAAGGCACAAGCCCGCGCGCATGGCAGCCACGCAAGCCGCTTTGTCCCACCTGAAGGTACTGGACCTCTCGCGGGTGCTGGCCGGGCCGTGGTGCACCCAGATGCTGGCCGATTTGGGGGCTGATGTGGTCAAGGTGGAACGCCCGGGCAGCGGTGACGACACGCGCCATTGGGGTCCGCCGTTCCTGCAAGATTCAGATGGCACAGACACGCCGCACGCCACGTACTTCACCGCCTGCAACCGCAACAAACGCTCCGTAACGATCGACATCGCGCAGCCGCAAGGCCAGGCGCTGCTGCGCCAGCTGGCGCAACAAAGCGACATTCTGGTGGAGAACTTCAAGGTAGGTGGCCTGGCGCAGTACGGGCTGGACTACGCCAGCTTGAAGGCACTGCACCCCGGTTTGATTTATTGCTCCATCACCGGCTTTGGTCAAGATGGCCCTTACGCGCAACGCGCTGGCTACGACCTGATGGTGCAGGCCATGAGCGGCATGATGAGCATCACCGGCCAGCCCGAGGGCAGCCCGACGCGCGTGGGTGTGGCCTTGACCGACCTGTTCACCGGTGTCTACGCGACCAGCGCCATCCTGGCCGCGCTGGAGGTACGCAACCGCACCGGTGCAGGCCAGCACATCGATATGGCGCTGCTGGACGTAGGCATGGCCATCCTGGCCAACCAGGCCGCTGGCTTTTTGAATACCGCAGCGGTGCCGCTGCGCCAGGGGAATGCGCACCCTAGCCTTGTGCCCTACCAAGACTTTGTGACACAAGACGGCGCGATGCTGCTCGCGGTCGGCAATGACGGCCAGTTTGCGCGCTTTAGCGAGATCGCGGGCCACCCGGAATGGACACAAGACGCGCGCTTTGCCACAGGTGCTAACCGGGTTCGCCACCGTGAGGTCTTGGTACACCTCATTCAGGAGGTGACCCGCACCCGGAGCACCGCCGACTGGATTGCCGCGCTGGAACACCACGCCGTGCCCTGCGGTCCCATCAACACGGTGGCACAAGCATTTGCCGATGCCCAGGTGCAAGCGCGCGGCTTGCAGGTGGAACAGGCCACTGGTGCGTACGCCCAAAGCCAGTCCGGCGTGGCGTCCATCATCACCGTGGCCAGCCCCTTGCGCCTGCAGGCCACGCCACCGGTCCTGCGCAACGCGCCCCCCGCGTTGGGCGAACACACCGAAGCGGTATTGACGGAGCTAGGTTTGGGCGCGGCTGAGATTGCAGCACTGCGAAACGCAGCGGTGATCTAGCGCTTAGTCGGGCGCTGCCCAGAAGACACGCACCTGTGACACGCTGCCTTGGGTGCATCCGGCGGCCAGGGTGCAGTTTGCTAGTGTCGCTGGTTGCGCAGTGTTCTGTGGCGCAGCCGGCTTGCTGAAGGACGCCGTCGCCGATACTTGGCAGGCTGCGCTCATGCAGGGCGAGGCCGATGGATCGAAGGTGCTGAGGAAGCCGTCAATCACAAAGTTTATTTTGGCTGCGAGCACGCTTTCCGTCGTTCTGCCGCTTTGCCCCGATGCCAGCAGCCTGCCGTGGATGGTGACCACCGACAACCCTTCGTTGGAAGAACCGGGGTTGATGAAGACTTGGTTGCCCGCTAGCACGTTGCCAGCCACCTCCTGGCTGTCTTCAAGATGAATGTTTCCCCCCGAGAAGGCCGCACCCTGGTACGACCCGGCTACCAGTGCCGCATTGCCCAGCGCGAGCGCTGGGGTACGCAGTATGCGGTTGTCGGGATCACAGAAATTGGTGGCAAGCAGCGTACCGGAGCAGGCCCGAGCTGAGGACACCGTGTTAATTGCCGAGATAAAGACAAATCCAGTCGCTCTGATGTCGCCTGTGGCCAGGAAGGAGCCAACGTAGGAGTTTTGCTGTAGCTCCAAGTTGCCATCAAACCAATAGGCGCCGATCGGCATGTTGGTGTTCCCTATAGTCCAGGTGCGCTCAGCCGGGGCGTACGCGATGCATGGCTGCCCGGGGACAGCCGGAACACAAAAACCAATCGCCGCATTGGCCTGCGTTGGCAGGGTGCATACAGGCACCAGCGCACTTCCAACTCTTTGCATGGTGGTTTGTGTACATATGCGCATCACTCCCAACAGCACATCAGAATCTTGCGGGTGCACCCCGAGGTAGTACTTGCCAGGTGCGATGCCGCTGACGTCCTTGACGTGCAACACTATTTTTCCGTCATCTTCTGTGGTGAAGACATAGTTGGCTTCTCCGCGAAGGTAGTTCACGTCGATCTTGAAAGTTTCGGGCAACACACTTTGCATCACGGGCACCGCGACCTGAGGCAGGCGCACCACGGGCCTTGTGTTCACGCGCATCACGTTGACTGGCGGCACCAAGACCTCCAGCAGCGGTGGTGTGATCGCGCCGCCGACCTCGCCTTGCTCCACCGTGCTTTGGCGCGGCACGTAGCTGAAGTCCCCATTGCCGCGCAACATGCCTTGAATGCCCATGCCATAGCTGCGTGGCACCAGGGCGACTGCGCCATGGGCCAAAAGGTCTTTCACCGTGCCCTGTAGCGTCACGTTGCCGCGCGACGCAAGCGTGGTGCTGCCGCTGTCGCCGCTGTAGGCCTCAATGTCACCATTGGTTTCAACACTGTCTGCCGATGCGTTGCTGGTCCAGCTGAGCTTGCCCTCGGAGCGCAGGACGGCAATGCGCGCTTCCTCCGAGACCGACACATCGCCGCTGCTCTGCAAGTGTGCGATCGTGCCGCGCGTTGCGTTCACCGCGCCATTGCTGATGGCTGATCGCAGCGTTTTACTCGACTGCATGTGTATTGCGCCCATGACACGGGCGGTGCCTATGCTTGCACTGTCTTTGACCAGCAGGTTTTTGTCAGTGCAGACCGTTTCGATGGTGGTTGGGCCACCTACCGTAATGTCGCCTGTTGCACACAGATTGGATAGGTTAAGGGTAAAGCCGCCGAGGTCGACGTTGCCATCCACAAAGATCGACGCGTTTTCTCCACCCAAGAAGCGGATGGTGGCATTCGATGCATCCAGGTCACCGCGAATGACCAAGGTGCTCGGCGCAGTCGGTCTGGGGCAGGTGCCCGTCACCGCGCAGGGGTTGGGCCGCACCTGGAAAGTCACACGTACTGCGGCGGAGCTTTGGGTTTGTGTTGCCTCTGCGGCATCGGCCGCCTCCACGCGCACTGACAACTCCTGTGCGCCGTTAACCAGTTCGTTGGACATGACCTGGGCGGTGATGCGATAGCTTGCCTGGTCGCTCAGGGTGATGTCGATCGCCGTGCCTGGAAGGAGCCCCGCAACATACCCTGGCTCGGCCTCACCGAGCGCGACCCGCAAGGCGTCGGCTGCCTTCCAAGCGCGCGCATGGACCGTGGTCGTGTTCTTGAGCATCGCTGCAACCTCTTGGCTGCTGCGCACATGGTTGACCCTGGCCAGTACCAGTGCGGCGGTGGCCAGTCCCACCACCAAGACCATCAAGAGGGCAGCAAAGCCGGATTGGCGTGTGGCGCGGTGGGGGTGCATTGGCTTACCTCGTGATGTTGGTCAGGCACACCTGCGAGGTGAAGCTGCGCGTACGTTCTGCGCTGCTTGCGCTGCTCGTGGGTGCGGTGCTGGTGAAATCGGTCAGTCGCAGCACCAGGCCTGTGGTGTTGCCACGCCCGATCTGGGTAGAAAAAGGCGCACAAGTCCCTGCGTTAGGGTCCACAGAAAACACCGTACCGATGGCCAATGCACTGGTGGTGTTCGAGCTGGTGCGCGTTGCGGCGATGGTCTGTACCTGCCAGTCGATGGCGCTCCAGTCGGTACCCGCGCTGGCGCAGCGCGCTGGTGTGAGGTGCAGCAGCGCGCCACCTACGGACACCAGGCCAGCGCACCAGACCTCGTCCGGCAGTTGCGCGCTGGGGCTCCAGGACCAGACCAATGCATTGCCCACCACCGTCGCGCCATTAGAGGTCGCCAAGAGGCTTTGCAACTCGGCTTGCAGGCGGCCACCGACACCGTCTACAAACTGGGCATTGCGCAGAAGCACGATATCAGTGTCGGCCGATGCAGACGGGCCTGACACACTTCGGATGCCGAAGCCGGCTTGCATGACCAGACTCGACACCGCTTGCATAGCCAAGGCAGACTCTACATCCTGTTGGGTGGTCTCGCGCGCATCGACACTTTGCCGCAGGTTCACACGGTACAAGGTGATAGAAGCAGCAACCGCCATAGACCCCAGAAGCAAGCCAACCATCAGGGACAGCATCGACAAGCCCCGTACGCTGTGCCAAGGTGTGCGGCGCACGCTACTCCCGCACGGCCAAGGTTTGCCCGCCCAATAGGTCATTGTCAGTAAGGGACAAGGAAATCATCGGCACGCCGCTGCGTACGAACAGATGTCCGACGGTGGCTGCCACTGTGTTGGTGCAGGACACAGTCAGGGGCATGGCGCGGCCTTGAATGACGATGGTCGGTGGCACGCTCGTGGTGCACAGGGAAGCACCCTGCACCTCCAGAAGATTGCGCATCTGGCTGATGGCCTGGATCTGGATGTCTGAGTAGGCGCCAATTGCAATGGCTCTGGCCATAAGGTATGCGGGGCCACCGGCCAAGATACCCACAATCACCATGGCGATGATGGACTCAAACAGCACCTCGCCCGCAACGGCGCGCCGTCCATGCCTAGTACAACTGCACCTCACGGCTAAGCCCCCCTTTCTGGACGGTGAGTTGCAATCCCGTGGAACACGGTTGGCTGTCCAACGACACCTGCACGGGCAGCCCCAGGGAGTCCAGCGCGGCGCACTGAAAAGCCGCCGGGGCAACGGCCGGCGTGGCGCTGCTTTGCGCAATCGTGATGCCTGGTCCCAAGGGCGCCGACCATACATAGTCAGCGCCGCACCGCAGGGCGGTGCCGCGTTGAACGTACAGTGTGCCGTTGCTGGCGCATAGCGTGGCCGACTGGGTCCCGGCCAGCGCGCCGCCTGGGTTGGAGATGGCCAAAGCCTTAGTCCGGGTGTACAGGTGCTGCACCAGGCTGGCGGCCTGCTGGAGTGCGGCAGCGCTGGACCACTTGCTAGAGAGCGGCAAGGTCATCATCGATATGAGCGCGGCCACACCGATGACCAGCATGAATTCGATTAGGCCAAAACCATGCTGGTCACTACACGATTGGCTCATAGCCATGCGCTTCCTTTGCCGCATCTGGTATCGATCACTTTGGTGTTCTTCTCGTCGATGGAGAGCGCACAGCCCTGTAACAGTGCAGATTCCCCCACCGCACGCAGCACATAAGTGTTGCTTGTGCTTTCCGCAATGGTGTAGACGAAGTCGGCCGCCTGTGCGGGCTTCCAGCTCGCGAGCAGCTGCATGGTTTGCGCAGTGGTCGTGGTTGCCGCGGGGTAGGCGTTGGGGGTGGCCATGGCATGTGCGTTTTCCATGGCCAGAACCAAGGCCACCAGATCGGCTTGGGCTGCCCGAAGGCGTTGTGTCTTGATATAGCCGGTGTAACTTGGTAGCGCAATGCTGGCCAGAATTCCGACGAGCGCAACCACAATGAGCAGCTCCATCAACGACACCCCTCGGCCCCATGGGCCGGGGCGCGGGGTGGCGCAGTGCTGGATGGTGTCCGACCGCGACCGCTCCAGCGCGCGGACGTGACTGGTGATGCAGGCGTCGCCTTGCTGCTCTGGTGCCATGGCTGCGTTCACTTGCCTCAGGCGGGAACTGGGTGACTCCCGCCGAGTTGGTAGAGCAGCTGATCAAACGAAGAGTTGGGATCGGTGACGCGGTTGATGCGGTGGCTTTTGGTGAGCTCAAGCCATGCGTTCATTTTGCAAAGACGTAGCTTGCCGTAGGAAAGTCGCAGCCATCCGGAGGATTCAAGTTTCAAAATGCACTCAGAGAACAGCGTGCGGGACACGCCGCACAGGGCGGCCAGAATTTCTTGCTTGACTCGAATTTCTACCCCGGCGTCAGACTTGCCGCTGGCTTGGTTGCCTGCGCTTTGGGCAAGCGCCTCGCCCACCTGCGCTAGGCCCAGCACCACGCGAACTGCCGGGTTGCAAAACTTCATCAACATCAGCATTTCGGACGACTTCTGGAACTTCCATGCGATGTTTCGCGACACGTAATGGGGAAACTCTGTCTCGGTATCTAAGAGCTTGCGCATCACACTGGCGGGCAGGCGCATGACCTCGGTGGACGTAAGGCAGACGTAGTCTTCGAAGCTAGGTTGCGATGTCAGGATGGACTGCTCGCCAAACCATGCACCCTCGCCGTAGATGTTGATGGGTGCGAGCTTGGTCGGGGAAATGGAAACTGAGGATGCCACGAGCCCCTCGATAACAAGGTGCCAGTGATCAAAGTTGCTGCCCTTTTTGACAATGACGTCCGCAGCTTCGTAGGAACGAATGCTCACAATGTCGTGGAGCATGCGGCAGGTAGTGTCGGAAAGACCTACCCGCTTGAGCTGTTGAAATCTAAAGTTGTTGGAGAACGCGGAGGTAAATGTCATGTGTCAACCCTGGTTGATGGGCCTGTGCCCATATGAAGTACAACTACCGAAAGCCTGCGCCGCGCCTCAAGCCGAATGGAGGAGCACCCCTAATCGCAAGGCTTGGCGTGCTAGTAACGCGTCAATCTTGTTTCTGGATGCATAGGGACGTGCGATTTGTGAAATAAGTCCAAACACCCTGCGGCGGCGGGTTGCATCGACGACGCATGAGGGACCGCGAGCGAGGTATGGCTTGGTGTCGGCCGGGACAATTCACCCTTACCGACAGTCCGATAACCCAGACATCGGACCAATGTGCTTTCTAAGCTATTCGGGGGGCTGAAGTTCAGTGGGCGGTGTACCGGTTGCAGGGTGGGTTCGGTGCCCGGCTAAAATCGTTCTGCGCCGATTTGCTCCAGCTTGCGGGCGCTCTACAAATTCCGCTAAATACGGACAGAAGCCCTGCACAGGGGGGCTCCCGTACTTTGCGGCGCCGGTTTTTTTGCGGGTTTACCGAGTTGACGGATGTGTACATGCCCTTGATTGCCACGACGCAAGTCATGCACTTTGCGGCACCGCTGCGGCTGCAATCGGGTGCGTCTGTGCGCGACTACACCCTGGCGTTTGAGACCTACGGCGCACTCAATGCCGATAAGTCCAATGCGGTGCTGGTGTGCCACGCGCTCAACGCATCCCACCATGTGGCAGGCAGTTACCCTGACAAGCCCAAGTCCGAAGGCTGGTGGGACAACATGATTGGACCAGGCAAGCCGTTGGACACGAACCGCTTTTTTGTCATAGGCATCAACAACCTGGGATCATGTTTCGGCTCCACCGGGCCCATGCATACCAACCCCGACACTGGCCGCGTGTATGGCGCAGACTTTCCGGTGGTTACCGTCGAAGACTGGGTCCACGCGCAGGCGCTGTTGCTAGACCGTTTAGAAGTTGCACGGCTTGCCGCCGTCATGGGCGGCTCGCTGGGCGGTATGCAAGCGCTGGCCTGGGCGTTGCAGTATCCGCAACGGGTGGCGCATGCGGTTGTCATCGCGAGTGCGCCCAACTTGACCGCAGAGAACATTGCCTTCAATGAAGTGGCGCGACGGGCCATCGTCACCGACCCCGACTTCCATGGCGGCCACTTTTATGACCATGGCGTTCTCCCAAAACGCGGCCTGCGCATAGCCCGCATGATCGGCCACATCACCTACCTGAGCGACGACGTGATGAACGAAAAATTCGGCCGCCAACTGCGCAGCGCCGCACAGGCGGTGGCAAGCGTGGGGGCCACCGAGCCAGCGCCGGGCCGCCCCCAGCAGGCGAGCACCCCCTTGGGGGGCAGCGCAGCACGCGCAGTGGCAAGCGTGGGGGCCTATCGCTACAGCACCCAGGAGGTGGAGTTCCAAATCGAGAGCTACTTGCGCTACCAAGGCGACAAGTTTGCGGAGTACTTTGATGCCAATACGTACCTGTTGATTACGCGCGCCCTGGACTACTTTGACCCCGCACGTACACACGGTGGTGATTTAAGCCGTGCCTTGGCCGCTGCAACGTGCAAGTTTTTGCTGGTGAGTTTCACCACCGATTGGCGCTTTAGCCCCAGCCGCAGCCGCGAGCTGGTCAAAGCCTTGCTCGACAACAAACGCAATATCTCGTACGCCGAGATCGACGCGCCCCATGGTCACGACGCCTTTTTGCTCGACGACCCGCGTTACCACAGCGTGGTGCGGGCCTACTTTGACAATATTGCGCGCGAGGTGGCCGTATGAGCGACGCCGCCATTCAACACGCCCTGGCCGAGCTGGTGCCCCGGGGGGCGCGCGTACTCGACCTGGGCTGCGGGGACGGTGCCATGCTGGACTACTTGCAGCGCACCCGCGCCTGCACCGGCTATGGGGTCGAATTGGACGGCGCCAATGTGCTGGCGTGCATGCAGCGGGGCGTCAACGTCATCCAGCTCAACTTGGAGGCCGGCCTGGCCTTGTTTGAGGACGCATCCTTTGATGTGGTGCTCCAGATCGACACCCTGCAGCACCTGCGCAATGCGGAGACCATGTTGCGCGAGACGGTGCGGGTGGGGCGCGTGGGCATCGTCGCCTTCCCTAACTTTGCGCACTGGCACAACCGTTTGAGCGTGTTGCGTGGACGCATGCCGGTGACCAAGCGCCTGCCATATCAGTGGTATGACACGCCCAACATTCGCGTAGGCACCCACGCCGATCTGGCGATGCTGGCGCAACGCAACGGTTTGCGTGTGCTCGACAGTTTCGGTTTGCAAGAGGGCCGCACCGTGCGCTTCGCCCCCAATCTGTTGGCGGGAACTTCGGTCTACAAGTTGGCCGCTTAGTGGGTGCGTTGCGGCTGCGGAGTGCTGGCGACGTCCGGGCTTTTGGCAGTGACATGGCATGATGGCGGCTCCATTTTGAGGGAGCCCCATCGCCATGAACGCCCGAGTCCCCACCGCACCCTTCAACGCCACTCAGGCGCTTGGCCAAGTCGCCCAAGCTTGGGACAGCAGCATCGTTGCGCAGCTGCAGGATTACATCGGCATACCCGCCAAGTCCCCCATGTTCGATGCCGACTGGCAGGCCCATGGCTACCTCGACACCGTGGTGCGCAACACCGCATCCTGGATGGAGTCGCAAAAGGTCGACGGCCTGACCCTCGAGGTGGTTCGACTAGAGGGCCGCACACCGGTGCTGTTTTTTGAAGTGGCCTCCACCCAAGTCTCCACCCCAAGCACATCCGCCCAAACGGTGCTGATGTACGGCCACCTGGACAAGCAGCCCGAGTTTTCCGGCTGGCGTAACGACCTGGGCCCTTGGACACCGAAGCTGGAGGACGGCAAGTTGTATGGCCGCGGTGGCGCCGACGACGGTTACGCTGCCTATGCGGCCATTGCCGCGATCCAGGCGCTCAAAACCCAGAATGTGCCGCACCCGCACATCGTCGGGTTGATCGAGTCCTGCGAGGAAAGCGGCTCGTACGATCTCATGCCCTACCTCGACGCCCTTCGCCCCCGACTGGGCGATGTGGGCTTGGTGGTGTGCCTGGACTCAGGCGCGGGCAATTACGATCAACTTTGGCTCACCACCAGCTTGCGCGGCATGGCCAGCGGTGTACTCAAGGTGCAAATCCTCACCGAGGGCGTGCACTCCGGCGACGCCAGCGGGCTGGTGCCCTCGAGCTTTCGCATCATGCGCCAGGTGCTCGACCGGCTCGAAGACAGCGCCACCGGGCGCCTGCTGCCCGCCAGCTTCCATTGCGAGGTGCCGGCAGAACGGCTCGCACAGGCCCAGGCCACAGCGGCCATCTTGGGCGAAGAGCTATACAAGCGCTTTCCGTGGGCGCACTACGACTGTGGCGGCTCCACCGCCTTTGCGCTGCCCACCACCACCGACCCCACGCAGGCACTCCTCAACCGCACTTGGACGCCCACGCTCAGCGTCACCGGCGCCGACGGCTTTCCGGACTTGGGCAACGCCGGCAATGTGCTGCGCCCCTACACCGCTTTCAAACTGTCTTTGCGTTTGCCCCCGCTGGTGGAGGCGGACCGGGCGGTGCAAGAACTCAAGGCATTGCTCGAAGACAACGCGCCCTACCAGGCCCGCGTCACCTTTGAGCGCGGTTCCGCCGCCACCGGCTGGAACGCGCCCGATACCGCACCCTGGTTGCAGACCGCGCTGGACGCGGCATCCACCTCACATTTCGGCGCGCCGTGCGGCTACATCGGTCAAGGCGGCACCATCCCCTTGATGAACATGCTCTCGCAAGGATTTCCCAAGGCGCAAATGATGGTCTGTGGCGTGCTTGGCCCCAAGAGCAACGCCCACGGCCCCAACGAGTTCTTGCACCTGCCCTACGCCAAGAAGCTCACGGCCGCAGTGGCCCAGGTGATCGCGCAGATGCCATGAACGCCCCTGTGCGTTCCACTTGCAACGCCAAGGACGGCAGCCCACTGGCGCTGTACGACTGGCCACCCGCGCTCGGCGTGCCACAGCGCGGCGTGGTCATCGTGGTCCACGGTCTGGGTGAGCACGCCGGCCGTTACACCCAGGTGGCAGAGCAACTCAGCAGCTGGGGGTTTGGGGTGCGTGCCTACGACCAATATGGCCATGGCGCGTCGGCTGGACCGCAGGGTGGACTACCCCAGGACACGCGTCTGTTGGACGACTTGGTCGAGGTCGTGGACGCCACGCGCCAGCGCATGGAGCCCCGTTCACCGCTGGTGCTGCTGGGCCACAGCCTGGGCGGTCTGGTGGTGGCGCGCTTTGTCTCGTTGGCGCTGCGTCCGGTGGACGGGGTCGTTCTTTCGTCCCCCGCGCTGGACCCGGGGCTGAGCCCGTTTCAAAAACTCTTGCTGGCGCTGCTGCCCCAAATTGCGCCGAACTTGCGCGTGGGCAATGGCCTCAAGCCCCAGTACCTGTCGCACGACCCTGCCGTGGTGCGCGCCTACCGCGCAGACCGGCTGGTGCATGACCGCATATCCGCCAGGCTGGCGCAGTTCATTGCCCAGGCGGGTCGCGCAACCTTGGACCTGGCCAGCCAATGGACCGTGCCCACGCTTTTGATGTACGCGGGTGACGACCACTTGGTCAGCCCGCAAGGCAGCCGCGACTTTGCCCGTGCTGCGCCCCAGGCGGTGGTCACTGCGGTGTGTTTTGACGCGCTGTTCCATGAAATCTTCAACGAGCCACAGGCGAGCGAGGTGTTTGCCACCCTGGGGCAGTGGCTCGACCAGCGCTTCTAAGCAGCGCCCAAGCGGCCCGTGCGCCGCTGCCAAGCCAGCCAGCCCAGCGCCAGCGCGGTCAGCAGCACCGGAAAGAGCGAGCCCAGGTTGAGCAACGTCCAGCCTTGCGTGGTGATCAGTGCACCCGAGGCGAACGAGGTAAGCGCCATCACCGCGAAAACGCAAAAGTTAATGGCCGCCTGCGCCCGGTCTTTTTCCTCTGGCCGGTAGGCGTCCAATGACAGCGTGGTGCTGCCGGTGAACAAAAAGTTCCAGCCGACGCCCAGCAAGAACAGCGCAATCTCAAACTGCAGCAGCGCCACTCCCGTGAGTGCCACCGCAATACACGCCACATTGAGGACCACACCGACCGCCATCACCTGCATCACGCCAAAGCGTTTGATCAAGGTGCCAGTGAAAAAGCCCGGCGCAAACATGCCAATCACATGCCACTGCAGCACCACTGCCGCGTCGTCGAAACCCAGGCCGCACTGCTGCATAGCCAGTGGCGTGGCGGCCATCAGCAAGTTCATCACGCCATACCCGAGAGATGCTGCCGCGCATGCCACGGCGAACACTGGTTGCCGCAAGATCTCCCACAGCGGGCGCCCGGGTGCAGCCTGGTGCTTTGCCACTGGCGGGGCAGGAAACGCAATGCCAGCCATGAGCACCATGCCCAAGAGCGCCACACCGGCCAGTGCGAGGTAGGCGCCGACAAAGGGAGTGACGGTCAGGCTGCGGGTCTGCCCTGCCAGGTTGGGCCCGGCAATGGCGCCGATCAGGCCACCAGCGAGCACCCAGGACACCGCCTTGTCACGAAACGCTGGTAAGGCCAGCTCGGCAGCCGCAAAGCGGTAGAGCTGCCCATTGGCTGCGTAATAGCCCGCCACCACCGTGGTGCCCACCAGCAGCCAAAAGTTGTGGCTGTACACCGCCCACGCGCCGACCAGTGCCGACACACAGGCCACCAACAAGCCGAGTTGGAACGACGTGCGGCGCCCAAAACGCGACTGGCTTTGTGCCACCAGCGAGGTGCTCAGCGCGCTGCCCACCACATAGCCCATCACCGGCAGCGTGGCCATCCAGCCCAAGGGGGCCATCGCAAAACCCACCAAACCGTTGATGGCAATGAAGGTAACGTTGTTCGTCAAAAACAAACCTTGGCAAAGCGCCAGCAGCCACAGGTTGCGGTTCATGCCAACACCGCCAATGCCGCCAGTGCCGCGGTCTCTGCACGCAGCACCCGTGCGCCCAGCGAGACGGCGGCAAAGCCGGCAGCGATGGCAGCGTCTTCCTCTTGCGCGCTCAGGCCACCTTCGGGGCCGGACAAAAACACTGCAAACGCAGCGTCAGGCGCGCATTGGGGTGCTGGCTCTTGCATCTGCACTAAGTTGCGCAACGGCACAGACCCATTGCGCAAGGACAGCAGCAGGCGTTGGGCGGACCGGGATGGTGCTGTTGTGTCGCCTTGCGCCTTGAGCCACTGCACCAGATTCAGCACCGGGTGCACTGTGGGCACGCGGTTGCCGCCGCACTGCTCGCACGCGGCAATCGCCACGCTTTGCCAGTGCGCAACCTTTTTATCGGCGCGTTCACCCACGAGGCGCAAGACGCTGCGCTCGGTCATTAGCGGCTGAATGCTGGCCACACCCAGTTCGCTGGCCTTTTCCACCAGCCAGTCCATGCGGTCGTTGGCCGGCATGCCCACAGCCAGATGCACGGCGCGGCGTGGCTCGCGCTCCACGGCGTGGTGCGCGCCGACCGTGACCCGCACATGGCTGCGCCCCATCTCGATGACAGTGGCATCAAACTCGCCGCCCAAGACGCCGCGGTGCGTTGTGCCCTCTGCGGTGTCTGCTGCATGAGCGCTCCACAGCGGTCCATGGTTGAACAGCGTGATGGCGTCCCCCGGTTGCAAACGCAGCACCTGCGCGTGGCGCGCGGCGCCCGCAGGCAAATCCAGCTTCTGGCCGGTGGCCAAGGCAGCAGGACAGTAAAACCGGGGCATGGATGGCGCGCGCTAGACGCGGCCAAAAGCAAACGCGCTGGGCACCTCGATGCCATCGATCTGTTCGACCAGACGCAGCAAGGGCTTGAGTTCGCGGTAGCGCGCGCAGGTGGCGCGGATGTAGTGGATGAACCGCGGAGTGTCTGCCAGGTACTGGGGCTTGCCGTCACGCAGGGTCAGCCGCGCAAAAATGCCGGCCACCTTGAGGTGGCGCTGCAGCCCCATCCACTCCACGCCCCGGTAAAACTCGCCAAAGTCATCGCCCACCGGTAGGCCCGCTTTGCGCGCCTTTTCCCAGTAGCGGATCGTTACGTCCAGACAAAAATCCTCTTCCCAACTCAAAAACGCATCGCGCATCAGACTGGCAATGTCGTAGGTAATGGGCCCGTACACCGCGTCCTGAAAGTCCAGCACCCCAAGCGATGCAACCGGCAGCGCAGTGTGCGCAGCGGCCATCAAGTTCCTGGGCATGAAGTCGCGGTGCACATAGACGTTGGGCCAGCGCAGGTTGTTTTGCACGATGCAGTCGAACGCCGCATCCAGCGTGGTGCGTTGTACGGCATCGAGCGTGATGTTGCGGTGTTGCGCCACATACCACTGTGGGAACAAGCCCAGTTCACGGCGTAGCAGCGCCTCATCGTAGGCTGGCAGCACACCGGGTAGGGATGCCAGTTGCCATTGCACCAAGACGTCGACTGCGTTGAGGTACAGGTCCAGCGGCGGCGCAGCAGTGCGGTCGATGACTTGCATCATGGTGTGATTGCCCAGGTCGGTGAGCAGCAAGAACCCGTTGGCCTCATCCCATGCCAAAACCTCAGGCACCCGCAGTCCAGCCTCATGCATCAGGCGCGCCACCTTGACGAAGGACGTGCAGTCTTCCTTGTCTGGCGGCGCGTCCATGATGACCAAGGTGCCCGTCGCGCCATCGATGCGCAGGTAGCGCCTAAAGCTTGCGTCTGCAGAGGCGATGCGCAGGCTGGCACGGTTCAGTTGGTGTTCAGACGCAAGACCCGCCAACCACGCGTCAAACCGTGATTCGCGTTTCGTGTCCGCCCATGGCACCGCTGCGTTAACTGCTGTGGAGCTGGTTGCTGTGGGGGGTGGCGGTACGGGGGCGTAGGGGGTGCTCATGGATAATCGATTCTACAAACCCAAGCGAGTTTCAAGCCTCTATGCGCTATGCCCCATACCCTGCTGCACCTCCGATAAGGCGGTTGCTATGGGTGTGGGTCGTGGCATGTATCTGCAGTATGTGGGTCACAGCCGTCGGTGCGCAATCCACCCCAGCGCCAGCGCAGAACGACGACACCTTGCAGTTGCGATCCAGCCGAGCGCTCGCCCCAGAATTGACACCAGAGCAGCGCAAGAACGCGCCCGTGTTTTTGCAGGGCGACTCCATGACCGGGCGCACTGACCTTGATGCTGTTGTAGAAGGCAACGCCGAGCTGCGCAAGTCCGATACGGTGCTGCGCGCCGACCGGTTGGAATACGACCAGGCCAGCGATGTGGCCAAGGCCATTGGCAATGTGCGTTTGAACCGCGGCGGCAATGTGTACGAGGGTCCGCGCATGGAGCTCAAGATTGATACCTTCGAGGGATTTTTCGAGCAACCGCGCTACCAGTTCCCGCAAAACGAGGGCCATGGCGAGGCCTCGCGCGCCGAGTTCATCGATGCCGCGCACACCGTGGTCTACAACGCTACTTACACCACCTGCAGGCGCCTACCCGGACCGAGTTGGATGCCAGACTGGATTCTGCGTGCCGCAACGATCCGCTTGGACAACGATGAGGATGTGGGCGTGGCCGAAGGTGCCTACCTCAGCTTCAAAGGCGTTCCACTGTTGCCGGTGCCTGCGATCAGTTTTCCGCTATCGGAGAAGCGCAAGTCTGGCTTGCTGCCCGTCTCTCTGGGCATCGACAACGTCAACGGCTCGGAGATCACAGCCCCGTACTACTGGAACATCGCGCCCAACCGCGATGCCACCTTTTCGCCCATGTTGATGACCAACCGTGGCGTCGATGTAGGCGCCCAGTTTCGCTACCTGGAGCCCCGATACCAGGGCGATGTGCTGCTGCATTACATGCCCAGCGACGCATTGCGCAGCGCAGACCGGTGGTCGCTGGGCTGGGCCCATAGCGCGAGCGTCAGCACCGGTATCGGTGCGCTCGAACCTGTGGGTGTGTCCCTCAACATCAACCGGGTGAGTGACAACGATTATTGGCGTGACTTCACCCGCTCAAGTTCCAGCGTCACGCAGCGCTTGCTGCCGGCGGATGCACAGGCACGGTGGTCCAGTGGCGACGCCAGCGGCACGGTGCATGTGCTGCGTTGGCAGACCTTGCAAGACGTCACTGCCCCGATTGTTCCGCCCTACGACCGTTTGCCCCAGCTCACACTGCGATATGCGCCGCAAAACAGGACGGGTCTGGATTGGTCGGTGGACGCGGACTTCACCCAGTTTGAGTCGGACCGCGCACGTACCTTGCAGCCCAACGCCCAGCGCAGCTTTGCGCTGCTGCAGGTCAGCCGTCCGGGTTGGAGGCCGCAAGGTTTCTTCACCCCCAAACTCCAGCTGCATGCATCGACCTACCAATTCGATGCGCTACTGGCCGACGGGTCGCGCAGTGCCACCCGCGTGATCCCTACTGTTAGCCTGGATAGCGGCCTGGTGTTTGAACGCGAGACCCGTTGGGGCGCACAGGACATGGTGCAGACCCTGGAGCCGCGTGCGTTCTATGTCTACACGCCGTACCGCGACCAAAGCCACTTGCCCAACTACGACACCGCAGTCAACGATTTCAACTTTGCCAGCATTTACACCGAGAACGCGTTTGCAGGGCACGACAAGATCGCCGACAACCACCTTGTGACTTTGGGCCTGACCACGCGCTTCCTGGATGCACCGACCGGTGCCCAGTTGGCCCGTTTTGGCGTAGCGCAGCGCCTGCGCTTTGACGACCAGCGCGTCACCATCGACCCCAACGCGGCGCCCTCTTTGGCGGGCATCAGCGATGTGCTTTTGGGTGCCACGGTCAATCCCAGTGCGCAGTGGGCGGTGGATTCCACGGTGCAGTACAACCCCAAGACTGACCAGTCCGAGCGCGCCACCGTGGGCTTGCGCTACCAGCCCGGCCCGTACCGCATCCTTAATCTGGCCTACCGCTACCAGCGCGAGAGCAGTGAACAGCTCGATACCAGTTGGCAGTGGCCCATCAACGATTTGTGGGGCGACCGGGGCCAAAACCTGGGCGCCGGGCGCGGCCAAGGCGAAGGACGTTACTATGCCGTGGGTCGTTTGAACTACAGCATCACCGAGCAGCGCATGGTCGACTCGGTACTGGGTGTTGAATACGATGCGGGCTGTTGGCTGGGCCGCGTGGTGATCTCCCGCACCCAAACCAGCAGTGTGACAGCGACGCAGCGGATCATGTTTCAGCTAGAGTTTGTGGGCTTTACCCGCTTGGGGATTGACCCCCGAAGCACCTTGACACAGAGCATTGCGCGTTACCAAAATTTGCGCGACCCAGGCAGCGCCGGCAGCGGTAGCCGCTTTAGTAACTACGACTAAGCATCACCATGAAACACCAGTTGTGGGCTCTGGCCCTTGCGGCCTGCGGCCTGTGTCAAACGGACGCGGCGCACGCCCAGCGGGTTGTGCAGGCCGACTTCATCGTCGCCCTGGTCAACTCCGAACCGATTACCAACAACGAACTGCGCGCAGCCATCGCGCTGATCAAGGACCAGCTGGCTGGACAGCGCCAACCTATCCCCGCTCCGGACGAATTGCGCCAAGCGGTGTTGGAGCGCTTGGTGAACGAGCGCGCGCAGCTTCAAGTTGCAAAGGACATTGGTATCCGCGTCGACGAGAGCACGGTGGATGCGGCAGAGCAAAACATCGCGCGCCAGAACCAGCTTGACCTGGCCGGGCTTCGCAACAGCCTCGCCAGCGACGGGATTGAGCTGTCGGCGTTTCGTTCGCGCCTGCGCGACCAGTTGGTGCTGACGCGCTTGCGCGAGCGTGAGGTGGAATCACGCGTTCGGGTGAGCGAGTCGGATGTAGACCGTTATCTCAGCGATTTGCAGGCCAAAAACAACGACCCCTTGGTGCAGGAAATCAACATTGCACAGTTGTTGGTAGCGGTGCCTGAAAACGCCAGCCCCGACCAGCTTGCCAGCCTGCGTGCGCGCGCCCAAGGACTGCTGCAACGGGTTCGGGCGGGTGAGGATTTTGCGGTGCTGGTGGGGCAGTTTTCGGACGCGCAGAAGACCGAGGGCGGCCAGTTGGGGCTGCGCCGTGGCGAGCGCTACCCAACGCTTTTTTTGGAAGCGGTGGGCGGTGTGGCCACAGGAGGTGTATCAGAGGTCATTCAATCCGGCGCGGGCTTCCACATCCTGAAGGTGGTTGAGCGTAGGGCCGCCATTCCCACAGTGAGTGTGGTGCAAAGCAGGGCACGCCACATTCTGTTGCGCACGTCCCCCGAGTTGAACCAAAACGCAGCCATTGAGCGCTTGCTGGCTTTGCGACAACGCATCATGTCGCGCCAGTCCGACTTTGGCGCATTGGCACGTGAGTTTTCGCAAGACGGCAGCGCGACGCAGGGCGGCGACCTGGGCTGGGCGAGCCCGGGCATGTTTGTTCCAGAGTTTGAAGAGGTGATGAACCAACTCGCCACGATGGAAGTAAGCCAGCCGCTCGTGTCACGCTTTGGCGTCCATTTGATCCAGTTGTTGGAGCGCCGCAGGGTCGAGCTCAGCCCAAGTGAGATGCGTGAGTTTGTGCGCAACACACTGCGCCAAACTCGAATTGAAGAGGCCTACGCCAACTGGTCGCGCGATGTCCGGGGCCGCGCCTTTGTCGAGCTGCGCGAGCCGCCGCTCTGATCGATGAAGCACATTGCCCGCAAGCGCTTCGGCCAGCACTTTCTATCCGATCAGGCAACCATCGACGCGTTGGTGCGCGCGATCAACCCCAGCGCGCGGGATCGCATGGTCGAGATCGGTCCAGGATTGGCCGCCCTGACACAACCTTTGGTAGAACGCTTGGGACACCTCACGGTCATTGAGCTCGACCGCGATCTGGCGCAGCGCTTGCGCGACCACCCGCATCTCACGGTGGTGGAGTCCGATGTGCTCAAGGTGGCATTTGACGACTTGCCCGTGCCGCGGGCCTCTGTGACGACGGCACCAAGTAGCACATCGGCCCCCAGCGCAAGCGATGTACAGCAGAAGCTGCGCGTAGTTGGCAACCTGCCGTACAACATCTCGACACCGATTCTTTTTCATCTGTTGGCGTATGTCGATGGCATTGAAGACCAGCACTTCATGCTGCAAAAAGAGGTGGTGGACCGCATGGTCGCCGCGCCTGCCAGCGCCGACTACGGCCGCCTGACGGTGATGCTGCAGTGGCGCTATGCGATGGAGGCGGTGCTTGCGGTGCCGCCGGAGTGCTTTGACCCGCCGCCGCGGGTCCACAGCGCGGTGGTCCGCATGGTGCCTCGCCCTGCGCCGCAGGGGCTTAGCGCCGACCTGTTGGGTGAGCTCGTGCGCGTTGCCTTCGGCCAGCGGCGCAAGCTGCTGCGCCACACCTTGGGCCGCTGGTTGGAGGAGAAAAACTATGCAGGCAATTTCAACCTGCACCGCCGAGCCGAAGAAGTCTCTGTGGAGGACTATGTGGCGCTGGCGCGAGAGGTGGGTGCTGCTGCTAGCACCCACGTGCAGCCCGCTGCATGACGGGTGTCACGCTAGGGCGGGCAACACGTGAAGCTGCTCAGGCAGCCGCCAGCCAATAGCCGGCGTTGAAGGGGCTGCTCATGCGCAATGCCAGGGGGGACACGTCCACGAGCTTGTCCGTTGGCATTTTCTCCCCAGTTTCAGTCATCAGATCGATACCCGACAGGGTCTGTGACCCGGTGTGATCGCTGCTAGCCTCGTTAGCCCGTTCTGCTTGGCTGGTGTGTGCAGAACGGGCTACAGAAAAGAATAGAAGCATCTGAAGGGTATCTTTCTGTCCCCCCAATAGTCGGCTGTGTCGCGAAAGATGTCTAAAAGTTGCTCACGCGCCTCTTTGTCGAACTTGGCGTTGGCAGGAATGTGCTCCAGCACCGATATAAAGCCCGGCTGCGGTCCCGACTTGTAGACCGGGTCGGTCAAGCTGTCGTAGAGCGCATCGAAGTTTTTTCCGACCTGGGTAGGCAGCATGAACTGCTGGCCGATGAGGTCCAGCACATCTTGCTTGGACTGCGCGTTGGCGAGGTTGGCGTACAAAAAGTGGTGTCCCAAACCCCGTGCCGCTTCCTGCAAATCGTGCACCCTGAAGGCGCGTATCGACTGAACGATATTGGTTCTTACGGTTCGAAGTGGCATATCCATCCCCGATTCTCTTTCTTAAAGTACAAAAAACTAAGGCACGATCTGGCGAAAGCTCGCGTAATGATCGGCGGTGTAATAGCACGCGTCGGGCGCCTTGGGGGCGCCGCCACACACAATTCTTCGGGCCCCGCGATTTTTCGCTCTGGGCGTTTTTACGGTGTACTCACGGTAATAGCCCCGCGGATGGAGGGGCAACAAGCGCTCTCGGTTTGCGAAGACTGTGCCGTCTTTCTCATAGGGAAAAGGGCCCCCTTGGTGAATCAACCGGTAAGTCTCTTGGCCTTGCTCCGGCAAGCTGCTGACCGCAATGGCCCCCGTGGAAACCCTTGGTGACTCTCCAACAGAGAAGCCAGCACCGAATACAACAGCCGCAATTGCTACCAAGCCAGTAAGCACTAACTTGACTACTTTATTGCCCACTTGTAAGCCCCAGCGCAGTCGCAAGCATTTGCAAAAAACCCAAGCCGCGAGTGTCGCGTATTCGGCCCAATAAAGCAACACCTTGCCCGCTAAAGTGGCAAGGTTGGACCTCCAAATAGCGCCACTCACATGGTGCTATTTGGGGCGTTTCAGGTCCGAGTGGCGTTGGCGTCGGCCACCGTCAGGGCGGTCATATTGACGATGCGCCGCACCGTGGTGCTGGCGGTCAACACATGAACCGGTTGAGCTGCGCCCAGCAACACCGGCCCAATGGCGATGTTGCCGCCTGCTGCCGTTTTGAGCAGGTTGTAGGCAATGTTGGCTGCGTCGATGTTGGGCATCACCAGCAAGTTGGCGTTGCCCTGCAGCGCGCTGTTGGGCATCAGCACTTTGCGTGCCTCGCCGTCCAGTGCCAGGTCACCATGCATTTCCCCGTCTACTTCCAGCCAAGGCGCTTCGCGCTGCAGCAAGGCCAGGGTCTTGCGCATTTTGACGGCGCTGGCCTCGTTGCTGCTGCCGAAATTGGAGTGGCTCAACAGCGCGACCTTGGGGTTGACGCCAAAGCGCAGCATCTCCTCGGCGGCCATGACGGTGATCTCGGACAACTCTTCGGCGGTGGGGTCGTAGTTCACATGGGTGTCGACGATGAACACCTGCCGTCCTGGCAGCATCAGTCCATTCATGCAAGCGTAAATCGGCACATCCTGCTGCGTGCTCGGGCTGCCGTCGGGGCGCTTGCCGATGACCTGGTCGATGTAATGCAAGTGCAAGGCGGTGGTGCCCCAGGTGCCGCAGATCAGGCCGTCCACATCACCTTTGTGCAGCAGCATGGATCCGATCAAGGTCAGGCGCCTGCGCATCTCGATCTTGGCCACCTGCACCGTGATGCCCTTGCGCTCGGTCATGCGGTGGTAGGTTTGCCAGAAGTCGCGGTAACGGTGGTCCTGCTCCACATTGACAACTTGGTAGTCGACGCCCTGCTTGAGGCGCAAGCCAAACTTTTCGATGCGCTCGGCAATGATGGCTGGTCGGCCAATCAAGGTGGGCATGGCCAAACCTTCGTCGACCACGATCTGCGCCGCGCGCAGCACCCGTTCGTCTTCGCCCTCGGCATACGCCACACGCTTCTTGAGCGCCTTCTTGGCCGCCGCAAAGATGGGCTTCATCATCGAGCCCGAGGCGTAGACAAAGCTCTGCAGGCGTTCGCGGTAAGCATCGAGATCGCTCACCGGCCGCAGGGCCACGCCGCTATCGGCAGCGGCTTTGGCCACGGCGGGCGCGATCTTCATCATCAGGCGCGGATCGAAGGGCTTGGGGATGAGGTACTCCGGGCCAAACGCAAGTTGCTCGCCCACATACGCGGCGGCAACCACTTCGCTTTGCTCTGCCTGCGCCAGCTCGGCAATCGCATGCACCGCTGCAATTTCCATCTCCAGGGTGATGGTGGATGCGCCTGCGTCCAAGGCACCACGGAAGATGTAGGGGAAGCACAGCACGTTGTTGACTTGGTTGGGGTAGTCGGTGCGGCCGGTGGCCATGATGGCGTCGCTGCGCACGGCCTTGACCTCCTCGGGCAGGATTTCTGGCGTGGGGTTGGCCAAGGCAAAGATCAAGGGGTTGGCCGCCATGCTCTTGACCATGTCTGGCTTGAGCACACCGCCCGCTGAAAGCCCCAGAAAGATATCAGCGCCCGCAATCACGTCGCGCAGCGTGCGCGCATCGGTTTTTTGGGCAAACACCGCCTTGTCATCGTCCATCAGCTCGGTGCGGCCCTCGTACACCACGCCGGCCAAGTCGGTGACAAATATGTTCTCGCGCGGGATACCGAGCTTGACCAGCAGACCCAGGCAGGCCAGCGCCGCAGCGCCCGCGCCCGACGTCACCAGCTTGACCTGCTTGGGGTCTTTGCCAACCACCTTCAGGCCGTTGAGCATGGCGGCGCCTACTACGATGGCGGTGCCGTGTTGGTCGTCGTGGAAGACCGGAATCTTCATGCGCTCGCGCAGCTTGCGCTCAACATAAAAGCAGTCTGGCGCTTTGATGTCCTCGAGGTTGATGCCGCCAAAGGTGGGCTCCAGCGAGGCGATGATGTCGACCAGCTTGTCGAGGTCTTGCTTCTCGTTGATTTCGATATCAAATACATCGATGCCCGCAAACTTCTTGAACAGCACCGCCTTGCCTTCCATCACCGGCTTGGCGGCCAGCGGGCCAATATCACCCAGACCCAACACTGCCGTGCCGTTGGTGATCACCGCAACCAGGTTGCCCCGGCTGGTGTACTTGAAGGCGTTATTGGGGTCCTTGACAATTTCTTCGCAGGGTGCGGCCACGCCAGGAGAGTAGGCCAGCGCCAGGTCATGCTGATTCACCAACTGCTTGGTAGCGGCGATGGCAATCTTGCCGGCGGTGGGAAACTGGTGGTACTCCAACGCAGCCCGGCGCAGTTCGGCGCGTTTCTCGGGGGTGTTAGACGAACCTGTTGGGCTGCCGGCGGAAGATTCTTGGGTCATCGTGTGTCCTCTGCATTGGAGGCGTTTGCGCAGGCGCAGCCCCACTTTGGTCTAGGGCTGTGGATTGTAGACCCCGCACTTTGCGGGGCTGGGCGTGTAGCACCAGGCTTGCCAACGCAGACGACAAGACGCACCGCGCCCTACAACACCGTGGATTTGCCCAACTCGACGCGGCGTGGGGTCTGCGTGCCAGTGAGTACAAAGCCGCGCTGCACACCCTGCGCGTCGATGAATCGCCAGACGCCTGCGCCCTGCGCATCGCTATCGGCCACCCAATTGCCAACCGTTGCGGGGTGAGGTGCCGCCACCACGATAGGCAGCGCAGGGGTTTTGATGGTCACGGGCATCAAGGGGAACGCCAAAGCCGTGGGCTGACCGGCCAGGCCTGCAGCGAGTGCGCGCGCAGCGTTCATGATGGGCATGACGTACGGCAGCGTGCGCTGGCCGGCCACCGCGTACTGCGCGCAGTCGCCCAAGGCGTAGACCTGCTGCGCAGAGGTTTGCAGATGCGCGTCCACCACGATGCCGCGCTCGCAAGTCAAGCCTGCGGCGGCTGCCAAGACCGTGTCGGCGCGCAGACCAATGGCGCTGAGCACTGCGTCGGCCTGCAGCTGGCTACCGTCGGAGAGCGTGACCGCCAGGGCTGTGCCAGCCGCGCTGTCGACCGACTGCACCGTGCGACCCAGGTGCCAGTGGGCACCCAGCGCATGCAGCGCGTGTTGCAACGCCACGCCTGCGGCTTCAGGTAGCAGCGCCGCCAAGGGGCGCGGGGACGGGTCCACGATATGCACCTGGTGCCCGGCTTGCAACAAGTCGTTGGCGAACTCGCAGCCGATCAGTCCCGCGCCAACCAACACCACCGTTTTTGCCGCGCCATCGGCAGCGCCATTGCTCGCAACCGCGCCTGCCCCCAGGGCCTTGTAGAACGCCGCAAAGTCGGCCAGGGAGTTCACCACCTTAATGCGGTCGGTGGCATTGCCTTGCACCGGTGCACGGATGGGCAGTGCGCCGGTAGCCAGCACCAACTGGCTGTACGGCAAAGTGGACGCAACACCGTTGGTGAGAACCTGCACCGTCTTGGCAGCGGTGTCGATCTGCGTGGCCTGCGTATGCGCCAGCAATGTGACGCCCAGGGTCTCCACCATCTTGGCGGCCGGGGTGCTGACCAGTTGCTCGGGCGTGCGCTTTTGGGCGAAGGCGTTCGAGAGCGAGGGCTTGGCGTAAAAGTCACCGTTGTCGGTGGTGATCACCACCACACGCGTGGTCGTGTCGAGCTTGCGAAACTCGCGCACCGTAGTCCAGCCGGCCAGACCGGCGCCGATGATGGTGATGGGCTGCATGCAATCAGACCTCGACGACTTCAAAGTCCGCCTTGGCCACGCCGCAATCCGGGCAGGCCCAGGTCGAGGGCACATCGGCCCACAAGGTGCCGGGGGCGAGGCCGTCTTCGGGGCGACCCGCTGCTTCGTCGTACACAAATCCGCAAACAACACAAACGTAGGTTTTCATCTTCAGTCGCTTTCTCAATTAAGTGATTGGGGGTCAGGCGCTGACCTTGGCAAGCTGGGCTTGGTAGTGCTTGGCGTGGCGCTCTTCCACCTTGGCCAAGGCGGCAAACCGCTTTTGTGCTTTCTCCAAGGTGGCTTTGAATTGTGCCGCGTGGAGCTTGCTCTCCGCGATTTGTTCTTGCATCTCGGCTGCGGCAGCGGCGTTGCCTTCGAGCTCGGCCGTCTTGCGAAAGCCGGGGTACATCTCGGTGTACTCGTAGGTCTCGCCGTCAATGGCAATCTGCAGCGCCTTGGCCGGCGTCATGGTTTCCTTGGGGTAGAGCAGATCAAGGTGGCCAAAGGCGTGCATGACTTCTTGGTCGGCGGTCTCTTCAAAAGTGCGTGCCGTGTCCTCGTCGCCCATGGCGCGCGCGAGCTTGGCGAAGTAGCGGTACTTGATGTGGGCCATGGACTCGCCGGCAAAAGCAGCTTCCAAGTTGGCGATGGTTTGGATTTCGGGACGGTGTTGCGTGCTCATGGTGGTTTCCTGTGGGTTGGAATGGACGGGCAGGGTGTCTTGCAAAGCAGGGTGGATGGTAGGCCGCAGGCTGTGCTTGGGCCAATCGATTGTGGCTAAGGCAGCGATAGCTTCTGTGCGCCAACCAGCATTGCGGCGCTGCCCGCCGACGGACTCGGTCGGCATGGTGAAATACATGCCAATGCCAGCGGCTGCTGGCCACTCTGCACTGTGGAACCACCCATGTCACCTACCGATTCGCACGCCAAGCAGACCACGCCTGCCAACCGCACCGGCCTGCGGCTGAACCCTGCACAGGAGCGCGTCCATGCGCTATGACCTGCTCGTAATCGGCGGAGGATCGGGCGGTGTGCGCGCGGCCCGCATCGCCGCCAACCACGGCGCGCGCGTGGCTTTGGTGGAGCAATACCGCATGGGCGGCACCTGTGTGATTCGCGGCTGTGTGCCCAAAAAGCTGATGGTGTACGCCTCGCGCTTTGCCCAAGAGTTTGAAGAGGCAGCCGGCTTTGGCTGGACACTGGGCGAACGCCGTTTCGACTGGGCGCAACTCAAAGCCCGGCGTGATGCTGAGGTTGCGCGCATCGAAGCCATTTACCGCAGCAACTTGCTCAAGGCGGGTGTCACTCTGTTCGATGCCCGCGCGGTACTGCAAGACGCCCACACGGTGCGTTTGTCTGATGGCAGCACCTTGGCTGCAGACACCATCTTGGTGGCCACCGGCGGCTGGCCCGACGCGGGGCCGCCGGTACCGGGCCAAGAGCTTGCAATCGACTCCAACGGATTTTTTGAACTGGCGCAGCAGCCCCGGCGGGTGGTGGTGCAAGGCGCCGGCTACATCGCATTGGAGCTGGCCTGCGTGCTGCGGCTGCTAGGCAGCGAAGTCACCGTCGTGCTGCGCGCAGCGCAAATCCTGCGCGGTTTTGACGAGGAGCTGCGCACGCACCTGGCGCAGGAGCTCGCTAGCGTGGGCATCCGCTTTTTGGCGGGGCACAGCATCACGCGGATTGAACATGCCGGTACCGCCTCAGACGCGGATGCGTTTGGTGCTTTGGCTGTGCACATGGAGCACGCAGGCGGCACCGAGGTGCTGGAGGCCGACTGTGTGCTGCGCGCCTTGGGCCGCAAACCCAACACCCAGGGCCTGGGCCTGGAGGCTCTGGGCGTGGTGCTCGATGCGGCCGGTGCCGTCGTGGTCGATGCCCACTCGCGCAGCTCGGTGCCCTCTGTGTACGCGGTGGGGGATGTGACCAACCGCGTCAACCTCACGCCCATGGCCATCCGCGAAGGGCATGCGTTCGCGGACAGCGTGTTCGGCAAAACGCCGCGCGTGGTGGACCACACCCTGGTGCCCAGTGCGGTATTCACTACGCCCGAGCTTGGCACCGTGGGGCTCACCGAAGAACAGGCTTTGCAGCAGTACCCGCAGCTCGATGTCTACCGCACCGTGTTTCGCCCGATGAAGGCCACGCTCTCGGGCCACACCTCCAAGGTGTTTTTCAAGCTCTTGGTGGATCGCGTGAGCGACCGCGTGCTGGGCTTCCATGCCGTGGGCCCGGACACCGGAGAGATGGCGCAGCTGGTGGGCGTGACCCTGCAGCTGGGCGCCACCAAAGCCGCGTTTGACGCCACGCTGGCGGTGCACCCGACTGCCGCCGAAGAGCTAGTCACCCTGCGCACACCCGCCGTGCGCCACAACCTCTGAGCCCGCGCAGCAACTCTATGGACATGCATTTACACAGCCACCGGCGTGGCGCTTTGTTGGTATTTGGTTCGGCAGCGGTCTGGAGTTTTGGTGGCGCGATTGCGCGCACCTTGCAGATCACCGACAGCTGGGCCATCGTGTTTTGGCGCTCGGTCTTTGCTGCTGCGTTCTTGCTGGCTTTCATGCTGTGGCGCGACGGGCCGCGCGCCACCGCGCAAAGCTTTCGCAGCATGGGCTGGCCGGGCTTGGGCGTGGCGCTGTGCTTTGCCACCGCATCCACCGCATTCGTGGTGGCGCTGGCCTACACCACGGTGGCCAATGTGTTGCTGATGCAAGCAGGCGTGCCCCTGCTGGCCGCGCTGATGACCTACCTGCTGTTTGGCGAGCGCATTGCAGGTGCGACCTGGGCCGCCATTGCAGCGGTGATTGCTGGCGTGGGCATCATGGTCTCGGGTTCGCTGGGCGGGCAGGTGTCGCCAATAGGCGACGGCTTGGCGCTGTTGGTGGCGGTGGTGTTTGCCAGTGCCACTGTCATCACGCGCCGCCACGCCGATGTGCGCATGATGCCTGCGGTGTGCACCGGCACCCTCATCGCTGCGGTGGTGGCCTCGACCCTGGCCGCGCAGTTCACCATAGGCGTGGCCGACACCGTGCTGCTGTTCTTGTTCGGAGCGATGAACTTGGGACTGGGCTTAGCCATGTTTGTCACCGGCGTGCGTCTGCTGCCCTCAGCGCTGGCCGCACTCATCGGCGTGGCCGAGCCGGTGCTGGGGCCGTTGTGGGTATGGCTGTTCCACGGCGAGCTGCCCGGGGCGCGCACGCTGGTGGGTGGTCTGGTGGTTTTTGTGGCGCTGCTGGCCCACCTGGGCTGGCAGTTCCGGCAGCAAAGCAAGATGGCTGTGAGCCCATGAATCCCGCATGCAAGTGCCTGCCCCCATGTCTATCGAAACCCTGAACACCCGCGCTGCACTCCCCAGTTCGATGCAGGCGGTAGTCACCACCGGCCTGGGCGGCTTTGAGCGTCTGTTATTCAAAGAAGTGCCTGTGCCCATCCTGCAGCACGGCGAGGTGCTGCTGCAGGTGCTGGCGGCGGGCCTGAACAACACGGACATCAATACCCGTGTGGGCTGGTACGGCACGGCGCTTGACGCTCGACCGAGCACGGAAGGCACGCCCAACGAAGACAGGCCCACGGCAGCACAGCCCCATGCGCCTATAGCCAGCGGTGCTGCGGCCAGCGCGCCCGTTGCCGGCTGGAACGGCGCGACACCGTTTCCGCTGATCCAGGGCGCGGATTGCTGTGGCCGCGTGGTCGCTCTGGCACCTGATGTGGCGTCGGCAGCAGGAGCGCCCGCCTTGGGCCAGCGCGTGCTGGTGCGCGCCTGTATGCGAGTGGCTGGCTTTGGTGCACCCGACACCCGCTGGCTGGGCACCGACTTCGATGGCGCGTTTGCGCAGTACGTCAAGGTGCCGGCCTCCGAGGTGTTTGCAGTCGATTGCAACTGGAGCGACGCCGAACTGGCCACCATTCCCTGCGCCTACGGCACCGCCGAAAACATGCTGCAGCGCGCAGCGGTCAGCGCGGCAGACCACGTGCTGGTCACTGGCGCGTCGGGCGGTGTGGGTTCAGCAGTCGTGCAACTTGCCAAGCGCCGCGGCGCGCGGGTGAGCGCCATTACCACCCGCGACAAGCAAGACGCGGTGCGCGCCTTGGGCGCCGATACAGTGCTGTGCCGCGAGGACGATCTGCTGTTGCACTTGAGCGGGGCCAGCAGTTGCAGTGGCAGTGGTGATGGCGCTGGCAGCCGCGTGGTGGACGTGGTGGTAGACAACGTAGCCGGCGCTGGCTTTGCCACACTGCTCAAGGCGCTACGCCGGGGCGGCCGCTATGTGTCATCCGGCGCAATTGCCGGCGCGCAGGTGGCGCTGGACATGCGCGAGCTCTACCTCAAAGACCTCACGCTACTAGGCTGCACCGCCTGGAGCGACGCGGTGTTCCCTGCCCTGGTGGGCTACATAGAACGCAACGAAATCCGCCCCCTGCTGGCCGGCAGCTTTGCGCTGCACGAGCTGGCGCTGGCGCAACAGGTGTTTATGGAGAGGCGGCACGTGGGGAACTGGGTGGTGGTGCCGGTGGTGGGGTGAATGTTGGCTGCGCTCGATGTTTGACACGAGCAGCTCGACCCAGCTTGCCGGGCGACTCCTCTCGATGGAGGGGTTGGGCGTCATGCTTGCGCGGCCAGTGCCTCAAGCTCCGGGCGAAGCAAGGATGCACTTCCAACATGGCAGAGACCATACGCAGCAAATGCCTCGGCTTCTTCTGTGAGGTTCTCGCTTTTTGCGCAGGCGAGCAAGTGCAAAAGCCATTCGGACCTTGGTTGAGCCAAAGCCCGCGCTGTCGTATGCGCCGGCTGAGAAGTTGGCAGCCGAAACTGCATTGAAGCCGGAGTTAGGGCCGCAAGCTCGCTGGAAAAGCTCGTTTCCTTTGCGGAGATACACCGCCACTGCTGCCTGTACCGCCGACAGCATGCTCTCTTCGGTGAGCTCGTGCTCCCACCACTGATCGGCTTTTGTCTCGGAGAGCCGGCAGCGGAACTCACAAAGTTCTTCTCTTATCTTTTTCGGATCTGGTGTGTTGCCCAGTACGTCCGGTATGGCAAGAGGATGGACGGCGAGATTGACAGCAAACGACCCACCGTACCTTGAACCCTGGACATTCACCACGTGCAACCAGGAACCGCTTGTTCGGCGGAATGTTCTGCCCGAACCTGAAAATCCGTCTTTCCGTAGCTCTGGAGCTAAGGCAGCGCGTATTGCGGTTTCGAGGCGCGGGGAAGTTAGATTGCTCATGACGCCCAACGCCAGAATTCACTGGGCGCCGAAGGCGATCCAATGGAATGACCTGTTATGCAGCGACTCACGCGCTGCCCCACAGCCTGAAGGGAACATGATGGGCAGCATTTGCAAAGTCTTTGTCTGACGACAGCAGCGTCATCTCATATCGCCCGCATAGCTGAATCAAGAGCGCATCAATAGTGCCAATTTGCACACCGCCCCTGCGACAGGCGTTTCGAACCTCAGCTGCCGCGACATGATCTTGGCGATCCGGCTGGATCAACGGTAGTGCACCGAAACGCTCGATGATGGCTTCCTTCGCCTTCGGGCCATTGAATCCCTGCAACAGTTCCTGAAGAACCAAGCCCGTCGTTACGACCGAATCTGCTCCCGTGAGCGCTTCGCGCAAGGCAAGTACTTCCTTGGCATCATGGGTGCCGTCACGGCGCAACGCCAATGACCAGACGCTGGTGTCAACCAGAAGCGTCATGACCTTGAGCGCTCTACCTTGTAATCGTAGGTGGAGTCCCATTCCAGCTTTCCGAATAGTTCGGAGACACGCCGCTGCTCGCGCCTGGCGACGAACTCCCGCAGGGCAAGCGTCACCGCCGCCTTCTTCGTCGACTCTCCGCTCATAGCGACGACGCGATCAAGCAGGGACGGATCTAACGCGAGATTGGTTGCCATGTTGCACTCCTTGTGTAGCAGTCTACACATCGAAACAATCAAGTGCAAGCGACGGTTAGCTTCGCTGCATAACGAATGAAAGGGACTTCCCCGTCCCAAGCGAGCCGCGACCCGCAGGGGTTGCAGTTGTCGGCAACGAAGTGCCACGATGGAGAGGGGACTCTTTTCATCAACTCAACTGTTGAGTGGAAGGGGAAGTCATGACAATCGTAACGGCTGTCCGAGCAGTTCATATCCTGGGCCGAGGCCAAGCCTTCACTAGCCCGTCACTAGAAATGCAGTCTGTCTGATTCAGTTACTACGGTCGCGCATGACCGTATTCAGGTCTAAGCCCATGTTCGGTCAACTCGATAACCCTTCTGCGACAGCACCATCGTGCATAGCGAATGCAGCCCGAGCGTCGGCTCATCTTCAAGGTTGTAAACAAGGCTCAAAAAAGTAAAACATCAACACAGCTACTTGACTAAACGGGAAGTTCCGCTATGGGGGTTAGGCGTCACTCCGCCGAGCCGACAGAAGTTGGCATGGCAGAAAAAGCACTACCCCGTACTCTGACCCAGGTTTTGGCGTCTAGCTGCCGCTACCCTGGCTTAGCGCCTTGATGAACTCAGGATCATCTAACAGTTGCTCAATGCTCAGCTTGATAGTCTCATTCAGTGCACCAAGCGGATTTCCGAACTTGGCCGTCTTTCGCGTCACGCTCTTTGTTGAAGTGTATGTGGGGCGTCCCGACACTTTGTCCGTCACCGTGTATGTGACCTTGAAGGTCCAGTCGATGCTGTAACCCAAATCGTCTATCAGGAAATCTTGGACATCTCCTGTGAGAATCTTAGATCCGGGAGCGACCTTGATGCCAACGAAGCGGAGCTCGGTGAATACTGCCTCACGCACAAAAGTTGACACCTCGCGGTCAAGAATCACCTCGCCCATAGCTGTATTGCGAATCTGATTCTTTGAAATAGGTTTTGATGATTTTGGATCAACGGCGGAGTACTTGAACTCTCCAACTTCAATAGTTCCTTGCGCGGACTTAGTTGAACTTGGTGCGTAGGTGACCGTCAAACCCTGAGGTGTTCCGCATCCGACTAGAGCGCCAGCAAGAAGGGCGACAACTGATATACGGAGAAGACGACGGGTGTGGACGGAAGATATCGGTATGGTTGTCATATTCGAATGAGTGTGTGAGTTGAAATGTAAGGCCGCGAGTAGCGCAGCTTGCGCGACAGTTCCTACCAGCGATTATGGCATCGAAGGGTGGCCTCGCGGCATGAAGAACGCGGCGCGTGCGCTAAGGTGAGGGGTTGCAGGGGAAAACTCAGATGCTTTTTCAGTGACGCCAAACGAATAAAAGGGACGTCCCCGTCCCAAGCGAGTCGCGACCCGCAGGGGTTGCGGTTGTCGGCAACGAAGTGCCACGATGGAGAGGCGAATCTTTTCATCAACTCACTTGTTTTTCTGGAAGGGGAAGTCATCGCGATCGTAAAGGGTTGGAATCGACCTTGCAAAGAACGTCTTTGCGGTGCACGGCGTGGATGAACTGGGTAAGCCCGTGCTGGTGCGACCTGAAGTACCACGCGCCAACTGCTCGAACTCATCGCCAACCTGCCGCCCTGCCTCATTGGCATGGAACCCTGTTTGAGATCACAGCATGCAAAACGCCTATATCCAGTTGAGCGCCCATGTTCGGTCAACTCGATAAGCCTTCTGCGACTGCACCGTCTCGCAGAGCGAATGGAGCCCGAGCATCGGCTCATCTTCAAGGCAGTAAGCACGGATCAAGAAAGAAAACATCACCACAGCTACTTGACGAAACGGGAAGTCCCACTAGAGGGGTTAGGCGTCACGGGGCTGATCTAGCTGGTTGACTAGAACTATCTGCTGGAACTTGAGCTGAAGCAACTGGGTTAGGTTTTGGCAATTCATTTATTGCCACAGGGCGCGTAATGTATCCAGTGAACATTGAAAGAAATAGGCAAGATATCGCCATAAAGGCGGATGGAACCTGACTTGCCTGCGCATGTACTGGTTGCTGGATTAGAAGCATTACATACATAACTGCAGCGATTACGGCGAACGAAACAAACATAGAGGGCGGAAGGCGTAAAAAGATGCAGAGGGCAGGTACGGTGAAGAGCGCTGGAAGAAACGGACTGCTTTGACTTCCGCCCGATGTTGCGACCAAGTAGGCAATGAGAAACAGATCCATAACGAATACTGTGGCGATAGCACTTGACGCGGAAATAGTGTTAATTCCGACGCCCTGAAAAATCGGACTCCAAATTGAATAAAGCTCATCGGAAATCAGAAGGGCTGCGAATGATGCAAGCGCGACAAAGAGGGTTGGAGATCGGCGGAGCTGAACTTGGCCATGGATAGAATCGCCCAAGAATCTGGTGCTCGCGCCACTGGGCTTAATCCCGCGGTAAAGTGAAGCGGTAATGGCGAGGAGTGTGATCAGAAGAAGCTGCACAAGAAGCGTGGCGGCAGCGACGTTCAGCGGCTGAATGGATTGCTCTGGCTGCACTCAACGACCCTCTAGTTGTGACGCCCAACGTTGGCGATGATTGGACGACACCAGCGCACTGACCGCCGAAGAATGGCTGTGTCGCTGGCCGCCGTTGGCGATCCAATCGATCAACAGGTTAAGTTGCTTCTTCACGATGTACTCCTACCTAACATGTAAAGTGCAAATTGTCGATTATGCCCAAGTGGTAGCTCTTGGCCGTCTTGCAGCATGGACCAGTCATTGTCGTTCAGATATATCTGCGTGTCAGTTGTCCCGTGGATTAATTCCACGAGCGGCTCGCTGGTGGAGCTAATTCGCAATTCAATTCTTTCATCACGCAGCAACGTAAAGTCATGCGCCCAAGGCTCGATCCAGTACGTGTGCGGTGTTTCCGCACGGTTTTGAAAGATAAGCACGACGCGAGACATTGAAGCAACTTAACTTATGGTTTATCTGACCAAACACCGGATAACAACAATCTCGGTCGTTAAACAAAGTCGCATGGCACCCCCAAAAAGTGTTTGAAATCAATCCTGTAGCGCATCACGCTGGATGCATGAACAGATATAACAGAATCGAGAAACCTGACTGGGTACCTCCCCGGTCCGTCAAGCTGCTCGATCAGGTGCGCTAACGGGTTCGCTGCCTGCATTGCAGCTTACAGACCGAGAAGGCTTATGTCCACCGGGCCGAAGCGCTAGTGTTGTGGGCAGCCCGCTTGATGCGGTGTTGTTGGGTAACTGCAGGCCCAGTCTGCGGAAAGTGGGGGAAGGACTGCAACGTATCGGAAGCCGGCTCAGGGGAAATCCGCTGCGTAGCGAACCCCAGTTGTCTGAAGCTCAATCCAGATTCGGCATATCGGGACGACTTTGCCAAAGTTGAAACCCATTCCACCCCGGAGACCAGTCGCGCTTCGCAGGCTTGTTTTGCTGGTCAACGCGCGTTGAGCAGATCGGCCACGTCCAGCAGGATGAATTCGTTGTCGTCGGCTGTGTTGGGCTCCCGGCTGCTGGAGAACGGCAGGTTGTTGTCGTTGCCTACGATGATGTGGCGGGCGTCCACCACATCAACGTTCTCAATAGTAAAAAACGGGAACGTCAATACTCCGTTGGTAAGCGGCTTGCGTGCCAGCCCCTTCGGGTCCTGGATGGCCATGAGGTCGATGTAGCCCACCTTGCGCACGGCGGCGCCAGCATTAGCGTCGCTCAGTTCCACCTTGTAGACGCGCTTGAACTTGGCCAAGTCATGGAAACAGTCGGTGCGCTTTTGTCCCTCTGGGCAGGCTTTGTCCGCCGTGCCTTCACCGTTATCGCGCTCAATGATCAGACCGGTGGTGGCGTCAATCATGTTGAAGTCGCCAATGGCGTGGTGGTTGGCCTCCATGACGTACTTCCAGTGCCGACCCGTCCATTGCTCGGTGGCCACATCAAACTCCAGAACGCGCAGATAGTGCTTGCTTTCGATCTGCTCAAAAACCTTGCCCTGTGCGTCCCACATCGCGCCTTCGAGCAAGGCATAGAGCTTCTTGCCGTCGGGCGAAGCGGCCATGCCCTCAAAGCCCTTGGAGCGACGCACCTAGAAATCCACCGCACCACCTGGCGCACCGGGTGTAGTCACTGCGGGGTGGTCGGGGGAGCGCACCACCTTGCCATCGACCTGTGTTTCGTACACAGCTTGCACGCGTCCCTTCATGTCGACCTTGATAAGGAACGGTCCAAGTTCGTCGCCAATCCAGAGGGAGCCGCCCGCGAGCTGAAAACTCTCGGTGTCGAAGTCGGAGCCGGTCAGGTAGCGCTCCTTGGTGCCTTCATTAGCAATGCGGAAAGGCACCTTTTTGTATGGGTCGCTCAGGAAGATGGTCTGCAGCCGCTTGATGCCCGAATGGCCTTGCAGCGGCTGGCCTTTGAAAGGCAGGCTAACCCCGGTAGGGCGGCCTGCAGACAGCCCTTCAACCGAGCCTATGGCGTCCACCCGCTTTCCCGTCGTGAACTTGCCACTAACCTGCAAGTCAGCCGAAGCGTTTTTGGGGGCAGTAACAAACGACTTCGCCGGCAACACCGCGTGGCTGGAAAGCACGGCGTGATACCGGTGAGGATGGCATGACGGAATAGTGACGTATCACCGCCCCAAACGCCCACCCCGACGCCGCCAAGAGCGGCACCACTCAACCCCGCATCAGCGCCTCAATCGCCCCCACCTCCACCGGCACACCCCGGCTGATGAGTTCGCAGCCGGTGGCGGTGACGATGGCGTCGTCTTCAATGCGGATGCCGATGTGGTGGAACTGCTCGGGCACGCCGGGTGCGGGCCGCACGTAGATGCCGGGCTCGATGGTCAGCACCATGCCGGGCTGCAAAATGCGCGCCGGTCGGTTGACCAGCGTTTCGCCGGTGAGCGCGTCCTTGCGCTCGTGGCGAATGCCCAGTTCGGTGGGCTCGGTGTAGGCGCCGCAGTCGTGCACATCCATGCCGAGCCAGTGGCCGGTGCGGTGCATGTAAAACTGAAAGTAGGCGCGCTTCTCGATCACGTCGTCCAGCGTGCCCACTGTGTTTTTGTTGAGCAAACCCACATCCAGCATGCCTTGCGCTAACACCTTGACGGTGGCTTCGTGCGGGTCGGTAAAGCGGGCTCCTGCGCGGGTGGCCGCCACCGCCGCGTGCTGCGAGGCCAGCACCAGTTCGTAGAGCGCGCGCTGCGGCCCGGTGAACTTGCCGTTGGCCGGGAAGGTGCGGGTGATGTCGGAGGCGTAGCCGTCCAACTCGCAGCCCGCGTCGATCAGGACCAAATCGCCGGAACGCACCAGCCCGGCATCGGCGCGGTAGTGCAGCACGCAGGCGTTGGCACCCGCCGCCACGATAGACCCGTAGGCGGGGTACTGCGAGCCGCCGGCGCGAAAGGCGTGCAGCAGCTCGGCATCCAGGTGGTACTCGCGCACCTCTTTGCCCTCGCGCAGCATGCGTGCGCAGGTTTGCATGGCGCGCACATGGCCTTCAGCGCTGATGGCGCAGGCGCGGCGCATGGTGTCTTGCTCGGCTGCGTCTTTGGTCAGGCGCATCTCGTCGAGCGGACCGCACAGGTCGCGCTGTTGCTGGGGGCACAGGGCACCAAAGCGCACCCGGGCGCGCAGCGTGTTGAGCCAGCCGTCCACCTGGGTCTCCAGCCCTTTGTGGGTCGCAAACGGAAACCACACCGCATCGCGGCCGTCGAGCAGGCCGGGCATGTGCGCGTCCAGCGCGGTCACTGGGTAAGCGGCGTCAATGTGCAAGGCTGCCGGTGCGGCGTCGGGGCCCAGGCGCACGCCGTCCCAGATTTCGCGCTCCAGGTCTTTGGGCTGGCAAAACAGCGTGGTCTTGCCATCGCCGGTAATCACCAGCCAGGCGCGCGGCTCGGAAAAGCCGCTCAGGTAATAAAAGTAGCTGTCGTGCCGGTACAAAAAGTCGCTGTCGCGGTTGCGCTGTTGTTCGGGCGCAGTGGGCACGATGGCAATGCCCTGGGGGCCAAGGTGTTGCGCCAAGGCGGCGCGGCGGGCGGCGTGGTGAGAAGGGTTCATGGCGCGCTTAAGTGGGTCGTGGTTGGGTTGAAAGTGGCAGACCTGCGTTGAGCTGCTCCAGCCTGTGCGGCGTGCCGACATCGGTCCAGTGGCCAGTGTAAAGCTCGGCGCTGACCCGGCCGTGGTCCATGGCGGCACGCAGCAAGGGTGCCAGCGCCGCTTTGCGGCCCTGCGGGTTGCCGGGAGGAATGTCGGTCCAAGGGGGGAAGAACAGGGCGTTGCGGTACAGGCCGATGGTGGAGTAGGTCCAGCGAGCAGTGTCTGGCTGCGCAGGGCTGGGTGGCAGGTTGAGCGCCAGCCCGGTGGCGCCATCCAGCCCAAAATCGCCGCGCGGGTTGTGCTCGGGGTTGGGCACCAGCCACAGGTGGGCCAGCATGCTGCTGGCTTGGAAGCGGCGCACAGCGTCTGCGCCAAACACAAAGTCCGGCGCATACACGTCACCGGCGGCCACCCAGAACACATCGGCCAGCAGCGGCAGCGCGCGGCTGATGCCGCCGGCGGTCTCTAAAGCAAAGCCAAAGTCTTGCCCCTCGTGCGAGTAACGCAGCGCGCTCCCAAAGTGCTGCTCAATTTTTTCGCCCAGCCAGGCGGTGTTGGCCACCACCTCGCCAAAACCACCGGCGGCGAGCGCCTCCACCTGCCACTGCAGCAAAGGCTTGCCGTGCACCGCGAGCAGCGGCTTGGGCAGGTGGTCGGTGAGCGGGCGCATGCGTTCGCCGCGACCAGCCGCCAGCAGCAGCGCACGGGCCGGAGTTGGTGCGGTCTTTGGGGAGCTGAGGGCGGAAGTTGCGGCGGTGTGCGGCATAGGCGCTGCGAGCATAGCCCAAGGGGGCGGCCAGGCGCGCACCGCGACCATGCAAAAACTTGCAACGCAACCAACAGATGGATGCAAAGGCGCGCATCTGCAGCCCACCTAGACTTCGCGCCATGACCCGAAGCCAGTCAACTACTACACGTTATTCGACACCCGCCATTGCGCTGCACTGGGTGTTGGGAGCCGCCTTGGTGGCGCTGTTTGGATTTGGTTTGTATATGACGGATTTGCCGTTTTCCCCGCAGCGGCTCAAGCTGTACAACTGGCATAAATGGGCTGGGGTGACCATTTTGTTGCTGTCTGCGCTGCGTTTGCTATGGCGCCTGACGCACCGGCCGCCCCCGCTTCCCACAGCCGTGCTGCAAGCCATGCCGCGCTGGCAGGTGCTGGCCCATAGTGCAACGCACGGCGCGCTGTACTTGCTGTTCTTTGCGGTGCCATTGATCGGTTGGGCGTACAGCTCGGCCGCTGGATTTCCGGTGGTGTTGTTTGGGCTAATTCCCTTGCCCGACTGGGTCAGCCCCAACCGCGAGCTTGCGGAGTTGATCAAGCCCTGGCACGAGATCAGCGCCTGGACGCTGGCCGGCTTGGTGCTGCTGCATGTGGCCGCCGCCTTGAAACACCACTGGGTAGACCGCGACGGCTTGTTGCACCGCATGTTGCCCGGGCGTGACTGATTCTTCTTTTTGTCCACCGCACTGATTCCTATGAACCATCTCATCTGCGCTCTTTCTTCAACACTGTTGCTGGTCGGCGTGACCGCGCCATCGGTTGCGCTGGCCCAACAGAAACTGGTTCCTGCTCAAAGTGAGATTGGCTTTGTCAGCAGGCAAATGGGCGTGCCGGTGGAGGGCAAGTTCAAGCGGTTTGATGCACAGATCAGTTTTGATGCGGCCAAGCCCGAGGCCGCAAAAATTGGCATCACTATTGACACCGGTAGCGCCACCCTGGGCTCACCCGAGGCGGACGCTGAACTGCCCAAGGCCCCGTGGTTTGGAGTGGGCAAGTTTCCCCAGGCGAGTTTTCAGTCCAGCGCAGTCAAGGCCTTGGGCGGCGGCAAGTTTGAAGTGGCAGGCAAGCTCACGATCAAGGGCAATGTGCGCGATGTGGTGGTGCCAGTGGCCTTGACGCAGGCCGGCGCGCTGACTACCGCAACCGGCAGCTTCACTATCAAACGGCTGGCCTTCAAGATCGGCGAGAACGAGTGGGCCGACACCTCGATGGTGGCCGACGACGTGCAAGTCAAGTTCAAGCTCGCGCTCTCCGGCGTGACCAAGTTGTAGTTTTTTTCTTTACCTTAGGAGTTCTCTCATGCGCAAATCCCTGCTCGCCTTGGCCGCTGCTGCCACAGTGTTCGCTACCGCCGCCCAAGCCCAATCGGCCAGTTACGCGATCGATCCCACCCATACCTTTGTGACCTTCGAGATCGGCCACTTTGGTACCAGCACCAACCGGGGCCGCTTTGACAAGAAGGAAGGCAATATTCAGTTCGACCGCGCGGGCAAGACCGGCAAGGTAGACATCCGCTTCGACGCAAGTTCGGTCAGCACCGGAACCGCCGCGTTTGACAAGCACCTGCAAAGCCCCGACTTGTTTGACGTGGCCAAACACCCCACGATTGCGTTTTCGTCGGACGCATTCATCTTCACCGGCGACAAGGTCAGTCAAGTGACAGGCCGACTCACACTCTTGGGTAAAACCCAGCCGGTCACGCTCAAGGCAACCCAGTTCAACTGCTTTATCAACCCGATGATCAAGCGCGAAACCTGCGGCGGCGACTTTGAGGCCACCATTGACCGCACCCAGTTCGGTATGAACTACGGCGTGGACTGGGGCTTTCCCAAGGACGTTCGCTTGGTAATCCAAGTCGAGGCGATCAGGCAGTAAACCTGCTGCGCGCAGCCTGCGCAGCGCGCTTGTGCTCGGCGGTGTCTGCGCGGTGCAGCCCAGTATCATGGCGCCCCATTGCACAAGGAGCGCACCATGGCGGACCCGCATACGCAGCCACCGCAGCGCCCGCCCTGGGTGTTGCGAAGCCTGCGCAGCCTGCTTTTGCTGGGTTTGGCGCTGCTGACGTTGGGTTTGGTGCTGGGTAGCGGCGAGTGGGCGGCGCGGCGCGAGTTACAGAGCCAAACTGCGGCCACCCAAAACCGAATTGACTTACAGACCCAAGCTTTGCGCGGCTTGGTTGCGCGTTACAAGCACATCCCCTTCACCACAGCCCGGTACGCCGATATAGCTGCGGTGTTGCAAGCGGGTGCGTCGCCAGCGCTGGCCTTGCAGGTCAGCCGCTACCTGCAACAGATCAACCGCCAAGTGGAGGCCGATGCGCTGTATGTGATGAACGCACAGGGTGTGGCCGTGGCGTCCAGCAACTGGCAAGAGCCCAGCAGCTTTGTGGGCGACGACTTTTCATTCAGACCGTATTTCAAAGACGCCATCGCCGGGCGCAACGGTTTCTTTTACGCGGTGGGCTCGGTCACCGGCATTCCGGGCATGTTCCTCACCACGCCGGTGCTGCAGGGCGGTCGCCCCATCGGCGTGGTGGCGATCAAGGTCAGCCTGCGCGACACGGCCATGGCTTGGCAGCGTGCCGGTGGTCCGGTGTCGCTGCTGGACGCCAACGGCATCGTGTTTTTGAGCTCGGTGCCGCAGTGGCTGTACCACCGCACCCGCCAGCTCACACCGGCGCAGGCTGCCGCCATCGTGGACCATGCGCAGTACGGCTGGCATGCCGACTTCGACCCGGTGCCATGGGCCGTCGAGCCTGGACCAGGCCAAAGTGTGCTGACCCACGCCAAGGTGCAAGGCGCCACGCGCCACTACCTCACAGTGACCGAGGAGCTGCCCGAACTGGGTTGGAGTTTGGTGGCCATGTCCGACATTGCGCCGGTATCCACAGCGCGCTGGATTGCCAGTGCATTGGCGGCCTTGGTGCTGGCGGTGCTGTTGTTGGGTGCCACCATTTGGCAGCAGCGCGAGCGCCGTTTTCGCGAGCAACGCAGCGCCCGCCACGAGCTGGAGCTGCGGGTGCAGGAGCGCACCGCCGAGCTGCGCGAGGCCCACGCATTTCGCCAAGCCATGGGCGATTCGCTGCTGGTGGGCATGCGTGCACGCGACCTGGAGGGCCGCATCATTTATGTGAACCCGGCCATGTGCGAGATGGTGGGCTACAGCGCAGAAGAGTTGCTGGGCCGCGCGCCGCCTTACCCGTATTGGCACCCCGAAGAGCTGGCCAAGCACTGGCACGACAGCGATGTGGTGCTCAGCGGCAAGGCCGCACTCACGGGCTTTGAGTCGCGCATCCGCCACCGCGATGGTCGCGATGTGTACACCATGGTCTACACCGCGCCCTTGATCGACGCGCAAGGCCAGCACAGCGGCTGGATGAGCTCGGTGGTGGACATCACTGCGCAAAAACAGGCCCAGGAGCAGCAGCGCGTACAGGCCGCCAAGATGCAAAGCACCGGCCGCCTGGCCAGCATGGGCGAGATGGCGTCCACCCTGGCCCATGAACTCAGCCAGCCGCTGATGGCCATGGTCAGTTTTGCGGGCGCTGCACGCGCCTACGCTGAGCGCAAGGACACCGCGCTGTTGTCGCAAACGCTGGCCGACATCCGCTCGCAGGCACAGCGCGCGGCCGACATCGTGGCGCGCATCCGCGGCTTTGTGAAGCAGCAGACGCCGGGATTCCAGCCCTGCACACTCGACGCCATCGTGGCCAATGTGCTGGGCCTGCTGGGCCCCGAAATACGCCAGCAAGGCGCCCGGGTGATCACCCGGCTGGAGCCTGGGCTGCCGACCATCCTGGCCGACCGTTTGCTGCTCGAACAAGTGCTGCTGAACCTGGTGGTCAATGCCTTGCAGGCCATGGCCGATACCCCCGCTGCCGACAAGTGCGTGACCGTGGAGACCGGCCGCGTGGGCGGCAGCGCACCGGATGCAGGCATGGTGTTTCTGCGGGTGAGCGACCGCGGCCCGGGCATTGCGCCGCAGGTACAGGCTCAGCTTTTTGAGCCCTTCTTCACTACCAAAGCTGAAGGGTTGGGGCTGGGTCTCAACATCTGCCGCACCACTGTCGAGGCCCACCGCGGCACCCTGAGCGTGGCCAACCTGGAGCAGGGGGGCGCGGCGTTTTCGGTACATTTGCCGGTCTCTGATTCACCGCTTGGCGCTGCCCACCATGAACCCGCAAAGCCCCAACATCTACCTGGTTGACGACGACGATGCGGTGCGCCGCTCTTTGGGTGGTCTGCTGCTGTCGCGCTTGAACGACTGCTCGGTGCAGACCTTTGCCTCGGGCGAGGCTTTTTTGGAGCAGGCCCGGGTGGAAGACGCCGGTGTGGCCGTGCTGGACTTGCGCATGCAGGGCATGAGCGGGCTCGATGTGTTCAAGGCTTTGCAAGACCAGCGCAGCCCTTTGGTGGTGGTGTTTCTGTCGGGCCACGGCGACATCCCGGTGGCGGTGCGGGCCATCCAGGAAGGCGCTTTGGGCTGGCTGGAAAAACCCTGCAGCGAAGACCGATTGATCGAGGTGATGCAGCAGGCCAAGGAGCGTGCGGTTGCCATCGCGCTGGAGCGCATCGCGCGCCAAGACGCGCTGGACCTCTGGGCCCGCCTGACCCCCCGCGAGCGCCAGGTGGCGCAGCCGCTGGCGCGGGGAAAGTCCAGCAAACTCATCGCCCAAGAACTCAGCCAGCGCGACCCCAGCCGGCCATTGGACTTCCGCACAGTGGAGACGCACCGGGCCAGCATCTTTTCCAAACTCGGCGTGGCCAACAGCAACGGCTTGTTGCTGTTTTTGGGTCAGCACGGTCTGCTCGACTCCGCCTAGTCCGGGCGCACCGACCCCAACACGTGCAGCCCCTCGCCCCGGGGCCGCACCACAATGCCCTCGGCCGAGCTGGGCGAAATCTGGGTGAGCGCGGCAATGTTCACCTGGTGCGTCACCACCACCAACACGCCCGGGCCGCGCCAGCGCGTGAGCGTTTGCAGGGCCTGGGCGGTTTGCGCCTCGCTGCTGCTGCGGTCCGCAAAAAATGAGTTGAACGCCGCCGCATCCACTGGTTTACCGGGAAACGCCAACTGCGCCGTCTCGCGGGTGCGGCACCACTGCGACGTCAGCACCTGGCCCACCGCAATCTTGCGCTGGCGAAACTGCGCGCCCAGCGCACGCGACTGCGCGCGACCCAGCGCGTCGAGGTTGCGCTGCGTGCTGCAGTCGTTGAGCCGAAAGTTGTCCGGGTCGCCCACACCCGGTGCGTTGGCATGGCGAAACAGCACGATGCTGCCGTCGGTCAGTGCGTCCCAGCTGGGCTGGGCTTGGGCGCTGCTGGCGGTTAATAAAACCACGGCACAAAGTGCGCGCCAGTGGGGCTTGAGGATGCGCAAAAAAGAGTTCATGGAATGCAGCCGGTGGCGAGGTCGTGAGAGCTGCGCAGAGCTTAGGCGCTTGGCGAAAAAGGCGGCGGCAGTGGGGCAATTGCGCAGGAGGGTGCTGCTGCCACCGACTCCGCCACTGCGACGGCGTGCACATTTCTGTCGCACCGCGGTTTCCTCCTGCGTACAGTGCGCCGCACCAGAAACCGGCATGTGGAGGAAACCATGAAATGCATTGCGTACAAAGGCGGCTACAAATACCAGCTCCAGCAAACCTACCAGCTGGGCATCGACATCCGGCCCGAGCAAGACATCTGCACCGACTACATCGACCTCGACACCCACGGCGCACTCACCATCGCCAAGGGCTACGCCTGGGACGGCCCTTCAGGCCCCACCGTAGACACCGTCAGCTTCATGCGCGGCTCGCTGGTGCACGACGCGCTCTACCAGCTCATGCGCGACGGGCACCTGGACCGCGCCATGCACCGCGAGCCGGCAGACCGCCTGCTGCAAACCCTCTGCAAAGAAGACGGAATGTGGTCGCTGCGCGCTTGGTGGGTTTACCACGGAGTGCGGCTGTTTGCAGACCCTGCGGCAGATCCGGCGATGCGCAGGCCGGTGGCCTATGCGCCAAAGGGTTGCGAGCTACACCCCACTACACCCCCGGCGTGATCTCCACCCCAATGCCGCGGTAACCGATGATCAGACAGCCAGAGTCAAACATCGGCTCGCCGCTGACGCGAAACTGCCGGGTGGATCCGTCGGCATCGGTGCGGCCCACCGCGAAGTCTAGAAAGGGTTGCCGGGCGGCGATCTTGGCATGCAGGTCCGCCCGCTGGTCCTCGTTCCAACCCTCAGCCAGCGCGCTCATGCCGGCGTCGGACCCCAGCAAAGACGCCACCTTCAAGCCCAGCATTTCCAGCACCGGGCCCGACACCTTGGTGAACGCGCCACTTTCGTCTTGCTCCCAGTACCAGTCCGAAGCCAGCTCCGTCAGGCTGCGGTAGCGGGCCTCGCTTTCGCGCAGCTGGGCGGTGCGCTCGGCCACGGTGTCTTCCAGTACCTGGTTGGCCGCTTCCAGTTTTTTGTACAGCAGTCGCACCTCCAGCATGTTGTGAATGCGGGTTTTCACTTCGGTCAAGTCCAGCGGCTTGCTGATGAAGTCTTTGGCTCCGGCCTGAAGTGCCCGAAGTTTGTGGCCGGGCTGGGCGGTGATGACGATGACCGGAAGGTAGCTGTCGCTGCTGTTGGTTTTGAGCACCTCCATCACTTGAAAGCCGTCCATCTCGGGCATTTGCAGGTCCAACAGGATCAGGTCGTACCGGTTTTTGCGGTGCAGGGCGCCTACCGCCTGCGGCTCCATCGTTGCGCTCACCTGGCTGTAGCCCGCACTTTCAAGCATCTGCGTCATCAAGGTGATGTTGGCGGCCTGGTCGTCCACCAACAGAATGCGGGCGGTCAAAATTTCTTGTGTTGTGATCATGGGGAAGCCTTGGGGTCGGTCGGTTGGTGGGGGATGCGGGCGGCGCTGACCTTGCCGCCTTGCTGCGAGATCAGCAAGGCCTCGTCCAGCGTCTCTAGAAACTCTTGAACACGAATGGGTTTGGTCACGTAACGGAAAAACCCTGCCTGCAGGCCGCTTTGGATTTGATGCGGCATCGCGTTGGCGGAGAGGGCAATGACCGGTATGTGGGCGGTGGCCGGATCCGATTTCAGAATCTGCAGGGCTTCGGTGCCGCTGATGTCCGGCAGGTTGATGTCCATCAAAATCACGGCGGGCACGTGGGCGCGGGCAAACGCCAGCCCCAGAGCGGCATGCGACGCGGCCAGCAGCCAGTGCCGCGGTCGCAGCGTGAGCAGCTGCGCAACAAGCTCTAGGTTGGCCGGGTTGTCGTCCACATGCAGCACCGGAGGACCCGACGGAGTTTCTGGCAAGGCGGCGGTCAGTGGGTAGTTCGGGGCTCGCAACAGCGCCACGGGTTGCGGGGCCGCAGGGCCGACTGGCAGAGAGCGTGGAAGAGGGAGTGGAAGAGGGAGTGCCAGAGGGAGCTCAAACCAAAACTCGCTGCCTTGGCCCGCTGTGCTCTGTGCGCCGATCTGGCCGTCCATCAGCTCCACCAGGCGCTTGCACAGCACGAGCCCAATGCCGGTGCCCACCGCATGGGTGTGTTCTTGGCCCAGCCGATTGAATGGTTCAAACAAATGTTCCAGCTGGCTCGCTGTCAAGCCCAGGCCGGTGTCCTGAATGCTGATGCGCAGCCGCGACGACTCCACCATGCTGCAGGCCACGGTGATGCTGCCGCGCTCGCGGTTGTATTTGACGCTGTTGGACAGCAGGTTGAGCAGCACTTGCTTGAGCCGAAGCGGGTCAGCGTGGGCAAGATGCGTCGGGTTCAGGGCGGGGTAGGTGACTACCAAAGCACGCTGGGCTGCAAGCGGCGCAATGATCGCCGCACATTCCTGCAGCACCTCGTCGATGGCCACCGTAGCAGGCGCGACGCTGAGTTTGCCAGCCTCGATAGCGGACAGGTCCAGCGTGTCGTTGATCAGTTCCAGCAAAAACCAGCCCGCTTTGACGATGTGCGCCAAGCTGAGCTGTTGCGCTGCTGTGGGTGGCGGCGCACTGGTTTCCATCAACTGCGCAAAACCCAAAACGGAGTTCAGAGGCGTGCGCAGCTCATGGCTCATGTTGGCCAGAAAGTCTGATTTGGCCCGGTTCGCGTTTTCAGCCGCTGCCAAGGCGTCCTGCAATTGCCGTTCGATGTTTTTTTGCGAGGTGGTGTTGTTCAGCAGAATGCCGAGCTGCCTTTTGGCCGGGTCGCCAAATCGAAACGCATAGAGGTCAAACCAGCGGTTCATACCTTCCACATAGTCCTCTAGCCGAACCGATTCACCCGTCAAAGCCACCCGCCCGAAGGCTGGCAGCCACTTGATTTCAAGATGGGGAAAGATTTCCAGAATCCGCTTGCCCACCGCGTGCGCAAGTCCAGTTTGCTGCTCGAACGAGCGGCTGACTTCCAGAAACCGGTAGTCCACCGGCCTATCCTGCGCGTCAAAGATGACTTCGATGATGCAATAGCCTTCATGGATGGAGTTGAACAGGGTGCGGTACCGCTCTTCGGTGTGGGCTAAAGCTTGCCAAGCTTGGTGTTGGCACTGAAGCAGGTTGAAACGGTCTATCGAGTTTTCGACGGCGCGGCACAAGCTTGGGGTCGTGGTCCAGCTTTTGCCGACGTAGTCCTGGGCCCCGGCCTGCATCAGGCCATGACCCTCGCTGGCATCAACACCCTCCCAGCCAGTCATGACAACAACGGCGCAGGGCAACGCAGGTGATGCGCTGCGCAGGGCGGCCAGCCATTGCGTAGCGTTGGTATCAGGAAGATTGAAGTCCAGCAGCACGCAGTCCAGCGGACGGGCGGTGCCGGCCAGGCTTTGCGCCTGGTTGTCCAGTACCCATTGCAGTCCGGTACTGCCCAACTCGGCCTCCGCCAAATGGCAGGTGCGGTCCGACCCAGCGATCAGCATGCGTCTGAATGCGGCGCGGTCATCGGGGTTGTCATCAATGATGAGAATGTGCCAATGCAGGAGGTGTCCCATTAGCGCTCCAGCGATTGCTCGGTGGGCAACATCACCGAGCCCAGCCAATAGGTGAGCAAGGTGTGCAGCACCTTCAGATGCTCGGTGTGGCTGACAGGCTTGACGTGGTAAGCGTTAGCACCGTTGGCGTAGCAAAAGTCGACATCACGCGGGTTGGCAGAAGTGCTGAGCACCACCAGTGGAATACCGCTGAGCAAGACCTCTGCATGCATCTGCTCTAGCGCGCTACGACCATCTCCGTTCGGTGTGTTGAGGTCCAGCAGAACCAGCGCGGCTTGCAACCGTGCGTGGCCCACGGTGCCCCTGAGCAGCTGCAGACAGTCGTCGCCTGACCGGACCCGGCGTATGGCGTGGGTGACGCCCGCCTGCCGGGCAGCGGTCAACACGGTGTCGAAGTCCTCATCCGAGTCCTCCACGACCACCACGGGATGCGCACGGCTTCGCCGCGGTGGCGCAACCAAGAGGGGGCGCAGCGGCACGGGATCAGTGTGGTGCATGGCGCTGCGTATCGTGCTGCTCTTGGCTGGCCTTGTGCGTGCCGGGCAGTGTGAAGTAGAAGCAACTGCCCACGCCAACGGTCGATTCCAGCCAGATGGCACCGCCATGGCGCTGCACCACTTTTTGCACCACGGTCAGGCCTGCGCCCATGCCGCCGCCAAACGCATCGCGACCATGCAGACGTTTGAACATGCGAAATATCTGGTCAAAATGCCGCTGCTCAATGCCAATACCGTCGTCGCGCACGCAGTAAATGATCTGCCCTCGGGCCTGCGGCGGTGCGGTTCGAAGCGCGAGCGCGTCGTCCGGGGCGATAGAGGTCAGCTCGACCAGGGGCTGGGCGTGCGTGTTGTATTTGATGGCGTTGCTGATCAGGTTGGCAAATATCTCCCGCACCCGCACTGGGTTGCATTCAATCGTGGGCAAGGGCTTGGGAATGTGGATGCAGCAAGAGTTGTCCTCCGGGCGCACACCAATCATCTCCAGCGTGTCTTCAACCAGCTCGTTGAGGTTGACGGTCTCAAACTCCAGGTTGGTACGGCCCACCCGCGAGAAATGCAGCAGCGAGTTCAGCAGGCTGTCCATGCGCTGGGTCAGGCGCATCAGGCTGTCGATGCGCTGGTGGTCTTCCTTGGACATGGTCTGTGCGTTTTCCAGCAGCTGGTGGGCGTAGCGGTTGATGCCGCGCAACGGTTCCTTGAGGTCATGCGAGGCAACGTAGGCAAAGGCATCCAACTCTTCGTTGCTGGCGGTCAGGTCCACATTGCGTTCTGTGAGCTGTGCGGTCTGCGCTATCACCAGTTCCATGACCAGCTGGCGCAGTCGCAGCGCGGAATCGACTTCCAGCGGGCTCCAAGGTAGCGAGCGGCCGCGCACCGATTCAAGAAACAACTCAAACGAGTGGCGCGGGCTCAGCCGCATGCCATGGGGGCCAGGTACGAGCGGCTTTTCATCCGGGTTGCCAGCCCAACGCACGGTTTGCAGCGTCTCTGGCCTAAACCACAAAATCAGGTCGCGCCGCAACCGGGATACGCGCACCGCAATCACGCCACTTGCCACATGGGCCATGTCAGGGCCGCCCGTGTAATCGCGCGCCAGGCTGTCAGTGACGTAGGCGGGCTCCAGGCTCGAATCAAAGTCGTGCCGTGCGTTGAGCCACTGGGCCAGCGCGTCAAGTTGCTCTACGGTGGGGGTATTGCCCGCGCACCACCAGCGGTCGCGGTGGTAAAGCGCGGCGCCCTCGGCGTCGATGGCATCCAAAAGCGAGGGCTCGCTGTCCGACAAGGCCAGCAAATCGCCCTCTCGGGCTGCTTTCACCAACATCTTGCGGTGCACGTTGTCCACCTCGACGCGGTAGGCAAGTTGCTCCACCCGCTCGGTGGCTTTGAGCTGGAGGGATGCCACCTGGGCCAGCAGTTCGCAAGCAGAGCGCAACTGGTGCGTAAAGTGCGCTGGCGTCATATGGTGGCAGGCGATCAGGCCCCACAGCTTGCCCTCGATCAAGATGGGCATGGTCAGCGAGGCCGCCACGCCCATGTTGGCAAGGTACTCGGTGTACATGACGGATGCGCCTCGCAGCGCGCAGTGCGTCATGTTCAGCGGCTGTCCGGTGTCGGGGTGGGCCAGCGGCACCATCTCCACCAGTGGCCCGGTGGCGTCTGGCAGAGGCCGGATCCAGATGCGCTGGTAAATGTCGCGCGCGGGTTGGGGTATGTCCGCTTCCGGGTAGTGCAGCCCCAGATACGCGGGCAGGTCAGCGCGCTTGCTTTCTGCCACCACCTCCCCGTGGTTGTCGGCGTGAAACTTGTACACCATGACCCGGTCTAAGCCGGTGATGGCCTGCACCTCGTCGGCCACTTGCTGGCAGAAGGCCCGCACGCCCACCGCCGATTGCAGGCGGCCGACGGCGCGGGTGACGCGGCTGAAAAAGTCACCATTTTCCAGGGCGCCAGTGCGGCTGGTTGCTTCAAATTCGAGCAGCAACGTGCCATCCAGGGTGTGCGCGCAAACGTCCAGTGGACTTGCATGGAGCGCGGCGTTTGGCACCGCCAGAACAGGCATCGTGAAGGCGTACACCGCATTGCGCTCTAGCGCTTCGAGCGCCAGCAGATTGCGCAGCCGCTGCAGGTTCGTGGCGCCTACGACCTGCTCCAGTGGCGCCCCTAACAGTGCCTGTGCCGCAACGCCGAAGAACCCATGCGCGTTTTCGCTGATCTGCAGGATGGCCATGTCGGCCAGGCGCACCGCCACCAGAACCCCATGCGCCTGAATGCAGCCCGGTGTTTGCACCGGCTCCCTGTCGCACTGTGTCAGTGAGGTGCCGTGGCGTTTGATGCTGTAGGGGCCGCCAGCCCATGGCACGGTGTCGCCAGGCGGGACGCCTGCGAAGCTTGCCTTATGCGAACTGGAGGTCATGCAGGGCCGTACTTTGCAGGGAGGTCGGAAACAGCCAGTGGCTCAAGGTTTCAAAGGTGCGGTTGGCACCCGCCACGATGGCTGCATGGCGGTCCTCCAAGGCAGACAGGCCGGCACAAGGGTCGGTGCTTGGGTCGTACAGGCGGTCGGCGTTGCGCGCCAGCATGGTGCAAAACGCCTTCCACTGAGAACCAGTGTGCGCGCCATACCCGTCAAAAAATGCGCCACCCGATTGCGGTGTCAAACCCAGCCGGGTTTGCAAATGCCGCGTGATGCTGCGCCCGCCCAGAGTCGCACCTTCAATGACGTACAGGCAGCCCAGCAATTGCTCGGGAGTGGTACACGCAGGCAACGCAATGCAGCGAGGAGTTGCCGCCACCGCCGCCACATTGCTACCCAAGGCCAACAGGTCTTGTGCCAGTCGCGGGGTTTTTTGCCGGGTGGTGTATTCAAACTCCAGCAGCGGCCAGTGGGGTGAAGCCATCATCTGGGCTTCTAGCGGTGCATAGAAGCCAAAAAACCGGCCCACAAACTGGCGGTAATCCTCCAGCGAAAGGTCTGCATGCATTAGCGGCAATTGGTTTTCCAGTGCCGTGTGGCGGGCGTTGGTGGCCAATCGCAGGCGTTTCAAAATCATGGAATGCCCTTTACTGCCAAGGAGCTTCGAGGCGGGCGGGCGGTGTGGCCTGCATGCGATTGCTTCTAAGGCTCTTGCCTGTCGGGCAACAGACGCTGGTACTCGGTTTTGACAACCGCATAGCACTCGCATGTGCGCTTTTCCAGCCCTGGCCGGTTGACCACGGTGATTCGACCTCTGGTGTAGCGAATGAGCCCTGCACGTTGCAGTTTGAGTGCTGCCTCGGTGACGCCCTCGCGGCGAACGCCGAGCATGTTGGCGATCAACTCCTGCGTCATGACCAGCTCCGGACCACTCAGGCGGTCCAAACTGAGCAGCAACCAGCGGCAAAGTTGCTGATCCACCGTGTGATGCCGGTTGCACACCGCGGTCTGCGTCAGTTGGGTGATCAAGGCCTGGGTGTAGCGCAGCAACAGATGCATGGCCGGCCCCGCGCGGTCAAACTCGGCCCGCATTTCGTGGGCTCTGAGGCGAAAGCCCTTGCCCGCACTTTGCACCACGGCCCGGTTGGTGGTGGAGTTTCCGCCCATGAAAACGGAAATCCCCACCATCCCTTCATTGCCCACTACCGCGATCTCGGCAGATGAGCCGTTGAATGTGACGAACAGCAGCGAAACAATGGAAGTGGCGGGAAAGTAGACGTACGGCATGGTGGAGCCGGACTCGTACAGAACCATCCCCAAGGGCATTTCCATCGGTTCAAGACCACCCAGCCAGCGCTGCAAATCGTCCGTGGAAAGGGCGGCAAGCAGTTTGTTCTGGCGGGCGGTTTCACAGGAAATAGTCAAAAAATCCCCATCTCTTTGTATTGGCAACGGCGGCCTTGGGCAGCAGCGCCTGACAGCGGCACCGCACAGCGGCTTTAGCGTGCGAAGTGTAGGGAGCCGCCTGCAATTCTTATGTGCGGTAGCGAACTGACGCCGAGGAAGCCGCTGATCTTGGTGCCGCGGGACAACGCGTCTTCCTCCATCCAACGCATGCTCACGGGGGTGGACTACAGCGCAGGGGTGCTAGGTTTTACAGAGCTTTTATATCTGTCCGTTCATAGGTATATTGAGCGCCAAACCACGCTGTAAGCCACTTTGCGGAGGAAGACATGACCAACTTATGGAGCAGCGCCCAACTTATAGAGCAGGTTTTGCTCTGTACATTACGTTAGGCATCACAGTCGCAATGTCTGCACACCTTTCCGCCCTTGAGGAAGCCATCTCAGACGTTGGCTACTGGCGCTGGTGGGCTGAGGCACTCCCGGAGATCTTCCAAGTCGAGTTTGGCGGGGTCCAGCTACATTTTCCACCGGCGGACTCGGACCACGCGCCGAACAGCGTTGTGGCTCTTCGCTTCTTCGAGCCGACAGTCGTAGCCTTCTTGACTGAGGAAGGCGCAGAACATGTAGACGAAGACTGGAGGCTCGCACTACATGAAGACAGAGTCGAACCATTCTCCGTCGATCATGAGCTCTTCACCCTCACCTCCGAGGACAAGCTCCGCGAGATCGTATCTGGGTGCCGCATCGAGTACGCATACGGAAGTGAGCTCGGAACTTCTGCGCCTGACAACTCGGTCTTCCTTGGCTTTCGTGCACAAGGGGTCGGCTTCGTCGTCAGGGCCAAGCGAATGACTGTCGTAGCGCAGCCTGGTGAGCTTGATCCAGCCCAGATCGTCACAGCAGCCAGCGATTGGTGGGAGTACTGGCACGAATACTGGCGGCGCAGGGAAACAGACGCACCGTTGCCCAAGGACTATGCATGCGAAGTCACCATCCCAATCAAGTGATGCCTAACCCCTCGCTCAACCTGAGAGCCAACGGCATGCCACAAAGCCCGCGCCACAGTGCAAGCGTGCATTATCTGTGGCGCGGGCTTTGCGTCACGCCGTTGTCTCCAGGTTAGCTCGAACGTTGAGGCTGTAAAAAAACCATTCCTGGCACGCCCTTTGCGATCCCCTTTGGCAAGGAGATCACCATGGCCCGCTACAAGCCCCAAGACCACAACAGCCTGTTGCTGCCGGTCGTGTTGTCAGA
>NZ_JBIIGC010000009.1:0-125251 GCF_044236835.1 Rhodoferax sp.
TGTCGGTTCCAACAGAAACGCTGATAAAGCGCCTGAACCCAGTCCTCATGGGCTGGGCTCAGTACCACCGGGGAACGGTTGCAAAGCAGACATTCAGCAAAGTCGATCACCAAATCTATTGGAGATTAATGCGCTGGGGTCTGCGCAGGCACCCCCGCAAGACGTCGGGCTGGGTGTACGAGCATTACTGGAAACAGTGTGGCTCACGCCGCCAGTTCGCGGGATTGCGGGACGACCCGTTTGGGAGTGACGAAAGAATACCGCTGCCGCTGTATTGCTTGGCGGACATGAAAATCGTTCGCCACGTCAAAGTGAAGGGGGACTACAACCCCTTCCATCCCGACTGGGAGGCCTACGGCGAGAAGCTGAGGGTGCAACGGATGGGTAACTCCATCTGGAGCGCACAAAGGGCCTCGCTGTGGTTCGACCAGGGTGGTGAGTGCGCTCACTGTGAGCAAGATATCGACATGGCTGATGAGAACATGGACGACCACCATATCGTCTATCGGCAGCTAGGCGGGAGCGATGCTCTCTCCAATCGGGTGCTGCTGCACCCGATTTGTCACAGGCGTGTCCACGCCCTAGGTTTGAAGGTTATCAAGCCGGTCCCAGCACGGGGACTTTAATCTGGTGAAGCGGTCGAGGGTTATGCAACCTGTTGACGCTGTGTAGCCGGTGGTCGTGCGTGAGCCGTATGCTGGGAAACTCGCATGTACGGTTCTTAGGGGGGGATATCATCGAAAGATGGTGTCCCTACCCTCCACTTCTGCCACCGCCCCCACCGCCAACGCTGGCGCAACCGTTCCGCTGCAGCAAGACGCCAAAGTGATCGGGCTGGTCGGCTTGGCGCACGCCAGTTCGCACTTTGGGCACCTGCTGCTGCCGCTGATGTTCCCGGTGTTCATGAAAGAGTTTGGCCTGAGCTATTCGGAGTTGGGCTTGCTGATGACCACTTTTTTTGTGGTCTCGGGCGTGGGACAGGCGTTTTCGGGCTTTGTAGTGGACCGACTGGGCGCGCGGCCCTTGTTGTTTTTGGCAGTGTCGGTGTTTGCCTTGGCCTGTGTTGCAGCGTCTTTGGTCACCGGCTACGCGGGCTTGCTGGCGGTGGCGGCGCTGGCCGGCATGGGTAACGCCACCTTTCATCCGGTGGACTTCACCATCCTCAACCAGCGGGTGTCAGGGCCGCGCTTGGGTTACGCCTTCAGCGCCCATGGACTCACCGGCAATTTGGGGTGGGCAGCGGCTCCGGTGTTTTTTGCCTCCTTCAGTTTGGCCTTCGGTTGGCGCACTGCCTACCTAGCGGCGGCCGTGGTGTACCTGCTGGTGCTGGCCGTGCTGGTGCTGCACCGCGACCAACTCAGCACCCAAGTGGCGCGGCGTGTACCCAGCGCCGCTGGTACCAACCCGGAGCACGACATGGCGTTCATGAAGCTGCCGGTGGTGTGGTGGTGTTTTGGTTTCTTTTTGCTCTCCACCATGACGCTGGCGGTGGTGCAAAGCTTTGCAGTCTCCATCCTCAAGGCCATGCACGGCGTGAGCTTTGAGGCTGCGACCCTCACCCTGACGGGCTACATGCTGTGCGGCGCGCTCGGCATGTTGATCGGTGGTTTTGTCGCGGCGCGGGTTGCCAACAGCGACAAGGTGGTTGCCTGGGCCATGTCGGCAGGCGCGGTGCTATTGGCCCTGTGCGGTGCAGGCGTGCTGGGTGCCAATGCGACCATGGTAGTCTTGGCCGCCACCGGCTTTGCAGTCGGCATTGGGGGCCCGTCGCGCGACATGATGATCAAAAAGGCCACTCCCAAGGGCGCCACCGGCCGGGTGTACGGGCTGGTCTATTCGGGGCTGGACACCGGCTTTGCGATATCGCCGCTGGTGTTCGGTGTGCTGATGGACCGGGGCTGGTACGGGGCGACTTTGCTGGGCGCGGCCCTGATACTGCTGCTGAGCGTGGTGGTTGCATTGGGCGTGGGGCAGCGTACCCGCGCTGCATGAATCGCAGCTCAGCGCCAAGGCAATGCGCTGCTGCCTAACTTGGCGCCTCGATCTGACGGATTGATCGCAGTAAGCACAGCTCCTTAGGTCGCAGCGCGACCTACTGCGCCAACCAACCCCCGTCCATATTCCATGCCGCACCGCGGATGTTGTCGGCCGCACTGGAGCACAAAAAGACTGCCAGGGCACCCAGCTCCTGCGGTGTGGTGAATTGCATCGACGGCTCTTTTTCGCCCAGCAGCCGCTTGGTGGCTTCTTCGTTGGAAATGCCCAGCGCCGCCGCTTTGGCGTCCACCTGTTTTTGTACCAGCGGGGTGAGCACCCAGCCGGGGCAGATGGCGTTGCAGGTCACGCCGCTGGTGGCGTTCTCCAAGGCGGTTACTTTGGTCAGGCCCACCACACCATGCTTGGCTGCCACATAGGCGGACTTTTCCGCCGAGCCCACCAAACCGTGGACTGACGCCACATTGATGATGCGGCCCCAGTTCTTGGCCTGCATCACGGGCAGGGCGGCGCGGGTGGCACGGAAGACGCTGGATAGGTTGATGGCGAGGATGGCGTCCCAGCGCTCGACCGGGAACTGCTCAATGCGGGCCACATGCTGGATGCCCGCGTTGTTCACCAGGATATCGACGCCTCCAAATTGGCTTTGTGCGTAGCGCACCATCTCCTCGATCTCGCCCGGCTTGGACATGTCGGCACCGTGGTAGTCCACCCGCACACCCAGCGCCGCGACCTCCGCCTTGGGTCCCTCTACGTCGCCAAAACCATTGAGCACGATGTCGGCACCCTGCGCGGCCAGTGCCTTGGCAATGCCCAGACCAATTCCGCTGGTGGAGCCAGTAACAAGCGCGGTTTTACCTTTGAGCATGGGAGGATCTTTCTAGGTGGGTGAGGGGTTGATTTACGATGCTGCCATTATCAAACACCCCCGCTTCACACAGCCCCAACGCCATGACCCAACCCACGCTGCATCACATTCCGTGCCCCGACACTGGCACGGGCCATCGCATGGCGTACTGGTCGTGGGGCGACGCGCAGGCCGAGCACACGGTGGTGTGCGTGCATGGGCTCACCCGACAGGGGCGTGACTTCGATGTGTTGGCCCAGTCGCTGCTAGCGCGCGCAGGTGGTGCGTTGCATGTGGTTTGCCCCGACGTGGTGGGGCGTGGCCAGAGCGATTGGCTGGTCGACCCCCAGGGCTACCAAGTGCCCGCTTATGCGGCAGACATGCTGGCGCTGCTGGCGCATCTCAAGCCACGAACGCTGGACTGGGTGGGCACCAGCATGGGCGGCTTGATTGGCATGGCGGTGGCCGCCCACGCCAAAGCCGTCGGCGCGAGCGTGCGGCGGCTGGTGCTAAACGATGTAGGACCTGTCATTGAATGGCAATCCCTGGTACGCATCGGCAGCTACTTGGGCCGCACCATGGCGTTTGATTCCCTGCAGGCCGCAGCCGACGCCATGTGGTCGGTGTCCACTGGCTTTGGACCCCATACGCCGCAGCAGTGGCTGGCCTTGTCGACCCACATGGTCAAACCCCGCGCCGACGGTGCACCTGGCGTGGTGCTGCACTACGACCCGGCGATTGCGCTGCCGTTCAAGGCCGTCACCCAAGAGGCTGCGGCCCAAGGCGAGGCCTTGCTGTGGCAGGTGTACGACAGCATCACGGCGCAAACCCTGCTGCTGCGCGGCGCGCAGTCCGATTTGCTCTCCGTGCAGACTGCGCAGCTGATGTGCCAGCGTGGACCGAAAGCGCGTTTGGTGGAGTTTGCCGGCGTCGGTCATGCGCCCACGCTGATCGCCGACGACCAGCAGCAGGTGGTGCTGGACTTTCTGCTTCCCTGAGGCGCGCAGCGTGGTCGCTAGCACCCTTACATGAAGCGTAACCCCGCTGAGCAGGCCCGTGGCCTTCCTTCCGATTGGGTCGCCGCGACCAGCCAAGGCCCAGCGGAGCCGGCCGACGCCTTGGAACGGGCGCGCGCGTTCGCAGAACCCCTGCTCGCCAGCGAAACACTCGACACCGGTGAAAACGTGCTGGCCCATGCCGATGCGGTGGCCGACATCCTGCGCGGCATCGGCGGCTCACAGGCCATGCAGGCCGCAAGCTACCTGGTCTACGCCTGCGAGCACTTGAACCGACCGCAAGAGGTCATCGCCAAGGCCTTTGGCGAGAGCTTTGCCAACTTGGCGCTGGAGACCACCAAGCTGGTGCGGGTGCAGCGCATGGCCCGGCTGGCGCAAAACGCCGCCAGCCACGCCGGTTTACCCGCGCCGATGGCGCAGACCGCAGCGGCGCAGACCGAGAGCGTGCGCAAGATGCTGCTGGCCTTTTCACGCGACCTGCGGGTGGTGTTGCTGCGCTTGGCGTCGCGCTTGCAAACCTTGCGCCACTTCGCGGCCACCAAGTTGCCAGTGCCTGTTGGCTTGGCCAGCGAGTCGCTGCAGGTGTTTGCTCCGCTGGCCAACCGGCTGGGCATTTGGGAGGTCAAGTGGGAACTCGAGGACTTGTCCTTTCGCTTTCTGGAGCCCGACACCTACCGCCAGGTTGCCGTTTTGTTGGACGAAAAGCGCGCCGAGCGCGAGGCCTCGGTCGAGGCGCTGCGCAGCCAACTGGCCGATGAGCTGGCGGCGCAGGGCATTGCGGCCACCGTGCAGGGGCGACCCAAGCATATCTACAGCATCGTCAAAAAAATGCGCGGCAAGTCACTGGGCTTTGACCAGGTCTACGACATCCGTGCGCTGCGCATCGTGGTGCCCAGCGTGTCCGATTGCTATGCGGCATTGAGTTGGGTACACAGCCGCTTCGCCCCCATCACCGCCGAGTTTGATGACTACATCGCCCGCCCCAAAGGCAACGGCTACCAGTCGTTGCACACGGTGGTGCGTGACGCGCAGGCACAAGCCATTGAAGTGCAGGTGCGCACCCAAGCCATGCACGCCCATGCCGAGCACGGTGTGGCTGCGCACTGGGCTTACAAAGAAGCTGGCACCAAGGGCTACGCGGGCGTGTCGGCCACGGGCGAATACGACGCCAAGATTGCGGTGTTGCGCCAGCTGCTCGCCTGGGAGCGCGACCTCTCGCGCGGCGACGGTTCGGACGGCGAGGGCAGTGCGCCCGCGTCCGGGGAGGGTGTGCTGGACGACCGTATTTATGTGCTCACCCCCGACGCGGCCATCGTGGACCTGCCGCACGGCGCTACGCCGGTGGACTTTGCTTACAGCGTCCATACCACCCTGGGGCACCGTTGCCGCGGCGCCAAGGTGGACGGCGCGATGGTGCCGCTGAACACGCCACTCAAAAACGGCCAGACGGTGGAGGTGACGGCGGTGAAGGAGGGCGGGCCCTCGCGCGATTGGCTCAACCCCGACTTGGGCTACCTGGTGAGTCATCGCGCGCGTGCCAAGGTGCGCGCCTGGTTCAATGCGCTGGCCATGGGCGAGACCGTCTCCAAGGGCCGCGACGCGGTCGAAAAGCTGCTGCAGCGCGAGGGCAAGACGGCCATCAAGCTCGACGATTTGGCGGCCCAGCTCGGCTTTGATTCAGCCGACGATTTGTTTGAGGTGGTGGGCAAGGACGAGTTCTCCTTGCGCAGTATCGAGATGGTGTTGCGCCCGCCCGAGCCTGTGCCGGCGGAAGGTGACGCGGTGCTGCTCAAAAAGCCACGCGCGCCGGGTTCGTCGGGTAAGGCGGGGGTGCTGGTGGTGGGCATCGACTCGCTGATGACACAGCTGGCCAAGTGCTGCAAACCCGCCCCGCCTGACTTGATTGCCGGTTTTGTGACGCGGGGCAAGGGCGTCAGCGTGCACCGGGCCGACTGCTCCAACCTGCGAAACATGGTGCAGCGCAGCGGCGAGCGCTGCATCGACGTGGCCTGGGGCAACGCCGCCGGTGACAGCGCCAGCGTCTACCCCGTGGATGTGGCGGTGGAGGCTGTCGACCGCCAGGGCCTGCTGCGCGACATCTCCGAGGTGTTCGCCAAGGAAAAAATGAATGTGATTGGCGTGCAGACGCAGTCGGTGAGGGGGATTGCGTGGATGACGTTCACTGTCGAAGTGTCCGACTCGGGCAGGTTGTCCAAAGTGTTAACGACGGTGAGCGAGCTGGGCGGGGTGCGCCAAGCCCGCCGGCGTTAGGCGCGGCATCCGCATCCGCGCCCAGTTTGCGAAACCCTCGCGCTACCGTTGCGTTGCCGCTGAAGCGTGCGGTGCCTATTGCGTACCAAAAATCCGGTCCCCCGCATCGCCCAAGCCCGGCAGGATGTAGCCGTGGTCGTTGAGCTCGCGGTCGATCGCGGCGGTGAAGATCGGCACATCCGGGTGCGCCTGGTACATGGTGTTGATGCCCTCGGGGCAGGTCAGCAGGCACAGGAATTTGATCGACTTGGGCCGGCACGCCTTGAGCCGGGTGACCGCAGCCGCCGCCGAGTTGCCGGTGGCCAGCATCGGGTCGACCACCACGATGTCGCGCTCTTCCATGTTTTTGGGCATCTTGAAGTAGTACTCCACCGCTTGCAGGGTCTTCGGGTCGCGGTACAGCCCGATGTGGCCGACCCGTGCGCCCGGCACCACCGACAGCACGCCATCCAAGATGCCGTTGCCCGCCCGCAAGATGCTGACGAACACCAGCTTCTTGCCGTCGATCATCTGGCCGGTCATGGTCTCCAGCGGCGTTTCGATTTGCACGTCTTGCAGCGCCATGTCGCGGCACACTTCATACGCCATCAGGCTGCTGAGCTCGCCCAGCAAGCGGCGAAAACTGTTGGTGCTGGCCTCCTTGTTGCGCATCAAGGTCAGTTTGTGCTGCACCAAGGGGTGGGAGATGAGGTGCACGTTGGCGCGTGCGGCGCTGTTGATGGGGATCATGGATGCAGGCTTTCGTGGGGGTGGTGTGCAAAAAGATGGCCCGGGGCGGCCCAGACGCCAAACTCTACCGCAAGCCAGCCGCTTTCTCGGGCAGTGGTCCGTGGTCAGGCGACTTCGCTGCGGCAACGACGCAGCCGCCTGTGCAACGCAACCCCAAGGCTGCACGTTGGCAGCACTGCCCCAAGGTGGCGTCGCCAGCGCCGCTGCGGGGCCTAGCGCCGGGAGCCGCCAAAGATGCCGCCCAGCACACCCCGAATGATCTGGCGGCCCACTTCGCGCCCGATGGCGCTGGCGGCACTCTTCATGAGCTGCTCGCCGACGCTTGCGCGCTTGCGCCCGGTGCCACCGCCGAGCAGATCACCCAAGCCATCGAGCACACCGCGCTGGTCCGTGCCCTGATCGGTCGGCTGCTCGCGGCCTGGGGTGGCGCTGGGGGTGCGGCCCGACGGCGCCGGGGCAGGCGCGGCACCGCGCAGCGCCTCGTAGGCGGAAGCCCGGTCGAGCGCCTGTTCGTACACCCCTGCGACCATGGACTGGGCAAGAAGCTCTTGGCGCTGGGCTGCCGTGATGGGGCCAATCTGGCTGGCGGGCGGCAACACGTACACGCGCTCGGTGAGGGTGGGGCGGCCCTTGTCGTCCAGCAGGCTGACCAGGGCCTCGCCCACGCCCAGCTCGGTGATGGCCGTAGCCACGTCCAGTCCGGGGTTGGCCCGCATGGTCTCGGCCGCCGCCTTGACCGCCTTTTGGTCGCGCGGGGTGAAGGCGCGCAGCGCGTGCTGCACCCGGTTGCCAAGCTGGGCCAACACGGTGTCGGGGATGTCCAAAGGATTTTGGGTGACAAAAAAAATGCCCACCCCTTTGGAGCGCACCAGTCGCACCACCAGCTCGATGCGCTCCACCAGCACCTTGGGCGCGTCATTGAAGAGCAGATGGGCTTCGTCAAAAAAGAACACCAGCTTGGGCTTTTCTAGGTCGCCCACTTCGGGCAGGGTTTCAAACAGCTCGCTGAGCATCCAGAGCAAAAAAGTGGCGTACAGGCGCGGCGCGTTCATCAGTGCGTCGGCAGCCAGCACGTTGATGACGCCCTTGGCTTGGCCGTTGGCGCCGGGGTAGCGGCTGTCGGTTTGCATGAAGTCGGCGATGTTGAGCATCGGTTCGCCAAAAAAGCGGTCACCGCCTTGGCTTTCGATCTGCATCAGGCCGCGCTGGATGGCGCCGATGCTGGCGGCGCTGATGTTGCCGTACTCGGTGGTGTAGCTCGACGCGTTGTCGCCCACATGCTGGCACATGGCGCGCAGGTCCTTCATGTCCAGGAGCATCAATCCATCGTCATCGGCGATCTTGAACACCAGTTGCAGCACACCCGCCTGGGTTTCGTTGAGGTTGAGCATGCGCGACAGCAGCAAGGGCCCCAAGTCGCTCACCGTGGCGCGCACCGGGTGGCCTTGCTGGCCAAACACATCCCACACCGTGGTGGGAAAGGCAGAGAACGCCGGTGTGGGCAGCCCCCGCTCTGTGATCACCTTGCCCAGTTTGTCGCCCAAGGCGCCAGGCTGCGACAGCCCGGTCAGGTCGCCTTTGATGTCAGCCAAGAACACTGGCACGCCCAGGTTGGAAAAACCCTCAGCCAAGCTTTGCAGCGTGATGGTTTTGCCGGTGCCAGTGGCGCCGGTGATCAGCCCGTGGCGGTTGGCCTTGTCTGGGCGCAAAAAACACTGGATGCCTTGCCCGCCTGCGGTGCGCTGGGCGATGAGGATGCCCTCGTCCTGAATCGATGCCATGGGACTCCCGAAAAGTACAATCCTGCCGCTAAGTTAACCAATTTTAGAGGGCAGCACGTGGCAGGACACAGCAAATGGGCGAACATCCAGCACCGCAAAGGGCGCCAGGACGAGAAGCGCGGAAAGATCTGGACCCGCATCGTGCGCGAAATAACGGTAGCGGCCCGCGCAGGCGGCGCCGACCTCAGCGCCAACCCCCGTTTGCGCTTGGCCGTTGAGAAGGCCAAGGCCGCCAACATGCCCGCAGACCGGGTTAAGTACAACATCGACAAGGCCACCGGCAACGCCGAAGGCGTGAGCTACGAAGAGATCCGTTACGAGGGCTATGGCATCGGCGGCGCGGCCATCATCATCGACACCATGACCGATAACCGAGTGCGCACTGTGGCAGAGGTGCGCCACGCTTTGAGCAAGTACGGCGGCAACATGGGCACGGAAGGGTCGGTGGCCTTCCAGTTCAAGCACTGCGGCCAGCTGGTGTACGCACCCGGTACCAGCGAAGACAAGGTCATGGAGCTGGCTTTGGAAGCCGGTGCCGACGACGTGGTGACCGACGAGGACGGCGCCATTGAAGTCCTGACCGCGCCCGCTGACTTCGAGGCAGTCAAAGCCGCTCTGGAGGCTGCTGGTTTGCACGCCGAGATCGCTGGCGTGACCATGCGGGCCGAAAACACCATTGAACTCAGTGGCGACGACGCGCTGCGCATGCAAAAGCTGCTCGACGTCATCGAAGACCTGGACGACACCCAGGACGTTTACCACAACGCTGCCCTGTAGAAAGCCGACATGAATATTTTGGTTGTAGGCGGCGGCGGGCGTGAACATGCTTTGGCGTGGAAACTGGCCCAGTCGCCCAAGGTGCAAATGGTGTACGTGGCGCCTGGCAACGGCGGCACCGCGCTGGACGCGCGCCTGAAGAACTTGCCCATCACCGACCTCGTGGAGCTGCGCCACTGGGCGCAAAACAACAAGATCGGCCTGACCGTGGTTGGCCCCGAGGGGCCCCTGGCGGCGGGCATCGTTGACGAGTTCCGTGCCCACGGCTTGCGCATCTTTGGCCCCACCCAGGCGGCGGCGCAGTTGGAGAGTTCCAAGGCTTTTTCCAAGGCCTTTATGCAGCGCCACGGCATCCCCACCGCGGCTTTCGCGACGTTTTCTGACGCGCAAGCTGCCCATGCCTATGTGCAAGAACGCGGTGCCCCCATTGTGGTGAAAGCCGACGGCTTGGCAGCAGGCAAGGGCGTGGTGGTGGCCGCCAGCTTGGAAGAGGCGCACGCGGCGATCGACTTCATGCTGCAAAACAACGCTGCCGACGTGGTGCACAACGCCGGCGGTGCGCGCGTAGTCATTGAGGAGTTTTTGGAAGGCGAAGAGGCCAGCTTCATCGTTCTATGCGATGGCAAGAATGTGCTCCCGCTGGCGACTAGTCAAGACCACAAACGCCTGGGTGACGGCGACCGCGGCCCCAACACCGGCGGCATGGGCGCGTACTCCCCGGCACCCATCGTGACGCCCGAAATCCACGCCCGCGCGATGCGCGAGGTGATCTTGCCCACCATCCGGGGCATGGACAAAGACGGCATGGGCTACACCGGTTTTCTCTACGCCGGCTTGATGATCGACGCCCAGGGCCAGCCCAAGACGCTGGAATTCAACTGCCGCATGGGCGACCCAGAGACCCAGCCCATCCTGATGCGGCTCAAGACCGATTTGCTCGAAGTGCTTTTGGCTGCCACCGCGCCTGGTCCGCACGGCAAGCTTGATGAGATCGAACTTCAGTGGGACCGGCGCACCGCCTTGGGCGTGGTGTTGGCCGCAGCCGGTTACCCGGCCCAGCCGCGCAAGGGCGACGCCATCACCGGACTGCCAGCGGATGCCGACGATGCGGTGGTGTTCCATGCGGCAAGCGCGCAGCGCGACGGGCAGTTGGTGACATCTGGGGGGCGTGTGCTGTGCGTGACCGCTCTGGCCGATGGTGTGCGCCAAGCCCAGCAGCGCGCCTACCAGGTGGTGCAGGGTATCCATTTCGATGGCTTGCAATACCGCACCGACATCGGCCACCGGGCGCTCAAGGGCTGAGCCGCCCACCTTCTACCGACCGAATCCATGACTCCATACGCCACCCCAAGCCACGTTCGCAGCTACCTGCTGGACTTGCAAAGCCGCCTCACGGGTGCCATTGCCAAGATCGACGGCGGCACCTTTTTGGTGGACGCCTGGGAGAAGCCGCCTGGCGAGATGCTCCAGGGCAATGGCATCACCCAGATTCTGGAAGACGGCGCGGTGTTTGAGCGCGCTGGTTGCGGCTTCTCGCATGTGCGTGGCCCCAAGCTGCCGCCCAGCGCAACCCAACACCGACCCGAGCTTGCGGGTGCGCCCTTCGAGGCCATGGGCGTCTCTCTGGTGTTCCATCCCCGCAACCCTTATGCGCCCACGGTGCACATGAACGTGCGCATGCTGGCCGCCAAGGCGCCGGATGGCCGCGAAGTGTGTTGGTTTGGCGGCGGCATGGATCTCACACCCATCTACGGTTTTGAGGAGGACGCGGCGCATTTCCACCGCACCTGCCGCGATGCGTTGAGCGAATTCGGCGACGACAAGTACCCGCGCTTCAAAACCTGGTGCGACGAATACTTTTTTCTCAAGCACCGCAACGAGCCGCGTGGCATTGGCGGCGTGTTTTTTGACGATTTTTCCGAGCTGGGCCAAGACCGCAGCTTTGCCATGCTGCAGGCGGTGGGCGACGCCTTTTTGACGGCCTACCTGCCGATCGTGGAGCGCCGCAAAGACACGCCGTACACCGAGCGCGAGCGCAACTTTCAGCTCTACCGCCGTGGCCGCTATGTGGAGTTCAACTTGGTGTGGGACCGCGGCACCCACTTTGGACTGCAGTCCGGCGGGCGCACCGAGTCGATTTTGCTGTCCATGCCGCCGTACGCCAGTTGGTCCTACCAAAACGTGCCCGCCGCGGGCACGCCCGAGGCTGCGCTGTACGAGCGTTTTTTGGTGCGCCGGGATTGGGTGTGAATGCCCTGGCACCGCAGCGCGCGGTGCCGCGCATTGGCGTTTTTGGCGGTGCCTTCGATCCGCCACACCGCGCCCACGTGGCCTTGGCGTGTGCGGCAGTGCAACAGCTCAGCCTAGACAGCCTGCGGGTGGTGCCCACCGGCTTGGCCTGGCACAAGGCGCGTGCGCTCAGCGATGCTCAGCACCGCCTGGCCATGTGCGCACTTGCGTTTGCCGAGGTTCCCAACGTGCAGGTCGATGACCGCGAGACCCGCCGCACAGGCCCCAGTTACACCGCGGATACGCTGTTGGAGATTCAAGCCGAGAATCCCCACGCCCACCTGTACCTGCTGATTGGCCAAGACCAGGCCCTGGCCTTGCCGAGGTGGCAGCGTTGGGATGAGGTGGTACGCACCGCTACAATTTGCGTCGCTTCGCGCCCCGGTTCATCGCACGGATACCCGGGGTCTGCCGAGTCCACAAGCGACAGCCGGTTGGCCGATTTGGAATCGCTTTCGATTCCAGATTGCATCCAGATCGACCTGCCCCCTATGGAATTGAGCGCAACCGAAGTGCGCCACCATGCTGGGATGCACCACCCCATCACGCAGTGGGTGTCCGAACCAGTTGCGCGTTATATTGAAAACCACCACCTTTACCAAGCTGACCGATGACCACTTCCCCTGTTGCCAAAAAAGACATCCAAAAACTGCAGCGCGCCATCGTCGACGGGCTGGAAAACGTGAAGGCGGTGGACGTGGTGGTGTTTGACACCGAGCACCTGTCGGCCTTGTTCGAGCGGGTCATCATCGCTTCGGGAAGCTCCAACCGGCAAACCAAGGCCTTGGCCTCCAGCGTGCGTGACGCGGTCCGTGAAGCCGGTTTTCCCAAGCCGCGCATGGAGGGCGAGGGCAATGGCGAGTGGATCATTGTGGATTGCGCCCAGGCGGTGGTCCACATCATGCAGCCCAACTTCCGCCAGTACTACCACCTTGAAGAGCTGTGGGGCGAGCGCCCAGTGCGCCTCAAGCTCGGTGCGGCCAAGCCAGTAGTGCCGGCCAAGGCGGCCGCGGTGGGCACCAAAGAGAAAGCCCCCACCACGCTTAAGCGCGCCAGCGCCGCCAAGAAAGGCGTGGCCGAGGCGTTCCCGTCCAAGGCGCAGGTCAAGAAAAACATGGCCGCTAAGTCGGCTGCCACCGGTTCTGCGGGAGCAAAGCCCGCCACAGCAAAGTCCGCGAGTCCGAAAGCACCAGCGGCCAAGACGGCTGTCACAAAGTCCGCACCCGCCAAGTCCGTGCCGTCCAAGCGGGTAGCAACGCAAGCGGCTCCGTCGCGCATTGCCAAGCCATCTGCGGCTGCGCCCAAGAAGACTGCGACGCAACCCGCTACCAAGCCTGCAATGAAAAGCGCGCCTGCCAAGAAGGCGACCGCTCGCAAAGCCTGAAGTCGCTTGTGCGCCTGTGCATTGTTGCGGTAGGCCAGCGGGTGCCCGACTGGGCCCAGACGGCGTGGGACGATTACGCCAAGCGCTTCCCGCACGAGATCAAGATCGACCTCAAGGCGGTCAAAACCGAAACCCGTGGTTCCAAAACCTTGGACACGATCTATGCCGCCGAGCGCGCGCGCATCGAGGCCGCCATTCCGAAAGGCAGCCGTATCGTGGCTTTGGATGAGCGCGGGACCAGCCTGACCACCATGGCGTTGGCCGGTCGACTCAGTGATTGGCAGCTAGGTGGCGGCGACGTGGCCTTGGTGATCGGCGGCCCCGACGGCTTGGAACCGGCCTTTCGCCAAGCGGCCCACGAGCGCATCCGCTTGTCCGACTTGACCTTGCCCCACGCGTTCGCGCGGGTGCTGCTGATTGAGCAGCTCTACCGCGCCTGGTCGATCCAGGCCAAACATCCTTACCACCGCGAGTAGCCCCTGCATGCCCGCCTTCATTTACCTTGCATCGCAAAGTCCCAGGCGCAGCCAGCTGCTGACCCAGTTGGGCGTTGCGCACGAGTTGTTGGTGGCCGACCCCGAAGAGAATGCCGAGGCATTGGAAGAACCGCTGCCCAAGGAGGCACCCGCAGCCTATGTGCGCCGGGTCACCGACTTGAAACTGCAAGCCGCGTTGCGGCGCAGGGTGCAACGCGGCTTGCCCCCAGCGCCCGTGCTGTGTGCCGACACCACTGTGGCCCTGGGGCGCACCTTGTATGGCAAACCACAAGACGCTGCCGACGCCGCGCGCATGCTGGGCCAGCTTGCAGGCGCCACCCACCGGGTGCTGACGGCGGTGGCTCTGGCGTTGGAAGAGCAACACTGGCGCGCGCTGTGCGAATCCCGAGTCACGTTTGCGCCCATGGATGCGGCCCAGATTGACGCGTATGTTGCCAGTGGCGAGCCGATGGGCAAGGCCGGTGCCTATGCGGTGCAAGGGGCTGCTGCTGCCTTCATCACCCGCATGTCCGGTAGTTACACTGGGATCATGGGTTTGCCCTTGTTCGAAACCGCCACGCTGCTTGCGCAACTGGACCTGGCACGATGCACCAAGACATCCTGATCAACTGGTCGCCGCAGGAGACGCGGGTTGCGATCGTCGAGAACGGCGCTGTGCAGGAGTTGCACGTGGAGCGCACGCTGGAGCGAGGCTTGGTTGGCAACGTGTATTTGGGTAAGGTGGTGCGGGTGCTGCCCGGCATGCAGTCGGCCTTTGTGGACATTGGTTTGGAGCGCGCAGCCTTCCTGCATGTGGCCGATGTCTGGCACCCGCCCCAAGAGGGCGAAACCATTAGCGCTGCCAAGGCTGCGCATGCAATGGTGCCGATTGAGAAGCAGGTGTTCGAGGGTCAGGCGTTGATGGTGCAGGTCATCAAAGACCCGATAGGTACCAAGGGCGCGCGGTTGTCCACGCAAGTAAGCATCGCGGGGCGCTTGCTGGTGTTTTTGCCGCAAGACGACCACATGGGCGTGTCGCAGCGGATTCCCGCTGCACAGCGCGAGAGCTTGCGCTCCCGCTTGCTGGAGCTGGCTGGGTCGGCAGGTGGCGGATTCATTTTGCGCACCAATGGCGAGGATGCCAGCGATGCCGAGCTGGCCGAAGACATTGCCTACCTGCGCAAGGCTTGGGCCCGTGTCAAGTCCGCGTCTACGCGGCTGCCTCCCATGAGCTTGCTGCACCAAGACCTGAGTTTGCTGCAGCGGGTGTTGCGCGATCTGGTGGTGGAAACCACTCAGACCATTCGCGTCGACTCGCGCGAGCAATTCGACGCGCTGTTGGCGTTTGGCCAAGAGTTCATGCCTTTGGCTGCGGGCAAATTGCAGCACTACAAGGGCGAGCGGCCGATTTTTGATCTGTACGCGATCGACGAAGAAATTGCCAAAGCGCTGGCACGCCGCGTCGACCTCAAGTCTGGTGGCTACCTGATCGTGGACCAGACCGAGGCGCTGACCACGGTGGACGTCAATACCGGTGCCTACGTGGGCGCGCGCAATTTCGACGACACGATTTTCAAGACGAACCTGGAGGCGGCTCAGGCCATTGCGCGGCAACTGCGCCTGCGCAACCTGGGCGGCATCATCATCGTCGACTTCATTGACATGGCGCGCGAGGACCACCGCGATGCGGTGCTGGCCGAATTCAGAAAGCAGCTCGCGCGCGACCGAGTCAAGACCATGGCCGGCACCTTCTCGCAGCTGGGTCTGGTAGAGATGACGCGCAAGCGCACCCGCGAGTCGTTGGCCCACATGCTGTGCGAGCCCTGTGCCGTGTGCGATGGCAAAGGCGTGGTCAAGACCGCGCGCAGCGTGGCCTATGACATCCTGCGCGAGATACTGCGGGAAGCGCGCCAGTTCAATCCCCGAGAGTTCCGCATCGTGGCTTCGCCCAAGGTGGTGGAACTTTTTCTGGACGAAGAAAGCCAGCACCTTGCAGGCTTGAGCGAGTTCATTGGAAAGCCGGTGTCATTGCAAAGCGAGGCTGCCATGGCCCAGGAGCAATACGACATCGTGCTGCTGTAGCCCATGTTCGCTGGAAAACGCCTGCGCATTGCGGTGCTCAGTCGCCATTTCGTTCGCACCGGCGGCGGGGCGGAGCGTTATGCGATCGCTTTGGTGGAGCAAATCGCAGCGCAGCACGAGGTGCATGTCTTCGCACAACACATCGACCACCAATGGCAGGGCGTGACTTACCACCGCCTTGGCTTCCATCTGCATCGGCCCCGTTGGATCAACCAGCTGGGTTTTTCCCTTGCCACATGGTGGGCGACCCGCAAAGGCTTTGATGTCGTGCACTCGCACGAGAACGTGTGGCACGGCAATCTGCAAACCGTGCATGTGCTGCCGGTGCGGCACAGCCTTTTCTTCGGCAAGGCTGGGCTGGCGCTGGCCAAGTCGTACCTCAGGGTGGCCACGAGTCTGCGTTTGATGAGTTATCTGTGGCTGGAGAAATGCCGCTTCAACCCGATCCCAGGGCGTCGGGTGGTGGCGGTGTCCGAGGCACTGCGGCAATCCATGCTGCAGGCCTTTCCCGGCGTGCGCCCAGCCCTGGACGTGGTGACGCCCGGTGTGGCGCTGCCATCAGCGGCAACCACGCCCGAAGTGCGTCTGGCCGCGCGCCAGCGCTTGGGCTTGCCGGATCAGGGCAGCTGCCTTTTGTTTGTGGGCAACGACATTCGCAAAAAGGGCCTGCCTACGCTGCTGCAAGCCCTGGCGAAGTTGCCGGCAACGGTGTCGCTGGCGGTGGTCAGCCGGGCGGGGCAGCGTGAGGCCGTGGCGGCACTGGCCAGCGCCTCAGGTGTAGCGCAGCGGGTGTTTTTCCTGGGGTCGCAGCAGGACATGCAAGCCGCGTACTGCGCCTGCGACATCCTGGTCCACCCCACCTTGCAGGACGCCTACGGTATGGTGGTGCTGGAGGCATTTGCTTACGGTCTGCCGGTGGTGGTCAGTGCACTGCCGTACTGCGGGATTGCATCGGACCTCAGGCACCTGCAACATGCGTGGCTGCTGGGCCAACCCGGTGATGCGCTGGCGCTGCAGGATGCGGTGGCCACCTTGCTGGCAGACCCTGCACTGGCGCAGCAGCTTGGGCAACAGGGGGCAGCCTTTGCCCGAGCCCACGCCTGGCCCCAAGTCGCACGGCACCACCAACAGATTTTCGAGGCCATCGTCGCGGAGTCCGACCCGTGAAAGCCATACCGATCCTGATGTACCACCAGATCGAAGTCGCAGCGCCCAAGGGCAGTGCGATGCGGGGCCTGGTGGTGGCACCTCGCACTTTCTTTTGGCATATGGCCGTGCTATGGGCCTTGGGCTACCGTGGTCTGTCCATGGGTGAATTGGAGCCCTACCTACAAGGTACGCGACGCGGTCGGGTGTTTGGCATCACGTTCGATGACGGCTACGCCAACAACCTGGAGCATGCCCTGCCGGTGCTGCGGCGATTTGGATTCACATCGACCTGTTATGTGGTGGCTGATTTGGTGGGCCAGCACAACCGCTGGGATGCCGTTTTGGGAGTGGCGCCCGCCCGCTTGATGGACGCCACGCAACTGCAGCAGTGGATCGATGGCGGCCAAGAGGTGGGCTCGCACACGCTGACCCATGCCCACCTGCCCGAGCTCTCCAGCGCGCAACAGCTGCAGGAAATTGCTGTTTCCAAAACCCACTTGGAGTCTGTACTGCGCCAAGCAGGCGGCGTGCGGCACTTTTGTTACCCGTATGGCGAATACACCGCAGACACACTGCAGGCGGTACGTACCAGTGGCTACGCAGGTGCCACCACCACCGAGCGAGGCAGGGCCTGGATATCGCCCTCCATTGGCATGTGGGACCTGCCGCGCGTCTTGGTCAGCCGAACGACCACCGTGCTGCATTTGCTGCTCAAGTGTTTCACCCGCTACGAGGACCGCAGGCGCAGCGCTGCCCGCTGCGCACCGCCGGGCAACCAGCCTTGAACCCCAAGAACATCCTGCTAATCAAGTCGCACAGCATGGGCATCGGCGACCTGTTGCGCAGCTCCGCAGCGTGGGCGGTGCTGCACGCGCGCTGGCCGGGGGTGAAGCTGCACTTGCTGATGTTGAGCAAGCATGCGGGCTACCCCTCGGAGGCCTTCATTCGGGGCCACCACCTGCTGGCAAGTGCGCACTTTGTGACCGTCAAGACCGGCGATCCGGGTAGCGGCCCGCAGCGCAGTTTGCCTCTGTCGGCGGTCTGCGCTGCAACTGCGCAGGCACTGCAGGGTCTGAATATCGATTGGGTGATTGACTTCGAATCCAGTGGCATCAAGACCGCGTGGCTCACCCGCTGGATTGCCAAGCGCAAGGGCGCGCGTTCGGTGGGTATTGCGCAGTTCCCGCTGCGGCGGCTTTTCTACGATTTAGCAGCGCCTTCCACCCACCGTTACCGCGCTCTGCATGGGCTGGAACGGCAGATGGATTACACCGAGCGAGACTTTGTCGTGTTGGCCGCACTGGGCCTGGCCCGTGGTGGCCAGCGCATCCTGTTGCATAGCGGCCCCGAGGGCCGCGCTTGGCGTAACGCCCACCCGATTGCGCGGCCCGGCAGGAAAGCCGTGGTGCTCAACATTGGGTGCGGAACGGCGGATGCGTTGGTCAAGCGCCCACAACTCTCGGCGCTGGTGGACTGCTGCGTGGCCTTGTATGCGCTGGAGCCGTTTGATTTGCACCTGTCCGGAGCTGCCTTCGAAGGCGCAGTGAACACGGAGTTCGCCGTGCTGTTTACCCAAGCCTTGCGGCAAGCCGGCCACGCCGTGGGGCCACCGTCGGGTTGCGAGGTGGCGGATTGGTCGGGCACGCTGTCCCTGGACGCTCTTACAGGCCTATTGCAGCAGGCGGATTTGGTGGTCTCTAGCGACTCAGGCCCGTACCACATGGCTGTGGGCCTGGGCGTGCCGACCTTGTGCTGGTTTAACTTTGCGACGCCGCCGTCCTACCACCACGCCGAGGACATGGCCTGTATGGTGCTTCCGCAACCGGCCGAGTTCGCTGCCACTGCACTGCGTCTGCTGCGGCATGCGCCGCGTGCGCTGTGAGCGCAAAAACAGCGCAAAACTAGGTTGATCTCGGAGTGAACGTGGCGCGGGTGCTACTTGCATCACGCGTGGCTGAGTCGTATGAAGTCCTCATACGCCCCGCCTTGGGCGATCAAGGCATCGTGGTTGCCGCTTTGCAAGATGCGGCCGTGCTGTAAGACGTGAATGGTGTCGGCATCGCGAATAGTGCTCAGCCGGTGGGCGATCGCGATGGTGGTGCGCCCCGCCATCGCGGTGCGCAGCGCGGCCTGCACCAAGCTGTCGGTATCGGTGTCCAGCGCCGAGGTGGCCTCGTCCAGAATCAAAATGGGCGCGTCTTTGTAGATCGCCCTGGCGATGGCCAGGCGCTGGCGCTCACCACCCGACAGCAAGCTGGCGTTGTGGCCCAGCACCGTGTCCATGCCCTGTGGCAATGCTGCAACGCGCTCGGAGAGGTTGGCCGCTACCAATGCAGCGTGGGCACGTTCACGGTCCAGAGGCTGGCCCAAGGCTACGTTGTGCAGCACCGTGTCGTTGAGCATCACCACGTTTTGGCCTACCAGCGCAAACTGCTGGCGCAGGCAGTACACATCCCATTCGCGCAGGTCAACGCCGTCAAGCAAGACCTGGCCCTCGGTGCAATCAACAAACCGCGGTAGCAGGTTCGCCAGGGTGGTTTTGCCGGAGCCCGACAGCCCCACGAGGGCGACGAACTGCCCCGGCGCAATGGTTAGGTGGATGCTGCTGAGTGCGTTGCTGGTGGCTTCGGGGTAGCGCACACCCACACCCTGGAAGGTGATGTGGCCGTCGCAATGCGGTTTGCAAAAGCTGCCGCCTCGCTCAGGCACGACGCTCTCGACCAAGGCGATGGCACGCTCGGCTGCGACCACGCCACGGGTGATGGTGCTGGAGACCTCCGAGAGGTGTTTGATCGGTGCAATCAGCATCAGCATGGCAGTCACGAATGCCACAAAACCGCCTGCCGAGAGCGCGCTGGACTGGCTTTGCACAATGGCCACGGTGATGACCGCCGAGAGCGCGATCGAGCCGAAAAAGTTGGTGATGGGCGCCACCGCCGAGCCCGCGATGGCGGATTTCATGGCCAGCTTTTGCAGCAGGCTGTTGACGATGTGGAAGCGCTCTTGTTGCTGGGCCTGTGCGTGCTGGATGCGGATTTCCTTGTGGGCCAGCACGTTCTCTTCCACCACATAAGCCAGCTTATCGATGGTGGCTTGCGAGGCTTTGGTGAGGCTGTAGAGGCGTTTGGCCAGCAAGCGCATGGCCCACGCAACCATCGGGAAGATGACCAACACGATCAGGGTGAGTTGCCAGTTCAGGTACAGCAAATAGCACACCAAGGCCAGCAGCGAGAGGCTGTCCTTGACGACCGTGGTGATGGACTGCAGCAGCAGCACTGCACCGTTGGTGGCTTCGAAAACAATGGTGTTGGCCAGTGCAGTGGCGGGTTGTTTGCGGTACAGGTCGAGTTCGGCAACGCTGATGCAGTCAAACATCTTTTTTCGCAGGCTGTGCAAACTGGTTTGGGCGATCTTGGCAAGCGCCACATCCGACAAGAAGGACGCACTTGAGCGCAGGGTGAACAGGGCAATCACCGCGACTGGAATCATCCACAGGTCCAGCGTTTGGGATTGGAAACCGTCGTCCAGAAGTGGCTTGAGCAGCGCGGGTATGGTGGGTTCCAGCGCGGACCCCACTACCACCGAGAGTGCCAGCACCCACCAAGCCAGCCGCGGTTGGGTGAAGTAGCCCATCACACGGCGCAGCCTCTTGAGCACGCCCATGCTGGCCAATGCGTCGTCAGTGAGTTTTTGCATCGTTTGGAGCTGGTGGGTAAAGGGCAGATGGCGGTGGGTGCTTGTGCATGGCTAGCAGGATGCCCAAGCCCACACAGAAAAAGTCGCCCATGCCTATGCCGTAGATCATTGAGTTGAACATGCCAGAGATTGCCAAGGCCAGCGCGATGGCTTGCAAGGTGTGTGCATCGCGCGGTTCCATCCGCGTGGAATACGCCCATAGCGACCAAAACACCGCCAACAAAAGCGCCAGACCGAGCAGCCCGCCTTCAACGGCCCACAGCAGGAAGAGTTGGTGCGGGTTGTCAGCGGTGGGTTGGGGCACGTTCTGCCCGCCGATTCGCAGGTATTCGTGGTTCCAGCTGCCCGCGCCCGAGCCCAGCAACGGCCGCTGCGCAATGGCTTGCACCGACGCACCCCAAAACGCCAGGCGCTCGCCCGATGAGGAGTTGGTGGCGCCGGTCTGGGCGTAGGCCTGTACTTCGTGCACGACCAGCACCATGCGGTTTCTGAAATGGTCGGATGCTCCCGCCAGCACAGCAAATGCCACAAAAGGCACGGCGAGCGTGGTCCAGCGCCAACGGCGTGGCACCGCATGCAGACACGCCAAACTCACCAGCCCCAAGGCAACCAGGTGGCCGCTTCGGCCTTGCAAAAAGCCTAGTGTCAGCAACAGAGTAGCAAGCGCGAGCACCACGGCAATCCAGCGTCCGCGCAGACCGAAGATGACATCGCGTTGGAACCACAGTATTGCGGCCAGAACGGACTGCGAGATGGACTGCTCCAAGTAGCTGCCAAACACCGCATACGTGGTGTCTGCGCCATTGGCCGTGACCCATGGCGCACGCACGCCGACCACCAGCAGCCAGGCGCTGAGCACCACAAACACCTGTCCCAGCGTGAATGCACGCAGCACCACCAAGCCGCGATCGCTGGTGGCAATCAGGTAGCAGACCACCGGGATGGTCAGCAGCCGCGCATGCCGCGTCCACGCCAGCCACGCGGATTCGATGGGCACCGTAGACCAGAGGGCACTGAGAGCCATATAGGCGCAGGCCAGCAAGACCATGATGGTCACGGGCCGCAGCGCCGAATCGCGCTGGTCCGCTGCGCTGCGCCAAGACGCCGTTGCGCGCTGCGCCCACCACAACAGGTACGCCAGGGCCAGCAGGTATAGCACCAACCGGCCGATGGCCGCCACCGCCGTGCCCAGGCTGGGCGACACCGCGACAAAACACAGCAACCACAGGCTCGCGGTGGCGAATCGGTCGTGGGTGCGGTGTTCGCCTTGGGACTGGAACATGTAAGGATTTGGATTGTGGACCGGCGCGACTTGGGGCCTGCGCCGCTATGCTAACGTCCGTCTTTTCATCTGACGGCCGCCTACCTTGAGCCAGCTAAGTGTAATCATCATCACCCTCAACGAGGCCGGCAACATCGGTGCGTGTCTGGACTCGGTTGCCTTCGCGGACGAGGTGATCGTGGTGGATTCAGGCAGCAGCGATGCGACGGTTGCGATCGCCCAAGCCAAAGGCGCGCGGGTGACCGTCACTACCGACTGGCCCGGATTCGGCCCACAAAAAAGCAGGGCGCTGGCACTAGCCACCAAACCTTGGGTGCTCTCCTTGGACGCCGATGAGCGGGTGCCCGAATCACTAGCGCGAGAAATCCAAGTGGCCATGGCCCGTGAGGACGCTGCGGCGTACGCGATACCCCGGTTGACCCAGTTTTGTGGCGAATGGATTCGTCACTGCGGCTGGACCCCGGACTATGTGCTGCGCTTGTTTCGCCGGGACGCCGCACGCTTCAGCGCCGATCTGGTGCACGAGCAGGTGCTGGTGGATGCGGGTGGCACGCAGCGCCTTGGATCTTCGCTTTTGCACTACAGCTACCCCACGCCGCAAACCTACTGGCGCAAACTGGAACAATACAGCCGGGCCTGGGCGCTGCAACGCCACCGGCAGGGGCAGCAAACATCGATGGCCCGCGCGGTGTTCTCGGGCCTGTTTGCCTTTGTGCGCTCTTATGTGGCGCGCTTGGGTTTTTTGGATGGTGCGATGGGCTTTGCGGTCTGTGTCATGCAGGCCCAGGCGGCGTACGGAAAGTACTTCGAGTTGTACTGTTTGAATCGACAACATGAACGCAAGACTGCTTAACGTTTTTGGCCGAGGCCTGTTGGGGCGCAGCCTATTTGCCTGCCTAATTTGGCTGCTTGTCGGCCCCGCTGTGGCGCAGTTTCGGGTCGAAGTGACCGGGGTCGGTATGACCCAGTTGCCCATCGTGGTGCAGGCGTTTAGGGGCGAGGACACCAGCCCGCAAAAGATATCGTCCATCGTTTTGGCGGACTTGGAGCGCAGCGGCCAGTTTCGCGGCGTGGACCCTGGTGCCGCAGCAGGCGACGAGTTGAGTCGCCCGGACTTCTCCGTCTGGCGCCAAAAGAATGCCGACGCCTTGGTGACCGGCAGCGTTACCCGCTTGGCGGATGGCCGTTACGACGTGCGCGTGCGCTTATGGGATGTGGTGCGCGGCCAGGACCAGGGTGGTCAAAGCCACGCGGTAGTGACCGGCGATTTGCGCTTGGCAGCCCACCGCATAGCCGATTTCGTGTACGAAAAATTGACAGGCGACCGCGGCGTGTTTTCCACCCGGGTGGCCTATGTAACCAAGAATGGCAACGCGTTCAATCTGTGGGTCGCGGATGCTGATGGAGAAAATCCGCAAAGCGCCCTTAACAGCCCTGAGCCCATTATTTCTCCGGCCTGGTCGCCCAACGGCGCGCAGTTGGCCTACGTCTCATTCGAGGCGCGCAAGCCGACCATCTATGTCCACGAAGTGGCCTCCGGTAAGCGCCGTCTGGTCGCCAACTTCAAGGGCTCCAATAGCGCACCAGCCTGGTCGTCGGACGGTCGCTTCCTGGCAGTGACCCTCAGCCGGGACGGCGGCTCGCAGCTCTACATGCTCGATGCGCAGACGCCCGGCGCCGAACCACGGCGCTTGATCCAATCCTCCTCCATCGATACTGAGCCCGTGTTCGCGCCCGACGGCAAGACCATTTACTTTGTCAGCGACCGGGGTGGCTCGCCCCAGATCTACCGTGTTCCGGTCGCGGGCGGCAACCCAGAACGGGTGACCTTCACCGGCAGCTACAACATCTCGCCGGACCTCAGCCCCGATGGCCGCTGGATGGCGTACATCTCGCGGGTTAATGGCGCGTTTCGGCTGCACCTGATGGATCTCAGCAGTGGTGCCACCACGGCGCTGACCGATTCCAACGCCGACGAGAGCCCCAGCTTTTCACCCAATAGCCGGCTTGTGATTTACGCCACGCAGTTGCAAGGCCGAGAGGCCTTGATGACCACCACCCTGGATGGGAAGGTCAAGGCCCGCCTGGCCGGTCAAAATGGCGATATTCGGGAGCCGGACTGGGGCCCCTTCTTGAAGTAAGCAAAGTAACACTGGAGTTTTGAATGAAGCTGTATCTATTGGCTGGTCTGGCGGTAGCAACCTTGAGCGCCTGTGGCACCTCGGTCAAGCTCGATCCGGTTCCGATTGAAGACAAGGCAGGTGTGCCAGTGACGGTCAGTCCCACGCCTGCCGCACAACCCCAAGGCAACGAGGTCGGTACTGGCCAAGTCACCACCGTCAATCTGGGCGGTGGCATGAGCGAAGCCGAGATCCAGTCCCTAGGGCGCTTGGTGTATTTTGATTACGACAGCTTCGTGATCCGCCCTGAGTTCCAAACGGTCATCGAGTCCCACGCCCGTGTGCTCAAGGCGCAGCGTACCCGCAAGGTCGTGATCGGCGGCCACACGGACGAGCGCGGCGGACGTGAATACAACCTGGCTTTGGGCCAAAAGCGGGCAGAGGCGGTCCGACAAGCCTTGTCTTTGCAAGGCGTGCTGGACGCGCAGCTTGAAGCGGTTAGCTTCGGCGAGGAAAAACCGGCCGATGCCGCTGGTTCTGAAGCAGCCATGGCCAAAAACCGTCGCGCTGAGATCTCTTACCGATGATGGGCTTCAAGTTGCTGTCCCGTCCCGGCGCATGCAAAGGCCTCGTTTTGGCGCTGGCGCTCGTGTTTGCCAGCGCAGCGCAGGCCGGGCTCTTTGATGATGATGAGGCACGGCGTGCCATTTTGGAGCTACGCCAGCGCATGGATGCCATGCGCCAAAGTATCGATACCGTGCGACAAGAGGCCGACCAAAAAAATGCCGAGGAGGTGCGCCGAGCTACCGAGGAAAGCGCACAGTTGCGACGCGCCTTGTTGGATTTGCAAAACCAGCTCAGCACCGCCCGTGCCGAGGTCGCCACCTTGCGCGGCCTCAACGAGCAACTGGTGCGCGATGTCTCTGAGTTGCAACGCAAGCAAAAGGACGCCGAGCTGGCGTTGGAGGATCGCTTGCGCAAGTTCGAGCCCATGCGGGTCACGGTCGATGGCAAGGAGTTCATGGCCGAGCCTGCCGAAAAGCGGGACTTTGAGGCCAGCTTGGCCACATTTCGCACAGGCGACTTCGCCAACGCTGCCTTGGCCTTTGTGGACTTCCTCAGCCGCAACCCCCAAACGGGCTATCGCGCATCGGCCCTTTTCTGGTTAGGCAATGCGCAGTACGCCACCAAGGACTACAAAAGTGCGCTGACCAACTTCAGGAGTTTGGTTGCACAGTCGCCTGGGCATGTGCGTATCCCGGAAACGATGCTGGCGGTTGCCAACTGCCAGATCGAACTCAAGGACCTGCGCGGTGCGCGCAAGACGTTGGAGGAGCTTATCGCCGCCCACCCCAGTACCGATGCGGCTGGCGTCGCGAAAGACCGCCTAGCGCGGTTGAAGTGAGCGCGCGCCGGTGAGTGTGGAGCGCCGCTTTGCGGGTTTGGCGCGGCTGTTGGGCTCTGAACCGGCCGCTCGGGTGTACGACGCGCATGTTGCCGTCGTGGGTTTGGGTGGGGTGGGTTCCTGGGCTGCCGAGGCATTGGCCCGCAGTGGCGTTGCGGCACTGACCTTGATCGACCTGGACCATGTCTCCGAGTCCAACATCAACCGGCAAATCCATGCGCTGACCCCCAGCCTGGGCATGGCCAAGGTTGAGGCGATGCGCCAGCGTATCGCACTGATCAACCCGGACTGCCGGGTCACAGCAGTGGATGCATTTGTGGAGCCTGACAACTGGCCAAGCATCTTGCCTTTGGATGTGGACGCGGTGATAGACGCCTGCGATCAACTACCTGCCAAGCTCGCCATGGCGCGCTGGGCCCGCGACACCCACGCTGTGTATGTGACGGTGGGTGCAGCCGGCGGCAAGCGCATGGCACAGGGTGTTGAGATTGCGGACTTGGGCCAAGTCACGCACGACCCACTTCTGGCCAAGCTGCGATACCAGTTGCGCCGCTTGCCCGGCGCTCCCGAGCAAGGCAAACCGTTTGGCGTGGCCTGTGTGTTCAGCCGTGAAGCAGTGCAACCGCCGCCCGCCTCGTGCGAGGGAACCAGCGATGGCTCATTGAACTGCCATGGCTATGGATCGCTGGTCACCGTGACCGCGACGTTTGGCATGTGCGCGGCGGGATGGGTCATGGAGAAAATTTCTTCCCAAGGCCAAATGCCGAAAAAACGACCGCTATAATCGTGGGCTTCGCGGCACAGCGCCTTTCGCAAGAAGGACGTGAAGCTGTCGGGACGTTAGCTCAGTTGGTAGAGCAGCGGACTTTTAATCCGTTTGTCGTGGGTTCGACCCCCGCACGTCCCACCAAAATTCCCCGGGGATCTTAGCTCAGCTGGTAGAGCAGCGGACTCTTAATCCGTAGGTCGAGAGTTCGAATCTCTCAGATCCCACCATCCCTACGTACGTCGCATTTCGACGAGCCCGCCATCAGGCGCTAGTGGGGGATGCCCCCAGCAGCCGCTCCACAATGTCGGTCCGATGTCGCTGCGGCTTGGTGATGGCGTAGAAGCGTTCTTGCAGTTGCGGTGACCCGCCCAGCACCACCAGCGATCCCGCGCGCAACTCGTCTTGCACCACCACTAGGGGCAGCACCGTGAGCCATCCGCTGTCGCGGGCGATCAGGCGCAACATGGCCATGTCATCGACTTCCGCCCGTACCCGCGCAACGACGCCCGCTGCCGCGCACAGGGCATCGAACTGGGCGCGTACCGCATGCCGGGGTCCGGGCACCGCCAAATCCACACCCTGCAAGTCCTCGGGCAAACGCAGGCTTTGCCCCTTCCATGCCGCGCTGGGGCCCACCAAAGCGACGGCCTGGCTTCCTAGGAACCGGCAGTGCAAAGGACGCTGGGGGTCGCTGGGTACGGTCTCGTTGGCCAGCACCACATCCAGTTGGTGCTGTACCAGTCGCGCAAGCAAGTCATCTAGCGTGCCAGATTCGAGCGTCAACACGACGTTTGGGTCGGTCAGCAGAGGACGAATCCAGTTCTCCTGATAGTTGCGCGAAAGCGTAGCCACGCTGCCAACCCGCAAGCGCGTGACGCCTTGGCTGTGTCCCTGCAAGCGGCCCAGCATTTCTTGGCCGAGGCCAAAAATGGTGTCGGCATAAGACAAGACCAATTGGCCTGTGTCGGTCAAGACCAGCCGACGCCTTTCACGGGTGAACAGAGGTTCCCCGATCCGTTCTTCCAGTTGCCGAATCTGGGCCGAGAGTGCCGACTGCGAGGTGTGCAGTTCCGCCGCCGCGCGGGTCAGGTGCCCGATTTTGGCCACCCGCCAAAAATAGAACAGGTGGTGAAAGTTCAACTGCTCCAGGTTCATGATCTATTTTTAAGAATAAAAAATAACTTTCTATGTATTTTACAGAACTTAAAAGCTTCGCCACCATACCGCAACTTCCATTAAACCTCTCCACCTCGTGAACCTGCCTGCTTCTTTTTTAGCCGCCGCGCTGTGCCTTCCGATGGCCGCGATGTTGCTTGCGATGCTTTCCGTTGGCGCCACCGGGAGATCTACAGGGTGGCACTGGCGTGCTTTCCTTGGCCTGTCCGTCACGGCGCTGGTGGCCACGTTGGCCGTGCTGCTGCTGGTTGCGGGACCCACGGGTGCGACCGGCTGGGCGCCGTGGTTGCGTCCGACGCCGCTGGGCGTGGCGATGGCGGTGCTGGTGCAGTTGCTGGGCACCGTGATTGGAGCTTTCTCTTGGCGCTATTTGGAGGGCGAGGGTCGACAAAGACGCTATATCTCTGCCTTGGCCGGTGTGTTGGCGTCGGTGCAGATCTTTTTGTTGGCTGACCATTGGGCGGTGATGGTGGTGGCTTGGACGCTGGTTGGACACGCTTTGCAGCACCTGCTGTGCTTTTATTCCGAGCGCCCCTTTGCCCTGCTGGCGGCACACAAGAAGCGTCTTGCCGACCGTTTAGCCGATGGGCTGCTGCTGGCTGCGGCCGCACTCGCTTGGACCGAAGTCGGCAGTGGCGCGTTCCCTGAGCTGTGGTCCCACATCGAGCGTGAGGGCATGGGCCTGCAGTTGCAACTCAGCGCGGTGGCGCTGGTGCTTGCCGTCGTGTTGCGCACTGCGCTGTTTCCGGTGCATGGCTGGATCGTGCAGGTGATGGAGGCGCCCACCCCCGTGTCCGCACTTTTGCATGCCGGGGTGGTGAACTTGGGCGGTTTTGCCTTGATTCGATTCGCCCCGATGCTGGAACACGCCATGGCCGCCCGCGTGTTGTTGGTGGGTTTTGGTCTGGCCACTGCGGTACTCGCCGGGCTGGTGATGTTGACGCGCGTGAGCATCAAGGTGCGCCTAGCTTGGTCCACCGTAGCGCAGATGGGGTTCATGGTGCTGGAGTGCGGGCTGGGTCTGTATACCTTGGCTGCCCTGCACCTGATGGGGCACTCGCTCTACAAAGCACATGCCTTTCTGGCGGCCTCCACCGTGGTGCGCGATACCCGTATCGGCTTCATGCGTGGTCCGGTGGTGCCCACGACATTGGGGGTGTTGCTGGCACCGGTGTTGTCGGTATCGGCTGTGGCCGCCATGGTGTGGTTGGTGGACGACGCAGCCTGGCCGTGGTGGTGGACGGTGCTGATCGGCTTCGCGTGGGCTCCGCTGCTCTGGCACTGTGACCCGCGCAAGGGGGTGCGTGACGCCTACCGGCACACGGCTGCAGGGGTGTTGATGGTGGCCGGCCTGGGGGTGTTGGCTTTGCTCGTCCATGGCCTGCCGTGGGGCGTGCAGGACCATCCGAACGACGCCTTGGGCATGTTTGCCTTGTTCGGCATGGTGCTGCTCTACCTTTGCTTGGTGGTGTTGCAGCTTCGCCCAGAAGCCTTGCAGGTCTGGCGGCGCTGGAGCTACGCGGGCTTTTATGTTGACGAGGTGGTCACCCGGCTGGTGCTGCAACTCTGGCCTGCAGGCTGGGCGCCGCAACCCACCTCCCCACGTCAGAACATACAAAAAGCGATCCCATGAAACACGCACACACCGACCGCGCACCCGCCGAGCGCCTGCGATCCATCTTGCCCAAGCAGGCTGACGCCCCGGACATGACCCAACAAATCAACACAGCTTGCGAACAGGCCTGCCAGGCCATCGCACCGGCGTGGCCACTGGACCGTGCGATTGCGGTCAATCCCCACTGGTCGCGCATTGGCATGCCGGTGCGCCAGGTGGCAGCGCGCATGGCGGTGCTTGCGGGGATTCGGGTATTTCCCTCCCGCGCAGACCAACGCCAAGCTTGGTCGCAGGGGCGCATCACGCCGCACGATTTGCAAACTGCACTGACGACGCTTGCGCAGTTCGATGCAGATGCAAATACGGGTACCGGTGCGATGGCAGATCAGGCGACACCTGAGCCACCGCGGGGACCACGCTGGACCCCAGCGCAATGTGTGGAAGCTCTCGGTTTCGAAGCACCTGTGGTCCAGCTCCCGCTGTTGATTGACCTTTTGGACAACGCAGCACAAGCCCACACGCGTCTGCCGTGGCGTCAGGCCATCACCCACCAGGTGAGCCAAACCTGTGCAGCGTACTTTGACACCCAGCAGGCCGATTGGCAGCCCCAACGCGCCCAGGGTCTGTACCAGTTTTGGCTCGACACCTTGCAGCACGACCACGGCATCGGAACGCTGATGGGCTTGCCGCAGCTCGGCGTGGCCCTACAGGCTTTGCCGCGCACGCCGCAGGACGCCGAGCGCTGGGTGCTGCAGCGTCTGGGGCTGCCGCCGCAGGTGTGGGCGGACTACCTGGAAGCCGTTTTGCTCACCGTGAATGGCTGGGCCTCTTGGTGCGCTTACCTAGGCTGGCAAGCCCGACTGGAAGGCAAATCCGACAGCCATTTGCGCGAGCTTTTGGCGATCCGCCTAGCCTGGGGTGCCGTACTGCTGGAGTGCCGGGGCGGTAGCTCCCCGGCGCCAGCATTTGGGATGCTGCAAGACCAGTGGAGCCGCGCCCATGAGGTCTTTGCACAGGCCCAGGAGGCGCTGCGCCTAGACGAGGTTTGGCAGGTCGCCTTGGAAGCTGGTTACCAACGGTCGCTGGCAGACAAGTTGTTGCGGGTACCCGTCGCGGCTGCGTCTTTCGGCACTGTGGAGCCGTCGGCTGCGGCGGCACAAGCGCAAGCCTCAGCGTTACAAGTGCAAGTTGCAGAGGTATCGGTGCAGGCTGCGTTTTGCATCGATGTGCGCAGCGAACCCCTGCGCCGGGCGCTGGAGGCTGCATGCCCATCGATGCAGACCGTGGGATTTGCCGGTTTTTTTGGCCTGCCAGTGGCCTACACACCCTTGGCCACCGCCGCCCGCCGGCCACAGTTGCCCGGCTTGCTGGCGCCTGCGCTGGAAGTGACCGACCGTATCGTGCTGGCCGAGGGTGCCCAAGGTGAGGCACCTTCGCTACCCGCAGCCGAGCAGGCGCGCTTGGACCGTTTCAGGCTGGCGGGCCAGGGCCAAGCGGCCAGCCGTTGGCCAGGGGCGGCGTTCTCTTTTGTCGAGGCGGCGGGCATGGCATATGGCGCGAAGTTGCTCCAGTGGCTGTGGCCTGGCCAAGGGCAACGGGCGCAGGATGACTTGGCGGGATTGCCTGCGCGCTACCGGTCGGTGTGCCGGCCGCAGCTTGCTGGGTTGGACACCGCTGCCAAGGTCCATTTGGCCGCCGGGGTACTGCACGCGATGGGGCTGGAACGTGGGCTGGCGCCGCTGGTTCTGTTGGTCGGCCACGGCAGCCAGTCCAGCAACAACGCCCATGCAGCCGCGCTGGACTGCGGTGCCTGCTGCGGCCAAACCGGAGAGGTGAATGCCCGGTCCTTGGCGCTTTTGCTCAACGAGCCTGCAGTGCGCGATGGCTTGCATGAGCGCAACATCGCCATCCCTGCAGCGACCTGGTTTGTAGCCGCACTGCACAACACCACCACCGACGAGATCGAGGGTTTCGATCTGGACTTGTTGCCATCCCCGGCACGCGCCCGCTGGGACGCGCTGCGTGGTGCCTTTGCCCAAGCGGGCGACCAGGTGCGCCGGGAACGGGCTGGCACACTGGGCATTGCGCCCGGACTCGGTGAGGATGCGCTCTTGCGCGTGCTGCGCCAGCGCGCCAACGACGGCGCACAAACCCGCCCCGAATGGGGATTGGCGGGTAACGCAAGCTTGTTGATGGCACCGCGTGCGCGCAGCCGCGGCTTGGTGCTTGAGGGGCGCAGCTTTCTGCACGACTACGACGCCAGCCAGGACACCGATGGGCGGGTGCTGGAATTGCTGATGACCGCACCCATGGTGGTGGCCCATTGGATCAATTGGCAGTACCACGCGTCCACCGTCGATCCGCTGCACCTGGGCAGCGGCAACAAGGTGCTGCACAACGTGGTGGGTGGCCACATTGGCGTGTTTGAAGGCAACGGTGGCGACCTGCGCATCGGGCTGTCACGCCAGTCTTTGCACGATGGCCAACGCTGGGTGCACGAGCCTTTGCGGCTGACGGTGGTGATTGAGGCACCCCAAGCAGCGATCGAGGCTGTGATTGAAAAGCATGCGGTGGTTCGCCAGCTTTTGGACAACCAGTGGCTGACGCTGTGGCGCATGGAAGCCGACAGCTTGTATGTGTATCGCTCAGGCCAGTGGTATCTGATCCAGCGTGGCAGTTCGATAACTCTAGGTTTCTAGCTCGATAGGCGGTTCTTCGTTGGATCCTTAGGCGGCCAAGTCACGCACCAGCACCAGCTTGCCCTTGACATCGCGCGCGGCCATGCGGGCAAAGGCTTGTTTGAGGTCGGAAAAGGGCAGGGCGCTGTCGATAACTGGCCGTATCTTTCCCTCTTGGTACCACTGTCCAAGCGCTGCCAGCATGGCGGCGTTGTGGGCTGGCTCGCGCTTGGCAAACTCCCCCCAGAACACGCCCACAATCGATGCGCCCTTGAGCAGCGCGAGGTTGAAGGGCAGGGCAGGAATCGGGCCCGCCGCGAATCCCACGACCAAGTAGCGGCCCCGCCATGCGATGGCGCGCAGCGCGGGCTCGGCGAGGTCGCCGCCCACGGGGTCGTAGACCACATCCGGACCCCGACCCTGGGTGTGCGCCTTGAGGGCATCGCGCAAGTTCTCGGTGCGGTAATTGATCACCGCGTCCGCCCCCAAGGTTTTGCACAACGCACATTTTTCATCGCTGGAGGCGGCGGCGATGACCCGCGCGCCCACCGCCTTGGCGATTTGAATCGCAGCGGTACCCACGCCACCGGCCGCGCCCAGCACCAGCACAGTTTCACCGGCGCGCAGCTGCCCTCGGTCCACCAATGCATGGTGTGAGGTGGCGTAGGTCATGACCCAAGCCGCAGCGTCGCCCCAGGGCATGCCTTCAGGCAATGGTACGCACAGCGCGGCTTGCACCGCTGCCTGGCTGCCAAAGCCCCCCGTGCCGCTGACGCATGCCACGGCCTGGCCGACGCGCAAGTGCGTGACACCCAGTCCCAGTGCAGCGACGACGCCTGCGAATTCGGCGCCCGGTACAAAGGGCGGCGTTGGTTTGAATTGGTACTTGTTTTGAATGATCAGCAAGTCTGGAAAGTTCAGGCTGGCGGCGCGAATGTCTACCACCACCTCACCGGCCTGGGGCACGGGGTCGGGCGTTTCCTTCCACTGCAACGCGTCCACGCCCACCGGGTTGTCACACAGCCATGCATGCATCATTTGTCTCCAAGAATGTGGCGTGATGATAGGTCGAACCGGCTACCGTGCCCCACCTACAATCGGCGGGAAACTCCACGCACCATGAAAATTCTGATCTCCAACGATGACGGCTATCAAGCTGCAGGCATCGTCGCTTTGTACGAAGCGCTCAAGCAAGTGGCCGATGTCGAGGTGGTGGCTCCCGAGCACAACAACAGCGCGAAATCGAATGCGCTGACGCTGCACTCCCCGCTGTATGTGCACCGCGCGGCCAACGGTTTTCGCTACGTTAACGGCACCCCCGCAGACTGCGTGCACATTGCCTTGACTGGTTTACTGGACTACCGGCCGGACCTCGTGGTCTCTGGCATCAACAACGGTGCCAACATGGGCGACGACACCATCTACTCCGGCACCGTGGGTGCGGCCATGGAGGGCTTTTTGTTTGGCGTTCCCGCCATCGCTTTTTCTCAAGTGGAACGTGACTGGGTGGAGCTGCAAAGTGCGGCGCGCAAAGCCCGCGAGTTGGTGGAGTCCATGCAGCGCCAGCACCTGATTGGCGTGCAACCCTGGCTGCTCAATGTCAACATCCCCAACCTGCCGTATGCGCAGATCGGCAGTGTCAAGCTGTGCCGGTTGGGCAAGCGCCACGCCGCGGAAAAGGTGATCCAACAGACCAGTCCCCGAGGAGAAACCATGTACTGGATTGGTGCCGCTGGTCCCGTGGCGGATGACGCCGAAGGCACCGACTTCCATGCCACCGCTACCGGCCACATGGCCGTCACGCCGCTCAAAGTCGATCTCACAGACCACGCGAGCCTGGGCTATTGGGCTCAGACCGCTGCCCGCATGAACGCCGCAAGCTGACGCCGGCCACGATGAAAGAGCGGCCAACGTTCCCCGCCAAGCTGGCAACGGCCCAACATCCTGCGGGCCCAGGTTCCGCAAAAGCGCGAAGCTTGCCCGCACCATTGCCACCTGCCCAAGGGCTGGGCATGGATTCTGTGGCGGTGCGCATGCGCATGGTGCATTTGCTGCAAAAGCAAGGGGTCAGTGATGCGGCAGTGCTTGCCGCCATGGGCACGGTGGAGCGGCACCGCTTTGTGGACTCGGCCTTGGTCAACCAAGCCTATGAAGACACCAGTCTGCCCATTGGGCTGGGGCAAACCATTTCCAAGCCCGGCGTGGTGGCACGCATGCTGGAGTTGCTGCGCAACGGTGCGACAGGCACCTTGGGCCGGGTGCTGGAGGTTGGAACCGGCTGCGGCTACCAGGCTGCGGTACTGAGCCTGCTGGCGCGCGAGGTGTACAGCATTGAGCGGCTGCGCGGCTTGCACGACAAGGCCCGCGACAATGTGCGCTACGCCCGGCTGGCCAATTTGCACCTGCTATTTGGCGACGGCATGCAGGGCTTTGCCGCTGGCGCGCCCTATGCCGGCATCATCGCCGCAGCCGGTGGTGAGGCCGTGCCCCAGGCGTGGGTGGATCAACTGGCCGTCGGCGGGCGGCTGGTGGCCCCCATCGCTGCGCCTGCCCACGGCGCGTTGCATGCCAAGGCGGCTGGGCAAGCGCTGGTCGTGCTGGACAAAACGGCCGCGGGCGTGCGCCAAACCGTGCTCGAGGCGGTGCATTTTGTCCCTCTAAAATCCGGTGTCGCATGAAAAGGAAGCGTGTATGAAGTGTCTGCAAGGTGCTGGTGCATGGCTGTGTGCTGCGGTGGCGCTGGCGCTCGCTGGTTGCGGTACCTCTCCGACCAACCGTGCCCCGGTCGAAGACCGCCGTGCCGCTGCGCCCCAGCCTGCTGTGGTGGTTCCGGTGGTCAAGCCTGCCGCCGGGTTTGAGAATGCTGGCCGCTCGGGCTACTACACCGTCAAGCCGGGCGACACTTTGATTCGCATCGGGCTGGAAAACGGCCAAAGCCCCAAAGACATCGCCCGCTGGAACAGCCTGGACAACCCCAATAAGATTGAAGTCGGTCAGGTGCTGCGGGTGATGCCGCCTGTCGCCAATGAAGCGGTCGCCGTGGCCACGGTCAAACCCGTGGCGAGCAGCTCGGTGGTGAGTACCCCCATTGCGCCGGCTGCACCGGCCAGCGCGGCCTCTGCACCTGCTCGGGCGAGCTCAGCGCCGAGTATGCCCGCCGCCGCGGCTGCGCCCAGCACCGGAGATGATGACCTGGGTTGGATTTGGCCCACGCGGGGTCCGGTTCTGGACAGTTTTGATGAAGTCAAGAACAAAGGTGTTGATATCGGCGGGGTGGCCGGCGAGCCGATTTTTGCCGCGGCCGACGGCAAGGTGGTCTATGCCGGCTCGGGTCTGCGCAACTACGGCAACCTGATCATCCTCAAGCACAACAACACCTACCTCACGGCGTACGCCCACAACCAGACTCTGATGGTCAAAGAGGACCAGACCGTCAAGAAGGGCCAAAAAATTGCGGAGATGGGCAGCAGCGATGCCGATCGTGTGAAGCTGCACTTTGAATTGCGCAGGCTGGGCAAAGCGGTGGATCCGCTGAAGTACCTTCCGCCCCGTTAAGGCCATCGCGGCAGCGTCCATTCCACCCTTGCGGGCGGCAGCCAGTGCCCGCAGATGCCCAGCCCCACACCGCACCGCAGTGACTTCCGCATCCCGTACCAAAGACCCCACTCCCACGCAAGAGCTGGTCGTCGAATCGCTTGACCTCGAGGCGCAGGGCATCGCCCACCGGCCCGATGGCAAAGTGGTGTTCATCGAAGGCGCACTGCCGTTTGAGCGGGTGAGCGCCACCATCCACCGCAGCAAAAGCAGCTTCGACAAAGGCAGCGTCGCAGCCATTCACCGTGAGTCGTCGCAGCGCGTGGTACCGGCTTGCGTGCACTTCGGCTTGCACGAAGGTGCGTGTGGCGGCTGCAAGATGCAGCATCTGCACATGGGCGCCCAGGTGGCGATCAAACAACGGGTGCTCGAAGACCAGCTTGCCCATATCGGCAAGGTGCGTCCAGAGCACGTCATGCGTCCCATCGAAGGGCCGTCGTGGGCGTACCGCTACCGTGGCCGTTTGTCGGTGCGGTATGTGCGCAAGAAGGGCAGCGTGTTGATCGGCTTTCACGAGCGCAAGAGCCACTTTGTGGCGGACATCAAAAGCTGCGCGGTGCTCCCGACCCATTTCAGCGCGATGTTGGTGCCGTTGCGCGAGCTCATTGGCGCCATGGACGCCCGCGAGCGCCTGCCACAGATCGAGTTCGCCATTGGCGACCCCGATCTGCCCGAGCCGGTGACGGCCTTGGTGCTGCGCCATATGGACCCGCTGGGCCCAGCCGATGTGGCGCGCCTACAGGCCTTCGCTTGCGCTCACCCCGGCGTGCAATGGTGGCTGCAGCCCAAAGGGCCAGAGACGGTGCACCGCCTAGATGAGCCCGAGGGGCACACCACGGGTGCTTTGGCGTACCGATTGCCGCAGTTCGGTATCACCATGCCGTTTCGGCCTATCGATTTCACCCAGGTCAACCCGCAGATCAACCGGGCCTTGGTTACGCGGGCAGTCAGTTTGCTGGAGGTCGCTGCGCACGAACGGGTGATCGATTGGTTTTGTGGTCTGGGGAACTTCACCCTGGCGCTGGCCACGGTGGCGCGCGAAGTGCTTGGCGTCGAGGGTGCGGAGTCTCTTGTGGCGCGCTCGCGCGAGAACTTTGCGCTCAACCAGCCTGCGCAGGCGGGACGCAAGGCACTCGGACCAACGCAGTTTGTGGCACGCAACCTATTTGAGATGGATGCGCCGCTATTGCATGCCGACGGCAGTGCGGAAAAGTGGTTAGTAGACCCGCCGCGCGAGGGAGCGTTTGCCTTGGTGAACGCGCTTGCAGCATTGCGGCAATCGCAGTCTACACATTGGAAGCCGCCACAGCGGATCGTGTATGTGAGCTGCAATCCTGCTACCTTGGCGCGCGATGCCGCTGTGCTGGTACACAGCGCAGGGTACCGGTGCACACGTGCGGGGGTGGTCAATATGTTTGCGCACACCAGCCACGTAGAAAGCATTGCGGTGTTTGAACACCAGCCCGACTGGGTTCCTGCGTTCGATGAGGCTGGCCAAGCGTCTTAAGACGCTTTGTTTTCGGCTTTGGAGTCGGTTTTTGCCGCGGGCTTGGGTGCATTGTCCGCAGGCTTTTTGGCATCTGCTTCGGTCTTTTCGGCCTTTTTGGGCGCGGACTCCACGATTTCTTCACCGGCGGCCACCAAGGGCGCCTGGGCTGGCCTGAGGCCTTTGGGTTCGATGCCGTCGATCTTGTTGTCACGCATGTACTGGTCCATTTCTTTCCAGCCGGCAAATACGGCTGACTTGGACGCTTTTTCGTTCATGGCATAGCAGTCTTCGATGCTGCGCAGGCCGTGGCGGCATGCACTCCCGATGGCGCGCGCATCGGCCTCCCGCTGCACCACCTTGGGGTCGGCCAGAAGTGCTTCGAGGTCGCACCCGGAGAGGAAGAGACCCAAAACAAGAAGGAAGGGACGTACGTTCATGGACTCACATCGGGCGGCATAGGTGACTATCGGCAATTGTGCGGCAGGGTTGAGCCAAGATTGAAACCGCCGCCCCAAAGAAAAAAGGCCCGAGTGGACCTTTTTTCAGGGGTTGTGCGCGTTGTTAGTCGCGCTCGCCACCAAACACGCCAAGCAAAGCCAGCAAGCTTTGGAACACGTTGATGATGTTCAAGTAAAGCGCCAGGGTGGCGCTGATGTAGTTGGTCTCGCCACCGTCGATGATGCGCTTGATGTCGTAGAGCATATAGGCGCTGAAAATGCCGATGGCAGCCATGGAGATGGCCATCATGCCAGCGGTGGAGCCAACGAACAGGTTGATCACCGAACCCACCAGAAGCACGATGACGCCCACAAACAACCACTTGCCCATGCCCGACAAATCACGCTTGATAACGGTGGCCATTGACGACATCACCAAGAAAACGCCTGCTGTGCCGCCGAAGGCAGTCATGATCAGTTCAGCGCCGTTGCTAAAGCCCAAGGTTCGCTCGATCAGACGCGAAAGCATCAGCCCCATGAAAAAGGTGAAACCCAGCAAAATAGGCACGCCCGCCCCAGAGTTCTTGGTTTTTTCGATCGCATAAATGAAGCCGATTGCGCCAGCGAGAAAAACCACGAAGCCCATCACGCCCGAGAAGTACTGCCCGACGCCGGTTGCCACGCCAAACCAGGCGCCCAGCACAGTGGGAACGAGGCTCAAAGACAAAAGCCAATAGGTATTGCGCAGCACCTTGTTGCGCTGCTCGGCAGACACTCCATAGCCAGAATCTGCCACCAGTGTGCCAATGCGATCAGTCATTGCGATTGCTCCTAATAAACCCCACGAAGTGGGTACGCGCGATTCTAGGGTGTGGGGATAGCGAACACCAGCAAATTAGGACGATTACCCTGAAGTTCATCAGGGTTGATGCGGTGGGGCGGCCAAGGGTGTGGTGCACGCAGTTGGACCGCTTTGCCGTTGACCATATTCGCCACGCCACCGCGTACTTGGCTTGGAATGCGTCTGCATGCATCGAATTCGCCTTATGGCTGGCCGGTTATGCTCTGGCCCCGTCAAAACACCTTACCGGAATACTCTATGAAGACAAAACCCGCCCTGGAATTGGCCGACTTGAAGCTGATTGCGAACGCCGCCCAGGATGAAGCACTGAAGAATCACTGGGCCGTCACTATCGCCATCGTGGATGACGGAGGCCATTTGCTGTGGCTGCAGCGCCTCGACGGCGCGGCACCGGTGTCGTCCCACATTGCGCCGGCCAAGGCACGCACCGCCGCGCTCGGCCGTCGCGAAAGCAAGACTTACGAGGACATGATCAATGGCGGTAGGGCCTCCTTCCTGAGCGCACCGACGTTGGAAGGCATGCTAGAAGGTGGCGTGCCGATCATGAAAGATGGGCAATGCTTGGGGGCTGTGGGCGTCAGTGGCGTGAAGTCGTCCGAAGACGCGCAAATCGCCAAAGCTGGGATTGCAGCGATCGGCCTGTAAACCGTTAGGTCGCTAGTAGGCCAGTCGTTCGGGGTGCAACTCCTGCAAGATGGTGGTTGCTATTTCCTCGATGGATTTGGTGGTAGTGGAGAGCCAGCGGATGCCGGCACGGCGCATCATGGTCTCCGCCTCGCTGACTTCGTGGCGGCAGTTCTCTAGCGAGGCGTAGCGGGAGTTGGGGCGGCGCTCGTTACGAATTTCGCTTAGCCGCTCGGGGTGGATCGTGAGTCCGAAAATTTTCGCCTTGTGCGGCACCAGCGCTACAGGCAACTGGCGGCGCTCAAAGTCTTCTGGGATCAGCGGGTAGTTGGATGCCTTCAGGCCATATTGCATCGCAAGGTACAAGGATGTGGGCGTTTTGCCGCTGCGGCTAACACCTACCAATATGACGTCGGACTGTTCCAGGTCGCGGTTCGACTGCCCGTCGTCGTGTTCCAGTGAAAAGTTAATGGCCGCAATTCGGTTGTTATAAGCCTTGCTCTTGCTGGCATCGCTGAAGCGGCCGATTCGGTGGTTCGACTTGAGCCCGAGCTCGGTTTCCAGCGGGTGCACAAAGGTACCGAACATGTCAAGGAGCATGCCGGTGCAAGATTCCTGGATCACCCGCAAGACTTCCATATTGACCAAGGTGGTAAACACAATCGGGCGCCGTCCGTCAACCTCGGCCGCGTGGTTGATCTGGCGCACTGCCTGGTGGGCTCGGTCCACGGTGTCAACAAACGGTAGGCGAACATGGCGCGCTGCGGTTTCAAACTGCGCCAAGATAGCGTTTCCAAAGGTTTCGGCGGTGATTCCAGTGCCGTCGGAGACGAAAAAAACTGTTCGGTTGGGCATGGTGCTAGGGCTGAATCGGCTGCAAAACCGCACCCTACAATGAATCCCCAATGGCGCTGGCTCCGGTGGGTCCAATTTCCAAAAAAACAACAACAGAAAGCCCATCTGCCGGCCAAGCCGACCGGTTTTTAAACTCTGGAGCTTTCTTATGTCGACACTTTTTAGCGCCACGGACCTGGTGGTGCCTTTCGAGAATTTGCGCATGTCGGACGTCGAGGCAGTAGGCGGCAAAAACGCCAGTTTGGGCGAGATGATTGCCAACCTGCCCCACGGGGTCAAAGTGCCTACCGGCTTTGCTACCACAGCGCATGCGTTTCGGGAGTTTCTTAAGCATGCGAATTTGTCGGAAAAAATCAACCAACGTCTAGCCAGCCTCGACGTGGACGACGTCCGCGCATTGGCCCAGGCGGGTAGTGAGATCCGCACCATGGTGGAGCAACAACCTTTCCCTGCCGCCTTGGAGGCCGCTATTCGGGACGCCTTTGCAATCTTGCAAGGCGGCGCAGCCGAGGCGTGTTTTGCGGTGCGATCGTCGGCTACTGCCGAGGACCTGCCCGATGCTTCGTTTGCCGGGCAACAGGAGACGTTTCTCAATGTGATCGGAATCGATGCGGTTCTGCTCAAAATTCGCGAAGTTTTTGCGTCGCTCTATAACGACCGCGCCATCAGCTACCGGGTGCACATGGGCTTTGCTCACGCCGAAGTCGCACTTAGTGCGGGGGTGCAGCGGATGGTGCGATCGGACCGGGGTGCAGCCGGCGTGATGTTCACGCTGGACACGGAGTCCGGCTTCACCGACGTTGTCTTTATCACCTCCAGTTATGGCTTGGGTGAAACCGTCGTCCAAGGCGCCGTCAACCCCGACGAGTTTTATGTGCACAAACCCATGCTGCAGGCGGGCAAGCGCGCCATCGTTCGACGCAATTTGGGCTCCAAGCTGCTTCAGATGGAGTTCACCTCGGCCCAGGAAAAGGCCACCAGCGGCAAGCTGGTAAAGACAACGGACGTACCGCCTGAGCTTCGAAATCGCTATTCACTCACCGATGCCGATGTGGAAATGCTGGCGCGCTATGCGCTGGTAATTGAGGCGCATTACGGTCGTCCCATGGACATTGAATGGGGCAAGGATGGCGTGGACGGCGAAATCTACATCCTGCAGGCCCGCCCAGAAACCGTGAAAAGCCAGGCAGCTGACAAGGTGGAGTACCGCTATAAGCTGGTAGGCAAAGGGCCGGTGTTGGTCGAGGGGCGGGCCATTGGGCAGAAAATTGGTACTGGTCCGGTGCGCATCGTGCACCACATCAACGACATGGAGTCGGTCCAGGCTGGCGACATTTTGGTCACCGATATGACAGACCCCAACTGGGAACCGGTCATGAAGCGCGCAGCTGCAGTGGTCACCAACCGGGGCGGGCGAACCTGCCACGCCGCCATCATCGCGCGGGAGTTGGGCATCCCGGCGGTGGTGGGATGCGGCAACGCCACCGACACCCTGCGCAATGGCATGTTGGTGACGGTGAGCTGCGCCGAAGGCGACACTGGCTACATCTACGACGGTTTGCTGGAAACCGAAATCTCGCAGGTCCAGCGCGGCGTGATGCCCGACGTGCCGGTGAAAATCATGATGAACGTTGGCAACCCTCAACTGGCCTTTGACTTTTGCCAGTTGCCAAACCACGGTGTGGGTTTGGCGCGGCTGGAGTTCATCATCAACAACAATATTGGTGTGCACCCCAAAGCTATTTTGGACTACCCCAATATCGATGCCGACCTCAAAAAGGCGGTGGAATCGGTGGCCCGCGGGCACGCTTCGCCACGCGCGTTTTATGTAGACCGGGTTGCAGAGGGCGTGGCTACGATTGCGGCAGCTTTTTGGCCCAAGCCGGTGATCGTGAGGCTGTCGGACTTCAAGAGCAACGAGTACCGCAAGCTCATTGGCGGCAGCCGCTATGAGCCTGAAGAGGAAAACCCCATGCTTGGTTTTCGGGGTGCCGCGCGCTACCTCAGTGCTGACTTTGGCGAGGCATTTGCCATGGAATGCGAGGCACTCAAGCGGGTTCGCAATGAGATGGGCCTGTCCAACGTCCAGGTGATGGTTCCCTTTGTGCGCACCTTAGGCCAGGCCCAGCGCGTCACCGAATTGCTCTCCAAGCACGGAATGCGACGGGGCGATAACGACCTCAAGCTCATCATGATGTGTGAGATTCCCAGCAACGCTATCCTGGCGGACCAGTTCCTCCAGTACTTTGATGGTTTCTCCATTGGCTCCAATGACTTGACGCAACTCACTTTGGGTCTGGATCGGGATTCCGGTTTGGATCTGCTTGCGGCGGATTTCGATGAGCGTGACCCGGCGGTCAAGGCACTAATCAGTTTGGCGATTAGTGCCTGCAAGCGCCAGGATAAGTATGTGGGGATCTGCGGTCAGGGGCCTAGCGATCACCCGGATTTTGCTCGGTGGCTGGAGTCTGAAGGGATATCCTCCATTTCGCTGAACCCCGACTCCGTCATCACCACCTGGCAGCAACTTGCACTGCAATGAATGCCGGTGAGCGCACCAACCACTGGCACCTGCATACGGTGCTTTTGGTGTTGTGGTTCGCTGCCTCTTTTGGAATCGTCTTTTTCGCCCACGACTTGCAGTGGGTCGTTGCAGGCTGGCCGGTGGGTTTTTGGTTTGCCGCTCAGGGCTCGCTGCTGATCTTTGTGCTGATCGTGGTGCTCTTTGCCGTACTGTCGGAGCGCGATGGCGAGTCGCCGGGCGCCCCAGCACCCGCCCTACGTTTGCCCTCAATGCCCCGGCTGCATCGGCGTTTTGTTGCCCTAGTCTTGGGCCTGTTGGTTTTCTTGGCACTGCTGGCTTGGGCTGAGCAACAAGGCCTGCCGCGGTCATGGATCGCCGGCATCATGCTCACTGCAACCTTGGTGGTGTACGCGGTCATTGGAGTGCACGGCCGCACCGCCGATGCCGCTGAGTACTACGTGGCAGGACGCCGCATTCCGGCGGCCTACAACGGCATGGCCACTGCGGCAGATTGGATGAGCGCCGCGTCCTTCATCAGCCTGGCGGGGGGCTTGTACCTGCAAGGTTACTCTGGTGCCGGAGGTCAGCCAGGTGGGCTCGCCTACATCATGGGCTGGACCGGCGGTTTTTGCCTCGTTGCGTTGTTTGTCGCACCTTACCTGCGGCGCCTGAACCTGTACACCTTGCCAGACTACTTTGCGTTGCGCTACGGAGGGCGGTGGCCTCGGCTGATTGCGGCCATGGCCACAGTGCTGGTCTCTTTTACCTATGTGGTGGCTCAAATATACGGCGTCGGTTTGATCACATCGAGGCTGACCGGCGTTCACTTCGAAATCGGGATTTTGCTGGGGCTCGGCGGCGTTCTGGTGTGTTCCTTTCTTGGCGGTATGCGCGCGGTCACGTGGACTCAGGCGGTGCAGTACTGGGTCATGATCATTGCGTTCTTGATCCCGGTGTCTTGGTTGGCCTACAAGCAAACTGGTAACCCAGTGGCGCCGTTGGCGTATGGACAGCAGTTGCAAAAGGTAACTGCGCTGGAACAGGGCATCATCCATTCAGCTAAGGAAAACGAAGTGGCCCGGGCGTACTTGCAACGCGCCGAAGCGCTGGACCAGAAGTTGCGCGATGTGGGGCGCGCATTAGACGCCGAACGACTTGAACTGCGCGCAAAGCTGGTCGCCTTTGACGCAGCCAAGGTGGACGGTGCAGCACCTAACGAAGTCCGACGCGAGCTTGCCGCGCTTCCGCGCGACCCCCAGTCTGCCACCGAGCGATGGACGCACCTAGCGGCGGATTACCGCGAGCGTGCAACGCCACTTGGTGGCATGGCTCCACACACCAAACCTTTCGACGGCAACCCGAATGGGACTCCACAGCAGCAGACCTTGTATGAGCATTCGCGCGCCAACTTTCTGGCGCTGATGTTTTGCCTGATGGTCGGAACCGCGGGCCTGCCCCACTTGCTGACCCGCTTCTATGCCACATCTAGCGTTCAGGAAACACGCCGCTCGGTTGCTTGGTCTTTGGTCTTTATTGCGGTGCTTTACGTTTCTGCGCCGGCATTGGCGGTGCTGGTCAAGTACGAGGTCATGGCCAACTTGGTGGGGCAACCGTTTGACGCGTTACCTGCTTGGATGGCGCAATGGGCAAAAGACCCCTCACTACTGAGCTACGCCGACATCAATGGCGACAAGGTGTTGCAGTTCGCTGAGATCAAGATGGGCCCTGACTTGGTGATGCTGGCCTCCCCTGAGATTGGTGGTCTGCCTTACGTGGTGTCGGTGCTGGTGGCAGCTGGTGGTTTGGCTGCAGCGCTGTCCACGGCCGATGGCCTATTGCTGACGATTGGAAACGCCGTTGCACACGACATGTATTTTGAAGGCGAGTCAAGCAAGGAACAAGCCATGCGTCGGGTAATGTGGTCCAAGTTCGCACTTTTGGTATTTGCGCTGATTGCGGCCTATGTTGCAGCCCAGCGCCCTGCTGGCATCCTGTACTTGGTCGCCGCGTCTTTTTCGCTAGCTGCCGCTGCGTTTGTGCCGGCAATGGTGCTTGGTATCTTTTGGTCAGGAGCCTCGCGCATCGGCGCTGTGGGTGGCATGGTGGTGGGCTTGGGCCTCACCTTGGGCTACATGGTGATCAACCATAGCAGTGTGCGACAGGCTCTGCGCTGGTCGCATGATGGTTTGTGGTTTGGCATTCAACCTGTTTCTGCTGGCGTCTTTGGCGTGGCCGCCGGTGTAGTGACTACGGTGCTGCTCAGCCTAGTTTTTCGGCGCCAATGAGGCGGCTGGGCATTCTGCGAGTCTGGATCTCTCAAGTGCCCCTGCGGTTTCGTACTACAATCGCGGGCTTGCCTTACCACACCCCGTCTTGACGCCGGGGGTGGTTTTACCCCCCCCATTTAATGGGAAATCCACAAGGAGTACCAATGCGTCATTACGAAATCATCCTCATGATCCATCCGGATCAGAGCGAGCAGGTTCCAGCCATGCTGGAGCGTTACAAGGGCATGATCACCGCCGGTGGCGGCAAGATCCACCGTGTTGAAGACTGGGGTCGCCGCCAGTTGGTCTACATGATCAATAAGCTGGCCAAGGCCCACTATCTATGCATCAACATCGAAGCTGAGCAAGCAGTTATGGCCGAGTTGGAGCATGCGTTCAAATTCAACGACGCTGTGTTGCGCCACCTCACCGTGCTCAAGAAGAAGGCCGAAACTGGACCTTCGTCCATGATGAAAACGGTAGAGCGCGAAGACGCGCGCAAGACCCAGCAGGCCGAGTACCAGGCCTAAGGGGCCGCCGCCTCGCTTGGAGTGCACACCAACACCTGTGTTCTAAGTGCCTGTATCGCCGAGGTCGAACCTCTGCGGTATACGCCCTCCGGATTGCCGGCGCTGACCTTGCGACTCGAGCACGAGTCACAGCAAATGGACGGTGGCAATCCCAGAACCGTGAAGGTGGCCCTCAAAGCGCTGGCTTTCGGTGTGCTGGCAGAGCGGCTTGCTAAGCAGGCTGTCGGCAGTCACTGGAAATTCAGTGGTTTTTTGAGCAACGCGCGGCAAGGTAAATCGGTGGTTTTGAATATTCAAGATTTTTTTTAAGACTTTTTTAGGAGTCCATGATGCCCGGACCAAAACGCTTCAACAAAGACAAGCGCCCCAAGCGCAATACCCAATCCCTGCTGTTCAAGCGCAAGCGCTTTTGCCGCTTCACCGTCACCGGTGTGGAAGAGATTGACTACAAAGACATCGACACCTTGCGCGATTTCATTGCGGAAAACGGCAAGATCATCCCGGCACGTCTGACCGGCACCCGCGCCATTTTCCAGCGCCAGCTCAACACCGCGATCAAGCGCGCTCGCTTCCTGGCGATGTTGCCTTACAGCGACCAACACAAGATCTAAGGAGCCGAGCCATGCAAATCATTCTGCTCGACAAAGTAGTCAACCTCGGCAACCTCGGCGAAATCGTCAAGGTCAAAGACGGCTATGCCCGTAACTTTTTGATTCCCACCGGCCGCGCACGCCGTGCGACCGAAGCCGCCAAGGCCGAGTTCGAAGCCAAGCGCGCCGAGCTCGAAAAGGTAGCCGCTGCCAAGTTGGCCGAGGCCCAAGGCCTGGGCGAGAAGCTCGCAGGTACCACGCTCAAGCTGACCCAAAAGGCTGGCGTGGATGGCCGTCTGTTTGGTTCGGTCACCAACTCGGACATTTCCGAAGAGTTGGTGCGTACCGGCTATAAGGTGGCCAAAGCCCAGGTGCGTATGCCCAACGGCCCGATCAAAACGATTGGCGACAGCACCGTGAGCGTGGCCTTGCACACCGATGTGGTGGTCGAGATCACCGTATCGGTGTACGGAGAGACTGCCTAAGCCTCGGAGCCTTCATCACTTGGGTTTGCGGTGGCGTTCAGTACGCCACCCAAGACCTAAACCAAGCCGTTCGCGCGCTGCGTGAGCGGCTTTTTTGTTGGCCCCATCGCCTTGGCGATGGCGTAGCGGCGAAGGCAGTGCGCGGCTGCGCGTCTTAGACAGGTTCTCGCTACGCCACATCGGGGTGGTCAGTTTGCCCGACTCGTCCATCTTCTATTTGTCTGAAAATGATCGACGCTTGTCGCTTTGCGCGTGGACCCATGTCGCCATTAGGGGAAAAATAGGGGTCTACTGAGCAAGCGACCCAAGGAGTACGACATGCACACCTGTCTTTTTGTGATCGACGCGCAAGAGTCTTTTCGCCAACGTACCGACTGGAACGCCGCGCTGGCCGCCCAGTACCTCACTCATCAGAACGCGCTGGTGGATGGAGCCAAGGCGCAAGGTATGCAGATCGTTCGCATTGTTCACAGCCAGGGCGCCAACGAAGTTGCCAACCCGTTTTCAGAAGCGTCTGGGGGCCTGCAACCCTTGGCGGGCTTGGTCCAGTTTCGTGCCGCGGCGACCTTCGTCAAGAGCCGCCACAGCGCCCTGGTGGGTACCGACTTGCAGGTGTGGCTGACAGAAAACCACATGCGCAAGATCATCGTCAGCGGCATCCGTACCGAGCAATGCTGCGAAACCACCACCCGCCACGCCTCGGACCTGGGTTGGGAGGTGGACTTCGTTGTAGACGCTACCTTGACGTTTGACATGATCCAGCCGGACGGCACGACCCTCCGTGCGGCAGACATCAAGTCGCGAACGGCCACCGTGCTGCACCAGCGTTTTGCCAGGGTGTGCACGGTGCAGCAGGCCCTGGCAGCATGACCGTCAAGCACATCACCCTGTTGGCCTTCGACGGGATGGAGGCGCTGGACTTTGCCGGGCCCTTTGAAGTGTTTACCACCGCATCGCGCATGCACCAGCGCTTGCACCCGGGCACCGCGCCGTGGTGCGCGGTGCGTTGTGTGGCGCAGGGCGACGGTCCGGTGACGGCGCGTGCTGGTCTGCGCGTTGTGCCAGACGCCACCTTTGATCAACCAGCAGACGACATCGATGTGCTGCTCATTCCAGGCGGCGTGGTCAGCGAGGCGATGCAAAGCGAGGCAACCCTGCATTGGATACGCCAAAGCGCCGGGCGGGCACGCATCACTGCGTCGGTGTGCACGGGCGCCTTTCTGCTGGCGGCCAGCGGCGTGCTTTGCGATGAAAAGGTCACCACCCACTGGGAAGATGTGGCCGACTTGCGCGCCCAGTTTCCCCAACTGCAGGTGCAAACCGGAGTGCGCTGGGTCGATGAAGGGGCAGTTGTCACGTCAGCTGGCATCAGTGCGGGCATCGACATGGGCCTGCACCTGGTGCAGCGCTTGGGCGGCGAGACGCTGGCTGTGCGCACCGCACGGCAAATGGACTTTGCATGGACACGCAACTGAGCGCTGCGTTGCGCGCTGCGCCCGAGCTGCGCTGGGAGGTGTTGTTCGTGCTATTGCCCGATAGCTTGGTGCTGGATTGGGCGGGGCCTGCCGAGGCCCTGCGCGTTGCCAACCAGACCATGTCTGAGCTGGGTAGCGCCGAACCGTTTCGCCTGCGTTATGTCGGGCCCGTGGGCGAAGCGTCGAGCTCGGTCGGCGTGACCCTGGCGGGTGTGGAGCCCTTGCCGAAGGTGTTCGAGCGTCCCACGTGGATCGTGTTGCTGGGCCAGCCTGGAAAGCGCATCGATGTGCACAACAGCGCGACGCAAGCGTGCCTGCGCTGGCTGGAAAAGCTCCGGCTACAGCGCGGCGTGTTGGAACTGCTGACGGTGTGTACCGGCGCCGTGATTGCGGCCCACGCGGGCCTGCTCCATGGGCGGCGCGCAACCACGCACCACCAGCACCTGGACGAATTGCAAAGCGCAGCGCCTGGTTGCCACGTGGTGGGCAACCGGGTGTTTGTGGAAGATGGGCCGATTTTCAGCAGCGCCGGTGTGACCACCGGGGTGGATCTGGTACTGCAGCGCATCAGCGAAGTGTGTGGCGCAGCGGCGGCGGCCGAGGTGGCGCACACCCTCGTACTACCGATGCGCCGCGGGCCACAGGACCCGCAGCTGTCGCCCTTTTTGGCCCACCGTAACCACCTGCACCCAGCAGTACACCGTGTGCAGGACGCAATCAGCCATACCCCCACCCACGGCTGGGACCTTGCAGCCATGGCTTCCATCGCCCACACCTCGCCGCGCCACTTGAACCGCTTGTTTGCAGAGCATGCGTGCGTCGCACCCTTGACCTATCTGCGGCAAATCCGGCTGACGCTAGCCCAGCATGCGCTGCGCAGCGGCAGCACCGTGACGCAGGCCGCAGAGATGGCGGGCTTCAGTTCAGACACCCAGCTGCGCCGGGCTTGGCACCAATTCGGTCTGCGGGGTACACCCTCTGGTGCGGGTGAATAAGGAGAGGATTCCAGGCAAGCAACCGCCAGGGTGCGCAGCAGCGTTTGGCATGGCACCGACCGGGACGACACCCCCTAACGCGCGGTCGCATCCTCCGCCACCACGCTGAGTTCCAGCCAGCGCTCTTCCAGTTGCTCACGTTCGCTGTTAAGCGTGTGCAGGCGTTTGGCCAGCTCGGCGATATCGGCAGGGTTGGGCAGGGCGGCCAGACGGGTTTCGATGGTGGCGGCCTCCTCCTGCAGCACGTGGATGCGTGCCTCCACCGACTGCAACTCTTTTTGCCAGCGCTTGCGCTGCTCTGACGACGGTGCGCCGACCGGTCCGGCGGCGTGGGTCGAACCTTTCGCGCTCGAAGCGCTCTGGGCGGCCACCGCCCCTGCGTTGGCGCTTGCTGGCGTGGTTTGCACAGCTGCCGCGCGCACCTCACTTTTGCTCGCCACCTTGGCTTCGTCCCGCGCGGCTTCGCGCTGGCGCTTGGCCTCGTCGAGCAGGTAGCGCTGGTAGTCGTCAAGGTCCCCATCAAAAGGTGCTACGCCACCGCGTGACACCATCCAAAACTCGTCGCAGACCGAGCGCAGCAGCGCGCGGTCGTGGCTGACCAGCATCACCGTGCCTTCGAACTCATTGAGCGCCATGCCCAGCGCTTCCCGCGTGGCCAAGTCGAGGTGGTTGGTGGGCTCGTCCAGCAGCAGCAGGTTAGGGCGCTGCCAGACGATCATGCACAGCACCAAGCGCGCCTTTTCCCCGCCGCTCATGCTGCCAACGGTCTGCTTGACCATGTCGCCATTGAAGTTGAAGGTGCCCAAGAAGCTGCGCAAGTCCTGCTCGCGGGTGGCTTGGCCTTGCAGCTTGCCAAGCGCGGTGAGTTGCCGCACCAGCCCGATCATGTGCTCCAGCGGGTTGTCTTGCGGTCGCAGCACGTCAAGCTCCTGCTGCGCGAAGTAACCAATGTTGAGGCCCTTGCCCTCGGTGATCTCGCCGCCCTGGACCGCCAGAGCGCGTGCAATGGTCTTTACGACGGTGGACTTGCCTTGTCCGTTGGCGCCCAGAATGCCAATGCGCTGGCCCGCCAGCACCGAGCGGCTCACATTGCGAACGATGACCACGGGGGGTGTGCCCAGAGCTGCGTCCTCGGGCGGCGGGTAGCCAAAGCTGGCGCCCTGCATGGACAGCATGGGGTTGGGCAAATTGGCTGGCTCTTTGAATTCGAAACTGAAATCCGCCTCGGAGAGCAGCGGTGCAAGCTTCTCCATGCGGTCCAGCGCCTTGACCCGGCTTTGCGCCTGCTTGGCCTTGCTCGCCTTGGCCTTGAAGCGGGCGATGAACTTTTGCAGGTGTGCGATTTTGTCCTGCTGCTTGGCGTAGGCGTTTTGCTGCAGCTCCATTTGCTCGGCGCGCATGTCCTCGAACTTGCTGTAGTTGCCGCCGTAGCGCACCAGTTTGGCGCTGTCCATGTGCAGGGTGACTTGCGTCACCGCATCGAGAAATTCTCGGTCGTGGCTGATCACAATCAGCGTGCCCTCATAGCGCTTGAGCCAGGCCTCCAGCCAGACCAGCGCGTCCAAGTCGAGGTGGTTGGTGGGTTCGTCCAGCAGCAGCAGGTCAGACGGGCACATCAGCGCGCGCGCCAGTTGCAAGCGCATGCGCCAGCCGCCCGAGAAGCTATTCACCGGCCGCGCCAATTCGATGGTCTTGAAGCCCAGTCCCAAAATGAGCGCCTGCGCGCGTGCTGCGGCATCGTGCTCGCCAGCGTCTTGCAGCGCCATGTAGGCGTGGGCCATGCGGTCGTAGTCGTCAGTGGCTTCGGCGGCAGTGACTTCGGCCCGTGCGGCCACCAGCGTGGTGTCGCCTTCGAGCACGAATTCGGTGGCACTTTGCTCGGTCTCCGGCATGTCCTGCGCCACCTGACCCATGCGCCATTGCGGCGGTACGTAGCATTCGCCTGCATCCTCGTGCAAGCTGCCATTGAGCAGGGCAAACAGCGACGATTTACCCGCGCCGTTGCGCCCCACCAGACCCACTTTTTCGCCCGGGTTCAGGGTCATGGAGGCGCCGTCGAGCAGCACCTTGGCGCTGCGGCGCAGTGTGACGTTTTTTAAGGTGATCATGGCAACAGTGCTTCGCGCGTTAGCAACAAGACCTGGTCTTCGCCTGCGCTGGTTTCCAGCCAGACCGCATCCAAGCTGGGAAATGCGGCCTCAAAGTAGGGACGTTCGTTGCCGATTTCCAGCACCAGCACCGCCCCCGGGTTCATGTGGTGCGGCGCATCGCGCAGCAAAGTGCGCACAAAGTCCATGCCATCGCTGCCACCCTGGGCGTTGCCGTCCAGCGCAATCCGTGGCTCGTGCTGGTACTCCGGGGGCAGGGCGGCCATGCTGTGGGCATTGACGTAGGGCGGGTTGCAAACAATAAGGTCGTAGCCACCGGGCAGGTTGGTTAAGCCGTCGGATTGCAGCAGCCGGATGCGTTCTTTCAGCCCGTGCCGCTGCACATTGATGCTGGCCACATCCAATGCGTCTTGCGAGATATCTGCCGCATCCACCACCACCTCTGGGTATACCGAGGCCGCAATGATGGCCAAGCTGGCGTTGCCGGTGCACAGGTCCAGCACCGTGTGGGTGGACGCTTGCAGCCAGTAATCCAACCCACCGCCCACGAGCAGCTCGGCAATCAACGAGCGCGGGATGATGACCCGCTCGTCCACATAGAAACCAAAGCCCTGCAGCCAGGCTTCGCCGGTCAGGTAGGCCAAGGGTTTGCGCAGCGTGATGCGCTGGGTCAGCAGGTCCGCTACGCGCTCGCGCTGCGCGTCGGAGAGATCCATCTCGGCCAGCGCATATCCAGCGTCCAAGGGCGTGTCCAGTGGCAAACCCAAGGACCACAGTACCAGCCATGCGGCCTCGTCATGCGCACTGGTGGTGCCATGGCCGAACGCAAGGTTTGTCGCGGTCAGCGCCTGGGCCACCGCGTGCACCTGTTCGTGCAGCTTCATGCGCGCGCCTGCGCTTCGAGGTTTTCCAAGACCCGGCGGTAAATGTTTTTCAGCGGCTCGATGTCGGCGAGCGCCACACACTCGTTGAGCTTGTGGATGGTGGCGTTGGGCGGCCCCAGCTCAACCACCTGGGGACAGATTTGCGCAATGAAGCGGCCATCGCTGGTCCCGCCGGTGGTCGAGAGCTGGGTCTCCAGGCCGGTTTCGGCCAAGATCGCGCTGCGCACCGCGTCCACCAAAACGCCTGGCGGTGTGAGAAACGGCAAGCCGCCCACGGTCCAAGCAATGTCGTAATCCAGACCATGTCGGTCCAGCACCTCGGTCAGGCGGCTTTGCAGGGACTCTGGGGTGGACTCGGTGGAAAAACGAAAGTTGAAATCGACCACCACCGTGCCTGGAATGACATTGCTTGCGCCCGTGCCACCGTGAATGTTGCTGATCTGCCAGGTGGTGGGTGGGAAAAACGCATTGCCTTGGTCCCAGACCACGCCAGTGAGTTCGGCCAAGGCCGGTGCCGCCAGGTGGATGGGGTTTTTGGCGAGATGCGGATACGCGATATGCCCTTGCACGCCTTTCACCGTGAGCTTGCCGCCCATGGTGCCGCGACGCCCGTTTTTGATCATGTCGCCGGTGCGCTCCACCGAAGTGGGCTCGCCCACGATGCAGTAGTCCACCGCCTGCGCTCGCGCCTGGAGCATGCGGCAAACGACCACGGTGCCGTCCTTGGCTGGGCCTTCCTCGTCGCTGGTCAGCAGGAAACCAATTCCGAGCCGGCTCTGCGGCTGCGCCGCAAGAAACTCCCGCGTGGCCACCACAAACGCAGCGAGCGAGGTCTTCATGTCGCTGGTGCCGCGGCCGTACAAGTGGCCGTCGCGGTGGGTGGGCACAAAGGGCGGAGACTGCCATTGGTCCAGCGGGCCGGTGGGTACCACATCGGTGTGGCCGGCAAACACCAAGGTTTTTGCGCCGGACCGTGCGGGCCGCAAGGCCCACAGGTTGTGCACGCGGAAGTCGTCGGGCCCGCTGTCGATGGTTTCGCTCACAAAGCCCAGTGGCTCCAGATGCTGGATGAGAAGCGCCTGGCAGCCGCCATCGTCCGGTGTGACCGAGGCCTGGGACACGAGCTGCTCGGTCAGTGCAAGGGTGTCTGGCGTCACTGCTTGATGTCCAAGGTGATCTCGGTGAAAGCCACTTCTGGCTCTTCTGCCTGGGGTGGCGCCGGTGGCTTGGTGCTTTGGCCAAAGTCGTTTTGCAGCCGCCACATCAAATTGGTGGGCGAGTCGGCGTGGGCGAGACCCTCCTTGCGGTCCACCACGCCCTCGCGGATCAGCCGGGCAATGTCCTGTTCAAACGACTGCGAGCCTTCGGCCATGGACTGCTCCAGCGACTCCTTGAGTCCAAAAAAGTCGCCTTGCGCAATCAGGTCGGCCACGAGTTTGGTGTTGAGCAGAATCTCGACCGCCGGCGTGAGCACGCCCTGCACAGTGCGCAGCAGGCGCTGCGAGACCACCACTTTGAGCGCGGCGGCGAGGTCACCCAGCAAGGTCTCGCGCACCTGTGTTGGGTAAAAGCTCAGGATACGGTTGAGCGCCTGGTGGCTGTTGTTCGCATGCATGGTCGCCAGGCACAGGTGGCCGGACTGCGCATAGGCGATGGCGGCGGACATGGTCTGTTGATCGCGAATTTCGCCAATAAAAATGACGTCGGGCGACTGGCGCAATGCATTCTTGAGCGCCACCTCCAGCGACTCGGTGTCGGTGCCGATCTCGCGCTGGTTGACGATGGACTTTTTGTTCTTGAACAAGAACTCGATGGGATCTTCCAGGGTCAAGATGTGCCCGGCCACACGGGCGTTGCGCAAATCAAGCATGGACGCCAAGGTGGTGCTTTTGCCGGAGCCGGTGGAACCCACCATCAGAATCAAACCACGCCGCTCCATGATGAGCTCGCCTAGAACTGGCGGAACGGACAGCTCCGACAAAGGCGGCACTTCCACTGCGATGTAGCGGATTACCGCCGCAATCGAGCCACGTTGCCGCATGGCGCTGAGGCGAAAACGTCCCACGCCCGCTACGGGGAAACCAATATTGAGCTCGCCAACTTGGTCGAGTAGCGCCAGTTTTTCCGGCTGCAGCACCTCTGCCAGCAGATCGCGCGGCGCGTCGGGCGGCAAGACCTGGCTGTTGATGGGCACGCACAGCCCATTGATTTTCATCAGCGCCGGCGCGTGGGCGGAAAGGTACACGTCCGATGCGTTCTTCTCTGCCATCAAGCGCAGGATGCGCTCCATGGTGCCGGACGCGGGGGCGGGTGACATGGCGATCGCGGCGGGAGTAGGGTGCTTGGGGTGGTCGGCTCAGTCGCGCAACAAGTCGTTGAGCGAGGTCTTGGCACGGGTTTGGGCGTCGACGCGCTTGACGATGACGGCGCAGTACAGGCTGTACTTGCCGTCGGCGCTGGGCAGGTTGCCTGATACCACCACCGAGCCCGCAGGAATGCGGCCGTAGGTCACGGCGCCGGTGGCGCGGTCGTAAATCTTGGTGCTCTGGCCGATGTACACGCCCATGGAGATGACCGAATTCTCTTCGACGATGACGCCTTCCACCACCTCGGAGCGCGCGCCGATGAAGCAGTTGTCCTCGATGATGGTCGGGTTGGCCTGCACCGGTTCCAGCACACCACCGATACCAACACCGCCGCTTAAGTGCACGTTTTTGCCGATCTGGGCGCAAGAGCCTACGGTAGCCCAGGTGTCGACCATGGTGGCCTCATCCACATAGGCGCCGATGTTGACGTAGGAGGGCATGAGGATCACGCCTTTGGCCAGGTAGCTGCCGCGCCGGGCCACAGCCGGTGGCACCACGCGCACACCGGTGGCTTTCATGGCGTCTTCGTCGAGGTGGGCGAACTTGGTTTGCACCTTGTCATAGAAGCCCAAATCGCCCGCCCGCACCACCGTGTTGTCTTTGAGGCGAAAGCTCAGCAGCACCGCTTTTTTGATCCACTGGTGCGTGGTCCACTGGCCCACACTTTCGCGGGTGGCAACGCGCAGCTTGCCAGAGTTGAGCGATGCAATGACGTGCTCGACTGCGTCCTTGAGTTCGGCCGAGGCGGACTGCATGGAGAGGTTGGCGCGGTCGTCCCAGGCGGCGTCGATGATGGCTTGGAGTTGCTGTGTCATGGTGTCTTGTCTTTTTCGGATGGGGTTATCGGGATTGCACAAACTCGACGATGCGCCGCGCGGCTTCCAGGCACTCGTCGGCGGGTGCCACCAGCGCCATGCGGATGCGGCCTGACCCGGGGTTGCCGGCGTCGGTATCGCGCGCGAGGTAGCTGCCGGGCAGAACCGTGACATTGTAAAGAGCGAGCAGATCGCGCGCGAAGTCGGTGTCGCTACCGGCAACCCGGGCCCAGAGGTAGAAACCGGCGTCGGGCAGCGCCACATCCAGCACATTTGCCAGCAGCGGCGTGACCTGCTCAAACTTGACCCGGTACTGTGCGCGGTTGTCGACCACATGCGATTCGTCGTTCCAGGCAGCCACGCTGGCGGCCTGCACCACTGGGCTCATCGCGCTGCCGTGGTAGGTGCGGTAAAGCAAAAAGCGCGCTACCAGACTGGCATCGCCCGCGCAGAACCCGCTGCGCATGCCCGGCACATTGCTGCGCTTGGACAGGCTGCTAAAGACCACCAGATGCTTGAAATCGCTGCGCCCCAGGCGCTGGGCCGCTTCCAGTCCGCCCAGCGGAGGATCCTGGCGGAAGTAAATCTCGCTGTAGCACTCGTCCGACGCAATCACGAATCCGTAGCGGTCACTCAGGGCAAACAGCCGCTCCCATTCGGACAACGGCATCACAGCGCCCGCCGGGTTGCCCGGCGAGCAAACAAACAACAGCTGGGTGCGCTCCCACACTGGCTGGCCCACGCTGTCCCAGTCGGGTGCGAAATTGCGTGCGGCCATGGGCGGCACGAAGTGCGGTTGGGCGCCAGCCAGCAGGGCGGCACCTTCGTAGATTTGGTAGAACGGGTTGGGGCAGACCACCAGCGGTGCAACCTGGGCCGACGGCGCAGGGTCAACCACGGTCTGGGCGATAGCGAACAAGGCTTCGCGTGAGCCATTCACGGGCAAAACTTGGGTGTCAGCGTTCAGTTGTACGCCGTAGCGCCGCCCAATCCAGGATGCAATGGCTTGTCGCAAGCGTGGCTCGCCTGCTGTGCCTGGGTAGCTGGAGAGACCTTCGGTCTGCGCAATCGCGTCGCAGTAGGCTTGCTTGATGCACTGGGGCGTGGGGTGTCTGGGTTCGCCGATGCCCAGGCTAATGGGTGTGTAGGCCGGGTTGGGCGTGACGCCGGCAAAGAGCTTGCGCAGCCGCTCAAAAGGGTAGGCCTGTAGAAGGGCCAAACGGGGGTTCATGGGCCGGAATTATGGCCCAGCGCTGCAGGCTATCATTGCGCGCTGGCCGCACCCGCTGGCGGCTTTCACGAAATCCATTGCTCAGGCCAAGCCTCCCTGTCACGTGCGCCTCAACTCCATCAAGCTTGCCGGTTTCAAGTCGTTTGTAGAACCCACGAATTTCATGCTCCCCGGGCAGCTGGTGGGTGTGGTGGGTCCCAACGGCTGCGGTAAGTCCAACATCATGGATGCAGTGCGCTGGGTATTGGGTGAAAGCCGGGCCAGCGAGCTGCGCGGCGAGTCCATGCAGGACGTCATTTTCAATGGCACCAACCACCGCAAGGCCGCCAGCCGTGCCAGCGTGGAGTTGGTGTTTGACAATGCTGACCACCGCGCTGGCGGCCAGTGGGGCCAGTTTGGCGAGATCGCAGTCAAGCGGGTGCTCACGCGCGACGGTGGATCGAGCTACTTCATCAACAACCTGCCTGTGCGCCGGCGCGATGTGCAAGATGTCTTCCTGGGAACAGGCTTGGGGCCGCGCGCCTACGCGATCATCGGACAGGGCACCATCAGCCGCATCATCGAGTCCAAGCCGGAAGAGTTGCGCCTGTTTCTTGAGGAGGCCGCGGGCGTCTCCAAGTACAAAGAGCGCCGCCGCGAAACCGAGAGCCGACTGTCTGACACCCGCGAAAACCTTACCCGCGTAGAAGACATCCTGCGCGAGCTCAACGCAAATCTCGACAAGCTCAGCAAACAAGCCGAGGTCGCTCAGACCTACCACCGGCTGCAGTCGGACGCCAACCTCAAACAGCACCAGCTGTGGTTCCTCAGGCGCGCTGAGGCGCAGGCCGAGCAGTCGCGTATCCAGGCCGAGGGTCAAGCTGCGGCAACTGCGCTAGAGGCTCGCATGGCGGACCTGCGCCAACTTGAAGCGCACCTGGAGACGGTGCGCCAGTCGCACTACGCAGCAGGCGACCTGGTCAACCAGGCGCAGGGCAAGCTCTACGAGGCCAGTACCGATGTCGGTCGACTGGAGACGGAGATTCGTTTCGTGGTGGAGGGCCGCGCCCGGGTGGAGCAAAGGCTTGTGACTTTGCACGAGCAGGCCACACTGTGGGCGGCCCGGGCTGAGGAGGCCCAGGGGGAGCTCGGTCGGCTTGAAGAAGTCGCACTCAGCGGCGACACCCAAGCCGAGGTGTTGGCCGCGCAGCTTGAAGAGCACGCCCAGCAAATTCCAGACCTGGAGGCCGCGCTGCGCCAGGCACAGGCGCAGGCCGATAGCCAGCGCACGGCGGTGGTACAGATTCAGCAGCAGCTGCAGGTGCTGGCCGCCGAGCAGCGCAGCATCGAAGAGCAAAGCCGCGGCCACCAGCTGCGCTGCGAGCGCCTCAGTGCCGACCGCAGCGTCCTGGTGGTGGCGGATGACTCCCGCTTGCATGACCAGCAGGCTCAGTGCGACGCGCTGCAGCAGGCAGCGCAGCAGGCACAGGCGCAGGTCGACACCTTGCAAGAGGCGCTGGGCGCGCGCGATACCCAGCGCCGTGAGAGCCAGCAATCCGCCAACAGCGCATCGGCGCACCAAGCGGATTTGTCAGCGCGGCTCGAGGCCCTTAAGGCCTTGCAGGAGCGGGTGAAAACTGACGGCAAGCTGCAACCCTGGCTGGCGCGCCATGGCTTGGACCATTTGCAGGGACTGTGGAGCCGCGTGCACATTGAGCAGGGCTGGGAAAACGCCTTGGAGAGCGCGCTGCGCGAGCGCCTCGCGGCGTTGGAGGTGTCGCGCTTGGACATGGTGCGCGCGTTCGCCAACGACACCCCACCGGCCAAGCTGGCTTTTTACAGCCCCCCACAGGCCCGCAAGCCAGAGCCCAGCAGCACGCTGCCGCGCTTGGTCGACTTGCTGCGATTGAATGACGCGAGCCAACGCGCCATCTTCGCCGACTGGCTGCATGGGTGCCTGACCGCGCCCAGTATGGAAGACGCACTGGCTCAGCGCAATCAGTTGCAGCCGGGTGAAACCATCTACCTGAAAACGGGCCATACCGTAAGCGCCCACGCCGTAGGTTTCTATGCCCCAGACTCAGAGCAGGCTGGCTTGCTGGCGCGCGCGCAAGAGATTGAGAGCCTGGACAAGCAATTGCGGGCGCAGCAAATCATTGCCGAGGAATCGCGCATGGCGCTGGCGCGCTCCGAGAGCGCATACGCCGACGCTATGCAGCGACTGGTCGAGGTACGGCGTGCGGCAACCGAGGCCCAGGCAAACCACCACGCCGCGCAAGTGGAAGTCCTGCGGCTAACGCAACAGGCGGAGCAGGCCCGCAGCCGCAGCCAGCAACTTGACATTGATCTGGCCGAAGTGATGGCCCAGTTGGAGTCGCTGCAAGAACGCCGCGCATTGGCACAAGAGCAGTTTGAGTCGCTGGACATCGCCTTAGGCGAAGCCCAAGAGCGCCACGCTGAACTGGAAGACCGCGTGCTGCAGGCGCAGCGTGTGCTGGCCCAGTGTTTAGAGCAACAGCGCAGCGTAGAACGCCAGGCGCAAGAAGCTCAGTTTGCCCAGCGCAGCCTGCAGTCGCGCCAGGCGGAGTTGCTGCGGTCGGTGGAAACTGCGGGAACCCAGGCGCAGACGATTGCGCGGGACGAGGCACGTGCCCGCGAGGAACTGGGCGGCCTGACCGACGCGGTGGCCCAAGCCGGGCTACAAAACGCGCTGGCGCAAAAGCTGGCCTGCGAGAAAACCTTGGGCGAACGCCGCAGCGAGTACGACGACCTCACCGCCAAACTGCGCAGCAGCGAAGAGCGCCGCATGCAACTCGAGCGCGAACTTGAACCGCTGCGCCAGCGCATCACCGAGTTCCAGCTCAAGGAGCAGGCTGCACGCCTGGGCTTCGAGCAAATGCAAGCCCAGCTTAGCGAGGCGCAGGCTGACCTGACGGCGCTTGAAAAGAGCATCCAGGAAGGCGGCGTGCGCCTGCAAGGTCTGCAAAGCGAGATCGACCGCTTGCACCGTGAGATTGCGGCCCTGGGCGCGGTCAACTTGGCGGCCTTGGACGAGCTGGCTGCCGCCCAACAGCGCAAGGCCTTTTTGGATGCGCAAAGCCAAGATTTGCGTGATGCGATGAACACCCTGGAAGACGCCATCCGCAAGATCGACGCCGAGACACGCACGTTGCTGTCGGAAACTTTCAACCAAGTCAATGGACACTTCGGGCGCATGTTCCCCGAGCTGTTTGGGGGCGGCAATGCGCGTTTGGTCATGACCGGCGACGAAATTTTGGACTCCGGCGTGCAGGTGATTGCCCAGCCGCCGGGCAAGAAGAACCAGACCATCCATCTGCTCTCCGGCGGAGAAAAGGCTTTGACCGCGATTGCGCTGGTGTTTGCCATCTTCCAGCTCAACCCCGCCCCGTTTTGCCTGTTGGACGAAGTGGACGCCCCGCTGGACGATGCCAACACCGAGCGCTATGCCAAGCTGGTGACCAGCATGAGCAAAGAGACGCAGTTTCTTTTCATCAGCCACAACAAGATCGCCATGGAAATGGCCGAGCAGCTTATCGGCGTGACCATGCAAGAGCAGGGCGTTTCCCGCATCGTGGCCGTGGACATGGACTCCGCAATCACAATGGCCACTTCGGCATGAACCTCCATGATGAGTAACCTGCAAATCGGTTTGGCGGTGTTGGGCGGCTTGGTGCTGGCCGCTTTGGTGGCCCACAGCACCTGGACGGCCCGCAAGAACGCGCCACGCCGCGCGCAGCCTGCGCCCGAGCAGCGGGACACCGCGCCAGAGCCTCAGGAGCCCATACTCGACGACACCGACCTGGCCGCCCCTGATTTGCCCCGTCCGACCACCTTGCGCAAAACCTCGCTGGACCCGCTGATCGATGTCATTGCCACCGTGGCGCTGGACCCGGCAAGCCCGGTGGTCTCCGGAGACGCCGCCATCGCCGCATCGCCTGCCACCCGCCGAGCCGGCACCAAGCCTTATGCCATCGAAGGCTACAACCTGTCGTCCCAGGTGTGGGAGCCACTGGCCGCCGGGCAGCGCTACGGCGGTTTTCAAGCGGGGGTGCAATTGGCCAACCGCTCGGGTGCGCTCAATGAAATCGAGTACTCCGAGTTTGTCGTCAAGACCCAATCGTTTGCAGACGCCCTCAACGCCACGCCGGAGTTCCCGGAAATGCGCGACGAAGTAGCCCGCGCCCGCGAGCTCGACCAATTTGCCAGTGCGCACGATGCGCAGCTTGGCTTCACCATCCGCGCCAAGAGCGCATCCTGGAGCCCCGGCTACGTGCACCAATGCGCGGCCAGGTTGGGTTTTGTGCCCGGCGCGGTGCCGGGGCGCATGGTGCTGCCCGCCAGCGTGGAAGGGCTCGCACCCGTGCTGGTGCTGGCTTTCGACTCGCAGGCGGCTTTGGCCGAAGACCCCGAGCAGTCCGCCATCCGCGAGCTGGGCTTGCACCTGGATGTGGCGCACGTGGACCGCAACGAGCAACCCTTTGTGCGCATGCGCGACGCCGCATTTGCGCTGGCCCGCGAGATGGACGGTGTGGTCACCGACGACGACGGCCAGGCGCTGGAAGCGCGCACCATGGACCTGATTGGCCAGGAGCTGGAGTCGCTCTACAACACCATGGAGCAGCGCGACTTGGCGGCGGGCAGCGTGCTGGCGCGGCGTCTGTTTTCCTGACGCTGGCGCCCGAGCTACGGCCATGCCCCAGAACCTTTCGTTTGACGAAGCTGCCTTGCAGCGCCTGCGCGCGCTGCACGCGCAACTGCACTACCACGCGCACCGCTACTACGTGCTGGATGCGCCGGAGATCCCTGATGCGCAGTACGACCAGCTGTTTCAGGAACTGCAGGCGCTGGAGGCCAAGCACCCCGAATGGCTGACGCCAGACTCCCCCACGCAGCGAGTCGGTGCAAAGCCGCTAGACCAGTTTCAGGCGGTGCGCCACGCGGTGCCCATGCTCAGCATCCGCACCGAGACCGACACCGAGTCCACTGGCGCGCAAGCGTTTGATGCCCGGGTGCGGCGTGAGTTGGAACTTTCCGAAGACGCAGCGCCGCTGGAGTACGTGGCCGAACTCAAGTTCGATGGCTTGGCCATTAACCTGCGTTACCAGCGTGGTGTGCTGGTGCAGGCCGCCACCCGTGGCGATGGCGAAAACGGGGAAGACGTCACCCAGAACATCCGCACCATCGGCCAAATTCCGCTCAAGCTGCCCGAAGGCGTGCCCGAGGTGTTGGAGGTGCGCGGCGAGGTGTATATGCGGCGCGACGACTTCGAGGCGCTCAACGCTCGCCAGCGCGCGCGCATCGCCGCCGGCGACAAAGGGGAGAAAACCTTTGTCAACCCGCGCAACGCCGCCGCCGGTGCGGTGCGTCAGCTCGATCCTGCCATTGCGGCGCAGCGGCCCTTGAGTTTTTTTGCCTACGGTGTAGGCGAGGTGTCCACTACGGCAGGCCGCCTGTTTGACACTCATATGGAACTGTTGCAGGCGCTCAAAGCCTGGGGCTTTGCGGTGGCGGCGCACACCGCTGTGGTGCAGGGTGCGGCTGGGCTGGTGGCGTTCCACCAGCGCATTGCGTCTGAGCGCGACAGTCTCCCGTTTGACATTGATGGCGTGGTCTACAAGGTCAACCGCATCGCCTTGCAGCAGCGCCTGGGTTTTGTCACCCGCGAGCCGCGCTGGGCGGTGGCGCACAAGTACCCGGCGCAAGAGCAAACCACCACGGTGTTAGCCATTGATGTGCAAGTGGGCCGCACCGGCAAGCTCACACCCGTGGCCAAGCTGGCGCCGGTGTTTGTGGGCGGCGTCACCGTCACCAACGCCACCCTGCACAACGAGGACGAGGCCCGGCGCAAAGATGTGCGCGTGGGCGACACCGTGATTGTGCGGCGCGCTGGTGATGTGATTCCCGAGGTGGTGGCCGTGGTGCCGGACAAGCGACTCGGCGACGTGGCCGTGTTTTCCATGCCGCTGGTCTGCCCGGTCTGCGGATCAACCGCAGTGCGCGAGGAGGGCGAAGCCGACCACCGCTGTACGGGTGGCCTGTTTTGCTCCGCCCAGCGCAAGCAGGCCATCCTGCATTTCGCGCAGCGCCGCGCCGTCGAGATCGAAGGATTGGGCGACAAACTGGTGGAGCAATTGGTGGACGCGCATATCGTGCGCACTTTGCCGGACCTGTACCGGCTCGGCCTGACCGCGCTAGCCGCACTGGAGCGCATGGCCGACAAGTCGGCCCAGAACATCCTGGATGCGCTGGAAAAGTCCAAGCGCACCACGCTGGCGCGTTTCATCTACGGGTTGGGGATTCGCCACGTGGGCGAGGCCACGGCCAAGGAGCTGGCCCGCCACTTCGGACGCTTGGACGCGCTGATGGACGCCGACGAAGCCGCGCTGCTGGAGGTCAACGATGTCGGACCGGTCGTTGCGCAGAGCATCCACACTTTTTTTGCCCAAGCCCACAACCGCGAGGTGGTGGAGCAATTGCGCGCCTGCGGCCTCACGTGGGAGGAGGGCAGTGCCGCCAGCGACCTGCCCAAACCTTTGGCGGGCCAGACCTTTGTGCTGACCGGCACTTTGCCGACGCTGGGCCGCGACGAGGCCAAGGACCGCATCGAGGCAGCGGGCGGCAAGGTCTCGGGTTCGGTCAGCAAAAAGACCCACTACGTGGTGGCCGGCGCGGATGCTGGCAGCAAGCTCGACAAAGCGCAGGCGCTGGGTGTGAACGTTATCGACGAGGCGGGCCTGTTGGCGCTGCTAGAGGAGAGTTCCCGTGGCAGTGCGTGAAATTTTGAAAATGGGCGACGCGCGCCTCTTGCGCACCGCACAACCCGTCACTGCGTTCGACACCGACGCGCTGCACCTGCTGGTAACCGACTTGCTCGACACCATGCGCGCAGCCAACGGCGCGGGTTTGGCGGCGCCGCAGATTGGCGTGGACTTGCAGGTGGTGATTTTTGGTAGCCGCGACTCGAACCCGCGCTACCCCGACCGGCCGCTGGTGCCGCCTACCGTGCTCGTCAACCCAAGCATTACGCCCTTGGGTGAGGAGGAAGACAGCGATTGGGAGGGCTGCCTGTCGGTGCCTGGGCTGCGTGGCATGGTGCCGCGCTGGTCGGCCATCCGCTACACCGGTTTCGACCAGTTTGGTGACCCCATCGACCGCAGCGTCAGCGGTTTTCATGCCCGGGTGGTGCAGCACGAATGCGACCACCTGTGGGGCACGCTGTACCCCATGCGGGTGCGCGACTTCACCAAGTTTGGCTTCACCGAGGTGCTGTTTCCCGGCATCTCCGACGCGCAGGACGACTGAGGGTCTACGAGGCCAGCGCGCCCAGCAACTCGGTTTCGATCTCGATTTGCGCCCGGTTGTGCTGGAGTTGCGGGCCGTGGATCAAGAACGTGTCTTCCACGCGCTCGCCCAGCGTCACCACTTTGGCAAGTTGCACTTCGATCTTGTGACGCGCTAGCACCCGCGCAATTGAGTACAGCAAGCCCAGGCGGTCGCTGGCGGACACATTGAGAAGCCAGCGCTGTGCCTTCTCGTCGGGCCGCAGCGAGACGCGTGGCGCCACCGGAAAACTCTTGACCCGACGCGACACCCGGCCTCGGCTGGGCGGCGGCAAATCGCCAGCGTTGGCAATTGCGCTGACCAAGCCGCTTTCGACCATCGCGGTGATTTCGCGAAAGTGCTCGTCCAAGTCAGTAGGCGTGATCACCTGGAAGGTGTCGAGCGCGTAGCCGGTGTTGCTGGTGTGGATGCGCGCATCCAGGATGCTGTAGGCGCCCTGGTCAAAGTAGCCACAAATGCGGGCGAACAGATCGGTCTGGTCTTTGGCGTACACCAGCACCTGCAGGCCTTCGCCCACCGGCGAGCGGCGCACCCGCACGATGGGCTCGGTGGTGTGCACGTGGCGCGAGAGCTGCTTGGTGTGCCAGGCGATGTCGGCGGCGTCGTGGCGCATGAAGTAGCCCACATCGAGCGTGTCCCACAGCGCCTTGTGCGCCTCAAAAGGCATGGCGTACAGCGCGACCATCACCAGGGCTTCGCGCTTGCGGGCTTCCACCTCGGTGTCGGGGTCGATGGCGCGGCCGCCCAAGGCGCGGGTGGTGTACTTGTACAGGTCTTCGAGTAGCTTGCCCTTCCAGGCGTTCCACACCTTGGGTGAGGTGCCGCGAATGTCGGCCACGGTCAGCAGGTACAGCGCGGTCAGGTAGCGCTCGTTGCCCACACGCTTGGCAAAGTCGCTGATCACGGTGGAGTTGCTGAGATCAGACTTTTGCGCAATGCGGCTCATGGTCAGGTGCTCGTGCACCAAAAACTCGATGAGCTTGGTGTCTTCAACGCTGATGCCGTGTTGCTTGCAAAAGCGCCGGGCTTCGGTGGTGCCCAACTCGGAATGGTCGCCCCCGCGACCTTTGGCAATGTCGTGGAAGAGTGCGGCAATGTAGAGCACCCAGGGCTTGTCCCAACCAGCAGCCAGCTGTGAGCAAAACGGGTACTCGTGGGCGTGCTCCACGATGAAGAAGCGCCGCACATTGCGCAGCACCATCAGAATGTGCTGGTCCACCGTATACACATGGAACAGGTCATGCTGCATCTGGCCAACGATGCGTCTGAACACCCAGAGGTAGCGCCCCAGCACCGAGGTTTGGTTCATCAGCCGCATGGCGTGGGTGATGCCCTCGGGTTGCATCAAGATCTTGCGGAAGGTTGCGCGGTTGACCGGGTCGCTGCGGAACTTGGCATCCATCAGGTCGCGCGCGTTGTAGAGTGCGCGCAAGGTCCGCGCCGACAGGCCTTTGACGCCCACGGTGGTTTGGTAGACCAAAAAGGTTTCCAAAATGGCGTGGGGCTCGCGCCGGTACAGGTCGTCGCTGACCACGTCGATGGCGCCGGCCTTGTCGTTGAAATGCTCGTTGATGCGGTGCGGCGCATGGGTGGAGGGGTTGAGCCGCTCCTCAATGTTCATCAGCAAAATCTGGTTGAGCTGGCTCACCGCCTTGGCCGCCCAGTAGTAGCGCTTCATCAGCGCTTCGCTGGCGCGCACAAAGCCTTTTTTGCCCGAAGCTGCTTCGCTGGACTGGTAGCCAAAGGACTCGGCTACCGCGTTTTGCAGGTCAAAAATCAGACGGTCCTCCCGGCGTCTGGCCAGCAGGTGCAGCCGCGCGCGGATTTGGAAGAGCAGCGACTCGTTGCGCTGGATTTGCCGTACCTCGAAGGTGGTGGCCAGTCCGTTTTTGGCGAGTTCGGCCCAGTTGTTTCCATAACCCGCTGCCTTGGCCACCCACAGAATCACTTGCAGATCGCGCAGGCCGCCGGGCGACTCTTTGCAGTTGGGTTCCAGCGCGTAGGGCGTGTCTTCAAACTTGGTGTGGCGCTGCTGCATCTCCAGCGTCTTAGCCACAAAGAAAGCCCGGGGGTCCATGGCCGCGAAAAATGCCTTCTGGAATGCGCGCACCAGCGTGGCGTTGCCGGTCACGCAGCGCGACTCCAGCAGCGCGGTCTGGATGGTGACGTCGCGCGCCGCTTCGCTCAGGCATTCCCCCACGGTGCGCACGCTCGAACCGATCTCCAGCCCCACGTCCCAGCAATTGCCAATGAAGCGCTCCAAACGCGCTTTCAGTGCGGGGTCTGCTTCGGGGGAATAGCCGTCGGGCAGCAGCACCAGCACGTCCACATCGGATTGCGGAAACAACTCACAGCGCCCGAATCCGCCCACTGCCATCAACGCAAACGGGTTTTGGAGCCCCGCCCACTCCCAAAGCTGCACCAGCGTGCGGTCGGCCAGCTGCGCCATCTGGTGCAGCGCCAGACGCATGCTGCGCCCCGAGGCGCCACGCTCGACCATCGCCTCTTGCAGTTGCTTCTTTTGCGCGCGGTACTGCGAGCGCAGCAGGGCGATGTCGGTCATTGCGCCTCAGGCCGCCTGGGGTACAAACGCTGGCGTCGCAGGACTGCCTGCAGAGAGGGTCAGCACCTCGTAGCCGGTGGGCGTGACCAGCACCGTGTGCTCCCACTGGGCCGACAGCGAATGGTCTTTAGTGACGATGGTCCAGCCGTCTTTCTCGGGGCCGTCTTTGATCTCTTTTTTGCCCGCATTGATCATGGGCTCGATGGTGAAGGTCATCCCTTCAACCAGCTTCTCCAGGGTGCCCGGGCGTCCGTAGTGCAGCACCTGCGGCTCTTCGTGGAACACCTGGCCGATGCCATGGCCGCAAAACTCGCGCACCACGCTGAAACCGTGGCCCTCGGCAAACTTCTGGATCGCAGCGCCAATGTCACCCAGATGCGCGCCGGGCCGGACCATTTGGATGCCGTGCCACATCGCGTCGTAGGTGACCGCACACAGCCGCCGCGCGGCAATCGAAGGCTCACCCACGAAGAACATGCGGCTGGTGTCGCCGTGCCAGCTGTCCTTGATGACGGTGATGTCGATGTTGACGATGTCGCCCTTTTTGAGCTGCTTGTCATTGGGAATGCCGTGGCACACCTGGTGATTGACCGAGGTGCAAATCGACTTGGGGTAGGGCGTGTTGCCGCCGCCGGTGTAGTTCAGGGGCGCCGGGACGGCGTGTTGCACCTGGGTGATGTAGTCGTGGGCGAGGCGGTCCAGCGCATTGGTGGTCACGCCGGGCTGGACGAAGGGGGTCAGGTAATCCAGAACCTCGGAGGCCAGCCTGCCGGCCAGGCGCATGCCTGCAATGCCCTGGGCGTCTTTGTAAGTGATGCTCATGGTTGCAATTATCCCATCGGGTTTCCGACTGGGGCGGCGGGTAAAATTTGCGGCTTTCCAGCCCACACCCCAGGCCCGCACAGTGACCTTGCACCTATCGACATTCGAGGGCGGAAACGCCTTGAGCAGCTTTCGGGTTGCGCAACTTCTGCCACGTTTGCAAGCGATCCACGACAAGGTCCACTTCGTCTCTGCCCGCTATGTGCACCTAGTGGCCACCGAAACGGCACCCGACGCCGCACTCTTGGCCAAGCTCGCGGCCCTGTTGACCTATGGGGACCCCTACGCCGGGTCGGTCGAGGGCGCGTGCATCGTCGTAGGCCCACGCTTTGGCACGGTGTCGCCCTGGGCCTCCAAAGCCACCGACATCGCCCGAAATTGCGGCCTGGCTGTGCGCCGGGTCGAGCGTTTGGTGGAGTACCGCATAGGCATCAAGAGCGGCGTGCTCTCCAAGCCAGTGCTCGGCGCGGAGCCGTTGCGCCAGATGGCCGATGTGCTGCACGACCGCATGACTGAGAGCGCCATGCTGGAGCGCGCACAGGCCACCGCCTTGTTCCAGAGCCTGCAAGCCGCACCCATGGACCACGTCGATGTGCTGGGCGGCGGTCGCGCCGCTTTGGTCGCCGCCAACACAGCGTTTGGCCTGGCACTGGCCAATGACGAGATCGACTACCTGGTGACGGCCTTCACGGGACTGGGGCGCAACCCCACCGATGTCGAGCTGATGATGTTTGCGCAGGCTAACAGCGAGCACTGCCGTCACAAGATTTTCAATGCCCGCTTCACCATCGACGGTGAGGCGCAAGACCACAGTCTGTTTGGAATGATCCGCCACACCCACCAGACTTCGCCCCAGCACATGCTGGTAGCGTACTCCGACAATGCGTCGGTGATGGAGGGTGCGGTGGTGGAGCGTTTCATGGCCAGCGCAGCGAATGCAACGCCAAGCGCCACCATTGGTGTGCCGCGCTACCAAAAGCAGCGGGCCACCCAGCACATCCTGATGAAGGTGGAAACCCATAACCACCCCACAGCCATCTCGCCTTTTCCCGGCGCGTCCACCGGCGCTGGCGGTGAGATCCGCGACGAAGGCGCAACCGGTCGTGGTTCCAAGCCCAAGGCTGGGTTGACCGGTTTCACCGTGTCCAAACTCTGGGGCGGCGGGGCGGATACGCCGGGCGGCAAGCCCGAGCACATCGCCAGCGCCCTGCACATCATGACCGAAGGCCCCTTGGGCGGAGCAGCTTTCAACAACGAGTTTGGGCGCCCCAACCTGTTGGGGTACTTCCGCGAGTACGAACAGACGGTTGTCAGCGATGTGGACACGGTGCAGCGCGGCTACCACAAGCCCATCATGATCGCAGGCGGCTTGGGCGTGATCGACGCCACCCAGACCCAAAAAATCGCCTTTGCAGCGGGCAGCTTGCTCATCCAGTTGGGCGGGCCGGGCATGCGCATCGGCATGGGAGGAAGCGCCGCCAGCTCCATGGCCACCGGCGCCAACGCGGCCGAGCTTGACTTTGATTCGGTGCAGCGCGGCAACCCGGAGATAGAGCGGCGTGCACAAGAGGTGATCAACCAGTGCTGGCTGCTGGGGCAGGGCAACCCGATTCTTGCGATCCATGACGTGGGTGCCGGTGGCCTGTCCAACGCCTTCCCCGAGCTCACCAACGACGCTGGTCGTGGTGCCCGTTTCGACCTTCGGGCGGTGCCGCTCGAAGAAAGCGGCATGGCGCCCAAAGAGATTTGGTGCAACGAGAGCCAGGAGCGCTATGTGCTGGCGATTGCACCGGAGTCGCTGGAGCTGTTTCGCGCCCTGTGCGAGCGCGAGCGCTGCCCGTTTGCGGTGGTGGGTGTGGCCACCGAGGCGCGTGATTTGCTGGTCGTGCAGGCCGATGGCCTGGCGCCTGCGGAGTTGGCCCGAAACGCTGCGGTGCAAATGCCCATGGATGTGCTGCTGGGCAAGCCGCCCAAGATGCACCGAGACGTGCAATCGGTGGCGCGCAAGTTCAAGCCCTTGGACCTCGGAGGTTTGGACCTGCAAAAAGCGGTCATTGACGTGCTGTCCCACCCGACGGTGGCGTCCAAGCGCTTTCTGGTGTCCATTGGCGACCGCACCGTGGGCGGCCTGACCCACCGCGACCAAATGGTTGGCCCCTGGCAGGTACCGGTGGCCGATTGCGCCGTCACCCTGGCCGACTATGCTGGCTTTGCTGGCGAGGCCATGGCCATGGGCGAGCGCACACCGCTGGCCGTGCTCGACGCGCCCGCGTCTGGCCGCATGGCAGTGGCCGAAGCCATCACCAATTTGCTGGCTGCGCCCATCGAACTCCCCCGCGTCAAGTTGTCGGCTAACTGGATGGCCGCCTGTGGCGAACCCGGCGAAGACGCTGCGCTGTACGCCGCCGTCCAAGCGGTGGCGCTGGAGCTGTGCCCGGCCTTGGGCATCTCAATTCCAGTGGGCAAGGATTCGCTGTCCATGCGAACCCAGTGGACGACTCCGCCAAGCGCCGGTGGCGGACCGCGCAAAGTGAGTGCGCCGGTGTCCCTCATCGTCAGCGCGTTTGCCACCCTGGTCGATGTGCGTGGCACCCTCACACCACAACTCGACCGCAACGAGGACAGCACGCTGGTGCTCATCGACCTGGGCCGCGGCCAACACCGCATGGCTTCCAGCGTCCTGGCGCAGACCCTGGACCAGGTGGGTGACGCCGCGCCCGACCTGGACCACGCACAAGACCTGGTTCACTTGGTCAATGCGGTCAATGACTTGCGCGCGCGCGGCATGCTGCTGGCCTACCACGACCGCAGCGACGGCGGGCTGCTGGCCACTGTGGCCGAGATGGCGTTTGCGGGGCGCGTGGGCGTGTCGCTCAATGTGGACCTGCTGGTCACCGAGGGCGACGGCATTGCCGACAGCCGCATGGATGTGGGCGACAGCAAGAACTGGGCGTCCCAGGTGGGCGCCCGCCGCGACGAACGCACACTGCAGGCGCTGTTCAATGAAGAGCTGGGTGTGGTGCTGCAGGTGCGCACCGCGCAGCGAAGCGAAGTGATGCAAACCCTGCGCGCACACCACCTTTCGGCGTTCAGTCATTGCATAGGCAAAACCCGTCCAGCCAGCAGCGCGGTGGACGCAGGCAAAGACGAATTGCAAATCTGGCGCGACGCCAAGTCCATCTTCTCGGCACCACTTCGTGACCTGCACCAAGTGTGGGACGCCGTGAGCTGGAAAATCTGCCAGTTGCGTGACAACCCCGCCTGCGCGGACGCTGAACACGCCGCCAGCAACGCCTGGAGCGATCCCGGGCTGCACGCCCATATTCCGCCAATGGCGCATGAACTACTTTGCAGCGCTCCGGCATTTCTGCAAACGCGTCCCAAAGTGGCGGTGCTGCGCGAGCAGGGCGTGAACTCGCATGTGGAAATGGCTTACGCCTTCACCGAGGCCGGTTTTGACGCGCTGGATGTGCACATGACCGATCTGCAAAGTGGGCGTGCGCGCTTGGCGGACTTTCAGGGCGTCGTGGCCTGCGGTGGCTTTAGCTACGGCGACACCCTGGGTGCTGGAATCGGCTGGGCGCGTTCCATCACCTTCAATCCTTCGCTTTCCGACCAGTTTTCCGCTTTCTTTGGCCGAACGGACACCTTCGGTTTGGGGGTGTGCAACGGTTGCCAGATGTTTGCCGAGCTCGCAGACATCATCCCTGGCGCGCAAGACTGGCCACGCTTTACCACCAACCAAAGCGAGCGGTTTGAGGCGCGCCTGTCCATGGTGGAGGTGTTGGACTCGCCCTCACTGTTTTTTGCGGGACTCGCAGGCCTGCGCCTGCCCATTGCGGTGGCCCATGGTGAGGGTTTTGCCAACTTCAGCCACAGAGGCAACGCCAAACGTGCGATTGCCGCAATGCGCTTTGTAGACCACGCGGGCGCGGCCACGGAGGCTTACCCTTGCAACCCCAACGGCAGCCCCGGCGGTCTGACTGGCGTGACCACCGCCGACGGTCGCTTCACCGCCTTGATGCCTCACCCTGAGCGGGTGTTCCGCAATATCCAAATGAGCTGGACTCCGTTGGATGCGCAGGTCTGCAGCCCGTGGATGCAGCTCTGGCACAACGCGCGCCGGTGGATGCGGTAAGGCAGTGGCTTAGCGCACCGGCAGGGGCCACGCAAGGCCCTAGGTTCCGGCGGTGTTGGTTTGGCAAGGTGCAGCAGCTCTTCTGAAACAAAAAAACGCGGCCAAAGCCGCGTTTTTTTGTGAGATTTTCGGGGTTCACTCCACCTTGGCTTTGTCGCGCAGTTCCTGCTGGAATTTTCCAATGCGCTGCTGCTGCAATTGCTGGGCAATCTGCGGCTTGACTTCTTCGAGCTTGGGCAACTGGATATCTCGGATGTCGTCTAAGCGGATCACATGGAAGCCAAATTGGCTCTTCACAGGCGCCTCGGTGATTTTGCCCTTGCCCAAAGCGACCAAGGCATCGGAGAACTCCTTCACGTAGCCGTTGGGGTTGGCCCAGTCCAGGTCGCCGCCGTTGGCACCGGAGCCAGGGTCTTTGGAGAGCTTTTTGGCCAGGTCTTCAAACTTGGCGCCCTTCTTGAGGCGGGCGATGATGTCTTTGGCCTGCGCTTCCTTTTCTACCAGGATGTGGCGGGCGCGGTATTCCTTGCCGGCGTTGGCCGCTGCAAACTTGTCGTACTCGGCCTTCACCTCCGCGTCGGTCACCGGATTCTTGTTTTGAAAATCGGTAAACAGTTCGCGGATCAGCAGGGACTGCTTGGTCCACTCGAGTTGGTTTTTGTAGTCATCGGTGGCATCCAGACCGCGGGCCACTGCCGCTTGGGCGAAGACCTCGCGGGCGATCAGCTCCTCGCGCAACTGGCCTTGCATGTCCTGGGTTACCGGCCGACCGGCGCGGGTGTACTGCTGGGCCAGTGCCTCAAGGCGCTCTTTGGAAAGCGCTTTGCCGTTCACGATGGCGACGTTTTGCGCAAAGGCCGTGCCAGCCAGCGTGCCCGCCAAGGCCGCCAAGGTGAGGGCGGCCAAGAGTTGCTTTTTCATTCCATTTCCTTCTGATTAATCGGGTATTTCGATGGCCACGGCGTGCAAGCCTTGGTCCAAAAAATCTTGCAGCGCATCATACACAAGGCGGTGGCGCGCAACCCGGCTCTTGCCAGTGAACAAAGGGGAGTTCAGCCGCACCCGAAAATGGGTCCCTTGGCCGCTGGCATTGGCCCCTGCATGGCCTGCATGCAGGTAGCTCTCGTCAACGACTTGCAGCAGGCTGGGAGATAGCCTATCGCGCAGTCGCTGCTCCAGTTGGGCGGTGGTGGGCGGGGTGCTCATGGCGGCGGGTCTTTTTTTGGGTCGTCTTTGAGGTAGGGCGAGATGTACAGACCTTGTGCGATCAAGAAGGCCAGCGGGAAGGCATAGCCCCACAGCTTGAAGTTCACCCACGCCTCGGTGCTGAAGTACACCACCACGAAGGCATTGGTAAGCGCCATGAACAGTGCATAAACCACCCACGCGATATTGAGCCGGTGCCACACGGCATCGGGCAGGTCCAGTTGGCCGCCCAGCAGCAGTTTTAGAAAGTTCTTGCGGTACACCCACAGTGCCAAGCCCAGCGCCAACGCGATCGCTGCGTAAAGCACCGTGGGCTTCCACTTGATAAAGCGTTCGTCGTGCAAGGCCAGGGTCAAGGTACCAAAGCCCAGTATGAGGACCAAGGTCGCCTTTTGCATGAATAGAAGCTTGCGCTCCATGGCATAAATCACCGCCATTTGCACCACCGTGGCCACCATCAAGGCCGCAGTGCCGGCGTAAATGTCGTAGAGCTTGTAGCCTACGAAAAACACCAGAATAGGAAACAGATCAAGCAGTATCTTCATGGGGCAAAAAGCGCAGCGAGGCGGAGTTCATGCAATAGCGCAGGCCGGTGGGTTGGGGGCCGTCTTCAAACACATGGCCAAGGTGGGCGCCGCAGTCAGCGCAATGCACTTCGGTGCGCTTCATCCATAGCAGGCCGTCGACCTTGGTGCCTACCGCATCGGACGCGATGGGCGCAAAGTAGCTGGGCCAGCCGGTGCCGGAATCATACTTGGCGCCCGATGCGAACAAGGGCTTGTCACAGCAGACGCAGAGGTAGGTGCCGCTTGCCTTGTGGTCCGCCAATGCGCCGGTGAATGCGCGTTCGGTGGCCTCGTGGCGAGTGACTTCATAGGCGAGGGGTTCGGCCCCTTTCTCTGCGAGCAGCGCTTTCCACACGTGGTCAGGCTTCTCAATTTTGAAGGGCATGGCGTGGTCTCCTGGAGATGGTTTGGTGCCGTGGTGTGGGTCGGTGATGTGGGGCGAGGTGCAGATTGTGGGGTGGACGGGTCAAGGGCTGGACGGCGGAGTTGCACAAGGGTTCGGGCGCTCGCATATGCACCTTAGGAGCTGCAACTGATGGCGATGCCGCTGGCCCAGTCGGGCGCAAAGTCGGCCCAATCCGCATGCTCCGGGTGCTCGTCAAATGGGCGCTCCAGCACGCGCAGCAATGCGTTTGCGACGCTGAAATCCTGCACCTTGGCCGCGCGAATGGCCAGCTCGCCTAAGTGGTTGCGCAGCACGAACTTGGGGTTGGTCTGCAGCATGGCGGGCACACTGTGGTCAGGCGCGACAGCCGCCAAGGCGCTCGCGTAGTCGGCCAACCAAGTGGCTATGCCTTCGCGGTCCAAAAACAGGTCGCGCACTGCAGGGTCGCGCAGGTCAGCCGTCTGTGCCCAGTGCGACAAGCGCCGCCAAAAGATCGTGTAGTCCACCCGTCCTGCGGCCAGCAGTCCCAAGATGCGATCAACCAACGGTGCCAACGCTTGCGCACCGCCTGCGCCCAAGGGATGTTCTGAAGTTGCCAGCCCCAGCTTGGCCGCCATGCGAGCCAAAATGGCTTTCGGGTAGCGCTCTTGGTAGGTTTCCAGTGCGGCCAGCGCGAGCGCCTGCTCACCCATCAGGGGCATGAGCGCCTGCCCCAGGCAAAACAGGTTCCAGTACGCCACCTGCGGCTGGCGCCCAAAGGCATAGCGGCCCTGGTGGTCGGAGTGGTTGCAAATGTGGGCGGGGTCGTAAGCGTCCAAAAACTGGAAGGGGCCGTAGTCCAGCGTCAGGCCCAGGATGCTCATGTTGTCGGTGTTCATGACGCCATGGCAAAACCCGACCGACTGCCAGTGCGCCAGCAAATCGGCGGTGCGCTCGGTCACCGCAGCCAGCAAGGCGACATAGGGGTTGCCCGACCACGCATCCGCTTGTCGGCAAGCGGGGTAAAAGCGATCGATCACTGCATCGGCCAGGGTGCGCAACGCGCCATGCTGGTCGTGGTGGCAAAAATGTTCGAAGTGCCCAAAGCGGATGAAGCTGGGGGCCACGCGGGCCACCACCGCCGCGGTTTCCGCTTCTTCGCGGAGCACCGGGCTGGGCGAGCCGGTGATGCACAGCGCCCGCGAGGTTGGTATGCCCAGACCGTGCATCGCCTCGCTGCACAAGAACTCGCGCAAGCTGCTGCGCAGCACCGCCCGGCCATCGCCCATGCGTGAAAACGGCGTAAGCCCCGCGCCCTTGAGTTGCAGCTCCATGCCGGCCAACTCGCCCAGCAAAATGGCGCGGCCGTCGCCGAGTTGACCGGCCCAAACGCCAAACTGGTGGCCGCTGTAGACGCTGGCAATCGGCTGGGCACCCTCCGGTACACGGTTGCCCGCCATGGCTTGCAGCCATACCTGCGATTCCTGCCAGCCCTGGGGGAGCCCCAGCAGGGTGGCCACCGCATCGCTTTGCGCCACCCAGTAGGGCGCTGCCAAGGCGGTCGGCTGCACGCGGGCAAAAAAGTCGTCGCCCAGCGCGGCGAAGCCGTGGCGCCATGGCAGATCGGCAAAGTTGGGGGCAGGGGAGCTTGTCAAATCGGGCATCGCCGGATTGTCCGGTATCCGGGCACGAAAGTGCTGTCGCGGGGCTTGGCAACGGGTAGGATTGCGCCTGACCTGGCCGGGCTGCTAGCACACCACCAACAAGTTGGAGACTTTTTATGATCGGACTCATGCAAAGCCAGCAGCTGCTGATTTCGTCTTTGATGGACTTCGCAGAGCGGCACCACGGGGATGCCGAGATCGTGTCCCGCCGGGTCGAGGGCGACATCCACCGCACCAACTACCGCCAGATTGCTGCCCGGTCCAAGCAGGTGGCGCACGGCCTGGACCACATGGGGCTGGGTTTCGGTGACCGGGTTGCTACCCTGGCCTGGAACGGTTATCGACACTTGGAGCTGTACTTTGGAGTGAGCGGTTCGGGCCGCGTGCTGCACACCCTCAACCCGCGCCTGCACCCCGAGCAGATTGTGTGGATTGCCAACCATGCGCAAGACCAGGTGCTGTGTTTTGATATGAGTTTTCTGCCCATCGTGCAGGCAGTGCACGCCAATTGCAGCACCATCAAGCACTACGTTGCGCTGTGCGACGCCAACAAGCTGCCGACCGACACTGGCATCCCCGGCTTGCAAAGTTACGAGGCCTGGATCGGCGCGCACAGCACCGACTACCACTGGCCCGAATTCGACGAAGACTCCGCCTCGAGCATGTGCTACACCAGCGGCACCACCGGCAACCCCAAGGGGGTGCTCTACAGCCACCGCTCCACCCTGTTGCACGCGTTTGCAGGCGCCTTGCCAGACGCACTCAACATCAGCGCACGCGACTGCATTTTGCCGGTGGTGCCCATGTTCCATGTCAATGCCTGGGGGCTGCCGTACTGCGCTGCAATGACGGGTTGCAAGCTGGTGTTCCCGGGTCCGTCCATGGACGGAAAGTCGATTTTTGAGTTGATGGAATCCGAGGGCGTCAACTTTGCCGCCGGTGTACCCACGGTCTGGCAAATGTTGCTGGGCTATTTGCAGTCCAACCAGCGGCGCTTTAGTACCCTGAAGCGCACCGTGATCGGCGGGGCCGCTTGCCCGCCGGCCATGATGCAGAGCTTTCAGGTGGACTACGGTGTGGAGGTTCTGCATGCTTGGGGTATGACCGAAATGTCGCCGCTGGGCACGGTGTGCACCCTCAAGAACAAACACGCCAAACTCGATGCCGCGCAGCAAATGCAGGTGCGGCTCAAGCAAGGCCGGGGCATTTTTGGCGTAGACATGAAGATCGTCGACGACAACCGCGCCGAGTTGCCTTGGGACGGCAAAACCTCGGGTGACTTGCTGGTCAAAGGGCCGTGGGTGGTGTCGGAGTACTTCGGGTCGGACGGTGCATCGCCCTTGGTGGACGGTTGGTTTCCCACTGGCGATGTCGCCACCATCGATGCCGATGGCTACATGCAAATCACCGACCGCAGCAAAGACGTGATCAAGTCCGGCGGCGAGTGGATCAGCTCCATTGACGTGGAGAACATCGCCATGGCGCATCCCGGCGTGGCGATGGCAGCCTGCATTGGCATGAAGCACCCCAAGTGGGACGAGCGGCCCATCATCGTGGTCGTCACCAAGCCGGGGGTGACGCTGACCCGCGATGAGGTGCTGGCTTTCTTTGTGGGCAAGACCGCCAAATGGCAGGTGCCCGACGACGTGGTTTTTGTGGACGCCATCCCTTTGGGCGGCACCGGAAAAATGCAAAAGTCGAAGTTGCGCGATATGTTGCGCGACTACCGGTTGCCTGGCGCCTGAATGGAGTTGCTGGTTGTTGCCCTGTTCAACGGCCTGAGCTACGGGCTACTGCTTTTCATGCTCAGCGCGGGGTTGACCTTGGTGCTGAGCTTGCTAGGGGTGCTCAACTTTGCGCACGCTAGCTTCTACATGCTCGGGGCCTATCTGGGCTTTACCGTGGCCGGCAGCCTGGGTTTTGGCGCAGCCCTGGTCGCAGCGCCGCTTGTGGTTGGCGCGATGGCCGCGTTGTTTGAGCGGTATGTTCTGCGCCGCATTCGCCCTTTGGGCCATGTGCCAGAGCTGTTGGTCACCTTTGGCTTGGCCTACCTGGTGCTGGAGGTGGTGCAACTGATTTGGGGCCGCACTCCGCTGGAGTTCCACCCGCCGCACTGGTTGCAAGGACCGCTGTTTACCTTGGTCAGCGCGCCGGAAGGTGGCCTGCACGGCCTGTGGGGCGCAGCACCGGACGCGCTGTGCCACGCCAGCGGCGCACAGCCCGCAAGCCGCTGCACCAGTTTTCCAGCAACCCGTGGTTTCATCATGCTGGTGGCGCTGGCCATGTGGCTGGTGCTGGCCCTGGGACTGCGTTTCAGTCGCGTCGGCTTGGTTATCCAGGCCTCGCTCACCCACCCGCACATTGTTCAGACGCTGGGCCACAACGTTCCGCGTTTATTCATGCTGGTGTTCGCCGCTGGCGCTGGTTTGGCAGCGCTGGCCGGCGTGGTGGGGGGGAGCACCTTTGTCACCGAGCCTGGGATGGCTGCGGCGCTGGGGCCGATCATCTTTGTCGTGGTCATCGTGGGCGGTCTGGGCTCGCTGGGGGGCGCGATGCTCTCGGCCTTGGCGATCGGTTTGCTGCAAACCTTTGCGGTGGTGTGGGACCAGCCGCTGGGACCAGTCTCGCTGGCCCAGGTGGCCCCGCTGTTGCCGTACCTGCTGCTGGTGCTCACCCTGGCGCTGCGGCCCAAGGGGCTCTTGGGCCGGCGGGAGGGCTGAGACGCCATGCGCCAAGCCTGCGTTTGGCTCGTGGCCTGCGGTTTGGTCGGGGTTGCGCCTTGGGTCTGGGGCGACTCCTTGGGCTTGAGCACGCTGTCGCAGATCGGGGTCGCGGTACTGGCTTGCCTGTCGTTCAACTTGTTGCTGGGGCAGGGCGGCATGCTGAGCTTTGGCCACGCCACCTACACCGGCGCCGGTGCGTTTGTGGCAATCCACGTTCTCAACGCCGGCGTCGGCGCGCCCTGGGCGCTGCCATTGCCCCTGCTGCCCTTGGTGGGCGGTCTTGCTGGAATGACATTGGCTGCTTTGCTGGGCTGGTTGTGCACCCGCAGGCCGGGCACGGTGTTTGCCATGATCACCCTGGGCTTGGGCGAGTTGGTCTACGCCGCTGCATTGATGCTGCCGCAATGGTTTGGTGGCGAGGCCGGCATTTCGGCCAACCGGACGCTGGCACCGGCTTGGTGGGGTTGGACATTTGGGTCGGCGCTGCAGGTGTACTACCTCATTGCTGCCTACGCGCTGTTGTGCGCCGCTGCGCTGTACCTGCTCACCTTCACGCCCTGGGGCCGTTTGCTCAATGCGGTGCGGGACAACCCCCAGCGCGTAGCGTGCATTGGCTTTGACCCACACCGCATGCGCTACCAGGCATTTGTCGTGGCTGGTTTTTTTGCCGGGATCGCTGGCGCGCTGGGCGCTATCCATTTTGAGACGGTGAACCACGAGGCGTTGGCGGCCAGTAAGTCCGGTGCCTATTTGTTGTTTACCACCTTAGGCGGTAGCGGCGCGTTCATGGGGCCGGTTCTGGGCGGGGTGTTGATGGTGCTCTGTACCGTGTTGCTTAGCGGCTTAACCCAAGCTTGGTTGTTGTACCTGGGCTTGCTGTTTGTCGCGGTGGTGCTGTGGGTGCCAGGCGGGTTGGCGGGTTGCTTCCACACCCTATGGCAGTGGGTGCGCACCGGCCAGCTGCCGCAAAGGCTGGGCCTCTTGGTGCCGCTGGTGCCCAGTGCAGCCGCAGCTGGCTTGGGGTTGGTGTTCCTGATTGAGATGGTGTACCACCGGCAGCTGGCGGCTTCGGTGGGGCCGGTACTGCGTTTTCTGGGCATGCAGCTCGACACCAGCGCGCCAGGTACTTGGACGCTGGCCGCGGCAGCCGGCGCAGTGGGCGCCTGCGCGCTGGCCGTGCAGTGGCGCCGCAGTGCGCCGCGCTGGCAGCAGATCGGCGATACCCACCATGGTTGAGCGCGCCTCCTTGCCGGTGCTGGAGCTGCGCGGGCTCTCCAAGCGGTTCGGCTCCACCGAGGTCATCCGGGGTGCGAATCTGGTCGTACATCCCGGCGAGCGCGTTGCCATCATCGGCCCCAACGGAGCTGGCAAGTCCACCTTGTTTGATCTGGTCACTGGACGTTACCCACCCTCGGACGGCCAAATTTTGCTGCACCAACGGCCCCTTCAGGGTCTCCCTCCCCACCAGATTCACCGTTTGGGCGTGGCCAGGAGCTTTCAAATCACCCAGGTGTTTCCCAAGCTCACCGTCACAGACAACTTGCGCTGTGCGGCACTGTGGCACCTGGGCTACCGCGCTGGCATGCTCCAAAGGCTGACCAAACTGGCCGGCGTGAACACGCGGGTGCAGCATTTACTGGACACGCTGGGCTTGCAGCCGCTGCGTGATCTGCCGGCAGCTGCCTTGGCCTATGCCGACCAACGCGCTTTGGACCTGGGCATGGCGCTGGCCGGCGACGCACCGGTGCTGTTGCTGGACGAACCTACTGCGGGCATGGGGCGGGGCGAAACCCAGCGTATGGTGGCCCGCATCCGTGAGGCCACGCAGGGCAAAACACTGCTCATGGTCGAGCACGACATGGAGGTGGTATTCGGGCTGGCGGACAAGGTCGCAGTGTTGGTGTCCGGCGCCTTCATTGCGGTTGACACCCCCGAGCGGGTGCGCGCCGATCCCAAAGTGCAGGCAGCGTACCTCGGCGCGCTGGACGTCCCATCGGACAGGGCGCGCGCGTGATGGAATTGCACATCGAGGACCTGCATGCGGGCTACGGTCACAGCCAGATCTTGCGTGGCGTGTCTTTGCAGGTAGCGGCCGGCGAGATCGTGACGGTGCTGGGCCGCAATGGCGCGGGCCGCTCCACCCTGGCCAAGGCCGTGGTGGGGCTGGTGGCTTGCAGCGGCTCCATCACTTGGAACCGACAGCAGCTCGTCGGGCGCGCGCCACACGACATCGCTGGCCTGGGCGTGGGCTATGTGCCCGAGGGGCGTGAGGTGTTTCCAGGGTTGACGGTGCAGCAAAATCTGTTGCTGGGACAAAAGCGGGCGGTCCACCGGGGAGCACACGGCTCCAAGGTCCAGCCCAGACCCTGGACACTGGATGCAGTGCTTGAGATGTTTGCGGCCCTGCGAGAGCGCCAGCACACTTTGGCTGGGGTGCTCTCTGGCGGCGAGCAGCAGATGCTCGCTTTGTGCCGCACCCTCATGGGCAACCCGCAATTGCTGGTGGTGGATGAGCCCACCGAAGGGCTGGCACCCCAGGCGGCGGCGCAGGTTGCCAACCTACTGCGTGAGCTGCGAGCGCAAGGGCTGGCTGTTTTGTTGATCGAGCAAAAGCGCACCATCGCGCAGTCGGTGTCCGACCGTTGTGTGGTGCTGGGCCAAGGACGCATCGTGGCGCAAGGCACGCCGGAGCAGGTGTTTGCGCAAGCCGATGTGGTGTCGGAGTGGCTTTTGGTGTGAGGGAAAAGCAATGCAGTTTGGTGTCGATGTTCCGTTTGTCAATTTGCTGGGTTTTGAGCTACTGCTCTTCGAGGGTGGGCACAGCGCCGTGCGCTTTGACCCCCAAGCCGAGCACCTTAACTCTTTCAACGTCACCCACGGCGGCGCGATCATGACGCTGTTGGACGTGGCCATGGCTAGCGCGGCGCGCAGCGTCACACCGGACCTGGGCGTGGTCACCATCGAGATGAAGACCAGCTTCATGCGACCAGCCGTGGGCCCGCTGACTGCCAAAGGCGAGCTGGTGCACCGCACCGCCACCTTGGCGTTCACGCAAGCCACTGTGCGAGACGCCCAAGGCCGGGCCTGCGCACAGGCCACCGGCACCTTCAAATACCTAACCCGCTTGGCCATAGGCACGCGCGGCGTGCGCCGCTCACAACCAGCTACCGACTAGACTTCCCACCCAATTAGGAGGCCCCCATGAACGACTTTCGAAACAAAACCGCGGTACTTACTGGTGCCGGATCAGGCTTCGGTCTGGAATGCGCCCGCATCGGTGCCAGCCTGGGCATGAACCTGGTGTTGGTCGACGTGCAGCAAGACGCGCTCGATGCGGCGGTGGCCGAGTTGACGGTTGCGGGCGCGCAGGTGCTGGGCGTGCGCATGGACGTGTCCAAGGCGGACGCCATGGAGGCATTGGGCGCGACAACCTTGGAGCGCTTTGGCGTGCCCCATTTGGTGTTCAACAACGCAGGCGTGGGTTCCGGCGGCTTGGTGTGGGAAAACACAGTGAAAGATTGGGAATGGGTGCTTGGTGTCAACGTGATGGGGGTGGTCCACGGCGTGCGCGTGTTCACCCCCATGATGCTCAAGGCCGCCGAGGACGACCCCGCCTACCGTGGCCACATCGTCAACACCGCCAGCATGGCGGGCTTGCTCAACGCGCCCAACATGGGTGTCTACAACGTAAGCAAGCACGCTGTGGTCTCGTTAAGCGAAACCCTGTACCAAGACCTGGCCCTGGTCACCGACCAGGTGGGCGCCAGCGTCTTGTGCCCGTACTTCGTACCCACCGGCATCGCCCACAGCCACCGCAACCGCCCGGCCGACCTGGTGGCCGCAGGCAGCCGCCCCACGCGCAGCCAACGCATCGGCCAGGCCATGAGCGACAAGGCCGTGAGCGCCGGCAAGGTCAGCGCGGCAGAAGTGGCCGCCAAGGTGTTTGATGCAGTGCGCGACCGGCAGTTTTACATCTACAGCCACCCCAAAGCGATTGCAGCGGTGCAAACCCGCATGGAGGATGTATTGCAGGCGCGCAACCCCACCGACCCCTTTGCAGAGCGGCCAGAACTCGGACAGGAATTGCGCCAGGCACTGCGCAGCAGTTAGTCCGGCTGGGCTTCCCCCCGCCAGCGCGTCCAATGTGCCAAGCCCAGCTCGTAGGTTTGAAGCTGCACCGCCACGGTCTCGTGGATATCGTGGCCGTAGCCGCCACCCATGGCGAAAGCAACGGGAATCCGGCGGGCATGGCACCAGTCAAACACCCGCTGGTCGCGCGCGCGCAAACCCTCAAAGCTCAGTTTGAGCCGACCCAGCCGGTCGCGCTCGAACGGATCCGCACCCGCTAGGTAGAGCACCAAACCAGGGGAGAAGCGGGCTTCCATGGTGCGCAGCGCGCTATCAAGGGCAGCCAGGTAGTCACCGTCGGTGCAGCCGTCGGGCAGCGCGACATCCAGGTCGCTGCGCTCCTTGGCAAACGGAAAGTTTTTTTCAGCATGCACTGACAACGTGAAGACCGAATCGTCCCGCGCGAAGATGTGCGCCGTCCCATTGCCTTGGTGCACGTCAAGGTCGATGATGGCGACCTGCAGCGGCGCGCGGCGCACGCCTTGTGCGTCGGGCAGTCGACCCCACTCGGCTTGCAATACACGGGCGCTGACCGCCAGGTCGTTGAATACGCAAAAGCCTGCACCCCGGTCGGCATAGGCGTGGTGGGTACCACCAGCCAAATTGCCTGCAATGCCCTCCTGCATGGCTGTCCGCGCGGCCTGCAGGCTGGCACCCACCGAGCGCCGCGCGCGCTCGGCCATGGCCAGGCTCCAGGGAAAACCAATGTCACGCAGCACCTCCGCTGGCACGGAGCCCGAGGCAATGGCGTCGACGTAATCGGGGTGGTGCACAAAAGCGAGTTCGCCGTCGCTGGCGGCCGTCGCGCCTGTCACACGCACGCCGGGCAAAGTGCGCTGCAGCGCCTCGCGCAGCAGTTGGTACTTGGCCATGGGGAAGCGGTGCCCGGCGGGCAGGGGCAAGACAAAGTGGTCGCTGTAGAACGCCTGCATCCGACCATTGTGCGGGAAGCCTCCTCGATTCCGAGGCGCGGGTCGGCGGAAAGGGACTTAAAAAATGTTCCAATACGGCCCCTGTACTTTCACATTTTTTCTGGACTACCCCATGGGCAACAAAATCGTTACCGAAGCTGACCGCAAAGCCACCCCCCGCCCGGTTCCCCCTAACGGATACGCCCTGCCCACGGGTGGACGCGGCCAGCGCGTGAGCCTGGAGCGCGGCGTATCGACCCGCAGCAAAAAGAACCCGGGCAAGCGCCCCTCCAAAGGCGGCTAATCGCTCGCGAAGCGGTTCGGGTCTGACACACAGCATCCGATGTTTGAATCCGCTGAGCTAGGCCACAAAGTCAGCAAAAGCGCGTTTCGTGAGGCGGTTGCACCGCTGCGGGAAGCTTTGTTGGAGGCCCAGGCCAAGCTGGTCCTCGACAAAAAAACCCCGGTGTTGATCCTCATCAGCGGGGAAGACGGAGCTGGCAAGCGCGAAACCATCCACGTGCTGTACGAGTGGATGGACCCGCGCTACCTTTCCACCCTGGCGTTTGATACGCCCAGTGACGAGGAGCGCGAACGCCCGCCAATGTGGCGCTATTGGCGCTCCCTGCCGCCCAAAGGTCGCATTGGTGTGTTTGCGGGTTCTTGGTATTCGGAACCGATTCGCCAACGCATCGAGGGCGAGATATCGCAACAGGACTTGGATGCGCGCGCTGCATCGATCAACCGCTTCGAAGCGATGTTGGTCAACGAGGGCGCGCTGATCCTGAAGTTCTGGATCCATCTGACCAAGGCCGAGCAACGCAAGCGCTTCGAAGACCTTGCAAGTAACCCGCTGACGGCGTGGCGCGTCACCCCGTGGCACTGGGACCGTCTGAAGACCTACGACAAGCTGCATGCGGTAGCCAGCCACTTTCTGCGAATGACAGATACAGCATGGGCACCCTGGCGGGTGGTGGAGGGCACGGACGAGCGCTACCGCTCCTTGCGGGTGGGACAGTTGGTGCAGGCTGCGTTGGCAGCGCACCAAGCCAAAGCCGATGCTGCTGCCGACCCGGTGGGTGTGCAGGTACCGGCCAGCGTTCCATTACTACCCGCGGTGCTTGCGCCCGGAACCCAATCGCGCAATGTGCTTTCAGCGATGGATTTGTCTCTGTGCTTGAGTGATGTGGTGTATGAGCGGGAACTGGCCTTGCTGCAAGGACGCTTGTCTGTGTTGGCGCGCACGCCCGAGTTCTTGGGGCGGTCCTTGGTTTTGGCCTTTGAGGGGGCGGACGCGGCCGGAAAGGGCGGGGTGATTCGGCGCATCAGCGGTGCACTCGACACGCGGCAGTTTCAGGTGGTTCCAGTGGCCGCGCCCACCGAGGAGGAACGCGCCCAGCCGCACCTGTGGCGGTTCTGGCGTAACCTGCCGCGCAAGGGCCAGATCAGAATGTTCGACCGCACCTGGTACGGTCGGGTCCTGGTAGAGCGCATCGAGGGTTTTTGTGCGCCCAAGGACTGGAACCGCGCCTACGGTGAGATCAACGACTTTGAGCAAGAGCTCAACGACGCTGGTGTGATCGTGATGAAGTTTTGGCTGCAAATCAGCCAAGAAGAACAGCTCAAGCGGTTTGGGCGCCGCCAAGAGGTGGGCTTCAAACGCTTCAAGATCACCCAGGAAGACTGGCGCAACCGCGAAAAGTGGAACGCGTACCAAGAAGCGATATGCGACATGGTCGAGCGCACCAGTACCCCCGAATGTCCGTGGCTCCTGGTCGAGGCCAACGACAAAAACTATGCACGCATCAAGATCCTGCGCGCCGTGTGCGATACCTTGGAGCGTGTGTTGGATGTTGCGCCACCCAAACCGTCTAGGACGTCCAAGCCGCCTAAACCACCTAAGGCCGCCAAGTCCGCCAAATCCGGCAAAACACCATCCCTGTCCAAAATCAGCCACGGCAGCTAGCCCGCGTCTCCCATTTCCATTGGTTTATGCACAAGATCACCGCGCAATTGGCGCAAGAACTGGGTGTGCGCACCCCACAAATCGACGCCGCTGTGGCCCTCCTGGACGGTGGAGCCACCGTGCCTTTCATCGCCCGTTACCGCAAAGAGGCCACCGCCGGATTGGACGACATCGTGCTGCGCCAGTTGGAAACCCGGCTGGCCTACCTGCGCGAGTTGCAAGACCGCAAGGAGGCGGTGCTCAAAAGCATCGAAGAGCAGGGCAAGCTGACCCCGGTACTGCGCCAGGCGGTCATTGATGCCCCGACCAAGCAGGAGCTGGAAGACCTGTACCTGCCCTACAAACCCAAACGCCGCACCAAAGGCATGGCCGCGCGCGCGGCTGGCCTAGAACCCTTGGCAGACGCCTTGTTTTTCGACCCCACGCAGGACCCTGCGGCAGCCGCCAGTGCCTATGTGCACAGTGAAAAAACCGAGGCGGACGACGACTTCACCACCGTGGCGGCGGTGCTCGACGGCGTGCGCGACCTGCTCAGCGAGCGCTGGGCCGAGGATCCTCGCCTGGTGCAGGACCTGCGCGAGTGGCTATGGGAGCGCGGTCTGCTGCAATCACAACGCAGGGCGGACAAGGACGAGCACCAAGCCGAGGTCGCTAAGTTTCGCGATTACTTTGACTACGACGAGCCGATTGCACGCGTGCCCTCCCACCGGGCGCTGGCGGTGTTTCGTGGCCGGTCGCTGGACATTCTGGACGCCAAGCTGGTGGTGCCTGAGCCCGAGGGCACGGTGGCCGGCGTGGCGTCAAACCCCTTGGCGGGAGCCAAGAGCCGGGCGGCAGCACCGGTGTCGCTGGCCGAGGCGCGTTTGGCCCGCGCCTTGGGCTGGAGCCACCAAAGCCGAGCGGCTGACGACCTGATCCGCAAATGCGTCGCCTGGACCTGGAAGGTCAAGCTGGGCCTGTCCATCGAGCGCGACCTGTTCGCCCGTTTGCGCGAACAGGCGGAAAAAGTGGCGATCAAGGTGTTTGCCGACAACCTGCGCGACCTGTTGCTGGCAGCACCAGCGGGTGAGCGCGTGGTGATGGGCTTGGATCCTGGCATTCGCACCGGGGTCAAGGTGGCGGTGGTGGACCGCACCGGCAAGCTGCTGGAAACTGCCACTGTCTTTCCGCACGAACCGCGCCGCGACTGGAACGGTGCATTGCACACCTTGGCAACCCTGTGCCAGCGCCACGGCGTGAACCTGCTGGCCATCGGTAACGGCACGGCCAGCCGCGAGACCGACCAACTGGCCGCTGAGCTGCTAGGGCAACTGGCCAGCCAGGGTGGACAGCGCATCGAGAAAGTGGTGGTCAGTGAGGCGGGGGCGTCGGTGTACTCGGCCAGCGCATTTGCCTCCGAGGAAATGCCGGATGTGGATGTGAGCCTGCGGGGTGCCGCCAGTATTGCCCGACGGGTGCAAGATCCCTTGGCCGAGCTGGTCAAGATCGATCCCAAAAGCATTGGCGTGGGCCAGTACCAGCACGACGTCAACCAAAGCGAGCTGGCCAAAACCCTGGATGCGGTGGTGGAAGACTGCGTGAATGCCGTTGGCGTGGACCTCAACACCGCCAGCGCCCCGCTCTTGGGCCGGGTGTCGGGCTTGTCGGGTACGGTGGCCAAGGCGGTGGTGCGCTGGCGCGAGGCCCACGGCGCTTTTGCCTGCCGCCAAGACCTGCTCAAAGTGACCGGGCTGGGTACCAAAACCTTTGAGCAAAGTGCGGGCTTCTTGCGCATTCGCGGCGGCAGCAACCCGCTGGACTGTACTGGCGTGCACCCGGAAACTTACCCCGTGGTGGAGCGCATTCTGGCCCATACCGGCAAGCCCATTGACGCACTGATGGGGCGCACAGACCTGCTCAAAACACTGCGCCCCGAGGCCTTTGCAACGCCACAGTTTGGCACCGTGACGGTCCAAGACATTGTCTTGGAGCTGGAGAAACCTGGCCGCGATCCGCGCCCGGACTTTGTGGTGGCGCGGTTCACTGAAGGCGTCAACGACCTGGGGGATCTGCGCGAGGGCATGGTGTTGGAAGGCACGGTGAGCAACGTGGCGGCGTTTGGTGCGTTTGTCGACATTGGTGTGCACCAGGATGGCTTGGTTCACGTCAGCCAACTGGCACACGCCTTTGTGCGCGATGCGCGGGAGGTGGTCAAAACCGGGGACATTGTCAAAGTGCAAGTGCTGGAGGTGGATGGTCCGCGCAAGCGCATTGCATTGAGCATGAAAATTGGCAAACCGGGCAATGCAGCAGGTGCGGACCGGGCGGCGGATAACCGGTTTCAGGGCGCTACCCGGGCGCAACAGCGCCCAGCGCAGGCCGCAGCCGGGCGGACGGGCGCTGCCGCGGGGACGCGGGCAGAGACACCATCGGCGATGGCCCAGGCTTTCGCGAAACTCTACCGGTAAAAGCCCGTGCGCGCGCTCCACTTGTACGCAGGAACGACAGCCCGGGCTTGGCTGGCCCGCAACGGCTTGCGGGCGCAGGATGTGGGCACGATTGCGGCCGCAGCCGGTGGCCCCAAGGGCCTGCTGCTGGGCCCCTTGGACCGCTTTCTGTTTGGTGACTGGCTGGCGCGCAGTACCCACTCGGTGGACTTGGTGGGTGCCTCCATTGGAGCGTGGCGCATGGCGACCGCCTGCATGGCCCAGCCACAGGCCGGTTTTGCGCGCTTGGAGCACGACTACATCCACCAGCATTACGAACTCGCACCAGGCCAAAAACGCCCTAGCGCCCAGCAGGTCAGCGACACCTTTGGTCGCAACCTGAAGGATTTTTTCGGTTCGCACCTGGAGCAGGTACTTCAGCATCCGCGCTACCGCCTGCATATCGTGACCTCGCGCGGTCGCCACCTGCTGCGCCGCGAACACCGCTGGGCCACGCCCTTGGGCTATGCGGGTGCGTTTGTGAGCAACGCGGTGCGGCGCAAAAGCTTGGGCGCCTGGCTGGAACGGGTGGTGTTTTCCAGCCAGCAAGCCGCCTTGCCTTTTGGCACCGACGACTTTGCCACCCGCCAGGTGGCTTTGTCTGCAGCCAACTTCAGCCCTGCGCTGCAAGCCAGTTGTTCCATTCCCTTTGTGTTGCAGGCGGTACACGACATTCCCGGCGCGCCCACCGGTGCGTACTGGGACGGCGGTATCACCGACTACCACTTGCACCTGGACTACCCGTCGCAGAAGCCGCAAGCCATCGTGCTGTACCCGCATTTCCAGGCCCAGGTGGTACCCGGTTGGCTGGACAAATCGCTGGCGTGGCGGCACCGGCCCACGCCGTTTCTGGACACCATGCTGCTGCTGGCGCCCAACCCCGAATGGGTCAAAACCTTGCCCAACGGCAAGCTACCTGATCGGCATGACTTTGTGTTCTACGGCAACGACCTGGCCGCCCGGGTCCGCGCCTGGTCGGCGGCGGTGTCTGCCAGTGTCCAGTTGGCGCAAGAGTTTGCGGCGTGGCTGGAGCGGCCCGATATGTCACTGGTGCGGGAACTGACGCCCGCACGGGCGGGTTGACCGGGCGGATTGCGGCTGATGGAGCAGCGCAGAAGGGCTAGAGCGAACGCTCCAGCATGTCGCGGTAATCTTGGGCAGATGCGCTGCGCGGGTTGGTTTTGTGGCAGTGGTCGGCCAAGGCACCGGCGATGGTGGCATCGAACTGCGACCGCTCCACGCCCAGATCCGAGAGCCCGCGCGGCAATCCCAGGCGCGCGTTCATGTCGCGGATGGCATCCGCCACATCGCTGCCCGAGGACAAACCCATGGCCTGCGCCATGCGTTGCAGGCGCTGCTCCTTTTGCACCGACTCGGCGTGCGCATTGAATGCGATCACAGCAGGCAAAAAAACTGCATTCAAAGTGCCATGGTGCAAGCGAGGGTTGATGCCGCCCAAGCTGTGGCTCAGGCTGTGCACGCAACCCAAGCCTTTTTGAAACGCCATGGCGCCTTGCATGGACGCGCTCATGAGTTGCATGCGGGCTTCGCGGTCGGCGCCGTTGCGGGTGGCGCGCTCGATGTGCGCCCAAGCGCGCTGCAGCCCGTCGAGCCCGATGCCGTCGGCTGGCGGGTTGAAGGCGCTGGCGAAAAAAGTTTCAATGCAGTGGGCCACCGCGTCCATGCCGGTGGCGGCCGTGAGCAAGGGCGGCAGACCCAATGTCAGCTCCGGGTCGCACAGGGCAGCCTTGGGCACTAGGTGCCACGAATGGAAACCTAGCTTGCGGCCGTCGTCCACGATCACGATGGCACCCCGCGCCACCTCGCTGCCGGTGCCGCTGGTGGTGGGCACGGCGATGATGGGCGCCACCCGCTCCGTGATGCGGGGCGCCCCACCTTCAATCGTCGCGTAATGGGCCAATGGACCGCTGTGGGTGGCAGCGATGGCCACGCCTTTGGCACAGTCGATGGCCGAGCCGCCACCGACTGCCACCAAGCCGTCGCACTGGTGCGCGTGGTAGTGCGCGGCGGCAGCGCGGACTGCCGCTTCGGTGGGGTTGGAGGGGGTCTGGTCGAAGACCGACACGGGCACATCTGGCAATGCATCCAGCGCCTTTTGCAGTACCCCGGCCGCGCGTACACCGGCGTCGGTGACGACCAAGGGCCGCTGGATGCCCACGCGCTGGCACTCCTGCTGCAGTAGGCGCACTGCACCGAACTCGAACTGGACTTGGGTGATGTAGAAGATCAATGACATGGTGGGCTCGCTTGGGATGCCGACGTGTAGCATCGACGGGCAAGCCACTGTAGCAAGCCGTTCGCGCATGAGCCACCCCAGAAACCCCCACGCACTGCTGACACCCGCCATGCGCACGCTGCTGGCGCGCATGGCCCAGGCCAATCCCGTGCCGCTGCATGCGATGGCGCCCGAGCAGGCCAAGGCCGCCTACGCGAGCCGTGCCGATGTGCTGGAGCTGCCAAGCCAAGCGATGGCGCGCGCAGAGGATCTGCGCATTCCCGCCCGGGACGGTCACTTGCTGGACGCAAAACTGCTGGTGCCCACCGCCGCAGCGCTGCCGGTCTTGGTCTATTTTCACGGTGGCGGTTTCACGGTCGGCAGCGTGGCGACCCACGAGATCTTGTGCCGGCGTTTGGCGCATTTGACTGGCTGTGCGGTGCTGTCGCTCGACTACCGACTGGCACCGGAGTTCAAGTTCCCCACCGCGCACAACGACTGCTGGGATGCAGTGCAGTGGCTGGTACGCCATGGCGCTGAACACGGTCTGGATGTAGACCGCGTCGCGGTGGGTGGCGACAGTGCTGGTGGCACGATCGCCACTGCGTGCGCAGTGCAGGCGCGGGATGCCGGAATCGAGCTGGCACTGCAACTGCTGTTCTACCCCGGCACCATCGGCCACCAAAACTCCGCGTCGCACCGCATGTTTGGCAGGGGCTTTTTGCTAGAAGACGTGGCGATCGACTATTTTTTTGGCCACTACCTGCGCAACCCCGCTGACCGGGACGACTGGCGGTTTGCCCCATTGGACGGCTTGCGTCCTGACGGCCAGTCTGTGGATTTCAGTGGCGTGGCGCCCACGTGGATCGGCTTGGCCGAGTGCGACCCCTTGGCGGACGAGGGCATTGCCTACGCGGATGCGCTGCGGATCGCTGGCGTGGCGGTGGACCTGGAGATCTACCGGGGCGTGGTACACGAGTTCATCAAAATGGGCCGCGCACTGCCCCAAGCGGCACAGGCCCACGCCGATGCGGCACGCGCGCTGCGGCGCGCTTTCCAGCTAGAAGCCCAGTGAGGCCAGCAGGTCGTCCACGTCGTCTTGCTTGAGCGCGGTGTCGGCGGTTTGCGGGCCCTGCAAAACGTGGGTGTCCACCGTGGCAGGGGTGTCAGGTACTGGCTCTTGCTCTTTGTACGGCGCGCTTTCGACCAAGAGTTGTACCAGTTGCAGCTCGGTCTTGGTGATGATGTCAATCACCTTCTTGATCACCTGTCCCGAGAGGTCTTGGAAGTCCTGCGCCATCATGATGTCGCTGAGCACTGTGCCCTGATCACTGGCGAATTTGGCGGTGTTTTGGGCGAACTTGCTGCAAGTCAGCATCAGGCCACGGGCCTGTTCCACCGTCATGTCCTCGGACTGCGCCAGCCGCAGCAGCGATTGCGCAAGCTCCTCACCGCGGCGGCTCAAATCGTTGCATTCGGGTTTGGCGACTTCGACCAAGCCCAGCACTTTGTTGGCCGCGTCTTCGGTCATCTTTCCCACATAGGCCAAGCGGTCGCGGGTGTTGGGAATTTCGCGGACGATTTCGTTGAGTTGGTTCCCACCCAAAGCGGTCAAGGCCTCGTGCATTTCCCGCGTGATCGAGCCCAACCGCGCAAAGGCCTCTTCTTTGCTGAGTGATGAAGACATCGTTAGTTACCCCGTTGTAGTCGCGCTGTGGTGTTGCACAGTTTACACACCGCCATCACACATCTTCGAGCAAAGGGTAGGGCAGGGGCAGGCAGTGCAGGCGGGGGCCCGCAGCGTTGCGGGCATGCAAGGTGTCTTTGTGCGCGGCTTCCAATTGCATGGACACAATCGCATCAAAACCGCCGTCTGGCGACTCGGCGGACTGCACCACCATGCCCACCGGTTGCTCCGGGTCGGCGGCGTCTACCACGGGGTCGGCCGCAGCGACGGCCTGCGAGAAATGCGCCAAGAAGGCCCTGCGTTTGAGTGTGCCGCGAAACTGGCTGCGCGCCACCACCTCCTGACCGGGGTAGCAGCCCTTTTTGAAACTGACCCCGCCCACCGATTCGTAATTCAGCATCTGCGGCACAAAGGCCTCCGAGACCGCTGCACCCACCGTGGCTACCGCACTGCGTACCTCGGTCCAAGCCCACAGTCCAGGCGGCAGGCAGGGGCCTGCGGGCACGGGTGCCTGCGAAGGGCGCAGATCCATCTGGCGGGGCACGCCGTCGGCGGCGGGTAGTTGAATAACCGTGCCTGCTTCTGTGTGTTGCACACCCCACAGGGCAAGCCCCGGCGCGCTTGCCGTGGCCGCGCCTACGCGACCATACAAGGCCAGTTCGGTGCTGGCGTCGCTGATGCGCACCTTGGCGCGCAACACGAACATCGACAGCCGCTGGATGGTGACCGCCAGCATGTCTTGGCTGCAAATGAGCAATACCTCGCTGGCGCTGGGCTTGATGCCGACCATACTCACCACCATACGGCCTTTGGCCGTGCACAGGGCGGTCAAGCGCGCTTGGTCCGGCCCCAACAACGCGAAGTCTTGGGTCAATTGGCCGTGGATAAACTTGGCTGCGTCCTCGCCCTGGAGCCGGATGACGCCGAGGTGCGCAAGCGCTGCGATGCCGTTGGGTGGGTTGGGGGTGCTACTCATGCGGTCCATTATGATTCCTCGGATGCACTCGTTTGGATCTTAGGGCTGTGCGCCGACTCGCCGTTTTGTTAGCTTCTATCCTGCTGGCGAGCGCTGCGCTGGCATGGTGGTGGATGCACGCGCCTTTGGGCCTCTCGCAGGACGTGGTTGAGTTGGCGGTGGAGCCTGGCAGCAGCGCACAAGAAGTAGCCCAAGCAGTGGCCAGCCAGGGCAGCACGCCAGCTTCGCTTCTTTACTGGTGGTTTCGCCTGTCCGGCCAGTCGCGCAACATCAAGGCGGGCAACTATGAGCTGGGCAGCGGCACCACGCCACGCTCGCTGTTGCAAAAGCTGGTGCGCGGCGAGCAATCGCTGCGCAGCGTCACCCTCCTGGAGGGCTGGACGTTTGCCCAAATGCGGGACGCACTGCGCCAAGCCGACGGTCTGCAGCCCCTGACCGCGGGTTGGAGCGCCGAGGCGATCATGGAGCGAGTCGGCAAGCCCGGTGTGCCCGCCGAGGGGTGGTTTTTCCCGGACACTTACACCTACTCGAAAGGCGCCACCGATCTGTCGGTGCTGGTGCGCGCCATGCACGCGATGGAAAAGAAGCTGGCCCTGGCATGGGCACAACGCCAGCCCGGCATTGCGGTGAACAGCCCCGAACAGGCACTGGTGCTGGCCAGCATCATCGAAAAGGAAACGGGTTTGGAGCGTGACCGCGCCATGGTGGCCTCGGTGTTTCACAACCGGCTGCGCATCGGCATGCGTCTACAAACCGACCCGACGGTGATCTATGGCATGGGAGCGCAATTTGACGGCAACTTGCGCCGCGTAGATCTGCTTACCGACACGCCATGGAACACCTACACCCGTTCGGGTTTGCCGCCTACACCGATCGCCGCTCCGAGCAAGGCGGCACTTTTGGCGGCGGTGCAGCCACAGGCGTCCAACGCGCTTTACTTCGTGGCCCGCGGCGACGGCAGTAGCGAGTTCAGCGCGACCTTGGATGCCCACAATCGGGCGGTCAACCGCTATCAGCGCAAGCAACAAGCGCGCGCGGATTAACTAGAGACGACACATGGCGGGCATATTCATCAGCTTTGAAGGCATCGACGGCGCGGGCAAGTCGACCCACATCGAGCGGCTGGCCCGCTGTTTTGCTGCGCAGGGTAGGGCAGTCACATTGAGTCGCGAACCCGGTGGCACCGATCTGGCGGAGCGCTTACGCAGCATGCTGCTCAATGACCCCATGGACCCGATCACTGAGGCCTTGCTTGCCTTTGCAGCCCGCCGCGATCACCTGACCCAAGTCATCGTGCCCGCATTGCAGCGCGGTGAGGTGGTGTTGTGCGACCGCTTTACCGACGCTACCTTCGCTTACCAGGGTGGCGGACGGGGCGTGGACTGGGACATGCTCCAGACTTTGGAGCGCTGGGTGCAATCCGCTGGGCCTCTGGTGCAGCCCGACTTGACGCTGTGGTTTGACTTGCCAACATCGGTGGCGGCCGGGCGTCTGCTTGGCGCACGGGTACCTGACAAATTTGAGTCGCAACCCGAGGCGTTTTTTGATGCCGTATCGCAAGGCTATGCGCGCCGCTGCGCCGAGGGCGCCGGGCGCTTTGCACGGATCGATGCCGACCAGGCCGCCGATCGGGTCTGGGATGGCGTCTTGGACGCCGTGCGCCGCAGGGGATTTCTGACGTGAGCAGCGCCGTCCAGAACTCTACCAACCCTGCGTGGATTGCACAGCAGACGGAGCAACTGCTGCGCCAGTCCGGGCATGCTTGGCTGCTGCAAGGCCCCTCCGGATTGGGCCAGTACCGTCTAGCACTGGCTTTGGCGCAAGCGTTCCTGTGCGAGTCGGTCACGCCGCAAGGTGCTTGCGGTCAGTGTGCCAGTTGCCATGCAGTGGACGTTCGAACCCACGCAGACCTATGTGTTCTGATGCCGGAAACGGCGCTGTTGGCGCTGGCTTGGCCGCTGCCTGAGAAAGCTCAGACCGAAATTGACGAGAAAAAGCGCAAGCCGAGTCAAGAGATTCGCGTTGAAGCTATGCGCGATGCCATTGGATTTTCACAGCGCACCAGCGCGCGCGGGCGTGGCAAGGTGGTGCTGATTTTTCCGGCAGAAAAGATGAATCCAGTGACCTCCAACGCGCTGCTGAAGACGCTGGAGGAGCCGCCAGGCGATGTGAGGTTCTTGTTAGCTACCGAGTCGGCACATCAACTTTTGCCTACCATCCGTAGTCGATGCCTGAGCCACACGATGGCATGGCCCAGCCAAGCGCAGGCGTTGCAGTGGTTGGAACAGTGTGGCGTGCAGTCTGGTGACGCCATTACTTTGCTGCGCGCAGCCGGCGGACGTCCGGAAGATGCGATGGATCTGCTGACCTTGGATGGTGCGGCGCAAAAGTGGGCTGGATTTCCGGCAGCCATCGCGCGAGGTGACACCGAGTTCGTGCGCGACTGGCCTGTTCGCCGGCTAATTGACGGGTTGCAAAAGTTGTGTCACGACCTGTGTGCCTGCCAGGTCGGAGCCCCCTCGCGGTTTTTTGAATCCGATTGCCTGCGTGCGTTGGGGCGGCCAAGGCTTGCGGCCCTGACCGGTTGGAGTGCGCAATTGGCACGTGCTCGTCGGACTATGGAACATCCTTGGAACGGCGGATTGATGCAAGAGGCGCTTGTGGCGTGCGCGCAATCCACCCTAAACTCCGCCCACAAATAAAGGTCCCATGAGCGCAACTCCCACCACCCCCCGCCCCAGTGTGATCCAGCTCTCCATCAAGGAGAAGGCGGCCTTGTATGCCGCCTACATCCCCGCCTTTGCTGACGGGGGGGTGTTCATACCGACCTCCAGGGAGTACGCATTGGGGGACGATATCTACGTCCTCTTGTCCTTGCCCGACGACCCACAGCGCTACCCGGTGGCCGGCAAAGTCGCTTGGGTCACGCCTGCTAAGTCGGCTGGTGGACGCACCCAGGGCGTTGGCATCATGTTCCCAAACGACGAAAAGACGCGCGCTTTGCGAATCAAGATCGAAGAGATATTGGGCGCGCTGTTGGCTTCTGAGCGACCAACCCAGACCATCTGAGTGTTTACCGACTCACATTGCCACCTAAGCTTCCCCGAGCTTGCCGATGCCATTGGGCCCATACGTCGTTTGATGGACGAGGCACAGGTGTCGCGCGCGCTGTGCGTATGCACTGCTTTAGAAGAGTTCGAAATCGTCCACCAATTGGCTCTGAGCTACGACAACTTCTGGGCCAGCGCGGGGGTGCACCCGGACAACGAGAATGTGCAGGAGCCCGTGCTTGAGGATTTACTTCGACTCGGTGGGCTCCCCAAAGTGGTTGCCGTCGGAGAGACTGGGCTGGACTACTACCGCCTCAACGGCCGCACGCTGCAGGAGATGGAATGGCAGCGTGAGCGCTTTCGGGTACATATACGCGCGGCGCAGCAACTGCGCAAACCCCTCATCATCCACACCCGCAGCGCCTCATCCGACACGTTGCGCATCTTGCGTGAGGAGGGCGAGGACGGTCGCAGCGGCTCCGCTGGCGGGGTGTTCCACTGCTTTACCGAGACCATGGAGGTTGCTAGGGCTGCGCTCGACTTGGGTTTTTATATCTCGTTTTCGGGCATCGTGACCTTCAAGTCCGCACAAGACATACGCGATGTGCTAGCCATGGTGCCCCTTGACCGCCTATTGATTGAGACAGACAGCCCTTACTTGTCACCGGTGCCGTTTCGGGGCAAGACCAACAATCCTTCCATGGTGCCTTGGGTTGCTAAGCAGGTGGCCCAGACAAAAGGCATCGCATTGCAGACGGTGGCTGAAGTTACGAGCGATAATTTCAGCACTCTATTTCGCGAGGTTGTTAGCTAATGTATTTCATTAAAAAAGTTCTTTTGAGCGTTGTTTTTATTGGTTTTTCTTCGGCTCATGCAGGGTCGTACGAAGATTTTTTCAAGGCGATCAGGACAGACGACCCTGCGGTTATCACCGATCTGCTGAACCGTGGCTTTGACCCCAATACGGTCAATCCCGAGGGGCAATACGCTTTGGGCTTGGCGGTTCGCCTGGGCTCACTCAAGGCAGTGCAGGTGCTGTTGTCTGCACCTGATATCAAGGTGGAAACCCGCACTCTGCAGGACGAGAGCGCGTTGATGTTCGCCGCGCTCAAGGGCTACCTCGACTTGTGCAAGCAGCTTATCGCGCGCGACGCTGATGTTTACAAGCCCGGGTGGGCACCCTTGCACTATGCCGCTGCCAACGGCCATGTGGATGTGATTAACCTGTTGCTAGAGCATTATGCGTACCCCGACGCGGAGTCGCCCAACCTGACTACGCCGCTGATGATGGCGGCGCTCTACGGGAACCCGGAGTCGGTTAAGGCGCTGCTTGACGGCGGTGCAGACCCCACGCTCAAAAACAGCCTGGGTTTGACTGCATTGAACTTCGCGCAGCAAGGTGGCCAGGCAGACTCAATCGAACTGATTGCAGCCGCATTGCGCGGCATCCGCCCCAAAGGCACTTGGTGAGCTCATACCGCGGCCGTTTGTGCGCCAACATTGCTGATCGGCCGTGTTCTCAGCGCGCTTTGCGACTGGGGTTCCTAGTCGGGATGCCCTTAGTACTTTATACGATGTATATTATGTTAATAAAATACATATCGTGAAGGTACTGCTAAGTCCAAGTCTGCTTCTGCTTCTATCACCCCGTCTCAACGCGACCAACACGCGGTGAATGGTCGCGAAACGTTACTGGATCTTGAAGGCCACTGTTGGAGCAGTTGCGTCGGAAAAAGAGGCGCCGAAAGCCAGTTCGCCTTCACCGTGCAGCACACACTCATCTCTGCGCAGCAAAACCTCCGAACTGGTGGAGTCTGAGAACCGTACCGCACTGCCGTAGCTGCTTAGGTCCACCAGTAGCACGCTTCCGTTGCGCCACTCGAGGCGCGCATGAATGCGGGACACACGTGGGTCGTTGACCATGAAATCCACGTTGCGTACACGGCCAATGTGGATGGGTAGTTCGTACGAACTAAACACCTTGGATGTGCCGTTCCAAGTCAAAGCAATGTCGCGCGCTGCGGCCTCGCCATCGCCTGTCGACAGCAAAGGGTCGATGCTGCCCTGCATGGTCAAGAACTCGGACGCTTCACCCTCATGCCATTCGATCTGGTACACGGTGCAAGGCTCTGCGCGGCCCCGTATGCTGATGGGTCCCAATATGCGGAAGGTCACACCATGGTCCTCTGCTACACCCGCCAGAGATGCGGCATTAGCCCAAATCTGGTTGGGTCCGGACAAGTCACACAACCGGGCGGCAACATTCACGGCATCGCCGTAGCAGTCACCCGAAACCATTTCCACATCGCCGCTGGCCACGCCAATGCGCACCGGAAGGGCCGCCTCTTTGGGGCCTTTGACCATGGTTGCGGTGTGGAGCCGCTGCATCTCGACTACGGCGGTAATGGCGCTTTGGCCGTTTGGGAAAAGCGCCAAAACGCCATCCCCCAATGTTTTTACAACGCGGCCCCCCTGGGCAATCACCTGCAGCGCAATCCAATCTGTAATTTGGGTGATGGTCTCGGTGGCGCGTGCATTGCCCAGCGCCTCGAATACGCCGGTGCTGCCATGCAAGTCGGTAAACACCACGGTCGCGTGTACGCCCATCCATCGGTCCCTCTGATTTGTATTGCGGATAGTTTAGGGCATTCGCTTTACCGCAATCAAACCACGTGTCCCCAGGCCACGAGCACGTCTCGCCCTTCTACCGCGAGGTCCACTTTCGCTCCTACAGGTAAGAGAACCTTGGTCTGGACATGGCCGTAGGGCAGCTGGGTCAGGACTGGTACATGCAGGCGGTCTTGCAGCCAGCGCACCACGGACTTCATGGTGAAGCCCCTGTCGTGCGCGCCCAAGCTGTAGCCGGTGAACTGTCCCAACAACAGGGCCTTTTGCTGGCCCAGCACGCCAGCATGGAGCAGCTGGGCCAGCAAGCGTTCGATTCGGTACGGATGCTCATGGATGTCCTCCAGGAAGAGCACGCCAGCCTTTACCTTGGGAAAAAACGGTGTACCAAGGAGAGAACACAGCACGCTGAGATTGCCACCCCAAAGCATGGCGTTTTCGACGAAATAGGGTTCGACCGATGCACCCAAGGGTTGCCGCCAACCAACCCCCTCCCCTTGTCCGGACAGCATCTCATCAAAACACGCCTCCATGATTTCGTCGGGCTCGGGCTGTGCGCCAAACCCCTCGCACAGCGCGGGGCCTGCCCAGGTCATGCTCTTGGTCTTCGCCAACAACGCCGCCTGTAAGGCGGTGAAGTCGCTGATGCCAACAAACTGCGTTCCTTGGGAAATCGACTTGGCGATCGCCTTGTAGTCGAGTTGGTCAAGAATGCGGGTAAGCCCGTAGCCACCGCGTGAGATGAGTGCGACATCGGCGCCACTGGCCGCGGCACGGTGGATAGCCTCAATGCGACAGGCATCATCGCCCGCAAAGCGGGTGCTGCTGCGCAGTGCATCCGGATCGATTTCCACCTTGTGCCCCATGGCTTCTAGCCGCTTGACGCCACGCTTGAACGCCGCCTTGTCGCGCACGGCGCCGGAGGGGGAATAGATGTAGATGTGTTTTGCCACCGGCGGATTATCCGCTGTGAAAAACCGCCAATGCGGCCTCCGCTACTGCTTGCCCATGCTCCTGCACAAAGTGCCCGGCCTCAGTCATCACCATGGGCTCGGGGCAACCGCGCACGGTACGGCGCAAGCCTTGCATGACCTCGTGCCCAAACACCGGGTCTTGCGCGCCCACCGCCATCAGTGTTCGGCCCAGCCATTGCGTGGACCAGAAGCGAGCGGCCTCGCGTGACACCGCAGCACCTGGTGAAGCTGGGTGCTGCGGCACCAAGCGCGGAAAGGCACGCAGCGCTGCACGGTGGCCTGAATCGGGGAACGGCGCCTCATAGGCGGCGCACTCAGCGGCAGACAGATGGGGGTTGCCGCGTCCGAACAAGCGGCCCACGCCATAAGTTGGCTTGCGCTCGCACATCGAGCGCCAATCCAGAAAACCTGGGGGCAAAGGCACCTCACCCGTCGCCAGCCAGGTGTTCATCACCAACAACCCGCAGTAGCGCTGCGGTGCGGCCATCGGCAGGGTGAGCCCAAGCAGACCGCCCCAGTCTTGCACCACCAAGACCACACGCTCCAAGGCAAGCTTTTCAACGAAGTCCAGGAGGTAGCTGCGGTGCAATTCGAAGCTGTGAAAATCCTCGCGCTTGGGCTTGTCGCTTTTGCCAAAGCCAATCAGGTCGGGCGCCACCACCCGGTGGCCGGCACGCGTCCAGATCGGAATCATCTTGCGGTACAGGTAGCTCCAACCGGGGTTGCCGTGCAGGCACAAGAAGGTCAGCGGCGCGCCGTTATCGCCTTCATCAAGGAAATGCAGGCGCAGGCCAGCAATCTGCGCCAGATCGGTGCGGTAATGCGGTTCCCAGGGGTAGGCTGGCAGTGAATCAAAGCGGGCCTCGGATGTGCGCAACGCATCCTCGCGCACGCCCACTTTCTCGCCGGCCTTTTGCTCCCGCAATCCCGCAAAGAAGTTGCGCAAAACCGAAGCGCATGCATCGGCGAGAACACCGCCCTGTACCGCTGTGTGGTGGTTGAGCTGGGTGTTAGAAAACACATTGATCACCGATCCTGCAGCGCCCGTTTTGGGGTCGGGCGCACCGTAGACCAAGCGGTCCAGCCGCGCGTGCAGAACTGCGCCAGAACACATGGCACAGGGTTCCAAGGTCACGTACAGGGTGCAACCATCGAGTCGGTGGCTGCCCAGCGTCCTTGCAGCCGCGCGCAGCGCCACTACCTCGGCGTGTCCAGTGGGATCGGTATCCGAGACGCTGGTGTTGTGCCCGACACCGACCACCACTCCATCTTTGACCACCACCGCGCCCACCGGAACTTCGCCACAGCGCAATGCCTCCTGCGCTTGGCCTAGCGCCAGCAGCATGAACTGGTGGTCGGCCCCGTTCACCGAGGTGTCACTCCCACTCGATGGTGGCCGGTGGCTTGCTGCTGATGTCGTAGGTCACGCGGTTGATGCCTTTGACCTCGTTGATGATGCGCCCGGAAACCTTTTTCAGCAGCGCATAGGGCAGCTCTGCCCAATCGGCGGTCATGAAGTCGCTGGTCTGCACAGCGCGCAATGCCACCACGTAGTCGTAGGTACGCCCATCGCCCATAACTCCCACGCTTTTGACGGGCAAGAACACGGCAAACGCTTGGCTGGTGCGCTCATACCAACTCTGGCCATTGTCAGCCTCGACGTGGGCCCGGAGCTCTTCGATAAAAATGGCATCCGCTCGGCGCAGCAAGTCGGCGTATTCCTTTTTGACCTCGCCCAAAATGCGCACCCCCAGGCCCGGTCCGGGGAATGGATGCCGATACACCATGTCGTGCGGTAGGCCCAGTGCCACGCCGAGTTCACGCACCTCGTCCTTAAAAAGGTCCCGCAGCGGCTCCAAGAGCTTGAGCCCGAGTTGCTCGGGCAGGCCGCCCACATTGTGGTGGCTCTTGATGGTGACCGCCTTCTTGGTCTTGGCGCCGCCGGACTCAATGACGTCAGGGTAAATCGTGCCCTGGGCCAGCCATGCCACATGCCGCGCTTGGTCGCTCTTAAGCTTGGCGGCTTCGGCTTTGAAGACTTCGACAAACTCGCGTCCTATGATTTTTCGCTTGGCCTCGGGGTCGGTGACACCGGCCAGGTGCCCCAGAAACTGCGCCTCGGCGTCTACCCGCACTACCTTGGCGTGCAGCTTGCCCACAAACATGTTCATCACGCTGTCGCCTTCATGCAAGCGTAGCAAGCCGTGGTCCACAAACACGCAGGTCAACTGGTCGCCAATGGCGCGATGAATCAAGGCAGCCGCCACCGAAGAGTCCACTCCACCCGACAAGCCCAAGATGACATCTTCCTGGCCCACTTGGGCGCGGATTTTTTCCACCGCTTCCGCGATGTAATCGCCCATCACCCAATCGGCTTTGGCACCGCAAATCTCCAACACAAAACGACGCAAAATCGCCGCGCCTTGCACGCTGTGCGTTACCTCAGGATGGAACTGCAGTGCGTAGAAACCACGGGACTCGTCGGCCATGCCGGCAATCGGGCAGCTCTCGGTGCTGGCCATGGTTTTGAAGCCGGGCGGCAGCGCCGTCACTTTGTCGCCGTGGCTCATCCAGACCTTAAGCATGCCTTGACCCGCAGGCGTGGTGTAGTCCTCAATGCCAGCGAGCAGTCGCGTGTGCCCGTGGGCGCGTACATCGGCGTGGCCGAACTCCCGCTTGTCGCTGGGTGCAACAGTGCCACCGAGTTGCACCGCCATGGTGAACATACCGTAGCAAATACCGAGCACCGGAATGCCCAAAGCGTACACCGCTTCAGGCGCCCGCAAGTCCTGCGCCTCGTAAGTGCTAGCGTGGCTGCCCGAGAGGATGACGCCTTTGAGCGAGCCATCGTGCGCATACTCGCGCAGCCAGTCGTCACTCACGTCGCAGGAGTGCACTTCGCAGTACACATGGGCTTCGCGAATGCGTCGGGCAATGAGCTGCGTGACTTGCGAGCCGAAATCAAGGATGAGGATTTTGTGGTGCATTGTGCGGCTCAGTCGGCGCGGTAGTTGGGCGCTTCTTTGGTGATTTGTACGTCGTGCACATGGCTTTCGCGGATGCCTGCCGTGGTGATTTCGACGAACTCAGACTGGTTATGCATCTCGTCAACCGTGGCGCAACCGCAGTAGCCCATGCTGGCGCGCACGCCGCCGGCCATTTGGAACACGATGGCGACCATCGAGCCTTTGTAGGGCACCCGCCCTTCAATGCCCTCGGGCACCAACTTGTCAGCATTGGGATTGCCAGTAGAGGACTCCTGAAAGTAACGGTCTGCACTGCCCTGTTGCATCGCGCCGATGCTGCCCATGCCACGGTAGCTTTTATAGCTGCGGCCCTGGAACAAAATCACCTCACCCGGAGCCTCCTCGGTGCCTGCGAACATGCCGCCCATCATGACCGAGCTGGCACCCGCGGCAATCGCTTTGGCAATGTCGCCGCTGTAGCGGATGCCGCCGTCGGCAATCAAGGGCACGCCCGTACCGCGCAGCGCCGTCGCCACGTTGTCTATCGCGGTGATCTGCGGTACACCCACACCGGCAACAATGCGGGTGGTGCAGATGGAACCCGGACCAATGCCCACCTTGACCGCGTCTGCCCCCACCTCGGCCAGCGCGCGCGCAGCCGCGCCAGTGGCAATGTTGCCGCCCACCACATCGACCTGGGGAAAGTTGTTCTTGACCCAACGCACCCGTTCGATCACGCCCTTACTGTGCCCATGCGCTGTGTCCACCACGATGGCATCGACGCCAGCTTTGACGAGCGCCTCTACGCGTTCCTCTGTGCCCTCGCCCACGCCAACCGCCGCGCCCACCCGCAATCGGCCGGACGCATCGCGCGCAGCATTGGGGAAGTTAAGCTGCTTGGTGATGTCTTTCACCGTGATCAAGCCCTTGAGTTCGAACGCATCGTTAACCACTAGTAGGCGTTCGAGTTTGTGTTTGTTGAGCAGGGCCTTGGCAGCCTCTGGGGTGGTGCCATCAGGCACGGTGACCAAGCGCTCGCGCGGCGTCATGATCTCGCGCACCGCCTGGTCGTAGCGGGTCTCAAATCGCAGATCCCGTCCTGTAACGATGCCCACTACTTTGCCGCCGTCGCACACCGGGAAACCCGAAACGCCGAGTTGCTCGGATAGGGCAATCACCTGGCGCACCGTGGTCTGCGGCGTGATCACCACAGGGTCACGCAGCAGGCCCGACTCGTAACGCTTGACCTTCAGTACCTGTGCGGCCTGCTCGGCTGGCGTGAGATTTTTGTGCACGATGCCGATGCCACCCTCCTGTGCGATTGCAATCGCCAAGCGGGCCTCAGTCACCGTGTCCATGGCAGCTGACACCAAGGGCAAGTTGAGTGCGATGCTGCGGGAAAAACGGGTGGCTAGGGAGGTGTCCTTGGGCAGGACTTGGGAGAACGCCGGCACCAACAAGACATCGTCGAAGGTGAGCGCTTTGCCGAGGAGGCGCATGTCAAAGCTCCAAAAAATCGATTGTACCCGTCACCCTTTGCACTTCGGCGTTGCGTTTCGTGACCCGCGCCAGATTGCGAACGCTAAACTGCGCGCCATGGTAAGTAAAGGGACTCTTCTCGCGTGGCTGTTCGTTTGGGTCTGCCTGCCTGTGCACGCGCAATGGCAGTGGACCGATGCGGTGGGCCGCCAGGTCTTCAGCGACCGCGCGCCGCCTCCCGATATCCCCGACAAGAACATCATCAAGCGCCCTGCCACTTCGCCACCCAAGAGCACCTTGCTGCAGACGTCGGATGGCCTTGGTCAGGGTGATGTAACGCCAACCACTGCGGGCGCTGCGGTGCCAGCAGCATTGCCTGCCGTTTCAGCGCTCGATAGAGAGCTAGAGGCCAAGCGCCAGCAAGCCGCCCAAGCGCAAGCCTCGGCCGTCAAGGCCGCGCAAGAGCGGAACCTCAAGGTCAAAATTGAGAATTGCACACGCGCCAAGCAGGCCAAGGCCACCTATGAATCCGGCGTGCGCATCGCCCGCACAAACGCAGCGGGTGAACCTGAGTACTTGGACGAGAACGCGCGCTCGGCCGAGCTCAAGCGCATACAGGGAGTTGTGGACAGCGACTGTCGATAAAGTCGCCCACAGGTCGCATGCCCATCGTGGTACGCCGATCCACAAACCCAACGCGGACAACGACCCTATAAGGTCACGTTCAGCAAAGGAACGCCGATGGCACTAAGCGCAGGGAAGCCCAGCCAGTAGAACGCGTCTGGGCTCAGTAGCCCGCTTTGGCGCCCGGCCTTCTGTTGGCAAACAGACCGGTGGACTTGCTGCCTTGGCCCCGAAAACGCTCGCGGCGGGCCACCTTGGGGTCTACCTGAAGCGGTCGGTACACCTCCACCCGGTCACCATCGCAGACCAATTGACCGGCACTGGCCTTGCGGCCCCATACGCCTAGGGTCATCCCATCCACTACAGCATCGGGTAAATCAACCAACAACTGACTAACCCGAATCGCATCGGACAGTGTGCTGCCTGAAGGCAGGTGAAGGTGTGCTTCTTGGAACTCCCGCGGCCGCTTGGAGACCACCACACTGACGCGAACGATGCTAGCCATACACCTGCTCGGCGCGTTTGACGAAAGCGTCGACCAGGCTGGCGGCGATCTTGTCGAACACCGGCCCGATGAGTTTGGCCAGCAAGCCGCTGTCGAAACCGTATTGCAGCGACAGCTCCACTTTGCACGCGCGCTGCAAACCGTCGCCGATGGCATGGAAGTTCCACTGTCCTTGTAGCTGGGAGAACGGGCCTTGCACCAACTGCAGTGCCACGCGGCTGTCGACGGTGTGGGTGTTTCGGGTGGTAAAGACCTGGCGCACGCCGCCAAAGGCAATGCCCACCTGCGCCACCATGCCCCCGGGCAAGTGCTCAATCACGCTGGCTTGATCGCACCAGGGCAAGAATTCTGGGTAGCGATCAACGTCAGTTACCAGCGAGTACATCTCGTGTGGGCTGTACCAGATGAGAACGGACTTGTTGACGGTTTTCATAGAATGCGCCTTGACGCGGGATTGTAGACAGGCCTCGTGCCACCCATTGTTTCGCTCTCTACACACCCCACCTCCTGTCCATGGCCAAGAAACCCGATACCGCAAGCCGCATCGCCGACAACAAAAAGGCGGCCTACAACTACTTTTTCGAAGAGCGGTTTGAGGCTGGCATCGTGCTGGAGGGCTGGGAGGTGAAGTCGCTGCGCGCAGGCAAAGTGCAGCTGACCGATGGCTATGTGGTGGTGCGCAACGGTGAACTGTTTGTGATCGGCTTGCAGATCAACCCGCTGCACACCGCCTCCAGCCATGTCAACCCCGACCATGTGCGCACCAAAAAGCTGCTGCTGCACAAGGAGCAAATCCAACGCCTCATCGGCAAGGTCGAGCAAAAAGGCTACACGCTCATTCCGATCAACCTGCACTGGAAATCAGGCAAGGTGAAGTGCGAAGTGGCGCTGGCCAAAGGCAAGGCCGAGCACGACAAGCGCGACACCATCAAGGACCGCGAAGGAAAGCGCGAGGTCGAACGCGCCATGAAAAGCCGCAGCCGCTAAAACGCAGCGGCTGCGCGCTGGTGGCGCTTAGGCCCGAGAGGCCTTTTTACGCTCGCTCTCAGACAGGTGGCGCTTGCGCAGGCGAATCGACTTGGGCGTGATTTCGACCAGCTCGTCGTCCTCAATGAACTCCACACCGTACTCCAGCGTGCAATCGATGGGCGGTGTGATCTTGATCGCGTCCTCCTTGCCAGACACCCGGAAGTTGGTCAATTGCTTGGTGCGGGTGGCGTTGACCACCAGGTCGTTGTCGCGGCTGTGGATGCCCACGATCATGCCTTCGTACACCGGGTCGTTTGCCTTGACGAACATGCGGCCGCGGTCGTCGAGCTTGCCCAGCGCATAGGTAAAAATCTCTCCCGCATCCATCGAGATCAGCACGCCATTCTTGCGGCCACCAATGTCCCCCTTGTGAAGCTCGTAGCGGTCAAAAATGTTGGAGATCAGGCCCGAGCCACGGGTCAGATTCAAAAACTCATTGGTAAAGCCGATCAGCCCCCGCGCCGGGATACGGTATTCCAAGCGCACGCGGCCACGGCCATCGGGTTCCATGTTCACCAGTTCGCCGCGGCGCTCGCCTAATGCTTGCATCACGCCGCCTTGGTGCTGCTCCTCGATGTCGGCGGTCACCAGCTCGATCGGTTCGTGCTTTTCGCCGTCAATTTCACGAAATACGACGCGCGGCTTGGAGACAGCTAGCTCGTAGCCCTCGCGGCGCATGTTCTCCAGCAAGATCGTCAGGTGCAGTTCGCCCCGGCCCATCACCTCGAAGATACCCTCCTCGTCGGTTTCGCGCACCCGCAGCGCCACGTTGTGCTGCAACTCTTTTTGCAGTCGATCCCAGATCTGGCGGCTGGTCACGTATTTGCCTTCGCGGCCGGCCAGCGGGCTGGTGTTGACGCAAAAATTCATCGTCAGCGTGGGCTCGTCGACCTTGAGCATGGGCAAGGGTGCCGGGCTAGCCGGATCGGTGACCGTGACGCCAATGCCTATGTCGGAAATGCCATTGATCAGCACGATCTCGCCTGGGCCGGCTTCGGTGGCCTGCACCCGCTCCAGCCCTTGAAAGGTCAGAACTTGGTTGATACGACCTTTGATGGACTTGCCATCCGGACCGTCCATCACCACCACATCCATCATGGGTTTGATCGTGCCCTGGCTGATGCGGCCCACACCGATGCGTCCTACAAAGGTAGAAAAGTCGAGCGCGGAAATCTGCAACTGCAGCGGCGCTGCCGGGTCGCCCTTTTGCGAAGGCACGTGCTGGAGCACCGTGTCGAACAGGGCCGACATGTCGGGGCCCCACTGCTCACCGGGCGCACCCTCTTGCAATGAGGACCAGCCGTTGATGCCGGAGGCGTAGACCACGGGAAAGTCGAGCTGCTCGTCGGTGGCCCCTAACTTGTCGAACAAGTCGAAGGCCGCATTGACCACGTAGTCAGGGCGCGCACCGGGCTTGTCCACCTTGTTGACCACCAAGATCGGCTTCAAGCCCAGCGCCAGCGCCTTCTTCGTGACGAAGCGGGTTTGGGGCATAGGACCTTCTTGCGCGTCGATCAAGAGCAGCACACCGTCGACCATGCTCAGTGCGCGCTCCACCTCGCCGCCAAAATCGGCGTGTCCGGGGGTGTCCACGATGTTGATGTGGGTGCCCTTCCAGCTGACGGCGCAGTTTTTGGCCAAGATTGTGATTCCACGCTCCTTTTCGATGGCGTTGTTGTCCATCACCGTATCGACCACTTTTTCGTGCTCAGCGAAGGTGCCGGATTGGCGCAAGAGCTGGTCCACCATGGTGGTTTTGCCATGGTCCACGTGGGCAATGATGGCGATGTTTCGGATTTGTTTACTGCTCATATTTCACTTTCAGACAACTAACTTTGAACCTTCAATCAGCGACATCTGCGCCTGGTACTGGCCAATCTCTAGCGGGCTGAGAAGCCGCCCTGGGATCAACTCACCCGCCTTCACATGCCCAGTACCCAACAGAGTACGCGACGCATCGGCATACACCGCTACCGCATCCGCATCTGGCCAGTCGCCGCGCCTGCGCATGCCACTCAAAAAACGTGCCGCATTGTCCGCATCCAGTGTGACAAGCGCATGCCCGGCCAACAAGCCATCGGGCGGCATCAGGCTCGCCAGGCGTTCGTCCGGCGACATCGCCTCCAACGCCTGCAGCGACACGGTCTGCGCCTCCCCAAATCCGCCGGTGCGGATGCGGCGCAACGCGCTCACGTGCGCACCACAACCCAAAGCCTCGCCGATGTCCTCGCCCAGCGTGCGGATGTACGTGCCCTTGCTGCAGTCCACCGCAATTTCTATGGTGGGCGCTGCACCCGCCAATTCGGCGCGCAGCAAGCGCAAACGGTGCACAGTGATCGCGCGCGGTGTGCGCTCCACCTCTTGGCCTGCACGCGCATATTCGTACAACGCACGCCCGTCCTTTTTCAATGCGCTGTACATGGGCGGCACCTGCGATAACGCACCAGTGAACCGCTGTAACACAGCTTCCACCTGGGTCAGCGACACCGCCACCGCCCGCTCTCGCAGCACCTCGCCCTCGGCGTCGGCAGTGCTGGTCGTGGTGCCCAAGCGCAGCTGCGCCACATAGGCTTTGTCGGCATCCAAGTGCATTTGGCTGAACTTGGTGGCAGCACCAAAGCACAGTGGCAAGACCCCAGTGGCCAGCGGATCCAAGGTGCCGGTGTGGCCGGCTTTTTCGGCCTGCAACAACCACTTCGCCTTTTGCAGCGCTTGGTTACTTGACAAGCCCAAAGGCTTGTCTAACAGCAACACCCCATGCACAGGGCGCCGCTGCACCCGTGTGCGTGGCGCGTTCATGCTCAGTCCTCTTGGGCCCGAGACGACACTGCCTTGGCGATCAACGCATTCATGTCGGCAGCCCGTTCAGTGGTCTGGTCAAAGATGAAATGCAAGGTCGGCACCGTGTGGATACGCAGCCGCTTGAAGATGCCAGATCGTAAAAAGCCCGCTGCTTGGTTGAGCCCCTCGGCGGTGGTCACCGGGTCGCCCACCAGCAGGCTGAAAAACACCTTGGCATGGGCGTAGTCGGGTGTCACCTCCACCGCCTGAATGGTCACCATTCCCACCCGCGGATCTTTGAGCTCGCGCGCAATCAGCTCCGTCAGATCGCGCTGGATCTGGTCGGCGATGCGGAACCCGCGGTTGGGGGTGGACGACTTTTTTCGAACCATGGCGAGCGGCAGGCTGGACGCTTACAGCGTCCGGGCGATTTCCTTCACCTCAAAGAACTCGAGCTGGTCGCCCTCAGAAATGTCGTTGTAGTTTTTGAGCTTGATACCGCACTCAAAGCCTTCCTTGACCTCGCGCACATCGTCCTTCATCCGCTTGAGCGAATCGAGTTCGCCGGTGTAAATGACGATGTTGTTGCGAAGCAGACGGAAGTTGGCGTTGCGGGTGACGTGGCCGGTGGTGACCATACAACCGGCCACGGTGCCGATCTTCGATGCTACGAACACGGTGCGGATCTCGGCAGTGCCGATCACCTCTTCGCGCTTCTCTGGCGCCAGCATGCCCGACATGGCGGCCTTCAACTCATCGACCGCGTCGTAAATGATGTTGTAGTAGCGAATGTCCACCCCGTTGCCTTCGGCGAGCTTGCGCGCGCCAGCGTCGGCACGGGTGTTGAAGCCGATGATGATGGCCTTAGATGCAATGGCCAAATTGACATCGGACTCGCTGATGCCGCCCACCGCGGCGTAGACCATCTGCACCTTGACCTCATCGGTCGAGAGTTTAAGCAACGACTGAGCCAGCGCTTCCTGTGAACCCTGCACATCGGCCTTGACGATGATGGGCAGCATCTTGACGTCGCCGGAGGTCATGTCGGTGAACATGTTCTCCATCTTGGCGGCTTGCTGCTTGGCCAGCTTGGTATTGCGGAACTTGCCAGCGCGGTAAGTTGCAATCTCGCGGGCACGGCGCTCGTCGGAGAGCACCATGAATTCGTCGCCGGCTTGCGGCACTTCGGTCAAACCCTGGATTTCCACGGGGATAGAAGGTCCTGCTGTCTTGATCGGCTTGCCGTTTTCGTCCAGCATCGCCCGCACGCGACCATAGGTCTGGCCGGCCAGCACCACGTCGCCGGTCTTGAGCGTGCCCGACTGCACTAGCACAGTAGCCACGGGGCCGCGACCCTTGTCCAACTGGGCCTCAATGACCAAGCCCTTTGCCATGGCGTCCACTGGAGCCTTGAGCTCCAGCACTTCGGCTTGCAGCAGCACTTGCTCCAGCAGTGCGTCGATGCCCACACCGGTTTTGGCCGACACGGACACAAAGGGCGAGTCGCCCCCGAATTCTTCGGGCACCACCTCTTCAACCACCAGCTCGTTCTTCACGCGCTCGGGGTTGGCATCGGGCTTGTCGATCTTGTTGATTGCCACCACGATGGGCACGCCAGCGGCCTTCGCATGCTTGATGGCTTCGCGGGTTTGGGGCATTACGCCGTCATCTGCTGCTACGACCAGAATGACGATGTCGGTCGCCTTTGCGCCGCGGGCGCGCATGGCGGTAAACGCTTCGTGTCCTGGCGTATCCAAGAACGAAACCATGCCGCGTGGCGTTTCCACGTGGTACGCGCCAATGTGCTGTGTGATGCCACCGGCCTCGCCGGAGGCCACTTTGGCGCGACGGATGTAGTCCAGCAGCGATGTTTTTCCGTGGTCCACGTGGCCCATCACGGTCACCACCGGCGCGCGCACCAGCGACTCCGCCTGCTGTCCTTGTACCTCGTCATCGGTAAATGCCTCGGGATCGTCGAGTGCGGCAACCACCGCTTTGTGGCCCATTTCCTCGACCACGATCATCGCGGTGTCCTGGTCCAACGGTTGGTTGATGGTCACCATCTGCCCGAGTTTCATCAAGTGCTTGATGACCTCCGAGGCCTTGACGGCCATTTTGTGGGCTAGCTCGGCCACAGTGATGGTCTCGGGGACATGCACTTCGATGGTGCGTGTTTCCACCGGAGCCGGTGCGTGGTGGTGGTCGTCGCGGTCGCGGTCGTTGCCGCGCTTTCCTCGCGGGCCGCTGCGCCAGTTGGTGGAGCGGCCCGTACCCAAGCCGGTATCGCCCCGGGTTTTGAGTTCCTTTTTCTTGGCCGGGTCGCCTGCCCAACTGCTGGAGAGCTTGGCGGACTTGACTTCCTTGCCGCTGCCCGGTGCTGCAGCACCAGTCGCGTTGCCCGTCGCCTTGGCGGGCTTGGCCACCACCGAACCTGCTGCGGGCTTGTGCAGCGTTCCCTTCAGACCGGCTTTGGCTTCGGCTGCGGGTTTGGCTTCTTCGGGCTTCTTGGCTACCAGTACCTTCTTGGGCGCGGACATCATGGAGCGGATCGCGGCTGCCTCGGCCTCGGCTTTGCGGCGACGGTCGCCAAGCTCAGCGGCACGGGCCGCCTCGTCCTCGGCTGCCGCTTTGGATGCAGCGGCAGAGCGCGCTTGTTCGGCGGCCTTGGCTTGCTCAGCTTGGGCCTGTACATCTGCCTGCGCGGTCGATGCCTGCGCCGCCTCTGGCGCAACAGAAGGTTTGGCGGCTTTGGCAGACGCTGCAAGTTCGGCGGCCTTTTGCGCGGCAGCGCGGGCCTTGGCCTCTTGCTCCTCGCGCTCGCGGCGGCGTTGGGAGAGCTCTTCTTCTTGGCGCCGGATCAGCTCCGCCTGGCGGCGTGCTTCCTCTTCGCGCCTGGCCAACTCCTCGTGGTCGATCACCGGAACCACTTCGGCATGTTCCGCGGTTTCGGCTTCAGCCGCAGGCGCTACTGATTCCAGACCGTCATCGCGGCGGACAAAGGTGCGCTTCTTGCGCACTTCCACCTGGATGGTGCGCGCTTTGCCGGTGGCGTCGGCCTGCTTGATTTCGGTGGTCTGCTTCTTGACCAGCGTGATTTTTTTGCGCTCTGGCACAGCCGTACCATGGCTGCTTTGCAGGTAGCTCAAAAGTTTGTGCTTGTCTGCATCGGTCAGCACATCGGTGGCGGCCTTCTTGGCAACCCCGGCCGAACTCAGCTGCTCTAACAGCGTTTCTGTGGACTTCTTGAGTTCATTGGCAAACTCGGCGACGGTCGTACTGGACATGTGTGGTGGTACCTTTGGTTCGGCGCAGCCAGCCTTTTGGGCCTGGGCTCGCCATCACTGAAACTGGATAGGCATGGCAGTCGGGCTCAAGACGCTGCGTCATTGGCAAACCAATGCGCCCGCGCGGTCATGATCAAGGCCCGAGCCTCCTCGGCCGATTGCCCGGTGATGTCGGTGAGCTCGTCGAGCCCCAGATCGGCCAAGTCGTCACGGGTGTGGATGCCCGCCTCGGTTAGCTTGGCAATCAGGTCAACCGACAGGCCTTCCAAATCGCGCAGATCTTGGGAGACACCGTCCACGCGCTCTTCTTGCGCGATCTCCATGGTGAGCAAGGCGTCCTTGGCGCGGTTGCGCAGCTCGTGGACTGTGTCTTCGTCGAAGCTCTCGATCTCCAGCATCTCTTGCAATGGCACGTAGGCCACTTCTTCGAGGCTGGTAAAGCCCTCGGCAATCAGGATGTCGGCGATTTCTTCGTCCACATCGAGCTTTTCCATGAACAGCCTGCGTCCGGAATCGGTTTCCACCGCCAGCTTTTGGGCCGACTCGGCAGCGTCCATGATGTTGATCTTCCAGCCGGTCAGCTCGGACGCCAAACGCACGTTTTGCCCGCCACGGCCAATGGCAATGGCCAGGTTTTCTTCGTCCACCACGACGTCCATGGAGTGGCGCTCCTCGTCCACCACGATCGAAGACACATTGGCTGGCGCCAGCGCACCAATCACAAACTGCGCCGGATCTTCACTCCACAGCACAATGTCTACGCGCTCGCCAGCCAGCTCATTGGTCACACCATTGACGCGGGTGCCACGCACACCGACGCAGGTACCGATGGGATCGACCCGTTTGTCATGCGAGAGCACCGCGATCTTGGCGCGCGAACCGGCATCGCGGGCGCAGGACTTGATCTCCAGCAGCCCTTGCTCGATCTCCGGCACCTCTTGGCGGAAAAGCTCCATCATGAATTCGGGCGCCGAGCGGGACAGCACGATCGGCGCGCCGCGCAGCGTGAGGTCCACCTCCATGATCATGGCGCGCACGCGATCGCCGGTGCGCAGGTTTTCCTTAGGAATCATTTCACTGCGACGCAAGCGGCCCTCTACGCGGCCGCTTTCCACAATGATGTCGCCCTTGTCCATGCGCTTGACGGTGCCGACAAAGATCTTTTCACCGCGCGACATAAAGTCGTTAAGCAGCATCTCGCGCTCAGCATCGCGAATTTTTTGCAAGATCACCTGCTTGGCGGCCATGGCGCCAATTCGACCAATTGGCACCGACTCCACTGTCTCCTCAATGTACTCATCGACCTCGATATCGGGAATTTGCTCCTTGGCTTCGAACAGCAGGATTTCTTGGTCGGGCAGTTGCAGCCCGGCTTCGTCGGGGACCACGTGCCAGCGGCGGAAGGTTTCATAGTTGCCGGTGTCGCGGTCCAGGGCCACACGAATGTCTACGTCACCCGCAAACAGCTTCTTGGTAGCTTGCGCCAGCGCTGCCTCGACTGCCGCCAGCACCACGTCACGCTCCACGTTTTTCTCACGGGAAATTGCTTCAACCAGCATCAACAGTTCGCGATTCATGCCATGACTCTCCAAAACACTCTCATCAATGAAAACAAACCCATTCAGGGCAGCGCAGGCGCGGCGCCGTCGGCACCCGCACCCACACCCCGCCCCTTGAAACTCACAATCGGCGCAAGCCGCGCCTCACGCAACTCGTCTAAGGTAAAACCCAATGCCTGCAGCGGTGGTGGCACCCGCTTTTTGCTAAGGCGCTGACCCGGTTTAGGGGCCGGTTCGTCGCTCCACACAATCTGCCAACCCGCCACGCCTTGCGCATCCACCACCGACTCCAAGGCGCCGCGAAACTTTTTGCGGTTGGCATGGATCTGGCCCTGCGCGGCAGCACCCATCGGCGCCTTCAAGGTGATATCGATCACTTGCCCCGCAAAGCGCTCGAAATCTTGTTGATGCCGCAGGGGTCTATCAATACCGGGCGAAGAAACCTCTAGCCGCTTGTACTCAACACCGTCTACTTCTAGCGCAAACTGGAGCTGGCGGGTGACCTTTTCGCAATCCTCCACCGTGACAAACTGTTCCACGGTGACCGACCCCTGTGCGGGCTTGACCCATGGCAGATCAATGGTGATGCGCAGCAAGCCTCCGGCTGAGCGCTCGACCTCAACCAAGTCGTAGCCCAAGCCGCGCACGGTCTCTTCAACAATTTGCTGCAACGCCACCTTGCCCTTACCCCAATACGTGCCCGCGTCACCCTGAAGGCACGCGCAACCCAAAAACAATCGCCCAAAAAAAACGGGCGGTAGTTACCCGCCCGTTTGGTCGTGAGCGCGGATTGTACTGTAGATTTTTGCCAAAACCAGCGCCCTGAATGAGCCAGCGTAGAGCGAGCTCGGGGCGTGCTTCAGTTGCAACTGGGGTGGGCGTGGTGCCTAGCCGCCTGCGGCAAGCAGGGTCTGGGTGTAGGGCTGCTGGGGGTTGTCGAAAACCGCGTCCATGGGGCCGCTTTCGACAATGCGGCCATCTTGCATCACTACCACGGCATGGGCCATGGCGCGCACCACCGCGACGTCATGTGTGATTAGCAGATAAGCCAGTTTGCGGCTGCGCTGCAGGCCTTGCAAAAGCTGCAGAATTTGCTTGGCCATGGTCACATCCAGCGCACTGGTCGGCTCGTCGAGCACGAGCACCTCGGGCTGGACGATCAGGGCACGGGCGATGGCAATGCGCTGTCGCTGTCCACCAGAGAACTGGTGCGGGTAGCGCAGCAGCAAGCCCGGGAACTGGGTCTCGGTCAAACCCACCTCGGCCAGCGCCGCATCCACCTGGGTCCGGCGCTGCTGCGCAGACAACTCGGGTTGATGCACCAGCAAGCCCTCGCCCACGATTTCCTCCACTGTCAGGCGAGGCGAGAGCGAAGAAAACGGATCCTGAAAAACAACCTGTATTCGCTTGCGCAGGGCCAAATCACTGGCGGCACCCTGCCCCCATCGCTCGCCCAACACCTCCAGGTCGCCGCCGCTGCGCAGCAAGCCCAAGGCAGCTAGCGCCATGGTGGATTTACCGGAGCCTGACTCGCCCACCACGCCCAGCGTCTGGCCCACAAGCAACTCCCAGTCGGCCGACTCCACGGCGACAAACTCGCTGCGGGAAAACCAGCCCCGTATTCCAGGGCGCGGTACGGGGTAGGTCACCCGCAGGGCGTGGGTACGCAAGGCTTGGGGGGCGTCCGGCTGCGCGAGGTCTACATCCCGCTGCGGGCGGCTGTCGAGAAGGCGGCAGGTGGTGGGGTGTTGAGGTGCGGAGAACACCGCGTCAACACTGCCCTGCTCCACCAAGTGGCCTTGCTCGATGACTGCCACGCGGTCGGCAAACTGGCGCACCATGTTGAGATCGTGGGTGATAAGTAAGACCGCCATGCCGTGCTGTCGCTGCAAATCGGCCAAGAGCGCAAGAATTTGCTTTCGCACGGTGACATCCAAAGCGGTGGTGGGCTCGTCGGCCAGCAAAAGTTTGGGCCGGCATGCCAAAGCCATGGCGATCATCGCGCGCTGGCGCTGGCCGCCCGAGAGCTGGTGCGGGTAGGCCTTGGCCCGCCGCTGTGGCTCGGCAACGCCGGTGTCGGCCAGCAAGGCCACGGCCTGCGCCTGGGCTTGCGCAGCAGTTAAGCCGGCTTTGTGTTGCAGTACCTCGGCAATTTGGTCGCCCACCGAAAACACCGGATTGAGCGCGGTCATCGGCTCCTGAAAAATCACCGCAATATCGGACCCGCGCATCCCTCGTAGCGTGGGCTCTGGTGCGCCCACCAGCTCTACGCTTGCTGGGCCACCTTGGTCAAAGCGCGCACTGCCGCTGCACTGCGCGCCTGGCACCAAGCCCAGCAAACCCAGCGCGGTGATGGTCTTGCCCGACCCCGACTCGCCCACCAGCGCCAGCTTTTCACCGACAGCAATGTCAAACCCGATGCCATGCACCAGCTCGCGTCCGCCCACGGCCAACCGAAAGTCGGACACCGAAAGCAGGCTCATTGGTCCGCCTTCCTAGGGTCCAGCGCGTCGCGCAGTGCGTCGCCCATAAGGGTGAGCAGCAGCAAGGTAAGTACCAGCACCGCAAAAGTGGACAAAGAGATCCACCATGCGTCGATATTGTTTTTTCCCTGGGATAGCAGCTCGCCCAAAGACGGCGTGCCCGGTGGCACACCCAAGCCCAAAAAATCCAGCGAGGTCAACGCCAAGATGGCGCCACTCATGCGAAACGGTAAAAAGGTGACCACCGGCGTGAGGCTATTGGGCAGCACGTGGCGGGTGATGATCTTCCAGTTGGATACGCCCAATGCACGGGCTGCGCGCACATAGTCCATTTGCCGGTTGCGCAAAAACTCGGCGCGCACATAGTCGCTCAATCCCATCCAGCCAAACAAGCTCAGGAGCACCAGCAGCAGGCCAACACTGGGGGCAAACACCGCGCTGAAAATGATCAGCAAATACAGCTCCGGCATAGAACTCCAGACCTCGATGGCCCGCTGGAAGGCCAAGTCGGTTTTGCCACCGAAAAAGCCTTGGATGGCTCCGGTCACCACGCCCAGCAAGACGCCAGTGACCGTCAGCGCCAGCGCAAACAAAACGCTGACCCGAAAGCCGTAGATGAGCTGTGCCAACAGGTCACGGCCCCGGTCGTCGGTGCCCAGCCAGTTTTGGGCGCTGGGCGGTGCCGGGTTGGGCAAGGTGGCAAAGTAATTGAGCGTCTTGTAGCCGTAGGGGTTGGGCGCAAACACCGCCCAGTTACCCGGCGCGGCCAGGGTGTCGCGGATGAAGGGGTCTAGGTAGTCGGTGGGGGTGGCAAAGTCGCCACCAAAAGTGGTTTCGGGGTAATCGCGCACCATGGGCCAGTACAGCGTGCCCTGGTAGGACACCACCAGCGGTCGGTCATTGGACACCAACTCGGCCAACAAGCTGACAGCCACCAGTGCACAGAACGCCAACAAGCTCCAAAAACCCATGCGGTTGCGCCGGAAACGCAGCCACGCGCGCCGCGCCGGGCTGGGGCTCACAGGCGCTCCGGGCGCTGACGCGCTCGTCAGAGCGGTCGTTGGGACCGGTTCTGCAACCGATACGGGCTCAATCAAACTTGACACGGGGGTCCACCCACACATAGCAAAGGTCTGAGACCAACTTGGTTACGAGCCCGATCAAGGTGAACAAAAACAAGGTGCCCATGACCACCGGATAGTCGCGGCGGATGACGCTCTCGTAGCTCAGCAAGCCCAGCCCGTCCAAGGAAAACTGGGTCTCAATCAGTAAGGCGCCTGTATAGAACGCGCCGATAAACGCCGCGGGAAAACCCGTCACGATCGGGATGAGAGCGTTGCGCATTACATGCTTCCACAGCACACGGCGTTCGGACAGACCTTTGGCACGTGCCGTCACCACGTACTGCTTACGAATCTCTTCAAGGAATGAGTTTTTTGTCAGCATCGCCGTGGTGGCAAAGCTGCCCACCACCATGGCGGTCACGGGCAAAGTGATGTGCCACAGGTAGTCGACGATGCGTCCCCCCCACGTCATCTGGTCCCAGTCGCTGGAGGTCAGGCCCCGCAGCGGGAACCATTGCAACTGCCCGCCAAACACCACCAACAAGGCCACCCCCAGCACGAAACCTGGGATGGCATACCCCACGAGAATCAGCAGCGAGGTGAGTAAATCAAACCGCGAACCAGCGCGCACCGCCTTGGCCACGCCCAGCGGCACAGCGACCAAATAGCTGATGAAAAAAGTCCACAGCCCCAAGCTCATAGACACCGGCAGCTTCTCCCAGATGAGGTCGGCCACATCGCGGTTTTGATAGAAGCTTTTGCCCAGGTCAAAGCGGGCAAATTGGGTGAGCATCTGCCAAAAGCGCTCATAGGCCGGCTTGTCGAAGCCATAGAGGGCTTTGATTTGTTCGATGCGCTTGGGGTCCACACCTTGGGCACCTCGATAGCCAAGGCCGCCGCCCTCGGCGCCATTGACCGCACCCGCCTTGGCCTCGGCCAAATACTGCTCCACCGGACCGCCTGGCACAAACTGGATCACCACGAAAGTCAGCAGCAAAATGCCCAGCAGGGTGGGCACCATCAGGGCAATGCGCTTGAGGATGTACTGCAGCATATTCAGCGGGCCCACCAGGTGTCCATGGCCCAGGTTTCACCTTGGGCGTAGGGCGGCATCGAAGCGGGTCTGTCCAAGCGCCATGTGTTGTAGACCATGCGGTGGGTGCTAGCCGACCACTGCGGCACAAAAACATGGCTGTGGGCGATCACCCGGTCCAAGGCACGGCAAGCAGGCAGCAGTTCGGCCTGGGACTTGGCGGCCACCATACGCGCCACGAGGGAGTCGACCGCCGGGCTCTTGATGCCCGTATGGTTGCCCGAGTTCTCCAGCTCGGCCGCTTGGCTGCCAAACAGGTCGGCAAACTCCTGGCCTGGGTTGTGGGTGCCGCCATAGGCCAGCGAAGTGATGTCAAAGTCAAACTTTTGCAGCCGCTGTTGGTAGAGCGCAAAGTCCACCGATCGAAACACCAGTTTGACGCCAATCTTCTCTAGATTGCGTGCCCAAGACGCCACCACACGCGCGCCCACCTCGTTGCTGTCGAGGTACTCCAGCACCAGCGCCTCATTGGCCTGGTTGCGCAGCGCGCCATCGCGGTACTGCCAGCCCGCGTCTTTCAACAGCTTTTGCGCCAGGCGAAGGTTGTTGCGCAGGCTGTTGCTGCCGTCCGTGCGTGGCGCGGTCGCCATCGGGCCCAAGGCGGCAGGTGGCAGTTGGTCGCGCCATGGCGCCAGCAGGGCAAGTTCTTCGGCGCTGGGCAGGTCACGGGCTTGGCAGTCGGTATTGCCGAACAAGCCTTGCACCCGCTGGTAAGCGCCGTAAAACATTTGCCGATTCATCCACTCGTAATCCAGCGCCAACCCCAGGGCCTGGCGTACCCGAACATCGGCCAGTTTGGGGCGCCGGGTGTTGAGTACATAGCTTTGAAATCCAGTAGGAAGACGGTGGACCAATTCAACTTTGACCAGCTCGCCGGTGTTGAACTTGCGGCCATTGACGCGCCGCGCCCAGTCGCCAGCAGAGAAGAATCGCATCAGGTCGAACTCACCGGCCTTAAGTGCTTCCAGACGCGCAGTGTTGTCCTTGTAAATCTTGACGGTGATCCGGTCAAAGTTGGCACTGCCCTTGCGCACGTTCAAATCACGCGCCCAGTAGTTGGGGTCGCGTACATAGGTGATGTCCTTGCCAAACTTGATCGGGCCGATCTTGTAAGGGCCGCTGCCAATGGGCACGTCGGTCACTACCTGGTCGAAGGGCTTGGCGACTCCATTCATCACGCCCCACTGGCGGCTGAAAATGGGCAGTCCGCCCACGGTGAGCGGCAGCTCGCGGTTGGGCTTTTTGAAGCGAAATCGCACCGTGTGGGTGTCCAATACATCGACACCCGCCACGTCTTCGAGCCGGCTGCGAATGCCCGGCGACACATGGGGCCCGCGCAGAGTGTCAAAACTGTGCTGTACGTCGTGCGCCAACACCGGGTCACCAACGTGAAAACGGGCCTGGGTCCGCAGCTTGAAGGTGACACTCAATCCGTCTGCCGGCACGCTGATGTCTTCAGCAAGCAAGCCATATCCCGCGGCCGTCTCATCCAGCGCGCTGGTCAGCAAGGTGTCAAACAACAGCGCGCTCAAATACGCCGGTGCCGAGCCCTTGATGGTGAACGGGTTGTACTTGTCAAAAGTGGACATGCGCTGGTTACTCACCAAGCGCAGCTCGCCGCCTTTGGGGGCCTGCGCATTGACGTAGTCGAAGTGCGCAAAGCCGGGCGGGTACTTCAGTTCTCCCCATAGCGAGTAGCCATGCGCGCCCCAAGTCAAAGGCGCAAAAGCACAGAGCAGCAGGGCCACAAAAAATCGCATGCGACAATTCTGCCCCATTACCTAATGCAGATTTGATGAGGACGATATGGGCTTTTTGGCTGGCAAAAAATTGTTGATTACAGGCGTGTTGTCGAACCGTTCCATCGCCTATGGCATTGCCAAAGCCTGCAAGGTTCAGGGTGCGGAACTTGCCTTCAGTTACGTGGGCGAACGCTTCAAAGACCGCATCACCGAGTTCGCGGCCGACTTCGACTCCAAGCTGGTGTTTGACTGCGACGTGGCCGACGATGCCCAGATTAGCAAACTGTTTGCGGACCTAAGCGCGCATTGGCCCACCTTCGATGGTTTTGTGCACAGCATCGGCTTTGCGCCGCGCGAGGCGATTGCGGGCAACTTTCTGGAGGGATTGAGCCGCGAGGGCTTCAAGATTGCACACGACATCAGCGCCTACAGCTTCCCCGCCATGGCCAAGGCCGCTCTGCCCTACCTCTCGCCGCAGTCCGCCCTGTTGACGCTGACCTACTTGGGTGCCGAACGCATCATTCCAAACTACAACACCATGGGCTTGGCCAAAGCTTCGCTCGAATCCTCGGTACGCTACCTCGCCGAAGCGGTGGGTGCCAAAGGCGTGCGGGTCAATGGCATCAGCGCAGGGCCAATCAAAACGCTGGCCGCCAGCGGTATCAAGGACTTTGGCAAGCTGCTCAATATGGTGGCTAGCGCGTCACCTATACGCCGCAACGTCACGATTGAGGACGTCGGCAATGTTGCCGCCTTCCTGCTCAGCGACCTAGCTGCAGGCGTGACCGCCGAAATCACCTATGTGGACGGCGGCTACAACAAAACCATGGGCGTTGTGACCGAATAACGTTTTGCCTCCCTGCGCGTTGCGCAGGCCAGTGGGTTTCAAGTACGATGCGCCATGGCTTTTTAGCCGTGGTGTTCTACCGTGGCGGTCACACATCGAATACAAAGAGTACGGGGATGGTTCATTTACAAGTTCAGCGCCTCGGTGCGCGTGCACGGATTCAAGGTATCTGGCACAGGGCGTTTTGGGGCGTTGTACTTTGCGGCAGCCTGTCTTTGGCGCAGGGGCAAACGCTGGAGTCGCTGGTCACAACTGCCTTGGCTTCCCACCCGTCCACACAGGCCTACCGCGCGCTAGAAGAATCAGCCCTTGCCAACCTGGCGTCTGCCCGCTGGCATTACTACCCCACTCCCTCCGTTGCACTGGAAAGCGTCTCCACCAGTGCCTCAGACAGCGCCTACCAAGGTGATCGCACGGTGTCGGTGCTGCGCCTCCAGCAGCCGCTGTGGACCGGGGGACGGCTCGATGCCGGTTTGGCCAAAGCCGAAGCCAACGGGCTTGCCAGCCGGGCAGCGCTGGACGAGGCCCGCCAGCAACTTGCCATTCGGGTGGCCCAATCCTATGGCGACTGGCTGGGCACCCACCTCAAAACTCTAGCCTTGCAGCAGGGTACCCAGAGCCACGTTCGCATGCGCGACCAAGTCAAGCGGCGCGTCGAGTTGGGCTTGTCATCGGATAGCGATTTGTTGTTGGCCACCGGTCGGCTGGAGTCCTTGGTGGCCGACCTCGCGCTGGCACGTGCCCAAAACGAGATTGCGCTGGCTCGCCTAGGTCAGCTCGTGGGTCGCCAGATGGACCCGCTTGCGCTTAGCGGGGCGATCGCGTCTCCGCTACCGGTGGGCCGCGATGTGCAAGCCCTGCTCGACTCGGCGTCGTCCAAACACCCGTCCTTGCGCAAAGCCCGGGCGCAGGCGCAAATGCAGGAGTCGGTCGTCGCCGAGCGCCGTGCCGATCTGTCACCTGAGGTTTACCTGCGTGCCGAACAGCAGTATGGCAACCACTCGGTCACCCATGCTGGGCCCCAATCCCGCCTGCTGCTGGGTCTGAGCAGCCGGTTTGGCGCGGGTCTCTCAAGCCAAGCTGGCATCGAGAGCGCGCGCGCACAGCACCAGGCGGCGCTTGCCGAAGTGGAGGTGCAAAGCCGCAATGTCATCGAACAAATCGTTGCAGACCAAATGCTGGCAGTGGCCTCCGCACAGCGCCTCGAATCGCTCAAGGCCTCGCTCGCGGTGGCCGCGCAGGTGTCCGATTCCTACGACCGCCAATTTCTTGCCGGTCGCAAGACCTGGCTCGACGTCATGAACGCTGCGCGTGAGCTGATTCAGACCCAGGTACAAATCGCCGACTCCCGGGCCACCGAACTCGTTACCAGTTGGCGCCTGGTCATCCATACCCAGGGCCTTGCGGCCGCTATTGGCAGCGAAAAGTGAGCGCTGCGGCGTATTTGCTGCCGTGCCTGAGCCGGCTGGCGCAGCTGCAACACGAAGCGGTAGACCGGCTGGCCCTGCAGCAAGCCACAGAGGCGGCGTTGGTGGCACACCCCCACCATCCGCAGGCGCAACTTGAAGCAGTCGCCACGCATTTACAAACACCGCCACCACGCGCGCTGGCTGCACCGGATGCAGCGGTCACCCCGGCCCTGATGTACGCAAGCAATGCCACCGCGTTGGACCGCAGCGCCCACCGCAGCCCAGGCCAATGGGCCGTGTTGCGGGGCAAAAATGCGCAGGGCCAGTGGATCAGCGAGTGGTGGGATGCCAGCCACGCGCGCTGGCGCGAGCAGGCCGACACCACGCTTGGCGGCTACACATTTGCGACGATGCGCTTGCGCAAAGCCTTTGTTGCCAGCACCAGCCCGGTCTACCAGCTGGTACGGGACGAAATTTTTTCGCACACCAAGCTCATCCGCGAGGCTGTCATCGGGGGGTTGATGATCAACCTCGTGGCACTCGCGGTTTCGTTTTACAGCATGCAGGTGTACGACCGTGTGGTGCCGACCGGCGCAACGCAGACCCTGTGGGTGCTCACCTTGGGCGTACTGGCAGCAGTGGTGTTTGAGCTGGTCGTCAAGCGGGTGCGCAGCCACCTCTACGAACAGCTGATCGACCGGGTCGATCAGCGTCTCTCACGCACCGTGTATCTGCGCTTTCTGTCGGTCCGTTTGGACCAATTGCCCCAAAGTGTGGGCGCCTTGGCAGCGCAAATGCGAGGCTACGAGACGGTGCGCGGGTTCTTCACCGCGCTTACGACCCACCTGATGGTGGATGCGCCCTTTGCACTGGTGTTCACGCTCATCATTGCGCTGATCGGCGGCTGGCTCGCGCTGATTCCATTTGGCTTTTTTGTGTTGTCGGTGGGCATCGGTCTGTACCACCGCAAGCGTGTCGACAGTTTTGCTAGCCAGGCCATGGCGCAGAGCCACCAAAAATCCGGTCTGCTGGTGGAAACCATCGAAGGGGCCGAAACCATCAAGTCCGGCCAAGGTGGCTGGCGCATGCTTTCGCGATGGATGGAAACCGCCGACGGTGCACGCGCATGCGAGCTGCAGCTGCGCAACATCAGTGAGCAAGCGCAGCATCTCGGTAGTTTGTTTCAGCAGCTGTCCTACATCGCGTTGGTTGCCTTTGGAGCCCTGTTGGTGAACCAAGGCGAGCTGACGCTGGGGGCCCTGATTGCCTGCTCGCTCTTGTCGGGCCGTGTGCTTGCACCGGTGGCCATGATCCCGAATCAGCTGGTGCAGTGGGCGCACACCCGGGCTGCTTTGCGCGGGCTGGACCAGCTGTGGTCGCTGCAAGACGATCACCACGGCCACCCACAGCCAGTGGTGGTCGATGCGATCCGCGGGCACTACCGACTGGAGTCCGTATTGGTCCGATACGGCGACAACCTGGCCCTGAAGGTGCCTGGGCTAACGATTCAAACTGGCGAAAAGGTCGGTGTGCTCGGGCCGGTCGGCGCAGGCAAGACCACGCTGCTGCGCCTGCTCTCAGGTATGTACAAACCTCAGGAAGGGCGCGTCGTGTTGGACGATGTTGACCTGGCGCACATCGCCAAGCCGGTGCTGGCCGACTTTGTGGGGTACGTTCAGCAAGAAGGCCGCTTGTTTTCCGGCACCTTGCGGGACAATTTGATCCTAGGTCAACTCGACCCGGGAGATGACGCGATTTTGCATGCGGCCCGCGTCACCGGGCTGTTGCAGACCGTGATCCAGCGCCACCCCAAGGGGCTCGCGCAAGAGATTTTTGAAGGCGGCATCGGCCTCTCGGGTGGGCAGCGCCAGCTCGTGAACCTGACCCGTGCATTCCTGCGCCAACCTCGCGTTTGGCTGCTGGACGAGCCGACCGCCTCGATCGACCGCCATCTGGAGCAACAAGTCACGTTAGCCTTGCGCCAGTCAGTAAAGGCCGAAGACACGCTGATTCTGGTCACCCACAAAGCCGAGATGCTGGAACTCGTGGACCGCGTGGTTGTTATTGCGGACCACCACATCGTGCTTGACGGCCCCAAAGCCGAGGTTCTCAAAACACTTCAACACAGCATCGCAACGCCAGCCCACGCCGCATGACAAGCTACCTTGAACCGCCGCCCCGGCGCAGAGTCTCCATGACCTTGCTGTTGCTCGCCGGACTGGTCGGATTTGTGTTGTGGGCAGCCTTCTTCGAGATCGAACAGACGGTGCGCGCGCAAGGCCAAATCATACTGAGTGCGCGCACCCAAATCATCCAGGCTGCTGATGGTGGTGTGGTGTCTCGCATCTTGGTGCAAGAGGGCCAAAGTGTGCAGGCCGGTCAACTTCTGGCCGATCTGGAAAGAGCGCGCCCCAACGCGGCCTTTGAGGAGAACCGCGCCAAAGTTGCGTCACTTAAGGCAGCTTTGGTGCGTGCACAAGCAGAGGCCCATGGACAGTCGCCCGTGTTTGGGGCGGCGTTCAAAGAATTCCCGGAGTTTGTCGCCGCACAAACCGCCCTGTTTGAACAGCGCAAACGCAGCCTACAAGAGGAGATTGCAACCCACCAAGACAGTCTTGCAATCGCGCAGGAGGAGTTGCGCGTGCACGAATCCTTGTTTGCCACCGGCGACACCAGCCAACTGGAGGTCATGCGGGCCAAACGCCAAGTCGGGGAACTCCAAGGCAGAGTTAGTACGGTGCGCAACCGCTACCGTCAAGAGGCCCACCATTAAGCTGCCAAGCTGGTAGAGGAGCTGTCCTCCAGCCGCTACCGTCTGGAAGAGCGGGAAAGCGTGCTGGGCCACACCGAAATCACCGCGCCGGTGGCGGGCGTAGTCAAAACTTTGCGGATCAACACGATCGGCGGCGTGCTGCGTGCTGGGGATGAACTGATGCAGATATCCCCTGTTGAGGGGGATCGGGTGGTGGAGGTGAAAGTGAACCCCGCTGACATCGGCCAACTCACCCTCGGCATGCCGGTCAACGTCAAGCTCGACGCGTTTGACTACGCGGTCTACGGCACTTTGGGCGGTACGCTGGGCTACATCAGCTCGGACACCCTGACGGAGCAAATGGGCAACGGTCCGCCCCTCACCTATTACCGCGCTCATGTCCGGTTGGATCAAGGCGGTGCCGACGCAAGCAGATCGGTCAATCCGAAGTTGGCCAATGTGGTGCTGAAACCTGGCATGACGGCCACCGTCGACATCCGAACTGCCCGCCGCACCGTTTTGCAGTACCTTGCCAAGCCTGTCTTCAAAACCTTTGGCGGCGCCATGAACGAGCGCTAATTGTTTGACAAACTACCCACACCAAATCGCCCCATGACGAACCCTGACGCATATTCCTTGAGCCTGCAAACGGGCAAGGCTACGCAGCCGGTGCAGGTCGGCCAATCAAGCACCATCAAGGCACAGGCGGGCGAGCAATACCGCCTCGTCAAAGCCGCCAAAGCGGGCGTGGGTCAGGACGACCTGCTTGGCGACGTGGTCGCCACGCGCCACGGCAACACCCTGCACCTGAGCTACGGCGACGGCACCGAACTGACGCTCAACGACTTCTATGTCGCGTGTCGCAATGCATCGTGCAGCATCACCCTGCCCGGTCAGCCATCAGGTGGGTTTATGCTGACTGCGGACGGCGATCTCGGCGCCATGCTCAACGATGACACCACGCTGGTGTACGCACACGGAAACTACGAGGTGCTGTTGCAGATGACGCAAGGCATCGGAGTCCTGCAAACCACGCTGGCCGACCTGCCCCGGGGCGAGGTCTCCTACTTCCCGGTCGCTTTGGGTTCGTATGGCACAGGCTCGACCGACGTATCCGCTGTTGATTTCTCAAGTGCTTTGTCTGCCTACGAGAGCGAACCCGTGGAATTGGGAAATCGATGGGTGGCGGCGCCCGGTGCTATAGAAATCAGGGCAAACGAACAGCCCGCTGCAGACACGTCAGCCCCCAGCGCCACGATCACCGACGACGAAGCAGGAACGGGCAACGTAGCCGGTGGCGATATCACCTACACGTTTACCTTCAGCGAGGCGGTGACTGGCTTCACCGCGTCTGACATTGCGGTGCTCAACGGCAGCAAAGGTGCTTTCACTGCGCAAAGCGGCACGGTTTACACCTTGGTGGTGACACCGACGCCGGGCTTCGAGGGTAACGTGACGGTCGATGTAGCCGCTACAGCTGCCAACGATGCGGCGGGCAATGGCAACACGGCGGCCACGCAGAGTGTGCAGGCAGTGGACATACTGGCGCCCACCGTTGTCA
>NZ_JBIIGC010000010.1:0-118992 GCF_044236835.1 Rhodoferax sp.
AACCGCCAAACTTGGCCGCCAGCACCGTGGTGATGGCCGCAGTCAGCGTGGTCTTGCCGTGGTCCACGTGGCCAATCGTGCCTACGTTGACGTGCGGCTTGGTGCGTGTGAATTTTTCTTTACCCATAGTCGAACTCCGAGCAGTAGTGAGATAAAAACATCAATAAAGCACCGCAGCCAGAGTTTCCGGGGGCACGGAAAAGCGGCCAAGGAACTGGTGCCCTTTGCGGGAATCGGACCCGCGACCTCTCCCTTACCAAGGGAGTGCTCTACCACTGAGCCAAAAGGGCGATATTCAACACCAACGCGATGTGCATGCTGTGGAGCGGGGTAGGAGAATCGAACTCCTCGCTTTAGCTTGGAAGGCTAAGGTATTACCACTATACGAACCCCGCAATCACGGGTGCGCAATCAAACAGCATCTACATCACTGGTGGAGAGGGCTGGATTCGAACCAGCGTACTCGCAAGAGGGCAGATTTACAGTCTGCTGCCATTAACCACTCGGCCACCTCTCCTTAGGTGAACCCCAAATTATGCCATGAAGTTTTTACGGCGGGCATGCTGCCAGACGAGGGCTTTCGAAAAATGGCGGCTCCCAACGAAAGGAATCGGCGGGCGCAGTGCCGACAGCGGCGACGGGTGGTTGGCCTCCAACACGAGGTGTCGGGATCCGTCCACCAGCGCACGCTTGGATTGCGCATGGGCGCCCCAGAGCATGAACACCACCGGTTGCGCCGAGGCCGATACCGCACGGATCACAGCGTCAGTCAGCACCTCCCAGCCACGGCCGGCATGGCTCGCCGGACGCCCCTCCTCTACCGTGAGGCAGGTGTTGAGCAGCAAAACCCCCTGGGCGGCCCAAGGCAGCAAACTTCCTCGGGTCACCGGAAACTGCGACGAGGCAGGCCCAAGGTCGCGTTCGACCTCTTTGAAGATGTTGCGCAACGACGGCGGCGGCCGAACCCCCGCCGCCACCGAAAACGCGAGACCCTCGGCCTGACCGGCGCCGTGGTAGGGGTCCTGGCCTACGATGACCGTGTGCACGGCACCAGGGGGCGTCAGTTCCAACGCGCGCAAAGGTTGCGGGGGATAGATGCGCGCACCCGCTGCGAGCCTGCACGCAAGAAATTCTTTCAGATCGCGCCCTGCAGATGACTGAAAGAAACCATCCACGATAGACTGCCAACCGGCTGCAACAGGCCCGTTAAGCGCGTCGCCTGGCTGCAAGCAATCGGTGCGCGCGCCAAAAAAATCAGCGGTCTGGTCCACGCCCACTACCTGCACCATGCGCTCGCCCTCAAGCGAACAGCGCGGCCAGCGCCTCGCCTGGCTCCGGGGCGCGCATGAACGCCTCTCCCACCAAGAATGCGTTGACGCCCGCAGCGCCCATACGCAGCACATCCTCGCGGCTGTGGATGCCGCTTTCAGTCACCAGCACCCGGTCAGACGGCACCTGGGCGCGCAATGACAATGTGGTCTCGAGCGAAACATCGAAGGTCTTGAGATTGCGGTTGTTGATGCCGATCAACGGGGTCTTGAGGCGCAATGCGCGCTCCAGTTCCTCAACATCGTGCACCTCCACCAACACTGCCATGTCCAGATCAATGGCAATGGCCTCAAACTCGCTGAGCTGGGCGTCATCTAGGCAGGCGGCGATGAGTAACACGGCGTCGGCCCCCATGCAACGCGACTCGTAAACCTGGTACTCATCGACCATGAAGTCCTTGCGCAGCACCGGCAGCGGGCACGACGCGCGCGCCTGCTTGAGGTAATCCACACTGCCTTGAAAAAACTGCACATCGGTCAGCACCGACAGGCAGGCCGCACCGTACTCCGCGTAGCTTTGGGCGATGTCGGCGGAGACAAAATCTTCGCGCAGCACGCCTTTGGACGGGCTGGCCTTTTTGACCTCGGCAATCACTGCGGGCTTGCCCGCTGCGATCTTGGCGCGCAGTGCGCCCACAAAGTCCCGTGTCAGCACCCGCGAATGCGCATCGGCGCGCACTAGGTCCAAAGCCTTGCGCGACTTAGCTGCTACCACTTCTTGGCGCTTGACCGCCACGATCTTGTCCAAAATGTCGCTCATGAGGGCCTACTGTGTGAGTGTGTTGGACAGCGCCACCAAGGCGTCGAGTTTGGCCTTGGCAGCGCCCGAAGCGATGGCCGCTTGCGCCAGCGCCACACCGGCTTGCATGGTTGGCGCCACATTGGCGGCGTAGAGCGCCACACCCGCATTGAGTGCCACGATGTCTTTGGCGGGTCCGCTTTGGTTGTTCAAGACACCCAACAGCATCGCCATCGACTCTTGCGCGTTCTCCACCTTGAGCGCGCGGCTGCTGGCCATGGTCATGCCGAAGTCTTCGGGGTGAACTTCGTACTCCTGTACTTCGCCGTCTTTCAATTCGCCGACCAAGGTGGCCGCGCCCAGACTGACTTCGTCCATGCCGTCGCGGCCGTACACCACCACCGCGTGCTGGGCGCCCAAGCGCTGCAAAGCACGCACCTGAATACCCACCAGGTCAGCATGAAACACGCCCATCAGGATGTTGGGCGCACCTGCGGGGTTGGTCAGTGGGCCAAGCAAATTGAATATCGTTTTGATGCCCATTTCCCGGCGCACCGGCGCCACGTTCTTCATGGCCGGGTGGTGGTTGGGCGCGAACATAAAGCCCACGCCTTGCTCAGAGATGCAGCGAGCGATCTGAGCTGGCGACAGGTTGATGTTGAGCCCCAAGGCTTCGAGCACATCGGCGCTGCCACTTTTGCTGCTGACACTGCGCCCCCCGTGCTTACTGACCTTGGCACCTGCTGCTGCTGCCACAAACATGGAGCACGTGGAGATGTTGAAGGTGTGCGAACCGTCGCCGCCGGTGCCCACAATATCGACCAGCGCCGATGTGTCAACCACCTCCACCTTGGTGGAAAACTCACGCATGATCTGCGCCGCTGCGGTGATCTCGCCAATGGTTTCCTTCTTCACCCGCAGCCCAACGGTGATGGCTGCCACCATCACTGGCGAGACCTCGCCCGACATGATCTGGCGCATCAGGTGCAGCATCTCATCGTGAAAGATTTCGCGGTGTTCTATGGTGCGCTGCAAGGCAGCTTGCGGGGTGATTTTCAAGGTGGAGTCAGGCATCACGAATTCCTCAAGAAGTAGGTGCGTGGGTCAGGGCCAGTCTGGCGCCAAACGCGATGAACAAGGTACCCGCAATGCGGTCCATCCAATGCATGCCACGCTGCACCGCATCCACGCGCTTGGCGACCCACGCAGACAGCAGCGCATAAGCACAATTGATGGGCAGGGCGTTGAGATTGAACAACACGCCCAGCGCAATAAAAGCCAGGGTGGCGTTGGGCGCGCCGGGTACGATGAACTGCGGCACAAAGGCCAAAAAGAAAATCGCCACTTTGGGGTTGAGCACGTTGGTCCAAAACCCGGTCAAAAACACCTTGCGGTACACCAGGCCCGCAGGTTCAACCAGCGCAGCTGTTGCCGGCGCATCCAAATGCCAGGCTTTGGGCGCGCCCGAGCGCCACAGCCGCACACCCATCCAGACCAGGTAGGCAGCGCCAGCCCACTTCAACACCGTGAACGCGGTAGCCGACACTGCCAGCAACGCGCCCACGCCCAGCGCCGCAGCAAACACATGGACAAAGCAACCTGCGGTGATGCCCAGCGCTGCCACTAAACCTGCGCGCGCGCCCTGGCGCAAGCCGTTGGTGACGATGTACAGCACATCGGGGCCCGGGGTGAGATTGAGCAGCCAACCGGCCAACACAAACCATCCGAGATGGTGAACTTGGTCCATGGGAGTGTCTTTCGGTGCCCGCTTTACGCGCCAAAAAAGCTGCGCACCGCAGCTACCGCGTGGGCCACACCATCAGCATCCACATCCAGGTGGGTGACCATGCGCAAGCGGTACAAGCCCGTTGCCAGCACACCCTGGCTCTTCAGGTGATCGAGCAACTGCGCCGAGCGCGCACGCGCTGCGCCCTCCAGATCGACGAACACGATGTTGGTCTGCGGCGGCTCTACCACCAGGCCTTCGATACCCGCGAGCCCATCAGCCAGCGTCTGCGCCAGTGCGTGGTCCTGGGCCAGCCGCATCACATGGTGGTCTAGCGCATGTGAGGCGCCGGCCGCCAGCAAGCCGGCTTGCCGCATGCCACCGCCCGCCATTTTCCGGATGCGGTGCGCGCGCGCCATCAGCGCCTTGCTGCCACACAGCGCAGAGCCCACGGGCGCACCCAGGCCTTTGCTGAAGCACACCGACACGCTGTCAAAACACTGCGCGATCTCGCGTGCTTCGGCATACGGGTCACTACCTCGCTGAGCCGACTGCGCCACCGCCGCGTTGAACAAGCGGGCCCCATCCAAGTGACGGCCCAGCCCTCTGGATTGGGCCAGCGCGGTGGCGGCCTGCACATAGGCAAGGGGCAGCAACTTGCCGCCCCAGGTGTTCTCCAAGGTGAGCAAGCGGGTGCGGGCAAAGTGCGCGTCGTCGGGCTTGATGGCGGCTTCAATGTCGGCCAAGGCCAGGGTGCCATCGCCCTGGTGCGTCAATGGCTGCGGCTGCACGCTACCCAGCACCGCAGCGCCACCACCCTCCCAGCGGTAGGTGTGGGCAAACTGGCCCACGATGTACTCGTCGCCACGCTGGCAATGTGCCAAGATGCCACACAAATTACTCTGCGTCCCCGTAGGCATGAACAGCGCGGCCTCGAAACCCAGCAGCGCTGCAATCTTGTCTTGCAAGGCGTTGACGCTGGGGTCGTCGGCAAACACATCGTCGCCTAAGGGCGCGGCAAACATCGCCGCGCGCATGGCCTCGGTGGGCTGGGTAACGGTGTCGCTGCGCAGATCAACAGTGCGGGCCATGGTGCTCAATCCAAAAAGTTCTTGAGCATGGCGTGGCCGTGCTCGGTGAGGATGCTCTCCGGGTGGAACTGCACGCCTTCCATGCGCACCGCAAATGGCAAGCCAGTGTGGCGTACACCCATGATTTCGCCGTCGTCTGTCCATGCGGTCACAGCCAATTCAGGTGGGCAGCTGCTGCGCTCAATCGCCAGCGAGTGGTAACGGTTGACGGTGAATTGCCTTGGCAAGTCAGTAAACACACCTTCCTGCGTGGTAGTGATGACACTGGTTTTCCCATGCATCAACTCCTTGGCGCGAACGATAGTGCCGCCCAGCGCCGCGCCAATGCTTTGGTGCCCAAGGCACACACCCAGCACCGGCAACTTGCCCATGAAAAACTGGATCGCCTCCACCGAAATGCCCGCCTCTTTGGGCGAGCACGGCCCGGGGGAAACCACCAGCCGGTCAGGACTGCGTGCGACGATGCCTTCGACAGTGATTTCGTCGTTGCGAAACACCTCCACCTCGGCACCCAGTTCGCCAAAGTACTGCACGATGTTGTAGGTGAAGCTGTCGTAGTTGTCGATCATCAAGAGTTTCATAGCATCCCCTCTTCCACCACCTCGCTGGCGCGCAGCAGCGCGCGGGCCTTGGCCTCGGTTTCTCTCCACTCTAGTTCGGGCACGCTGTCGGCCACCACACCTGCCGCGGCCTGCACGTACAGCACCTGGTCTTTGATGATGCCGGTGCGAATTGCGATGGCCACGTCCATGTCACCGGCATAGCTCAGGTAGCCACAGGCGCCGCCGTAAATGCCGCGCTTGGTCGGCTCCAGCTGGTCGATCAACTCCATAGCGTGCACCTTGGGCGCACCAGTCAAGGTGCCTGCGGGGAAGGTGGCCTTGAGCACATCCATGCTCGCCATGCCTCGCTGCAAAGTGCCCTCCACATTGCTGACGATGTGCATCACGTGGCTGTAGCGCTCTACGCAAAACGCGTCGGTGACTTTCACACTACCGGTGGTGGCAATGCGGCCAATGTCGTTGCGCGCCAGGTCGATCAGCATCACATGCTCGGCGCGCTCCTTCGGGTCGTTGATCAGCTCATGCTCGGCCGCTTTGTCCAGCTCCGGGGTGGCGCCCCGCGGGCGTGTGCCGGCCAAGGGGCGAATCGTGACTTTGGTCTGCGCTGCGCCATCCACCACTACCTGCTCTTGGCGCACCAAGATTTCGGGCGATGCGCCCACCACATGGAAGCCGGTAGGCGAACCCTCCATGGCGCCGAAGTGGTAGTAGTACATGTAGGGGCTGGGGTTAAGTGAGCGCAAAGCGCGGTACAAACTCAAGGGCGATTGGGTATACCGCTTGTGGATGCGCTGGCCCACTTGCACCTGCATGAAATCGCCACCCGCAATCAGCGCTTTGGCGCGCTCGACGGCGGCAAGGTAATCGGCTTTATCAAAGCTGCGCTGGGCGGCGTGGGCTTGCGTGGGTCGCACCTCGGGCACCGCAACCGCGCTGGATAGCAGGCCCTTGAGTTGCGCCAGCCGCTCGAGCGCGCCAGCGTAAGCGCGTGGCTTGGCAGGGTCGGCGTACACAATCAGGTACAGCTTGCCAGACAGGTTGTCGATGACGGCCAACTCCTCGCACTGCAGCAGCAAGATGTCGGGGCAACCCAGGCTGTCGGGTGAGCAACTGAATTCGAGTTTCTTCTCGATGTAGCGCACCGCGTCGTAGCCAAAGTAGCCGGCCAGCCCGCCACAAAAACGCGGCAGGCCGCTTTGGAGCGCCACTTTGAAGCGCTGCTGGTACGCAGCGATGAAGTCCAAGGGGTTGTCGCTTGAGGTTTCCACCACCTGGCCATCGGTCACCACCTCAGTGCGCGCCGCTACGCCAAACCCACTGGCGCGCAAGTAGGTGCGGGCGGGCAACCCGATAAAGCTGTAACGCCCAAAGCGCTCACCGCCCACGACCGACTCCAACAAGAAGCTGTTGGCTGCCGGTTCGGCATTCGCGTCGCCGCTGGGGCGGGTCAGCTTGAGGTACAGGGACAAGGGAGTTTCCAGGTCAGCGAAGGCCTGGGCTGACAAGGCGATGCGGTTATAGCCTTGGTCAGCGAGGGATTGGAATTCAGACTCTGTCATCACGCGCAAGCGCCTTATGAAAATGAGAACAAGGCGGCACAAACGAGGGGGTGGTTGCGGACGAACCGCGTTGCATCACCGTGCGCTTGGCCAGACCAGCCTGAGAACCACCAGCGCACACCGCACGCGCGGCGCGACCAGCGAAGGGTCAGGCAAACATAAGGCAGTGACGCCAGGGCCAGGCTCCCCGGTCACTGCGACCTGTCACGCTGATGCGGTGAATGAACATCGGAACAGTGTAGCAAACCGCAGGGCGTGCACCGCAGCACGTATTTCGCCAAATTATTCGGCGCGCAGCGTGGGCACGGGCTCGAAGTTCGTCTATAACCTAGGCTGTCACAAGCGCACGCACTGGGATAACAGGTTGGGGCCGAGGCCAACCTGCTCGTTGCGGCCAACACGAAAAGAAAGAAGGTTTCAAGATGAAGCTTCGTAGCCAGGTTTTGGGTTTGGGTTTGGTCGGCATTGTTGCTGCCGTTTTGGTCGGCGGTGCCGCCTTCTTCAGCGAATCGCAGTTGGTCGATACCTTCGACAAGTCGGTGGCAACAGGCCAAGCACTGCAAAAAAGCCAAGATGCCGACATGATGCACGACGCCATCCGGGGTGATGTGCTGCTGGCTTTGTTAAGTGCGCAAACCAACCAGCCCGAAGGTCTGGCCGAAGCGCAGAAAGACTTGGCTGCACACGCCGACACTTTCACCAAGGCGCTGGCCGAAATGCAAGCCCTGCCAATTTCCGCGGATGCCAAAGCCAGCATGGCCAGCATCGACAGCGCGCTCAAAGCGTATGTAACTTCGGCCAAGCAAACCCAGGCGCTGGCCGCCACTGACCCAGTCGCTGCCATCGTCGCCTACCCCGAGTTCCAAAAAGCGTTTGAGGTGCTGGAAGTCGCCCTGGAAAAGCAAAGCGACATCATCGCCAGCGATGTCGCGTCTTACGCGAAGGCGGTTGAAAAAACAGAGGCAAACTCTCGCCTCACAGTCGGGTTGATCTTGGCTTTTGCGGTGGCACTGGCCATGGGCTCGGCGCTGTGGCTGGCACGGCATGTGTCGCACGCCATGGCCCACGCGGTCGAGGTGGCGGACCACCTGGCCCAGGGTGATTTGACCAACACCATCCGCCCCGCAGGCAATGACGAAACGGTGCAGCTCCTCAACGCCATGGCACGTATGCAGTCCAGCTTCGTGGGCATTGTGCGTGGCGTCAAGAGCGGGGCGGAAAGTGTGGCCATGTCCAGCAGCGAAATTGCCCAGGGCAACCACGACCTTTCCAGCCGCACCGAAGGCCAAGCCAGCGCGCTGGAGCAAACCGCAGCATCGATGGAAGAGCTGGGCTCCCAGGTCAAGCAAAACGCCGACTCGGCCCGCCAGGCCAACCAGTTGGCCATGAGCGCCTCTACTGTGGCCATCCAGGGCGGCGAGGTGGTGGGCCAGGTGGTGCAGACCATGAAGGGCATCAACGATTCCTCGCGCAAGATTGCCGACATCATCAGCGTGATCGACGGCATTGCCTTCCAAACCAACATCCTCGCACTCAACGCTGCGGTCGAAGCGGCCCGCGCCGGTGAACAGGGCCGCGGCTTTGCGGTGGTGGCCTCCGAGGTGCGCTCGCTGGCGGGACGCAGCGCCGACGCTGCCAAGGAGATCAAGAGCCTGATCAGCGCCAGCGTCGAGCGGGTCGAACAAGGCACGGCACTGGTGGACAAGGCCGGCGAAACCATGACCGAAGTGGTGGGCGCGATCCGGCGCGTGACCGATTTGGTGGGCGAAATCAGCGCCGCCAGCAACGAGCAAGCCGCTGGGGTTGCCCAGGTAGGCGAGGCCGTCACTCAGATGGACCAGTCCACCCAGCAGAATGCGGCGCTGGTCGAGCAGATGGCTGCGGCGGCCAGCGGCCTCAAGAGCCAGGCGAGCGAGTTGGTGCAGGCCGTGGCGGTATTCAAACTTGGCGCCATGGAGTTGGCGCACCAAGCCCCCAAACCCACCTTGCGGGCTGCACAACCCAAAGGGGTGGCTTTCCAAGGCACCGAGCGCAGGGCCGACGCGCCCAAGATCAGCGCGCCCGCTGCCAAGAAACCCGCTGCGCCCAAAGCCGCCCCGCCCAAACTCAGCGCCCGCGCACCCTCGCTGCCGCAACCAGCAGCACCGGCGCCTGCCAAGACCGCCAAGGCCCCCGTCAGCGCGGGGCGGGACGACGAGTGGGAGACCTTCTAATCGCGCCAGCGCAGATCGGCCAGGCTGTGGGTGAAGGCGTCGGCGTCCACCGCAAAAATGTCTTGGCCGTGGTTGTAGCCGTAGGTCACTAAGAGCACCGGGCAAGCCGCAGCCCGGGCCGCTTGGGCGTCGTTGCTGGAGTCACCCACCATCAGGCTGCGTTGCGGTGCCACGCCCAAATGGGCGCATGCCATGTGCAGCGGCATCGGGTCGGGCTTCTTGCGCTCGGTGGCGTCTCCGCCCACGACCAACGCGAAGAATCCATCCAACCCAAAGTGCGCCAGCAAGTCCTGGGCAGGCGCCGTGGGCTTGTTGGTGACGCAAGCCAAGCGCCAACCCAAGTTATGCAGTTGCGCCAGCCCCTCGCGGGCCCCGGGGTACAGCTGTGCGCGCTTGCCGTTGACATCGCGATAGTGCGCCAGGTAACGCTCCAACGCATGGGCGCGAAGGGCCTCGGTGGCGCTGCTGTGCTGGGTAGCGTCAATCAGCGCGAGTAAGCGCCGTACCAGGTTGTCCGCGCCCTTGCCCACCAAAAGCTCCAGGGCGTGACGGTGGGTGCGGTGGTGGCAGTAGGGTGCAGGCAGGTCCTGCAGCATGCGTTGCACCGCCTCCACAAAATCGTCCAGGGTGTCCACCAGCGTGCCGTCCAGGTCGACCAAGGCGGCGTCCAGGTCCTGCCGAGCCCAGGGCAAGGCAATGGCGGGGTTTGCAGGCAACGGTGGTGACATCGGTGCGCGCATTACCCTAGAAGGCAGCGTGCTTGGGACCGCACGGCAACGCGGTAGCGAGATGAAGTGGCTGGCACCGCGCCTAGGCCGCCAAAGCCGAGCGCATCGCATCCACCACCGCCTTGTAGTCGCGCTGGCCAAAGATGGCGCTGCCCGCAACAAAGGTATCGGCACCCGCGTCGGCTACGCGGCGGATGTTGTCGATCTTGATACCGCCATCCACCTCCAGGCGGATGTCTTTGCCGCACGCGGTGATGCGGCGGCGCACGTCTTCGATTTTGCGCAGCGCGGAGTCAATAAAACTCTGGCCGCCAAAACCGGGGTTGACGCTCATGATGAGCACCAGGTCGATGTCGTCAATCACCCAGTCCAGCACATCCAGCGGCTCCGCTGGGTTGAACACCAAACCCACCTGAACCCCGGTGCTTTTGATGGCCTGGATGCTGCGGTGCACATGGGTGGACGCGTCCGGGTGAAAGCTGATCAGGTCGGCGCCAGCCTGCGCAAAATGCGCCGCCAACGCATCGACGGGCGAGACCATCAGGTGCACATCGATCGGCACCGCCACCCCGGCGGCGGTTTTGGCGTGGGGCTTGAGGGCGCTGCAGACCATGGGGCCGAAGGTCAGGTTGGGCACATAGTGGTTGTCCATCACATCGAAGTGAATCCAATCCGCACCCGCGGCCACCACGTTCGTGATCTCCTCGCCCAGGCGGGCGAAGTCAGCAGAAAGAATCGAGGGGGCGATGCGGTAGGTCATATCAGCGGGGGATCGAGGGTGGTTTTATGTGGCCGCCATTTTCGCAGTTAGCATCGGCCCCATGGCAAAGTACGAATTCACGGTGGAAGTATCCCCGCAATACCTGCACGACCAGTCGAACCCCGACGAAGGCCTGTATGTATTCGCCTATACCATCACCATCACCAACACCGGTGAGGCGGTGGCGCAGCTGATTTCGCGCACCTGGAATGTGAACGATGCCAACGGCCACACCGAAAAGGTCAAGGGCCTGGGCGTGGTCGGGCAGCAGCCATTGCTCAAACCGGGGCAGGCTTTTGAGTACACCAGCGGCACCCGCCTGCGCACGCCCACCGGCACCATGCACGGCAGCTTCTTTTGCGTGGCCGAGGACGGCGAAAAGTTCGACGCCCTGGTGCCCATGTTTGTGCTGGACGCCCTCAGCGGCGACCACGGACTGGGCAACACGCGCACCCTTCACTAACGCGCGCTGCCCCACCCCGCGCGCGCAAGCAGACCCCACGATCAACCGCAGCATTTAGGCCAACGTGGGTGAGTTTGAACTGATCCAACGCTATTTCAATCGGCCCCTTGTTGCAGAAGCTGGGGGTGCGGTGGGTTGGCCCGGCACGGCAGATACCAGCGGCATCAGCTTGGGCGTGGGCGACGACTGCGCTTTGATCAGCCCCGCAGCCGGCATGCATTTGGCGGTGTCCAGCGACATGCTGGTCTGTGGTCGGCATTTCTTTGCCGATGCCGACCCGCGCTTGCTGGGCCACAAGGCGCTGGCGGTCAACCTCAGCGACCTCGCAGCCTGCGGCGCCAAGCCCCTGGCCTTCACCCTGGCGCTGGCACTGCCACATGCAGACGACGCCTGGCTTGCCCCGTTTTCTGAAGGCCTGTGGGCGCTGGCCGATGCGCACGGCTGCCACCTGGTGGGTGGCGACACCACGCAGGGACCCTTGAACCTCTGCATCACTGTCTGGGGCGAGGTACCACCCGGACAAGCCCTGCTGCGCAGCGGCGCGCAAGCGGGCGACGACATTTTTGTGAGCGGCAACTTGGGTGAAGCGCGCTTGGCGCTGGAGGCGCGCCGACACAACTTGGCGCTGCCGCCCGACCTGCTGGCGCGCGCCTGCCAACGCATGGATGCACCCACACCGCGCGTTGCGCTGGGACTGGCTTTGCGCGGCATCGCCAGCGCGGCAGCCGACGTCAGCGACGGCCTGATGGGCGACCTGGGCCACATCCTGAAGCGCTCCGGCGTGGGCGCCACGGTGTACACCGGGCTGGCCGAAACCTTGCTGCCCGCTCCGTACTACAGCAGCCTCCAGCCTGACGCACTACCCGGAGAACGCACCCACGCACGACCCGAAGCGCCACCCGGCGAGCTGCCCAGCGCACTGCCCGATGTTCTGCCCTACGTACTCGCTGGTGGCGACGACTACGAGCTGGTGTTTACCGTGCCCCCCGCCCTGCGCGCTGCGGCCCACGCGGCTGCGCGCGCCAGTGACACACCCATCACCCGCATTGGCCAGATTGAGGCCACCCCCGGTCTGCGCTTGGTCGATGCCCATGGCAACGCGGTGGCCAACCGCTTTGCATCGTTCGATCACTTCAAAGGCGGCGAGAGCGCTTCGAAAGCACCGTTGGCCGACAGGTAAACCCCGCCGGACAGCGCGCTCCACAGCGGCGTGCCCTGCAGCCGGTCTTGCACCGGGCCTTTGAGTTCGGCCAGGTGCAGCCGAATCTGGCGCAGGCCCAGGTCGCGGTGCATGTCGGTGAGGGCTTCGAGGGCGGTCACATCGATGCGGTTGACCGCGCTCATGATCAACACCAGATCGTGCACCGCCGGTGCTGCCTCCAGCTCGGCGCCCAGCCGCTCTTCGATGGCGCGCAGGTTGCCAAAAAACATGCTCTCGTCCACCCGCACAAACAAGGCGCTTGGCAGCGTCTGCACGCCGTGGCGCGCAACATTGCGAAAGTGCTCGGTGCCCGGTATGCGCCCCACCACGGCAATGTGCGGTTGGCTGGCCCGAAACAAGAGCGTGGCCAAGGACAGGCCGATGCCAATGCCTATGCCCGCCTCCAGCCCCACCACCAACACGCCGGTGGCCGTACCTAACAGGGCCAAGGCATCCGCGCGGTCGTAGCGCCAGGCGCGACGCAGGGCAGCCACATCGATCATGCTCAAAGCCGCCACCACAATGCTGGCCGCGAGCACCGCCAAGGGCAAGCGGGTGAAGGCCTCGGTGCCAAACAGCACCACCAGCAGCATTGCCGACGCAGCGACCAGGCTCGCCAGCGGCGTCTGCGCACCCGCCGCCACATAAACCGCCGTGCGCGACACCCCGCCGCCCACTGGCATGCCACCTGAAAACGCCGCCACCACGTTGGAGGCCCCCAGGCCGATCAGCTCTTGGTTGGCATCGATGCGCTCGCGCCGCTTGACCGCCAGCGCTTGCGCCATGGCAATGTTTTGCACCGTGCCCACAAAGGCGATGATGAGCGCGGGCAAGGCCAGCAAGCCCAGGTCGGAAGCGCTGGGCACAAAGCCCTGCAACGGCGGCAGCCCAGGAACAATGGCGCCCACCACCGCCACGCCGTGCGCGGTGTCCAGGTCCCAGGCCACCACAGCCAAGGTGGCCACCACCACCACCACCAAGGGCATCACCCGCACCACCGCCTGTGCCCGCGCGGGCTTCACGCCCAGGCCTTGCAGCGTGGGTGCCAACGCGTGGCGGCACAGCAGCAACACCACCAAGCCCGCCAACCCCATCACTGCAGTGGCCGGCTTGAGCTGCGGCAGTTGGGCCACCGTGGCCGCCAGCAGATGCCAACTGTCGGCGCCTTGCGCCTCCACGCCCACCAGCAAGCGCAACTGGCTGATCACAATCAGCACCGCCGAGCCTGAGATAAAGCCGCTGACCACCGGGCGGCTGAGCAAGTCCGACAAAAAGCCCAGCTTGAGCACGCCAAACGCCACCACCAGCAGGCCCGACATCAGCGCCAGGCTGGCCGCCAGCGCGACGTACTCTGCAGTGCCCGGAGTGGCCAGCGGACTGAGCACCGAAAACGTCATGATGGCCGTCACCGCCACCGGGCCGACCGCCTGCGTCATGCTGCTACCCAAGAGCGCATACGCCACCACCGGGAAGATGCTGACCACCAACCCAGCCTGTGGCGGCAGGCCCGCCAAGAGCGCATAGGCCAGGCTTTGCGGCAGCACCAGCACCGTGGTCACCACGCCGGCCAGCACATCGGTGCCCAAGTGGTGGCGCGGGTAGTTGCGCATCCACGCGGGCAGGAATCGGGCGAGTTGCAGCATGGCCGCAACGATATCGCATTGTGTTGCCGCCGCCGATAATCCGCCCATGCAAGACCCCCAGCAGCTGCAGCCGGATGGGACCACCCACCACCCTGCCCTTTTTGACCGCGCGACTCCGCCGAGCGATGCCCCACCCCATGATGCGCTGCAGTACCTTGCACCCATGGCGCGTCCCACGGTGCGCTTCATGCGCTCGCACCCGGCGCACTGGATCGCGCTGGGCTTTGGCTCCGGCCTGTCGCGCATCGCGCCGGGCACCGTAGGCACGCTGTGGGCTTGGGTCACGTTTGCGGTGCTGTCGCAGTGGCTGGGCGAGTTCGGCTGGGGCGTGGTGATTGCACTTTCGCTGCCGCTGGGCTGGTGGGCCTGCACCGTCACGGCGCGCAATATGCGCGTGGTGGACCCTGGCCACATCGTGTGGGACGAAATTGTGGCCTTCTGGTTGGTGCTCTGGCTGGTGACGCCGGCCGGGCTGCTGGAGCAGGCGGTGGCATTTGGCTTGTTCCGGTTTTTTGACGCGGTCAAACCCGGCCCGGTAGGCTGGGCCGATCGACTGTTCCACCACGCGCCGCCCAGCACATCACCCTTGGCCTCGCCCTCCACCTCTCCGAGCTCCACCGCCGCGACTGACGCCGCTGCTTGGCGCAAAGCGGGCTTCGCCATCCTGTTCGACGACCTGGTCGCGGCGTTCTGCACCCTGCTAGTGATTGCGGTGTGGAGGTTTGCCTGATGCCCTCCCACAGCCTGCACGCGGTTTGCGTGGCGCTGGCAGACCTCCTACAGCAAAAGCGCTGGATGCTGGCCACGGCAGAGAGTTGCACCGGCGGCATGGTGGCCGCTGCTTGCACCGACCTGGCTGGCTCCAGCGCATGGTTCGAGCGCGGCCTGGTGTGCTACTCCAACGCAGCCAAAACCGAGCTGCTGGGCGTGGACCCCGCGCTCATCGCACAGCACGGCGCGGTGAGCGAGGCCGTGGCCCGCGCCATGGCGCAGGGCGTGCTGCAGCGAACGCCAGCCCAGGTGGCGCTAGCAGTTACCGGCGTTGCCGGACCCGGCGGCGGCAGCGAGGCCAAGCCGGTGGGCACCGTCTGGTTTGGCTGGGCGCTGCCAGGCCACACCTGGACAGAGCAACACCACTTCCCAGGCGACCGCGCGGCGGTGCGCCACGCGGCCACCTTGCACGCACTCACCCTCCTTGAACAGCGCTTGCGCGCCTTGCTATGAGTCTTGATTTCTTTACCGGCATGGCCACCGGCCTGGCCTTGATCGTCGCCATCGGATCGCAAAACGCGTTTGTGCTGCGCCAGGGCGTGCGGCGTGAACATGTGCTGCCCATCGTGGCCTTTTGCGCTATTTCAGACGCACTGCTCATCCTGGCCGGTGTGGCGGGTGCAGGGGCATTCATTCGGGGCAACCAGGTGCTGCTGGACATCACCCGCTTTGGAGGCGCGGCGTTTTTGGGCGCCTACGGCTTGCTGGCTGCGCGCCGCGCCTGGATGGGCGGCCAGATGCGCATTGAGCGCTCGCAAGGCAGCACACTGGGCGCGGCCATGGCGGCGTGCTTTGGCTTTACCTTTCTCAACCCGCATGTGTACCTGGACACGGTGGTGCTGCTGGGTTCGGTGGCCGCGCAGCGCGGCGACCCGGGGCGCTGGGTGTTTGGCAGCGGCGCGGCGGTGGGCAGCTTGCTGTGGTTTAGCGCGCTGGGATTTGGTGCACGGCTCTTGGCGCCGTGGTTTGAGAAAGACATCTCGTGGCGCGTGCTCGACAGCGTGATCGCGCTGGTGATGGGCGCGCTGTGTGTGGGTTTGTTGCTGGGCTGAGCGGCGTCAGCTCAGGACCACCACGGCGCGAACGCGCGCGGCGCCTTAACCAAAATACTTTTTGGTAAACCGATTGACCACTTTTTCGACGATGTCTGGATTGACATGGCGCGAATAGCCATCGGCCAGACCAAACGTCGGGAAATGCGTGTGCATCGCCAACTGCCGGAAGGCCTCGAACGAGGGGAAGTAAATCACCAAGCTGTCGGACGCGCAGATTTCGTCAATCGCCGCGCGCAACTTGGCTTTGGACGCAGCGTCCGAAACATAGGGGTTACCGCCATGCAGCAAGGTCCCTGCCAGCGGCACCGGTGAAACCGTCACAAATATCTTTCTAAAACCAGATGCTTTGACGATGCCGAAGATCTCGGCCAACTGCGCCTTGATCTCTTCGACCGTCGGGTTATCAAACGCTGCACCTTTTTGCAACTTGTCGATGGGCGCGCCAGTAGCAGCGTCAATCAGCGAGAACGCGCAGCCAAGCGTGAGGACCAAGACGTCTGATTGAAGAAAGTTCTCTCGGATGCTTGCAATCTCGTTGTTCTTGAGAAGCTTTTGGGAGGTCAGCAAACCGGAGGCTTGCTGGGTTGCAAAGTACCTGAACAGGTCCACGTTGTTGCGCGGCGAGTTGATGTTTTCGGCAATCACCGCGGTGCTGACGGTCGCACCAATTTTTTGCAAGTAGTAAGCGACATTGGTAGCAAAACAGGAGCCGATGCAAAAGATCTTCGCATCCTGAATCGATAGGAGTTCGCCCGTGTTTTCCGGCCCAAAGACGGCATCCAGCGCCGCGTCCATTTCGTCGGGCGTTTGAATCGACAAATTCTCCGGATACCTGCCCAAGGGAAAACTGTGCTCTTCTGCGACGATGTTGATCGTTGCTGCACGGACCACCTCTTGCCACTCCGCATCGGTGATGGTGAGCCCAAAACGGTTAGTCACCTCAACCCGAAAAGGCGCTGAGTCCTTGACCAGCAATCCAAACTGAACGTTCTTGAATGAGAACTGAATCAGCGCATCCATTAACTCTTTGCGCGTGCAGGTTCCGCTGGGGAACTGCGCCTTGAACATCTCGATGAACCGGTCAATGATTTCCATATGGGCCGAGTGTATTCGGGAAGCTTGTGGACCTCAGCTTTGCAGGCAGCGTGATCGGTCTGGTGATGGGCGCGCTGTGTATAGGTTTGTTGCTGGGCTAAGCAGCGTTACCTCAATCCAGCCGCGAACCAAAGTGGAAGGTCGCACTTTGGATGTGGCCCTGGTCCACTAGGTAAACGCATACCAACTCCACCGTCCCTGGCCCGTCGGCAAAAGTACGCGTCAGCGCTTCGTGGTCCACAACGACCTGGCCCATGACCACCCGCTGCAACAACCGGGCATGCAAATCGGGTTCGGCAAACCGTTGCTGCGCGCGTGCGGCAATCGCCTCGCGGCCCTCGGCTAGCACAGTGCCCCCCAACGCAAACTGCTTGGCATCTGGTGCATAGGTCGCGACCCATGCTGGTAGGTCCTTCGCGTTGTAGGCGTCGAGTTGGCGCTGTACGACGGCTTCGGGTGGTTGAAAGTTGGACATAGAAGAATTGGTTAACGGTGTATGCAAGTCATCGCGCCATGGTGTGCGGCGCTTGGCTATCGAGCTCGCGCCGAAGAAGCGCACGCAGCGCGGCTATCGGTTGGCATCAGGGCAAGGATTTGAGCGGCAACCAGCTGCGCCCATGCGCGGTACTGGAGTTTGCCCGGGTGGAACTTGTCTGCCGCCATGTCTCTGGCTTGGGCCCAGGCCAGTGACACGAACTTGGTGTTGCTGGTTTGGAAAACCAAGTCGCTCAGCGCATGGTTCAGGCGCTGAGCGCACTGCCCCAAGTACCAGCGCAAAGGCTGTGGGGCGGCGGGAAGCACGTGCAAGGGGGGCAGACCCGACACCACGGCCGCCCTGGCACCGGTGCGTTGCGCGACCATTTCCAGCAGGGCGCGGTAGTCGGCAACAAAGCGCTTGGCACTGTGTTGCGCGGTCACATCGTTGACGCCGAGTGCGGCAACCACTACGTCCGCTGGGCCTGGGGCATGCGCCGTCACCAGCCCCAGCGCCTCGCAGGTGGTAACGCCCGATTTGGCAATCAACTCCCACTCCACGGAGCGCATTGACGCGCTCGCGACCATCTCCGCCGTCTGGTACGCGAGCGCCTCGTGCTGCCAATCGACCCCCACGCCTGCCGCCGATGAATCGCCGACGAAAAGAAGGCGCAAGGCGGGTTCATTGACGCCGGCAAACCGACCACGCCTGGGGCCCGCAGCTTCGGGCAAACGCAGTGCGGTTTTGCGCAGTTGCCGGGCTTGAAACAATAGTGCGGGGGCGAGGATAGTCTTGTAGACGGGGAGCATGGGTGGAGGCGGCGGGGGGCGTGCGGTGGTGGGGGATGATGCGGTGAGATAGCCCCCGTACTTCCGGTTACCAAGTGGCAGGCGTTGCACATCAAACTTGAATCCACCCTGATATTTGCGGCAAACTATGGGCATGATCAGTATTCACCTATTTCAGAATAGGTGCCATTGTACGGGCTTGTGTCGGTCGTCTTTTTTTAATCACGTTAGAAACTCCGAGTAACCGCCACTTTCAATATTACACAAACTAAACATGACTGATACTCAGCACATACTAAAGGGCGAAATCCTAGAAAACGACAAGGTCATCGAAAGTGGGCAGTTGTCAATCTTCACGACGGAGCATGGTATCTCAGCGAGGAAATATACCGATCGAATGTTTTGTGGAAACGAACTTCACTTATCACCATTTTCCCCTAGAATGTTTTGGGGAACAGCCGTTAATGAAGGCTTTCAAATCGCCATGGAAGGCAACAAACTGGGAATGTACTCAAATGGCCCACTTGGCCACCCAGGTGATGGAGAGTACGAAATTTATTTGATACTCCAAGCATCCATCCTCGGAAAGTACTGTAAGGACGGATTGGAAATACATATAAAGGTGAAAACTGGCAGAGGAAAAGATGTATGTTATTTCGCGAATCAGGAATCAGCAGAAAAGCATGAAGCACGTTCAGTGACCGTGAAGTTCCATGTTCCCAAGGAAAAGCTAATCGCCTTTCTCGGGTTTCCAGACGATAGTCCAATTTTTTGGGAAATGTTTAATGCTGCCGTTTAATAGCCCAACTTTAGGTGCAAGCCACAGGCCCAAAGTGCTTCAGGAGCATGCACAATACGTAAACGCAATGTTTTCGCGCTTCAACGCCACAGCGAACGATTGGCTCGCCGAAATCAACATATTGGCCTCTTTTCTGCTTGCAAATCGGAGGGGGTTCCAGCTTAGTTGGGCGCCGCCGATAGCATGTCTTGCGTCACGCTCATCTTCACTGTGCATGAGGAGCTTGGACTCGCCAATGCGAATGAACTAGTCGCCATCCTGCATATATTGCAGCCGGAGGTGATCTTCTTGGAGGTTCCAGTCTCGGCGTTTGACGACTACTATGTCAGCCACACGCGACGCAACCTTGAGTCAGAAGCAGTGTGCCTCTTCCTTGAATCACATCCATGCACCAAGCTGGTACCAGTAGACATGCCAACCCCGGCCCGAGAGTTCTTCGAAGATCATGAACAGCTCTTCATGCGGGTTCGACAGACGAGTCGGGTATACCGTCAACTGGCGCGGGTGGACCGGGAACGCCAGAGGATGTATGGGTTTGCCTATCTGAATAGTAGCTACTGCGAACAGCACTGGGCCGAGATGCGTAAGGAGGAACTGCGTGTGCTAGCGCAAGTTGGCGATCCTGGGTTGACCGGAATTCAAGCAGTTTGGGAGAGAACTAACGAGCTTCGCGAGTTGGAGATGCTGACAAACATCAGGCAATGGTGCCTGGAGCACCGCTTCGAGAGAGGGGCACTCCTGGTAGGTGCCGCGCATCGGCACAGTCTCACGGAGAAGTTACAAGCCCAAACCCTGATCAACTGGTCGCTGTTGGAGTGACGCGGTGATAAACCAATCCAAATGATTGAACGACCTTCAATCACAAGCAGGGAACGTTCCCTCACCACCCCCATGCCCTGGTTCCCCCACTTCGACACCCGCAACTTTGACCTGCCCCAACCGCACGGCGAAACCATTCGCATCCACGCGCGGGTATCGCAAGGCTTGCCGGATGGGCGACCTGCACTGTTATTGCTGCACGGCTTTCCGCAAAGCCATGTGATGTGGAACCGCGTCGCGGCGCTGCTGGAGCGGGACTTTTTTCTGGTGATGCCCGACCTGCGCGGCTATGGGGATTCGTCCAAGCCTGCGGGGCTGGCCGACCACAGCAACTACAGCAAGCGCAGCCTTGCCAACGACATGGTGGCGGTCATGGATGCGCTGGGCATTGCGCACTTTGGTGTCTGCGGCCACGACCGTGGCGGCCGGGTCGCGCACCGCCTTGCTGTGGACCACGCGCCACGGGTGCAGGGGCTGTGCGTGATCGACATTGCGCCTACGCTGGACATGTACGCAGCCACCGACTTCGCGTTTGCCAAAGCCTACTACCACTGGTTCCATCTGATTCAACCCGCGCCGCTGCCTGAGACGATGATTGGCGGCAACCCGCTGGCCTACCTGCACGCCAAGTTGGGCGGATGGGGTGCGGGTGGCTTGGGCCACATCGAGCCGGCGGCGCTGGCCGAGTACGAGCGCTGTTTTGCGCAGGCCGACACTATCCACGCCATGTGCGAGGACTACCGGGCCAGCGCCAGCATCGACTTGGAGCACGACCGCAGCAGCCGCGCGCTGGGTGAAAAAGTTGCCTGCGACCTGCTGGTGCTGTGGGGCGCGCGCGGCGTGGTGCAGCGGCTGTTTGATCCGATGGCGCTGTGGCAGGCGCAGTGCGCTGGCACGGTGTCGGGCCAGGCACTGGACGCCGGCCACTTCATCCCCGAGGAGTTGCCCGCCGATACCGCTGCGCACCTGTGCACCTTTTTTGCGGCGCAAGCGCTACTGCCTACGCCATCGACCGACATCAGCAACGCGCGGAACGTGCAATGAGCAGCAGCTTTCCAGTCGGAGGCCTCGCCGTGGTGGTGGGTGCCAGCGGCGGTATTGGCGCGGCGCTCTTGGCACAACTGCAAAGCGATGCGGGCTTTGCGCAGGTGCTGGCCCTGTCACGCCGCAGCCAGCCCGCGTTAAATTTGCAAGACGAGGCCAGCATTGCCGCCTGCGCGCACGCCGTGGCGCAAATGCAGATGCCCTTGCGTTTGCTGATGGACGCCACGGGCAGCTTGCATGGCGAGAACATGCAGCCCGAAAAAAGCTGGCAGCAGATCGACGCCGCCGCCATGGCGCAGTCCTTTGCCATCAACGCGATCGGCCCGGCGCTCTTGATGAAGCATTTTTTGCCGCTGCTGCCGCGCGAAGGCAAGTCGGTGTTTGCCACGCTGTCAGCCAAGGTAGGCAGCATTGGCGACAACCGCCTGGGCGGCTGGTACAGCTACCGCGCCAGCAAAGCAGCACTCAACCAGTTGGTGCGCACCGCATCTATCGAGCTGCGCCGCCGCCATCCGCATGCGCTGTGCGTGGCGCTGCACCCGGGCACGGTGGCCACCGCGCTGTCCGCGCCATTTGCCAAAGCGGGGCTGGACGTGCGCTCGCCGCAAGAGGCAGCGCAGCGCTTGCTGGCGGTGTTAGAACAGCTAGACGCTGCAGACTCAGGCGGGTTCTTTAACCACGACGGAACCGCGTTGCCTTGGTGACGCCACGTGGTGTGGCGCGGCGTTGGTCCTCGTCAGCGCGCCTCACGCCCCGTGGCACTTTTTGAACTTCTTGCCGCTACCGCAAAAGCATGCGTCGTTGCGGCCAAGTGGTGACTCGGTACGCAGCTGCTCCACCCGCGGGCCGATGCTGCGCCAGAGTTCGCGCAAGTCGTACACCGCCCAGACGGCAGTTGCGAAGGCTTGCAGGCGCGGCTCGCTCACGCTGGGTGGGCCGTCTTCTTCAAACACAGCGATGGTCGGCGGGTCGGTGTCGTCTTCGCTGAGGGCGACGATGGCGTCCAGCGCTTCGTCGAGCCACTGGTGCGCCTCTTTCTCACCGCGCGGGGCGACCCACTCTTGCGGCCAGCTCTCCACCGCGTACATAAAGCCCACGGCCCACACCTGCGCGAACGAAGGCAGGTTCTGGCTTGCCATGGCCTCGCGCTCGGTCTCAGGCAAGGCCGCCACCGCGCCGCGCAGGTCCAGCACCTCGGGGTGGAAGGCGCGCGGGTCGTCCAGGCTTTCGATGTCGGCATCCAGGCTGTGTGCGATGGCATTCCAGCGGCGCATCCACAAGGTCATGAACTGCGCGGCCTGCGCGGGGCTGGAAAACGCGGCGTGGCTTTGCAAAGCGCCACCAGGCACTTGCGCCCCCCCGACATCTTGCGCGCCGTCACCACCAAAAGTATCCAGCAAGACCGGCAGGTACTCGGACGGCGCAATGGGGCGGCGGCACACGATGAGCGCGGCCATGAAGCCCTCGCAAAACTCCCACTGCGGGGTTTCATCTGAGCGGCTGCGCAGGTCGTCAAGAATGGCTTCGAGGGCGTCAAAGTCGTCGGCTGACAGTGCGTCTGTGGCCGGCATGGCGGCATCGGTGGGAGGCTGTGGCGTCTGCATAGTTTGGGTCCCGGTCTGGGCAAAGCGGTGCGTGGCTGGTATTGTCGCGCCCCAGGAGCGTGCACATGTTTGATTACCTCGACAAGATTTTCCCCATCCGTTACACCGTGTTTGGCCTGAGCTGCTTTGGTTTACTCCTGAGCCTGTTTAGCCTGCTGGTATTTGGCGAGGGCTTTGCGGGGCTGCTGCTGTGCGGCACGCTGGTGGCCATCGGCGTGTCCGACATGCGCCAGGCCAAGCGCTCTATTCTGCGCAACTACCCCATCATCGGCCACCTGCGTTTTGCGCTCGAATTCATACGCCCCGAGATTCGCCAGTACTTCATTGAAGACGACAACGAGGCCACACCCTTCTCGCGCGCGCAGCGCTCACTGGTGTACCAGCGCGCCAAGGGCGACCCGGACAAGCGCCCCTTTGGCACGCAAATGGATGTGCACGCCGAGGGCTACGAGTGGATGAACCATTCGGTGTCGCCCTCCAAGATTACGTCGCACGATTTTCGGGTGCTCATTGGCGCGCACCGCGCCCAGCCCTACAGCTGCAGCGTGTTCAACATCTCGGCCATGAGCTTTGGCGCGCTCAGCGCCAATGCCATCCTGGCACTCAACGCCGGTGCCAAGCGCGGCGGCTTTGCGCACGACACCGGCGAAGGCAGCATCTCGGTGCACCACCGGGTGCATGGTGGTGACCTGATTTGGGAAATTGCCTCGGGCTACTTTGGCTGCCGCAACGACGACGGCAGTTTCAACGCCGAGAAGTTTGCCGCCAACGCTGCCGACCCGCAGGTCAAGATGATCGAGCTCAAGCTCAGCCAAGGCGCCAAGCCCGGCCACGGCGGCATGCTGCCCGGCGCCAAAGTAACCTCAGAAATCGCCGCAGCACGCGGCGTGCCGGTGGGCGTGGACTGTGTTTCGCCGGCCTCGCACAGCGCGTTTTCCACGCCGGTGGAGATGATGCAGTTCATCGAAACCCTGCGCACTTTGTCGGGCGGAAAACCCACCGGCTTCAAGCTGTGCATCGGTCACCCGTGGGAGTGGTTTGCCATGGTCAAGGCCATGCTGGCCACCGGCATCACGCCAGACTTCATCGTGGTTGATGGCGCCGAGGGCGGCACCGGCGCGGCACCGGTGGAGTTCACCGACCATGTGGGCTCGCCCCTGCAGGAAGGTTTAATGCTGGTACACAACACCCTGCGTGGCGTGGGCCTGCGCGACAAAGTCAAGATAGGCGCAGCAGGCAAAGTGGTAAGCGCGTTTGACATTGCGCGCCTGATGGCGCTGGGTGCCGATTGGTGCAACAGCGCGCGCGGCTTCATGTTTGCGCTGGGCTGCCTGCAAGCACAGACCTGCCACACCGGCAACTGCCCCACCGGCGTCACCACCCAAGACCCGATCCGACAAAAATCGCTGGTGGTGGGCGACAAGGCCACGCGGGTGTACAACTTCCACCAACAGACCCTGCACGCACTGCAAGAGCTGGTGCAAGCCGCTGGCATCGATCACCCCAACCAAATCACTGCGCACCACATCGTGCGCCGCGCCACCGACCAAAAGGTGCGCTCGCTGGCGCAGCTGATCTTGACGCAACTGCCCGACCGCGCCCTGCTGGAGAGCGACCTGCAGGCCCTGCCCAGGATTTACCGCCAAACCTGGCCCCGCGCCGTGGCCGACAGCTTTTTGCTGCAGGCCGACGACGCACGCACCATCAGCGTCTGAAAGTCGCCGCTACCGAGCGCGCGGGCTTACTTGCCTGCCTCACACTTCTTCATAAAGGCGGTCTTGGCCGCGCCAGCGAGCGCCTTGCCGTTCTTGTCAATGGCTTTGTCTGCGCAGCTTGGGGCAGCACCCGACTCGGACTCACACTTTTTGACAAACGCCGCCTTGGCAGCGCCGTACAAAGGCTTGCCATCTTTGCTGAGCGCCTTGGCTTCGCAGTCGGAAGCGGCGTGCGCGGCGGGTGCGAGCAGGCACAGCACCGTGAAAAGGCTAGCGAATACGAGGGAAGGCTTGATTTGCATGTTGTTTCCTTGATGAGGTGATGGTTGTCAGTGGGATGGTTAAGCATCCTGACGGCGATTCTGCCAGTGGTCAGAACACGTTCCTGCACTACCTTGAGCTGCCTACGCGGCAGCCTACGCTCGACCAAGCGCCCGGGTGAGTCGGTCAAGGTTTTGCTCATTGGCACTGCCCACGATGGCCTTTACCGCATGGGCGGTTTCAGCATCGTCGAAGGCCTGCTCCCAGGTCAACAGCGTTCCACCCTCTACCGGGCTGAGGCCAACCGTGAGGGTGAAGTACGGCGCACAGTCGTGCCGAATGACGATGCGCACCGCTGGCTCCAGGGCGGCGAAGTAACTCGTGTTCGCGTAGTTCTTCCCGTCGGGCCCGTGCATGGTGAAGAGCCACTTTCCGCCCGGCACGAAGTCAAAGGTGTCGAAGCTGTTGGTGAAGCCATCAGGACCCCACCAAGACGCAAGTACTGAACCCGATGCGAACGCCGCGTAAATGGCCTCGGGCGAGAAGGGCAGCGTTCTGGCGGTGCTTAGGGTGCGGTCGTCTTGCATGGTGCGGCAGGTGTGTGTTGAATGACCCAGCTGTGCGGCTGGTGTGAATCGTGGGGCAAGTTTGGGCTCAACTGCCTCGTGGTTTGGGACCTATCCCCCAAATGACTGGAACACGACCAGCGCCCCAGACTTCGGGCGCACGTGCGACGGTGAGCAATGCATAGACAAAAGCGGTGAGGCCGACATGCGCGGCCATGGTCAAGAGCAAAGCGTTGTCTGAAAGTCCCATCACACCTGCGGCGCAGCCAGCAGCGTAACGACCCGATTGCGGCCCAGCGACTTGGCCTGGTACATCGCGCGGTCGGCGCGTTCGACCAGGGCGTCGACGGATTCGGGTGACACGTGCTCGGTCAGGCCAACGGATACTGTAAACGTCAGTGCTTGGCCAGAGGGTGTGGCCACCACCGCTGCAGCCACGGCGTGGCGCAAGCGCTCCACGCCCTGCGTCGCCTCGTTGGCGGTGCTGCTGGCGAACAGGACGAGAAACTCCTCCCCGCCCCAGCGTCCCAAAGTGTCGGTGCCGCGCATCGCCGCGCCGACGTGCTCGGCAAAGGCACGCAGTACGTTGTCGCCTGTGGCGTGACCGTGGGTGTCGTTGATGTGCTTGAAGTGATCCAGGTCGATGAGCGCCAACGCAAAGCGGTCGCCAGAGCGCTGGCAGGCCAAGCGCTGCTGCGTGAGTAACTCCTGCATATGGCGCCGGTTGAAAAGCCCGGTGAGGTCGTCGCGCAAGGCCGCTTCGGACAAGGCGCGGGTGTTGGCGAGGTTGGCTTCATCGGCCCGGCGCTTTTCCAGAAGGAGTTCTCCCGTGCGCTGGCTCAGCTGGACCGACAAGCGGTGCATCACCAGCCCCATCACCAGCGGGTAGCTCAGGAGAAAGGGCACACACAGCAGCACGGTCAGGAAGTTGGATTCCGGTTGGAACTCTAGCCCCAGAAACACGATGGCAAGGCCTGCGCCCGCAATGTGCGCAACCACGCCCTTGAGAAAAAGTCTGGCTCCGCCAATCGAATAGTTGTTCATCGCCAGCGCGGCGACCAAGAGCACGCTGGGCAGGAGGTTGAAGGCCATGGCCACCGGCCAGATACCGCCAGCGAAGGAATCCACCAGCACGTTTCTGCGTTCGGCCTCAAACGGCGAGGACGCGTTGATACTGATTTGAAATGCGATGTGTGGCCAAGCAGCACAGTAGACCAGCATGAGGCACCAAACCCACAGCGGTGCGTCGGCTTGGTACATACCGGCCCCAGCACACAGCGAACCCAGGGCCAAGCCAACGATGCGCGGCGGGTAGGTCCGGCGGGCCAGCCTGATGCCGCGACGCACACTGTCTGCTCCAGGCGGTGCTGGATCAGCCGCTTCCAAGGTGCCGCTCCAGGAGACGCTCTGCAGCGGGGCGCGCCCCGCCAGGGTTGCGGTTTTCGGCGGCAACGTTCCACGGTGGAGAGGCAGTTTTCTTCATCAACTCAACGCTTGTGTGAAGTGGGACAGCGTGGCTATCGTACCGGTTGGAGTTGACCTTGCAAATAAGGGCTTTGCTCCGCGGGGCTTGGTTGCGCTAGGCAGCCGCCGGTCCCCACTGCCGCCGCACGATCACACCGAGCACCGCCAAGCGCTTGGCCATGCACAACACCGCTTTGTCTTTGCTCAGCAGCACCGCGCGGTGGACCACCGCAAGGTCAATGAACTTTTGGTCGTCAGGGTCTTTGCAGGTCACTTGCGCTTTGCTGGCCACCGGTTGCAGCGCAGCCAAGGCGTCGAACTGCGCCAGCACCGCGGGCGCACTGCGTTGGTGGTGGGCCAAGCGCGCGGCGATGTGGGGATAGGCCAGCACGCGCACCAACTCTTCGCGCATGTCCGCGGTGGCAATCCATTGCAAGGCAGCGCTGTGCAATGCAGCATGCAATTCCTGCGTGGCGGCGTCGGAGAACACCCACAGGTCGAGCACGATGTTGGTGTCCAGCACGGCGGTCGCTTGGGTCATGGCGTGTTGGTTTAGCGCTGGCCGCCCTGAACGTTGATGCTGCTGCTAGCGCCAGCCGGGTTGGGCAGCGCGGCCTTGTCTTTGTCCATGCGCCCGGCGACCAGGTCGAATTTGAAGAGGCGACATTCCAGCGGACCGTTCCACATGGGCACGCGGCGCGATTCTTTGAGGCGCATCTTGCCGGGCAGCTTCAGGTCGGGGGTGAGCATCCATGCGCTCCAGCCGCTGAAGTGCTTTTTCCAGTGGCTGGCCAGCTGGGTGAAGAACGCGCCGCCGTCGTCGGTGTGCGCCAGCTCTCGCGCGCCAAAGCGAGTCTGCGCTGCCGGACCCTGTGCCCCGCTGCGGCCATCGCCGGCCACACCGCCAATGCCGATGCGCTCGCCATACGGCGGGTTGAGCAGCATGACGCCCGCGAGCGCAATCGGCGGCATGCGCTGCAGCGCGTCGCCGCCGCGAAACTCGATGACGTCGGCCACGCCGGCGCGCTGTGCATTGCGCTGGGCAAAGTCGACCATGCGGTGCGACACGTCGCTGCCGTAAATCAGGGCGGTCTGGCCTGGCTCAGGCTTGACGATTTGCGCTGCCGCCTGCGCCTGCATGTCGGACCAAACCTGGCGCTGAAAAAGCACATATTTTTCGAACGCGAAGCGGCGCAGCGAACCGGCGGCGATGTTGCAAGCAATCTGCGCGGCTTCGATGGCGATGGTGCCGCTGCCGCAACAGGGGTCGTACAAGGGCAACAGGTCTTCATCGCCTGCTGCCCAGCCGCTGGCGGCGATCATGGCTGCTGCCAGGGTTTCCTTGAGGGGCGCATCGCCCGTGTCCTCGCGCCAACCGCGTTTGAAAAGCGGCTCGCCCGAGGTGTCGATGTACAGCGCGCAGGTGTCGGTAGTCAGGTGGACGTAGATGCGCACATCGGGGCGCTGGGTGTCCACATTGGGCCGCACGCCGCCTGCGGTGTCACGAAAGCGGTCGCACACCGCGTCCTTGACTTTGAGCGCGGCAAAGTTCAGCGAGGTCAGCGGGCTGTGCTGTGCGGTGACTTCTACTTTGATGCTCTCGCGCGGGGTAAACCAGCGCTCCCACGGCACGGCCAGGGCCGCGCGGTACAAGTCGGCCTCGCTGCGGTACTCGGTGGTGGAGAGCAGCACCAGCACCCGCTGCGCGAGGCGGCAGTGCAAGTTCAGGCGCATTGCATGATCAAACGAACCGCGCACCGCCACGCCGCCGCGTTGCTTGGTGATGCAGCCCGGTGGTAGCGCGGTGATTTGCAAGACTTCGGGCGCGAGATAGTCCTCAACACCCGCGGCGCAGGGCAGGAAAAGGTGCAGTGGGTTCATAGCGCTTTGCGTAAGGTGGCGGGGGCAATCTTGAGGCCCTCGCGGTATTTGGCCACGGTGCGCCGCGCGCATTCGATACCCTGCTCTTTGAGCATGTCGGAGATCTGGCTGTCGCTCAAGGGGCGCTTAGGATTTTCGGCTTGGACGAACTGCTTGATGAGCGCGCGCACCGCGGTACTGGATGCGTTACCACCCGACTCGGTGCCCAGGCCGGAGCCAAAAAAGTACTTCAGCTCGTAGGTACCCAAGGGTGTGGACATGTACTTGGCGGTGGTGACGCGGCTGATGGTGGACTCGTGCAGGCCCAACTCGTCGGCAATCTCTCGCAGCACCAGCGGGCGCATGGCCAGTTCGCCGTGGACGAAAAAACTTTTCTGCCGCTCCACGATGGCAGTACTCACCCGCAAAATGGTGTCAAAGCGCTGCTGGATGTTTTTGATAAACCAGCGCGCCTCCTGCAGGCGCTGCTGCAAGGCGGCATGGCTGGCGCTGTCTTTACCGCCGCGGTGGTTGCGCAGCACGTTGGCGTAAATGTCGTGCACCTTCAGGCGCGGCATGACATCGGGGTTGAGCACCACGCGAAACCGGGGCTGCACTGACTTGGCGCTGGCAGGCAACTGCAGCACCAGCACATCAGGAACCACAATGTTGCGCTCCACATCGACAAAGCGCCGCCCCGGTTTGGGCTCCAAGCGGGCGATGCGGGCGATGGCTTCGCGCACCTGCGCATCGCTTCCCAAGCCTAGTTGTACCAGCCGCTTGATGTCGCGCCGCGCCAGCATCTCCATAGGCTGCTCGCACACGCGCAAGGCCACTTGCAAGACCTCGCACTCGGCAGGGACGGCCTCGACCAGCAGGGCCTTGATTTGCAGGCGCAAGCACTCGCCCAGGTCACGGGCACCCACACCCACGGGCTCCATGCTGTGCAGCAGACCCAAAGCCACCGCAAGATGGTGCAGCAATTGGTCGCGCTGCGCCTCGTCTGGCGGGTTCAGGCTGCGCGCCAAGTCCTCCAAGGACTCTTCCAAATAGCCTTCGTGGTTGAGCGACCCAATCAGGAACAGCAGCGCCGCGCGGTCTTCTGCGCACAGGCGCAGACCCGAGGTCTGCCGCTGCAGATGCGACTGCAAGCTGGTGTGGGCGCGGGCCAACTCGGCAGGATCGGTGTCGTCGTCCGATGTGGCATGGTGGGTGCGCGCGCTGGCCTCGGTGCCCCACTCGCTGTCGTCATGGTGCAACTCGGTGCTGCCGTCGCCATCCCAGTTGGGTGCCTCGTCGACCTCGCGCGCGGTCGGTTCGGCTTCATCGGCGCTGGTCGAGGCGGTGCTGGTATAGGCGGCTTGCTCGAAGGCGAGGTCGGCTGCGTGTACCGGCGTATCACTCTGGGCGATGCCAAACTCCTCGCGCACTGCCTGCTCTTCGCTACGTTCCAGAAACGGGTTTTCGTCGAGCATTTGCTCGATTTCCTGGCCGAGCTCCAACGTGGATATTTGCAAAAGGCGGATCGACTGTTGCAGCTGCGGCGTGAGCGCCAGGTGCTGCGACACCCGCAATGAAAGGCCCTGCTTCATCCCCCCGGCCTACATGCGGAAATGCTCGCCCAGGTACACACGCCGTACCTCGGCGTTGTTGACGATCTCGGTGGGCGTGCCCTGCGCCAGCACCCGGCCCTCGCTGATGATGTAAGCGTGGTCGCAAATGCCTAAGGTCTCGCGCACATTGTGGTCGGTGATCAGCACGCCGATACCCCGGCCTTTAAGAAAGTTGATGATGCGCTGGATCTCAATCACTGCAATCGGGTCGATGCCGGCAAAGGGTTCGTCCAGCAAGATGAAGCGGGGGTTGGTGGCCAAGGCCCGGGCAATCTCCACCCGTCGGCGTTCGCCGCCCGACAGCGCCAGTGCCGACGACCCGCGCAAGTGCTCGACGCGCAGGTCCTGCAAGAGCGCGGTCAAGCGCGACTCAATTTCGGGGCCCGACAGCGGGGCGCCGTTGGCGTCGCGCTGCAACTCCAGCACAGCGCGCACGTTGTCTTGCACATTGAGTTTGCGAAAGATCGATGCCTCTTGCGGCAGGTAACCCAGCCCCAAGCGTGCGCGCCGGTGGATGGGCATGTGCTCGATGGACTTGCCATCCACCGTGATGTCGCCAGCGCTGGCGCGCACCAGGCCCACGATCATGTAGAACGAGGTGGTTTTCCCCGCGCCGTTGGGCCCGAGGAGCCCTACCACTTCGCCGGTGCGCACCGCCAGCGAAACGTCTTTGACGACCTGGCGCTTGCCGTAGGACTTTTGGAGATGGTGTGCTTCGAGGCTGCCGGCGGTTGACTCACTCACTTGGTCGCACCCCCCAGGGTGTCTGACGGTCGCAGGGTGACTGGTGGCACCGACGGGCTGCTGCTGACGGGCTCGGACTTGGGGATGAGGATGGCGCGCACCCGACCGGTGCTTGGCGCAGCAGTACCGCCGACTGCCGGGCTCAGGCTGCCATTGACGGTGAAGCGGTCGCGCAGGTTGTCGTACACGATGATGGCCCCACTCACCTCGTCGCCCAGCGCAGTGCCACGGTAACGGCGCAGCTGCGCCCGCTTGGTGAAGGTCACCGTGTCGGCTTTACCGTCGTAAACGATGGTGTCGGCCTCGCCCTCAATGAACTCGTCAAGCCCTTCGCGTTTTTGGCGAAAGAAGGCCAGTGCATCCGAGCTTCCGGTGATCGTGCCGTACTGGTAGCCTTGGGCGTCTTGCCGAACCTCCAAACGCGCACCGCGCAAGATCAGGCTGCCCTTGGTCAGCACCACGCGGCCGGTGAACACGCTGGTTTGCTTCAGGTCGTCATAACGCAGCGCGTCGGCCTCAATCGACATAGGCCGGTCGCGGTCGGCGTTTTCTGCCCACGCGGACGCGCCTAACACCGCTGCGGCAAGCGCAAAGATGATGGGGCGGGGGTCAAAAATCATAAGGGCACAAAACTTGCTTTGGATGCGCAGGCCATTGTAGCCAGCGCTGCTAGCGCAGTGCCCGCGCGCTTCAACTCGCGGCGTTGATCTTGGCGATCAGCTCCCGCAACACACCGGGTGCGCTGGCGTTGGGAATTTGGCAGGTGCCTGCGTTGTCATGCCCGCCGCCACCGTACTCCAACAACATCGCACCGATGTTGATGGGCGACGAGCGGTTGGTAATCGACTTGCCCACCGCAAAAACGGTGTTCTGTTTTTGCACACCCCACAGCGCATGGATGGAGATGTTGGTGGTGGGAAACAAGGCGTAAATCATGAAGCGGTTGACGGCGTAGATCGTGTCTTCGTCCCGCAGATCGAGCACTGCCACGTTGTGGTGGACAGTGGTGCACAGTTGCAATTGCGCCTTGGCCTTGGCAGCGTGCTCGAAGTACAGTTCGACCCGCTCGATGACATCGGGCAGCTTGAGGATGTCTTCAATTCCGTGGCTTCGGCAGTAGTCGATCAGATCCATCATCAACTGGTAGTTGCTGACGCGGAAATCCCGAAACCGACCCAGACCAGTGCGTGAATCCATCAGGTAGTTGAGCAGCACCCAGCCGTCGGGGTCGAGAATCTCTTCGCGGCTGAATTGGGCTGAGTCGCTCTTGTCCACAGCCGCGAGCATGGCGTCAAAGCGGTTGCCGAAAGTGCGCGCGCCGCCGTAGTGGTTGAACACCACGCGCGCAGCAGAGGGTGCGTCGGGCTGGATGACGTGGTTGGGTTGCGAGTCGTTGCGGATGGACTCAGACACATGGTGGTCAAATGACATGTGAACGCCCGGCACATAAGGCAGGTTGGTGGTGATATCACCGGCGCTGACCTCGATCTTGCCGTCTTGCATGTCCTTGGGGTGGACAAACTTGATATGGTCGATTAGCTCTAATTCCTTGAGCAGCACGGCGCATACCAAGCCATCGAAATCGCTGCGTGTAATTAGTCTGTATTTTGTTTTCGACATAGCTTTCACTCCGCTGACAGATTAGCAAGGATTCTAGACGCCAAGATGGGTCCGAAGAAAGACGGCGCCCGCACCGCAGCGCCGCACTGTCATATTACTTTGCAGTCCGGACCATTCGGAGCAAACCGTCCACCACCTGCAAGGACCGTCCCACGTTGCCGGCCAACGAACCATCGGTATAGAAGCGCCCGTCAACACCCAAGGCCGGCACACCTTCGACCTTGTACGCGTTTTGCAATTGGGCACTGCGGCTGGCTTTGGTGGCCACTGCAAACGAGTTGTAGTGCTCAGTGAACTTGGCCATGTCCACGCCCTGCTTGGCGACCCACTGCGCGATCGCATCACTTCGCGCAAGGGTTTGTTTTTCGTCATGGATGGCGGCAAACACTTTGGAGTGCAGTTTGTCTACCAAGCGCATGGCCTCCAGAGCAAAGTACAGCCGCTGCTGCGGCACGAAATCGTCCCGGAAGGCCACCGGCACCCGCCGCAGAACCACGTCAGCGGGGGCCTTGGCGGCCCAGGTTTTGAGCAGCGGCTCGAACGCGTTGCAATGCGGGCAGCTGTACCAGAAAAACTCGACCACCTCGATCTTGCCCACAGCCGCTTCGACCGGCGCGCGGGGCTTTACCTCCAAATAGTCGGCCCCCTCGCGCAGCCCTTGCGCGAAAGACGCGCCACCCCAGCCTGCAGCTGCGGCGGCAACACTACCAACAGCAACTTGGGAAAACTCTCGTCGTTTCATATGCGCCTCCACATGCACTTGTGTATCTGCAAATCAACTTCAGGACGGCACCGCCCAATGCCCGCTAGCGCTGCACCCGAACCAGCGCAGTCTCCAGCCCCGCCTGGGCGAGCTTTTCTTTGCTGCGCTCACCGTCTTCCTTCTTATCGAACGGGCCGACACGCACCCGGTAGACGGTGCGGCCAGACTGCTCGCGCTCGCTGATCTTTGCCTCAATACCGGAGAGTGAGAGCTTGGCGCGCTGACTCTCAGCGTCCTCAGCGTTGCTGTATGCGCCCAGCTGCACGAAATACACAAAGGGCTCTTGCCCTGGCGCAGGGGGCTGGCTTGGCGCGGTCTTGGCCTTGGCCAAATCACCCAGCGGGTCGGCGGAAGGCGCCGGTTTGGGGTCGGTTTTTTTGTCGGCCGAAGGCGCGCTGGCTGAAGCTGCGGAAGCCACCGCAGCAGGCGCCGAGGCAGCCGCTTGCGGCCCCCCCGGTGTTGCCGCTGCGGCAGGAGGCTTGCCGTACAGCGGTGCGTTGGGGTCCCAATCTTTGTTCTTCTTGGCCTCGGCCTCGTTTTGGTCGGCGTTGCGGGTTTGACCCTTGTTCATGAAAGGCACTGGCACTTTGGTCACGTAGATGGCTACCGCCAAAGCACTGGCCAGCCCGACTACGACGCCGATCACAAAGCCCAGAAAGGCTCCACCGCGCTGCTGCATCATGCAATTGCTCTCACTTAGGGTTTACATTTTGTCCGGGGCACTGACCCCCAGCACACCCAGGCCATTGTGCAGCACCTGCGCAGTGGCCGCGACCAAGGCCAGGCGGGCCATCCGCTGCGCGCTGTCGTCCACCAGGATGCGTTCGGCATCGTAGTAGCTGTGGTAGGAGGCCGCCAACTCGCGCAAGTAGAAGGTGACGTCGTGGGGCGCAAAGTCCAACGCCGCCGCACGCAGCATGTCGGGGTACTTGGCCAGCAGCAGCATCAGCGCCTGCGCTGGCGTGCTGGTAAGGGACGACAGGTCGGCCGCTTGCAATTCGCTGCGGTCGCCACCCCAGGCCGCCAACACCGAGCAGATGCGCGCATGGGCGTACTGCACGTAATACACCGGGTTGTCATTGTTCTTGGCAATCGCCAGGTCGATATCGAAGGTGTACTCGGTGTCGGGCTTGCGCGAGAGCAGAAAGAACCGCACCGCGTCCTTGCTGGTCCACTCAATCAGGTCGCGCAGCGTCACATAGCTGCCGGCGCGCTTGGAAATTTTCACCTCCTGCCCACCGCGCACCACCCGCACCATGGTGTGCAGCACATAGTCGGGATAGCCCACTGGGATGCCGACACCTGCGGCTTGCAGTCCGGCACGCACCCGGGCGATGGTGCCGTGGTGGTCGGTACCTTGGATGTTGACGACCTTGTGGAAGCCACGCTCCCATTTGGCAATGTGGTAGGCCACGTCCGGCACAAAGTAGGTGTAGCTGCCGTCGCCTTTGCGCATCACGCGGTCTTTGTCGTCACCGTAGTCGGTCGACTGGAGCCACAGTGCGCCGTCTTTCTCGTAGGTCTTGCCTGCGGCCTGCAAGCGGGCTACGGTGTCAGCCACCTTGCCGCTGGTGTACAGGCTGCTCTCCAGGTAGTAGTTGTCGAACTTGACCGCGAAGGCCTGCAAGTCGAGGTCTTGCTCGTGGCGCAAGTAGGCGACGGCGAACTGCCGCATGCCGTCAAGGTCGCTCGCATCGCCGCTGGCGGAGAAGGTGCGGTCATCCGCCTGGACGGTCTTGCGCGCCAAAAAATCGTTGGCGATGTCGGCGATGTAGTCACCGTTGTACGCGGCTGCGTTGTCGCCGCTGGGCCATTGCGCATCGCCCGGTTTGAAGCCCTGGGCCCGCAGCTGGGTGCTGTGCGCCAGCGTGGCGATTTGCACACCGGCATCGTTGTAGTAGAACTCGCGGTACACCTCCCAGCCTTGGGTCTGCAGCAACTTGCAGATGGCGTCGCCCAAAGCCGCCTGGCGACCATGCCCCACATGCAACGGCCCGGTGGGATTGGCCGACACAAACTCCACCAGCACGCGCTGCCCGATGGCGGGCTGTACGCCAAATGCCGCGCCCTGGGCCAGCACGTCGCGCACCACCGTCTGCTTGGCAGCGCTTGCCAATCGGATGTTGATAAATCCGGGGCCAGCCACTTCCACCGCTTCCACCCAACGCACAAAGGCAGGTTGTGCGCGCAAAGCAGCGCAGAGGTCTTCCGCCAGTTGGCGCGGATTTTTCTTCAGCGGCTTGGCCAACTGCATGGCTGCGGTGGTGGCCAGATCGCCGTGAGAAGCAACCTTGGGGGACTCAAAAACCGCTTTGGCGGCAGCCCCACTCTGGATCTGTTCAAGGCAAAACGCAAGTGCGTCCAGGAGTTCGGTTTTGACAGAGTGCATCGGTCGATTTTACGGTTCGACCTTGGTGCGCAATTGTTCTAAGCCAGAACAAGCCCCGCTGCGGCACCCTGGGGACATGCTGCAATCGCGGCCCGCTTGTGTTTCACCCGCAGCACCGCTGCTCTAACCCCCAAGGACCGCTATGAAAAAATGGACCGCACTTTTGGCACTGGGCGCATGTTTGGCGTGGGCCCCCGCCCAGGCCGCAACCGAAAAAGAACCCGCCCAGAAAGAACCCACCAAGCAACAGCAAAAAATGAAGACCTGCAACGCCGACGCCAAAGCCAAATCGCTCTCTGGCGACGCACGCAAGCAGTTCATGAAAACCTGCCTGAGCGCCAAGTAAGCACGCAAACGCTACCCACCCGGCATCGGGTCCGCAACATGCTTGCATCGTTGCTGCAAAGTGCCTGCAACGTGCCCCTCACCGGGCCGTTGCACAGACTCAACGCATTCCTAAAGCCACCCCCAAGAACACGGTAAAGCCGAGCCAGTGGTTCAGGCGAAAGGCCTTGAAGCACCCCTCGCGCGAGCGCTGCCAAATCAAGTTGCCGTGCCACGCCACCTGGACGACTGCGCACAGCATGGCCACCGCCCAAATCCATGGGTCCACCAGAGGCAGCAGCAGCGCCGACCAGGCAGCCAGGTACACCGCATAAAAGCCCAGCACCGCTGGTACGTCCCAGCGCCCGAGGGTGATGGCCGAAGTTTTGATACCGATGCGCAGGTCGTCATCGCGGTCCACCATGGCGTACTCGGTGTCGTAGGCCAGCACCCAAAACAGGTTGCCCGCCAACAGCAACCAAGCCAGCAATGACACCGTGCCCTGCACCGCCGCGTAGGCCATGGGCACGCCAAAACTGAAGGCCACACCGAGCACCGCCTGCGGCATCGAAACAAAGCGCTTCGCATAGGGGTACGCCACGGCCACCGCCACGGCGGCGAAAGACCAGGCCACCGCCTCCACCCGGGTGGTCAGCACCAAGCCGAACGCCAGCAACGCAAGCCCCGCACCCAGCCCCAAAGCCTCGCGCACCGAGACCGCACCGCTGGTGACTGGGCGATTGGCGGTGCGCTTGACGTGCTTGTCAAACTCGCGGTCGGCCACATCATTGATGCAGCAGCCCGCGCTGCGCATTAGCACCGTCCCCAAGGTAAACACCAGCAACAAGTGCCAACCCGGAAAACCGCCGGAGGCAATCCAAAGTGCAGACAGGCTGGGCCACAGCAGGAGCAGCCAGCCGGCGGGCCGGTTCCAGCGAATCAAATCGAGGTAGCGCGCCAGACGGGACGCGGCAGGGTAGGTCATGACAGGCGGGTCACGCCTGGCAGCTCGCAGGCGTAAATCGCATTGCGCAGCGCGGCAATCGCTTCGTAGCGGGTGAAGCTGCGCCGCCATGCCAGCACCACGCGGCGCGTTGGCGGTGCGGCACCGGCTTCGGCGTGCACTGGCAGGTAGCGCACCAGCGCGTCGTCTTGGCGTCGCTTCTTTTGCTCCAGCGCCGCACGCGGAACGCTTAGGCGCGGCACTAGCGTGACGCCCATGCCAGCTGCCACCATGTACTTGATGGTCTCCAAGGACGAGCCTTCAAAGCTCTTTCGGATTCCCGCCGCATTGCTGGAAAACCGCGCGAACTCCGGGCACACCTCCAGCACATGGTCACGAAAACAGTGACCGTTGCCAAGCAAAAGCATGGTTTCGCGCTGCAGCTGCTCTGCCGTCACCTGGGTCTGCGCGGCCAATGGGTGGCCCATGGGCACGGCGGCAAAAAATGGCTCGTCATACAGCGGTGCTACCGCCAAGCCCGCGTCAGCAAAGGGTTCGGCCAGCACCGCGCAATCGATCTCGCCGCTGCGAAGTTGCTCCAGCAATTTGGCGGTGAGGTTCTCCTGCACGATCAGAGGCATCTGGGGCGACATGGCAATCGCCTGGCGCATCAGGTCCGGTAGCAGATAGGGCGCGATGGTGTAAATCACCCCCAGCGTGAGTGGCCCGGCCAGCGGGTCTTTGCCGCGCTTGGCAATGTCTTTGATGTGGGCAGCGCGCTCCAAAACGCTTTGGGCCTGGCGCACGATTTCTTCACCCAAGGCGGTCACCGTTACCTCGTTGGCGCTGCGCTCGAACAGCTTGGTGTCCAACTCCTCTTCAAGCTTTTTCACCGCCACCGACAGCGTCGGTTGCGACACAAAACAGGCCTCGGCGGCCTTGCCAAAGTGGCGCTCCTGGGCCACCGCCACAATGTATTTGAGTTCGGTCAGGGTCATGGCCGTATTGTGGCGCGCGCGCTGCGCTTGGGCTCCAACACGACCAGCGCAATACCCAGCACCAGCAGCAGCGCGCCGAACCAAAAGTGAAGTGGCGGCACCTCGGCAAAAAACACCCGACCCAACGCGGGGCTGAACAGCAGCAAGGAAAAGCTGCCCGCCTCGACCGCCGAGGCCTCACCATTGCGGTAGGCGTAGAAATAGGCCAGGTAGATACCAGCGGCGGTCAGGCCAATCACTGGCAACAGCACCCAGCCCGCCTGCGGCACCACCGGCATGGCGAACCCGGTAAACGCGCCAAAAGTGCACCAGCAGGCCAGCTGGCTCCAGGTGAGCACCGCGATCGGATGCTCCCCTTGCGAGTACTTTTTGAGTACCACCCCGAGCATCGCCTCCATGAACGCACCCAGCAAAGCGACCAACGCGGCTGGGTGCAACGTTGCAGCGCCCGGCTGCAAAACAATGAGCACGCCCGAAAAGCCCACCACCACCCCCACCCAGCGCAGCGCATGGGGCGTCTCACCCAGCAGCCACACGCCCAGGGGCAGCATGAAGAGCGCGCCGGCCATCAGGTAGGCACTGGCCTCGGCCAGCGGCAGGTGCGCCACGGCGTAGGCGGCGCACCAAGCCGAGGTCGCAATCAGCCCGGCGCGCAGTAAATGAAAGCGCGGCTGGCGCGTGGCCACCACCCGGCCCCGGGTCCACACCACCAGCGGCAGCAGCATCACCAGCACCACCGTGGCCTGGAGGTACAGCACCTCTTTGGGGGCCATGCCACCCAGCATCAGATGCTTGTTGCAAGCGTCCAGCACCGACCAGCACAACATGGCCAGCACCACCAGCGCAATACCACGGGCGTTGCCCGAGCGCCGCAGCCAAGCACCTCGCAACCTCAGCTGAAAAGGTAGCCGCACCACTAGGCCTTCAAAAATTCTGCTTTGCCGCCCAGCCAGCGCTGCACATGCTGTTGCGCCAGGTGCGGGTGGCGGTCCAGCAGCATGGGTGCCTCCTGGCGGGCCCACTCCAGCAACGCAGCGTCGCGGACCAGGTCGGCAAAGCGCAGCAGGGCCTCGCCGCTTTGGCGCGCGCCCAAGAACTCGCCGGGGCCACGGATCTCCAAATCGCGCCGGGCGATCTCGAAGCCGTCGTTGGTCTCGGCCATGGCGCGCAGGCGCTCGCGCGCGGCCTCGCCCAAACGCGGCCCGTCGCCCGTGGAATACAGCAGCACGCAGGCCGAAGCCGCTGCGCCACGCCCCACGCGGCCACGCAATTGGTGCAGTTGACTCAGGCCAAAGCGCTCGGCGTGCTCGATCACCATCAGCGAGGCGTTGGGCACATCCACACCCACTTCGATCACGGTGGTGCTCACCAGCACCGACACCAGGCCAGCGACGAAGGCTGCCATCACCGCCTTTTTGTCCTCGGGCGCCATGCGCGAATGCAGCAGGCCCACCAGCACCGGTGCGCCGTCAGCGCGCACCGTGCCCTGCAGCGCCTGCGCCAAGTCGGCGTGGGTCTGGGTGGCGTTGCGCAAATCCAGCGCCTCGCTTTCTTCAATCAGTGGGCAGACCCAGTAAATCTGGCGGCCTTGCGCGATCTGCCCGCGGATGCGCTCGACCACCTCGTCGCGCCGCGCATCCACCACCAGCTTGGTCACCACCGGCGTGCGTCCGGGAGGCAGCTCGTCGAGCGTAGAGACATCCAAGTCGGCGTAGTAGCTCATGGCCAGGGTGCGCGGGATGGGGGTCGCCGTCATCATCAGCAGGTGCGGCTCCATCGCGTCGTGCTGCAGCTTGCCGCGCAAGGCCAGGCGCTGCGCCACGCCAAAGCGGTGCTGCTCATCGATGATGGCCAGCGCCAACTTGTTGAACTTAACCTTCTCCTGAATCACTGCGTGCGTGCCCACCACCAGCTGCGCAGCGCCGCTTTCTATCAGCGCCAGCATGGTGCGCCGGTCTTTGGCTTTTTGGGTGCCGGTGAGCCAGGCGGTGGTGATGCCCAGAGGCTCGAGCCATCCAATGAGTTTGCGAAAGTGTTGCTCGGCCAGCAGCTCGGTGGGTGCCATCAGCGCGCATTGCCAGCCCGCGGCTATGCAGTGCGCCGCAGCCAGCGCGGCGACCACCGTCTTGCCCGCGCCCACATCGCCCTGCAGGAGGCGGTGCATGGGCACACTGCGCGCCATGTCGGCGGCAATCTCGGTGCCCACACGCTGCTGCGCAGCCGTCAGGCCAAAGGGCAAGGCGGCCAACAAGCGCTGGTGCAGCGTGCCGCCCGGCACCGCCGCCAGCACCGGCGCGCGCAGCGCAGCGCGTGCCCGGCGCGACTGCAACTGCGAGAGCTGCTGCGCCAGCAACTCCTCAGCTTTGAGGCGCTGCCACGCGGGGTGGCTGTGGTCTTGCAAGGTGTCCAGCGACACATCGGGCGTGGGATGGTGCAAAAACTGCAGGGCTTGGCGCAGTGTCCACAGCGCATGCGGGTTGAACTGGCTTAGATCCCCTGGCGCAAAGGTGTCCGAAAGTTCGGCCCGGGCCAGACCCGCCAGCACTGCCTTGCGCAAATAGGGCTGCGGCAAACCGGCCACAGTGGGGTAAATCGGGGTGAGTGCGGTAGGCAGGTCGCCACCGGCGGCGCGAAAACTGGGGTGCAGCATGGTCCAGCCCAGAAACCCGCCCTTGACTTCCCCGCGTGCCCGGATGCGGTTACCTACCGCCAGCGCCTTTTGCTGCGAAGGGTAAAAGTTGAAGAAGCGCAGCGTGCAGGTGCCTGAGCCATCGTCCACCGTCACCACCAACTGGCGGCGCGGGCGGTAGCTGACTTCGCAGTGGGTGACCACAGCCTCTATTTGCAGCGTGTCGCCCTCGCGGGCGTCGCGCAAACGGGTGATGCGGGTTTCGTCTTCGTAGCGCAGCGGCAGGTGCAGGGCCAAGTCGATATCGCGCTGGAGACCCAGCTTGTGCAGCGCTTTTTGCATGGCAGTGGGCGCAGACACCGCCACCTTGGTTGGGGCGCCAGGACTGGAAGCCTCGGCAGGGGTGGGGACGCGCTCGGCCATGGGACAATTCTGCCTTGATCCACCTTGGTACGGGCCGGTACAGCCCCCACACACCATGCCTGAGTCCCAGCCCCCGCGCACCACACCACACGCCGCACCAGCCGAATCACTTGCCGCACCCGTGTTGGCATCACCTCGACCGGCGTCTGCGCTTGCTGCTCGATCCGAACGTAGCTACACCCTGAGTGACTTCGATTTCCCATTGCCCCCCGAGCTCATTGCCCAGCACCCCGCTGCAGAGCGCAGCGGCTCGCGCTTGCTCGACGGCACAGGCACAGCTGCAGTGGACCGGGTGTTCAGTGACCTGCCCTCCCTGCTGCGCGCAGGCGACCTGTTGGTACTCAACGACACCCGGGTAATGAAGGCGCGCCTCTTTGGCGAGAAGGCCACCGGCGGCAAACTGGAATTGCTGGTGGAGCGTGTGCTGGGCGGCAACCAAGTGGTGGCACATATGCGTGTCAGCAAAAAACCCGAAGTGGGTGCCAGCCTCAAGCTGGTCTGCGCGCCGGGCCACGAAGACGGGCTGCGCGCCACGCTGCTGGGGCGCTGGCCTGACGCCAATGGTTCGTTGTTTCGCTTCGTCTTGTCCAACGATGCAGGCGACGACCCCCACACCCTGATGGAGCGCCACGGCCATGTGCCGCTGCCACCCTACATCACCCACACCGACTCGGCGCAGGACGCAGAGCGCTACCAAACCGTGTTTGCCAAACACCCCGGCGCGGTGGCCGCGCCCACCGCAGCGCTGCACTTTGACGAGGCATTGTTTGCGCGCCTGGACGCCATGGGCGTGCAGCGCGCCTATGTGACATTGCATGTGGGAGCGGGCACCTTCTTGCCGGTCAAAACCGAGAACATTGCAGAGCACCACATGCACAGCGAGTGGTACGCAGTGCCGCAAGCCACCCAAGACGCGATTGCCGCCTGCACCACGCGCGGTGGCCGGGTGGTGGCCGTGGGGACCACCACGGTGCGCACCCTGGAGAGCTGGGCCCACACCGGGGTGGCCAGCGGCGACACCAGCATCTTCATCACGCCGGGCTTCAACTTCAAACTGATCGACCTGCTGATCACCAACTTCCACCTGCCCAAGTCAACCTTGATGATGCTGGTGAGCGCCTTTGCCGGTTACGGGCACACCATGGCGCTGTACCGCGCGGCGGTGGAGCGCCAGTACCGGTTCTTCAGCTACGGCGACGCCATGCTGCTAGCGCGTCAGGACTTGGCGAAGTAGCGCACGCCCGCCAACAAGTAAACCGCACCATGCTGAAATTTGACATCCTCCAAACCGACCCCGCCAACGCCGAAGGCAGCTACTTGGGTAGCCACGCCCGCCGGGGCCGGCTGACGCTCAACCATGGTGTGGTCGAAACGCCGATCTTCATGCCCGTGGGCACCTACGGCACGGTCAAAGGCGTCACGCCGCAAAGCCTGCAGGACATGCATGCGCAAATCATTCTGGGCAACACCTTCCATTTGTGGATGCGCCCCGGTCTGGACGTGGTCAAGCAGTTTGGCGGGCTGCATGCGTTTGAGAAATGGGACAAGCCGATCCTCACCGACTCGGGTGGCTTTCAGGTCTGGAGCCTGGGTGAGATGCGCAAAATCACCGAGGAGGGTGTGCACTTCGCCTCCCCCGTCAACGGCGACAAGCTGTTTCTCACGCCCGAAATCAGCATGCAGATCCAGACCGTGCTCAACAGCGACATCGTGATGCAGTTTGACGAATGCACACCCTACCTGTCGGTAGAGCCCAAAACCAAAGGCCAGATCACCACCGAGCGCGAGGCCCGCAGCTCCATGGAACTCAGCCTGCGTTGGGCGGCGCGCTGCCAGGCCGAATTTGCCCGGCTGGGCAACCCCAACGCACTGTTTGGCATCGTGCAGGGCGGCATGTTTGAGCACCTGCGCGACGAGTCGCTGGCCGGCCTGGAAGCACTGGACTTTCCCGGCATCGCCATCGGCGGCCTGTCGGTGGGCGAACCCAAGGCCGACATGCTGCGCCTGCTCAAGCACGTGGGCCCGCAGCTGCCTGCCCACAAGCCGCATTACCTGATGGGCGTGGGCACCCCCGAAGACCTGGTGGCGGGCGTGCAAAACGGCATCGACATGTTTGACTGCGTCATGCCCACCCGCAACGCGCGCAACGGCACCTTGTTTAGCCGGTTTGGCGACCTCAAAATCCGCAACGCGCGGCACAAGTCCGACGAGCGTCCGCTGGACGTCACTTGCAGCTGCTACACCTGCGCCGGTACCGCCGGTGTGTCCTGGGAGCACGGCGGGCGCGGTGGCTTCAGCCGGGCCTACCTGCACCACCTGGACCGTTGCGGCGAAATGCTGGGCCCCATGCTGGCGTCCATCCACAACCTGCACTACTACCTCCAGCTAATGCAAGACATCCGCGACGCGCTGGACGCGGGCCGCTTTGGCGCGTTTGTTGTTCAGTTCCACACCGACCGCGCACGCGGCATCTGAACGTCGCCAGCAGCAGATATGCGCGGCATACGAGGGACCTTCAGCCCAAGCCTTCTGAGGGTAGTTCGGCGGGCGGATCGCCCACGAACACAGTGAGCACGCCGGTGTAGCCGTAGAGCTGGTTGAACGCGATCTCGCCGCCAGCAAAAAACCCCACCAGTGGCACGTCGCCCAAGGCACGCCTGAGCACCTGCATTTCCGCGCTGGGTCCGCCAAAGTAGGCGCCACCGCGACCGACACAGCTCACATAAATCGCGCCGGCAATGCGGCGTTGCGGATGGGGGGCGGCATCGGCGAGGAAGTCCGCCAGCGCAGTGGCCGTCTGCAAGCCCATAGATTGCGGCTCCAACTCTTCGCGAATTTCTGCGCCTACGCGCATCAAATCGGCCCGTGCCGCCTGCACATTGCGCTGGCAAAAGGCCACTTGCATCCCCGCCATGACCGTATCGCCCACCGCCACCGCTTGGCGCGCCGGGTCCAGGCCCACGATGTGGCGCACCCGCACCTCGCTGCCAAAGTTACCTGTTTGGTGGACCGGCGCGCTGCCCGCGTGCGACAGCCCCACCAGCGTGGCGCGCACCGCCTCCAGCGCCTGCTGGGGCCGGCCCAGGGATACGCCCAAATCCGCCAGCAGCACATCGAGCGCGGGCGCACCATCGAGTGTGAGCAACAGGTTGCGGTCGGCTGCGGTGACAGTGCGCACCTTGGACACCGGTTTGCAGCCCTGGGTCACCCGCGACACCAATGCCACCCCAGGTCCAAAAGCCACGCCGCTGAGGCCACCGCTGAGCACCGCACTATCAGCCCCATGGCCCGCCCGGTTGCCGTCGGCGGCCATGGCGAATTGCACGCTGCGGGTGCGCCCCGAGGTCAGCCCGCCAAACAGGTAGCGCGCGGTGGTGCGCTGCGCCATCTCATCCATGAGTTCGCCCAAGTCGGGGGTCGCGCCGTCGGCATGCACCAGGGCAGTGTGGGCTGGAAAGCCCGATGCCAGTGGCGAGATGCCGGAGAACACCCGGTACTGGTCGCTGGGGAGTTCCAGCAGCATCACGGCCAGGGCGGGCTCGTCGAAGTACTCCACTTGGTTGGAAACAATCCCCATGCCCACCGCACCCGACCAGTCGGTGATCCAAGGCAGCTCGGCCGCCAAGAGTTTGAGCAAATCGTCGGCATGCGCGGCGTAGTGGTCGGTGGTGTAGAGCAAGGCCAGCGTCGGTTGGGACGCGTAGCCGTGCAAGGCCATTTGCGCGCGCAACTGGGCCAGCACCAGCCCTGCGGCCATGGTCCACTGCGGATGCGATGCGTGGGCGTACGGAAACAGTTTCATGGGACCGCCAGTATTGCGAACCGCTACCTGCGCCGAATCAACCGCTGTTGCGCGCCGCGCTGGCTAGCGACTGCTTTGCTTGCGTGGAGCAGCGCCACGTGGGGCCGCTTTGCGCGGCGCAGCGGGCCGAGCTGTCGCAGGCTTGGACACCATTTTCTTGCCCGCGGCGGTGGCGCTTTTGAAGGCCTCTTTGGCCAAGCCCGTGGCCATGTTGCGGGTCAAATCGACCGCGCTCTTGGTGGTCGCCTCCTTGATGGCACCGGCTGCGATCTGCTGAAACTGTTGGGCCAACGATCCCCAAAGTTGCAAGGGATCCACCATGCCGGCACTGGGTGCGGCGGCGGGCTTCTTGGTTTTGGCGGGCGAGGCGGGCTTGTCGGCCACGGCTTGGGTGGCTTTGTCGGCCACGCGCTGCATGCCAGATGCGATCGAATCGGCGGCTTTGAGTTTGAAGGCATTGGCCACATCGCCGATGTTGAAGTTCATGCCTTTGAGGGTGGCCAGCGTCATCTTTTGCACTTCGAGTGCCTGGATGGTGGCGGCCAGCGCACGCGAGTTTTGCTCCAACCAGAACTGCACGTTTTTGAGTTCTTCGATGCGCTTTTCCAGTTCTTCGACATTCAGGGTGGGTGCCACCCAATGGCCCAGGTTGGGCAACTGCGGCATGCCGTTGGAGGCACCTTTGGCCAGGCTTTGCAAAAAGTCAAAGCCCGGCACGAACTTTCCGAATCCAGAACTGTCTGCGTCGCCCATGGCGTCTCCTTGAGGTGGCCTGTGTTGGGTCACTGTAACGCATACGAACTCTCTGGCTGCGCTCGCGCACTGCGGGCGTGTCAGCGCAGAAGCTCGAAGCGCACCGGCACCTGGTACCAACCTTCCTGCACCGTGTTAGCGCGCTGGGCGGGCCGGAAGCGGGCCGCCCGCACGCTGGCCAATGCGGCCTGATCCAAGCGCGGATAACCACTGGAGGTCAGCACCTCGGCTTGCTGCGCCCGACCATCGGCGCTGATCAGCACCTTGACCACCACCCTACCCTGCTCCCGAAGTCGCGCGCTAAGCGGCGGGTAGGTAGGGGACAGTGGTTCCAGGTAGTCGGCTTCCTGCAATGGGCCAGGTGCCTGAGAAACTACGGATGCATTGGTGGGTGCAGGAACCACAGCAGCGACGGGGCTGCGCGTGGTTGCGGCTGAGGTATCGCCAGTTGACCCAGCCGTCGTAGCCTCTATTGCGCTAGTGCCCGTGCTGGCACTTGCTGCCGACGCCTCAGCAAGAGAATCGTCGGCTTGCGCTGGGCTCGATGTCACTAGGTTGGACGTGCTGTGGCTGGACCTTGCAGGAGGCTGTGCCGTGTGGCTCGACTCCAATGGGGCCATTGACGATTGCGCAAGGGCGGCCGCCGGTTGCGGCAGGTGGCTTGGTGCCGCAGGCCGATGCGTCACCTGGACCGGTGCCGGCATCACTGTCACCGCTGCGCTTGCGACCTCAATCCAACCCACTGAAAGAACGGATGTGCCCGATAGCTGTACTGGAGGCAACGGCACCACCGGCCGTTGGTTCAACGCACGGTAAACCGCCCCTATCACCAAACAATGTAACGACGCGACCAGTGCGGTAACGAATAGCAGTCTGCGGGGCGAAAAAGCAGTCGGAATCATGGAATGGGCGGGTGGCCGAGCGCAGTATCGCTCGGCCACCCTGTGCTACGCGCGCCGATGACGCAGGCGCGCAAAGCCGCAATGTACCTTCACCACTTTGCCCTGGCGCGTCGCGCCACCGAAAACGCGGCTTTGCGCATCCCAGCAAACATCTCGTTCAAAAAGTTGACAACCACCCTGGGGGCCTTCTCAGGCGCGCCAGCATCAAAAGGTGGTGCGGGGTCGTACTCTAGATACAACTGAATCGCCTTGGCATACGTTTCACTGCGCAAGTTGGCCGCAATCGCGAGACCAAAGTCGATGCCCGCAGTAACCCCGCCACCAGTGATTCGGTTGCGATCCACCACGATGCGCCCTTTGGTCGGGATGGCTCCCAGCTCGCCAAGCACATCGGCGGTGGCCCAATGGGATGTCGCCCGATAGCCGTCAAGCAAGCCTGCCGCCCCCAAGATGAGTGACCCAGTGCAAACGCTGCAGACAAAGCGCGCACTTTTCCCGCGGGAGGCCAGAAAGGTGAGCACCTCTGGGTCCTCCATCATGGTCAAGGTCCCCGGCACGCCACCAGGTACAAACAGCACGTCTAACTGTTGCGGACAGTTTGCAAAAGTGGTTGTGGGGCGCACAGGAATGAGCGCAGCTGGTGCAGGCTCTTCGTTGCCAACCGGCTCCAAGTTCTTCCATAAAAGGTGGATGTCGCGGTGCATCAATGCTTCAAACACCGTCAGGGGTCCGACCAGATCTTGCAAGAACATGCCGGGATACACCAGCAAACCTATCGTGACCTTGTCGCCGCCGGTGAGGTGCGCATACTCGGCAAGGGCTGCGTGGTGGTGTGCATCGGCAGTTTCTTTGGTGGGCTGTGCGGCGGTGCCAGCATCAGTGGGCGCAGCAGTTGCTGCGCGCAGTGGCTTTAGAAAGTGGGCGGCGCCAAGCGCCGCCGCCATTTGGGTGAAGTAGCGACGGTCCATGGCAGCTCAGAAGTTCACCACTGCGCTGGCAACCACTGTGCGCGGAGCTGCGGGCAGAACCTGCCCACCGCCAAAATAATTCGACGGCACAAAGTGCTTGGAATCCCACAAATTAGCGATTTGCACACCGTACCGCACAGACTTCCTTTGATAGGAAACCTGGGCGTCCCACACGGTCGAAGATGGTGTGAAAAAGCTGTTGTTGGAGTCTCCGGCCAGTGGCGATTGGTAGGTCACGCCCACACCCACCCCGAACCCAGCCCATGGGCCAGCTTGCGCGTCATAACGTGTTGCCAACCGCAACTGCTCTTTGGGAACGTTGAACAACTGCTTGCCAACATAGGAAGCCACCTGTGCATAGGCGGTACCAGTGGTTCTCGGGTTTTGGTTGGCGTAGGCCGCCATCCATTGCCACGACGGGTTGACGGTGTAGCGCACGTCGATATCCAGACCTTGGGTGCCTTGGTTGGTCAGGTAATTGGAGAACCCTGCGGCGGTAGCCACGTTGTTGCGCCGCAAATCAAACAAGGCAAAGCTTGCGCTGAGCCCGGCAAAATCCTTTAAACGAAATCCGATCTCCGCCTGCTTGACATCTTCCGGCTCGGGCGTCACCGATGGCGCATAGGTCGTCAGGTAGGGCGTCTGTACGGCCCGGCTGTAGCCGGCAAAGGTGGATAGCCGGTCCGACAGTGCGTACACCAAACCGATACGCGGGGTCACACTATCGGCGGTCCTGGTGCGCGTCTGGCCAGCGCTGGTATCTTGCATCTCCAAGCGGTTCATTCGCACCGAGCCCAACACGCTCCACGCACCCCACTTCACTTGGTCTTGCAAGTAGGTCGTGGTCGCGTTGAACTTGCGGCCATAGGCGGAATCAAACCCCGAGTTGCCCGCGGGCGTCACCCACACAGCACTGGCGGGACCGCGCAAGTCCACGTTGGTTGCCAGCGCAGAGATGTACGGTGCTCCGAAGAACGTGGCATTGGCCGGGTTGGAGAAATACAGGTACGCATCCTCCCGCGATACCTCGTGGTCGATTCCAGCACGCACTAGGTGCTGCGAACCACCCAGGGTGAGTTTCCCCGTGAAACTCGGCGAAACCACGGTGGAATCAAACCGCTGACTGAGCTGGTAGCCGTAAATGTCTTGTACCGGGTTGCCGAATTGGGCCGTACCCAGAAACGCATCAATGACTGCGCCGTTAAAGGCTCCGTTTTGCAACAAAGTCATCTTGTTGTTTGCAACCGTCAGACCGAAGTCCCACCGCGCGCTCAAGGTTTGTGACCACTGCAGGTTCACGCCGGTCATGTCGTTGGTGGTCGGGGGTAAGCCGGTGGCGCCAATGAACTTACTACGTCCCACGCCGCTGATTACCTCGGGAGAGTCTGCTTGCGCCCTCGGCAAACCGGGGTAGTCGAGTGTCTCGTTGCGCAAGTCGCGCAAGCGCAATACCAGTTTGGTCTGCGCGTTGGGAGTCAAGACCACGCTCGATAACACCGACCTGCGCTTGTGAAAAACCCCATCCGTTTCGCTGTCCACCTTGGCATATTCGCCGGTCACTCGGGCCGCCAAAGTCGGGCTGATGGCTTGGTTCAGGTCAAACGATGCGGCATGGTGACCCAGACCACCGACACTCACCGCCCCTTGACGCGAGGACACAGACTCGGCCTGTGCCGTGTCGATGACCACGACACCACCTGCAGTGGAGTAGTTCATGCCCTGCGAGCCACCAAACAAGCCACCCGATGGACCCTTGATGACGCTAACCCGATCCACACCGACAAGGCCCTCTTGGTTTTGAAAAATACCGGGGGTGGGCACGCCGTCCACCACAGTTGCCGCGCCAAAGCCGCGTACCTTGAATCCTGCGAGGTTGGAATCGCGCTGGTCGATGGCGGTGACGCCAGAGACATTGCGCAAAACGTCTGACAAGGTCTGTGCCCCTTGGTCGTCCGCCACTTTTCGGGGAATCACGACCACCGACTGGGGTACCTCCTCAAGCGGCGTGGCCGTGCGGGTCCCCGCCGACGTGGTCTCGACGGCGTAGGGGTTGGCGCTACCGGTCACCGTAACTTCTTTGAGCGACGGAATCTGGGCATAGGCCGTTTGGCCACCGGCCAAGGCGGCAAACAAAGCCACGCTGCGCACAGGCGAGCTGCGCAGCCCTTTTAGAGATGTATTCATGTTGAGTTTTCTTTCAAATTTGGGCGTGACAAGGCCCGCGCCAGCAAAGGCACGCCAACCCGCCACAGATCAACTGGTTCAGTGCGCGTGCGCCATCGGCGCGGCGGTCGACACGGGCACCTTGAGTTCCTGGGTGGTCAGCACACCCTTGGCGTCACGAAAGGTCAGCGTCACCGGGATGGTGGTGTCCTTGCGCAGCGGCATCTTCAAGTCCATCAGCATCAGGTGGTAGCCACCGGGCTTGAGCTCGAAGGTCTGGCCGGGCGCAAGCTTGAAGCCGCCCTGCACCGCGCGCATCTTCATCACGCCGCCATCCATGCTCATTTCGTGCAGCTCGGCAACGCCTGCAACCGGCGACGACACGGCCACCAAGGTGGTCTCGGTTTTGGCGGTCAGGCTCAGAAAGGCCCCACTGGCCATTTGCCCCGGTACGGTGGCCCGCGCCCAGGGGTTCTTGATGTCAACGGTCTGCGCTTGGGCTGAGACACCCAAGGCGGCTGCGCACAAGGCAGCGGATGCGATGGTTTTGATTGCGATGGTTTTCATGGTGAGCCCTTGGATTGATGGGTTGGCGCGCACCTCAGTGCGCGTGGTCGTTGGCGGCCCGAACGTCTAGCACTTCCAGCAGGGCCGCCGGGGATTTGATGCCTTTGGTACTGCTGCCTTTGGCGGGCACTTCCACCCACTCGTTGGCGCCTTTTTCACAGGTTTGCACCACCTTGAACCACAAGGGTCCAGGCTGGCTGGGCGTGGTGCCGCGCAGAATAAACTCATCGTAGAAGGCAGCAGGCAAGGCGTTCTCAGCACCTTGGGCGGTCCAAGTGATTTCCAGCACGCCATCGGTGTAGGTTTTGCCGTGGGCGACATAAGGTTGTGCGAGCTTGCCCACGCGGGTGCTGACCTTCCAGCCCGGCTTGGGCATGGGCTGCGCGCCCACGAAGCCCGCTGGCATCGTGACCGTCAAACCGGTGGTGGGCGAGCCGTCGCAACCGTGGCCCACCCGCAACGCAGCGCGGTAACTGGTGGCAGCAGCGGCCACGGGTTCCAACAACACCACATGCGCCCAAGCGGGCGCCGCGCTCAAGGCTGACAGGCAAGCGAGGGCGGCTGCGCCCATCGAAGGTGAAAGAGAAAAAGACATGCATAACTCCTGATTCAAAAAATGATCGCTGCGCAAGCGCCAAGGCGCCATGCAGCACAGTGCGCGCTAGCAGCACGCCAAACTATTCTTTTGGGAGGCAAGGGCGCTGAGTGCGCCCCGCGCTTCAGGAGACTTGCGGAGGACCGCGGGCAGGCGGACTGGCGTAACCAGGGCTGGAAACAAAGGCGAACAGCTGCAGCACAGGCAGTTGCGCGCCAGCGTGGAGGGATGCGGCCTGTGCCAGTGGCGCAGGTGGTGGCGCCAGCCAGGGCAGGCATAGCACGCAATCCAGGGTGTGTTGACCCGGCAACATGCCCAGATCAGCGCCGGCGTCGAAACCGCTATGGGACTGCGGTGCGGACTCTGCCGCACCCACCGGCACCCACTTGACCTCACCGGCTGCGCTGCACACCAATATGCTGCTTTGCGGAGCCACGATGGGGGCAGCCACCGCCACCATGCAGGCACTGGCAAACCACGCCAACACCCAGCGGGCGATGTGGCGGTTGGACCTGAAAACCTGCAGCGCAAACATGGCGGCATTATCAACCAGGCTGCTATCCTCACGGCCATGCGCAGCCTCTTTCACCTTGCCTTTCATGTCACCGACCTGGACACCGCGCGCCAGTTTTACGCAGGCGTGTTGGGCTGCACCGAAGGTCGCAGTACGGCCACTTGGGTGGACTTCGATTTCTTTGGCCACCAGCTCTCGCTGCACCTGGGCGAGCCATTCCAAACCACCCGCACCGGCCAGGTCGGTGCGCATTTGGTGCACATGCCGCACTTTGGCGTGGTGCTGGGGCTGCCCGATTGGCAGGCGCTGGCCCAGCGGCTGACCAACGCGGGCGTGACCTTTGTACTGCCGCCCCAGGTGCGCTTTGAGGGCGAGCCGGGCGAGCAGTGGACGCTGTTTGTGCTGGACCCGTTTGGTAATCCGATCGAAGCCAAAGGCTTTCGCTCACTCGACACTGTGTACGCCGCGCCATGAACTACACCTTTTGGTCCGCCACGATTTTGCTGATCCTCATCACTGACCCGGTGGGCAACATCCCGATTTTTGCCAACGCCTTGCGCCATGTCCCACCCCAGCGCCGACCCTGGGTGATCCTGCGCGAAATCCTGATCGCCTTCGTGCTGTTGCTGGCCTTCATGTTCGTGGGCGAAGGCTTTTTGCGTGTGATGAACCTCAGCGAGCTGGCCCTGCAAATCGGCGGCGGCGTGATTCTGTTTCTGATCGCATTGCGGATGGTGTTCCCGCCCCCCGAGTCGGCGGACGCCGAGCAGATGACCGAGCCATTGATCGTGCCGCTGGCTGTGCCTGCGGTGGCTGGCCCCAGCGCGCTGGCGACCGTCTTGCTACTGGTGTCTCAGCAGCCTGCGCAACGCATCGAGTGGATTGCGGCGCTGTGCGTCACCATGCTGGTCAGCGCGGTGGTGCTGGTCTCAGCGGAGCGCATCGAGCGCGTGATCGGGCGGCGCCCGCTGGTGGCGGTGGAGCGGCTGATGGGGCTGGTGCTGGTATCGGTGGCCATCGAGATGCTGCTGCGTGGCATCAAGACGTTTGCGATTCAGGTCGCCAACGCCTGAACGCCGACGCGCCGCCTGCCTACGGCCGCCGCTGGCGCGGCCACCAACACATGGTCGATCGCTCCAAACACGCTGCCACCCTGCTCGGTTTTCATGTCGACGCTGATACGGTCTGCAACACGCAGAAAAGGCGTACTCGGTTGGCCGTCTAGCAAGGTCTCCATGGCGCGCTTGTCGGCAATACAGCTATAGCCCTTTGGCCAGTGCAGCCGACCGTTTTTTTCTTGACCGCGGTTGCGCACCGGGCCAGTGCCCACGATGCTGCCCGCCTGCACTGGTCGGACGCTGGCCAGGTGCGCCAGCAGTTGCCCGAAGTGAAACTCCATGTCCGAGCCGGCATCGCAACGGCCCACCGTGCGTCCGTTCCATGCGCACTCCAAGGCAAGTTGCACGCGCCCCCGGTTCCAGGCAACGCCCAGCTCGTCGGGCGTGACCGCCACCGGACCGAAGGCCACCGCCAGCATATCGGGCACCGTTCGCGGCACTGCATTCGGCGCCACACCGGCACTCGCCGCATCTGGGTCGGCTGGGGTGTCAGACAAACTGAGTTCGTTGCTCAGCAGCAGCAGGCGCACGCCTTGGAGCGCATGGTCCGCGCTGCAGCCCGCTGCGATGTCGCCAGTGACCACTGCCAGCCCGGCACCAAAGTCCACTCCCGCTACCTCGCTGGTGCACACGATGGGGTCCTGCGGCCCCAAAAAAGCGTCGCCAGAATGGTGGACGATCCGCGGCACTGGCTCGGACGCGCCACCAAGTGACAAGCCGTCACTGGTAGGTGTGCCGTCCTGTGTGCCAGCCCCAATGCCCGCAGTGTGTGGCGCGTAAGCCGCAGCCTGCACCCGCTGGTAGGCGCGCGGCAGCGGCGCCATGCACTGGGCTGGATCAAAGGGAAACGCGTGGCGGCCGCGTCCGGCATTGAGGGCGTCATACACATCTTGCAGTTGCGGCGCCAGGTAGTTCCAGTCGTCAAGCACCTGCTGGAGGCGGTTGGCAATGTGTGTGGCGTACTGCGCAAGCGCCAGGTCGCGCGACACCACCACCAGCTGGCCGTCGCGTGAACCGTCTTTGTAGGTGGCAAGTTTCATGGCGGCATTTTCTCCGAAAGCCCGCCGCGCCCGTGGCTCGGCATGCGCCAGAGGGTGCTCGGACATAATCAGCACGAGGTGACTCCCCCATGCCGAATGCGCCCAAGTCCATGCCATTGACCGACGGCACCGGCCGCCCCCGGCCGGGCCGCTTGCTCTGGCTGACTGCGCTTGTAGGTCTAGGCCATTGGCTGCTCCTCACCGGGCTGCCTGCAGCCAAGACCTTGGGCGATACACCCTTGGCGAGCGAAGCGCTGTTCGTCACGTTGCAACCGGTGGATGCGCCACAGCAGGCCCCGATCCCTGCGGCGCCCCAGACGGTGCGCACTACCGATCCAACCGAACCCGGCTCCAAGCCGCCCGCCCAACTGGCAACAGCAGCGGGCATCCCCATTGGCGCCGGCACGGGCCCATCCCGTGACGCCGCCGAACCGGCTCTGGATGCAAGCGTGCTCAGTGACGCGGCGGGCATGGCCGGCGATACCGAGGTCGTGGACCGCCAAGCGGCAGGCATGGGCAAGGAGGCCGATCTATTGCTGGCCCTGGCGAACACAGAAGGTCAGGATGGGCCCAGCGCCACCAACCCGGCGCCGTACCGGTTTAGCTTTCCCGAGCCGGTGCGCATCGTCTACGAGGCGCAGGGCCGCTCCGGATTTGCTTACACCGCCAGTGCCGAGATCCTCTGGCAGCGCGATAGCAACAGCTACCAAGCCGCACTGCGGGTGAGCAAACTGGGCATCCCTTTGAGCGTGTGGACCAGCAAAGGCAGTCTGGGTGCGCAAGGCGTTGCACCGCTGCGCTTTGGTGAAAAAAAGGGCCGCAGCAGCGAGATCGCTGCCCACTTCCAGCGCGACAAAGGCATCATTTCCTTCAGCCGCAACGCCCCCAACGTCGCGCTGCAAGTTGCAGCCCAAGACCATCTGAGCACGTTTTTTCAGCTCTCGAGCATGGTGGCTGCCGAACCTGCACGCTTCACTCCAGGCAGCGCCATTGCGTTCCAGTCGGCCAATGCCTACGGCGCGCAGGATTGGACCTTCAAGGTGGGTTCCTTGGACAATCTGGGCCTGCCTGCTCCTGCGGCCAGCGGCCTGCGCCTCACCCGGGATCACAGCGCCGATTACGACATCAAGGTGGAGGTGTGGCTTGCTCCCACGCTGGGCTACCTGCCGGTGCGCATCCGCCTGAGCCAAACCAATGGCGATTTTCTGGAATTGGTCGCACGCACCACGGAAATTCCCCAGTGATGCGTTCGGGCTGACAAAACCCTGTTAGGCTTGATCTCGGAGAGTGAAAGCCCCATTGCCCAGCAAACCAGGACGATTACCACCCATGCACACACTGTACGACTCTGAAACGTTCTCGGTCACCCACATGCTGGCCAACACGGAGTCCGACGCGCAGCACCCCTCGGGCGCGAGCCGGACAGAACATGGTGCCCGGCGCCGCCCGGTGCTTGCGCGCCACGGCTTCGAGATCGTGGACAAGCGCTCGGGCAAAGAGGTCTACCTAGACGGCTCGTGGGCAGAGTTGTTCCAGCAGCACATTGCCGCGTGGCAGGTCAACACACCCACCCAGGAAGAAGTCGAAGACACCTTGGAGCAGTACGCCGGGCTCGCACAGAACCCGGTGGTAATGCACTAAGCACCATCAAGCTGTGCGCGCCACAGCACGGGGTGCGCGCCGAGCCAGCGCAGGGTGCTACTGGCCCATAACTTCGCCCATGCGAATCGCACGACCCGCATGCCAGTCAGGGTTGAACTGCAACACGCCCTGAGGGAACAGCATCACGACGGTGGAGCCGAGCAAAAAGCGGCCCATTTCTTGGCCCTTGTGCAGCACCACCTGCCCGGCTTCGTAGTGCCACTCGCAAATTTGCGCACTGCGTGGCGGGTTCACCACCCCGTGCCACACCGTGGCCATGCTACCCACCACCGTGGCGCCCACCAGCGTCAGCACGAACGGCCCGCGCGCCGAGTCAAACACACACACCACCCGCTCGTTGCGGGCAAACAAACCCGGCACCCCCCGCGCGGTGGTCGGGTTGACCGAAAACAAATCGCCAGGCACGTACACCATGCGGCGCAAGACACCGTCGCAGGGCATGTGGATGCGGTGGTAGTCGCGCGGGCTCAAGTACAAGGTCGCAAAGCTGCCATTCTCAAATGCGGCGGCAGTGGTTGCGTCGCCACCTAGCAAAGCGGCTGCGCTGTAGTGGTGGCCTTTGGCCTGGAAGATCTGGTCGCGCTCGATCGCACCAAACTGGCTGATGGCGCCGTCCACCGGGCATACGAAATCGGACGCCGCCAGGGGCCGCACTCCCTCCTTGAGGGCGCGGGTAAAGAACGCATTGAAGGTGGGGTAACTGGCGATGGCGGGGTCCAGCGCCTCGTCCATATTGACCTGGTAGCGCTTGACGAACCAACGTACCAAGGCCGTTGTTGCCCGCCCGCCTTGGGCACCGGCGACCCAGCCGGCAAACACAGTGAGTGCGCGCTTGGGCAAAAAATACTGCGGCAGCACCGCTAGAACGTCAGACATGGCGGCAGGCCTTGGGAGGGTGGGGTGACACATGCGTGGGCTGGTGCCAAAGCAGATGGCCAGCCGCGCGGGGCCGCGAATTATAGTGAGCGCATGAGCGCCGCCCGCATCCCACCCGTCCAGTGCCTGTTGACCTTTGAGACGCTGGCTCGGCTGCGCAGCGTGACGCTGGCATCCGAGGAGCTGTGCGTGACGCCCAGCGCGGTGAGCCACCGGGTACGCCAGTTGGAACAGACGCTAGGCACCAAGCTGTTTGGCCGCTCTGATTTTTCGCTGACCGTGGAGGGCATCGAGTACCTGGCGCATGTGCGCGAGGGCCTCGCGATTCTGCAAAAGTTCCCCACCTCGGCAGCGGCACCAGGCAAGCGCAAGCTGCGGCTGGCGGTGACGCCAACATTTGCGCGCTCCATCCTGATCCCGCGGCTGCGCCAGTTCACCGAGGCCTACCCCGAGATCGACCTCACGCTGCAGGTGTCCATTCCGCTGTTGGATGTGGTCGCCGAAGACGCCGACCTGCTGGTGCGCTTTGGCGCTGGCCGGTACTCGGACCTAGAGTATGTCTGCCTGGCCAAAGACGAGGTCGCCCCCCTGGCCTCGCCCGCCTATGTGCGCGAGCACGGCCCGTTTGAGACCCCCGCCGACCTGGAACGCGCATCCCTGCTGCGCAGCCCCCTGGAGCCGTGGCGCACCTGGTTTGCCGCCAACGGTCTGGACTGGCCCGAGCCGATCGATGGCTCGCAGTTCAACGACATCGGCCTGATGTGCGACGCCGCTGCTGCTGGCATGGGCGTTGCGCTGGTGCGCCTGAAACTGGGCGCGCCCTGGCTGGACACCGGCGCCCTGGTGCGCCTGGGCAGCAGCGAAGCCATGCGCCGCAGCGTGCCCAGCCCGCATGCGCACTACCTGTGCTGGCGCACGGGCGCGATGGACCGCTGGGAAGTCGGCGCCTTCGCCGACTGGCTCAAGAAAGCCATAGGCTAACCAGCCAGCGCTTACGGCAAGCACTACTGACACCACGCTGTCAGTGGCGCGCGCCACCATAGGGGCCTCATCAACTCCGAAGGAATGCGCCATGCACAACGCGATCAGCTGGTTCGAAATACCCACCACCCAACTCGACCGGGCGCAGGCCTTTTACGAGGCGGTGCTGGGCCAACCCATGCGCAAGGAAGACATGGGCCCGTCCAAAGGCGCCGTGTTCGCCTACGACATGGAAGCCGACGGTGTCGGTGGTGCGCTGATGATGGGCCCCACCGCGCCCACACCCTCCAACGCCGGGGTGCTGGTGTACCTGGACGCAACGCCCTCGCTGGACGCCGCCCTGGAGCGCGCGGTCGCCCATGGCGGGCAGGTCGCATTGCCGCGCCAGGCCTTGCCACCGGGCATGGGATTTTTTGCCCACATCCGCGACCTGGACGGCAACCGGGTGGGATTGCACGCCCTGGCTTGACCAGCCCGCGTGCGTGGGCGATCGCAGGGTGGCCCTGGCGCATCTGCAGCGTCTATGTGGCGTGTTTGCGGCAGATGGGCACAGCCTGCTGTGCGCAAGCGCGCCGCCTGCGCTGGAGGTGTGGCCGACGGCCTTACCATGGCGGGACCACCCACTTAACACGCTTTGCCCCTGACCCTGCATGCGCCGTGCGGACCGCTTGTTTCAAATCGTGCAGCTCATCCGTGGGCGGCGCCGGACCACCGCCGCTTTTTTGGCGCAGCGTCTTGAGGTATCCGAGCGCACGGTGTACCGCGCGGTGGCCGATTTGCAGCATCAGGGTGTGCCCATTGAAGGCGAGGCAGGCGTTGGTTACCGGCTGGGCCGGGGCTTCGAGATGCCGCCGCTGATGTTCACGGCAGAGGAAGCACAGGCGCTGGTGGCCTCGGTGCGCATGGCACAGGTATGGCAAGACCCGGCCATGGCACAGGCCTCGCAAGACGCACTGGGGAAGATTTTGTCGGCCTTGCCCGCCGCGTCGCGCGCAGCCGCACTCAGCATGGCCGTCTACGCGCCGCCCGTCGGGCTCGACCCCCAAGCACAGGCCACGCTACACACCCTGCGTCAGGCCACCCAGGCGCACCAGAGAATCTGCGCGCAGTACACCGACGCGTCGGGTGGCACAACCCAGCGCACCCTGCGGCCACTGGGCTGCTTTTACTGGGGCAAGGTGTGGACCTTGGCCGCTTGGTGCGAGCTGCGCGACGGTTTTCGCAGTTTTCGCCTGGACCGCTTGTCCGAGGTGCGTCTGGTCGACGGTGCGCTGGGACGATTCAAAGACGAGGCGGGAAAAACCCTCTCCGACTACCTGCGCTATGCCGCACCGGCGGGCGTGCAAGAAAAGCTTGATGGCACGTCCTAAGCCCAGGCGTTGGCATCACCCGGTCACCACAGTGCCAGCCACAGCAGGCGCCACCAGAGAACACACACGCGGCAGCGCCCCGGCGCATTTCACGTGGGCCTGCAAGTTAATTCACGCAGCGGTCAAGCGGCCTGCCGTACAGTGGGCACCATCCAAAGACGGAGCACTGCAATGAACGCCACCGCCGCCCCCGAAGCCACCGCCCAGCTGGCGCGCGCTGAATTGCAAGCGCGCGTCGTGCGCGAGTTAGCGAAACACCTGCCCGCACACGCCCTGCTCTACCAAACCGAAGACACCACGCCCTACGAATGCGATGGCCTGACCGCCTACCGCGAACGCCCCTTGGTGGTGGCCTTGCCGGAGACCGAGGCGCAGGTGCAGGCGGTGCTGAAGACCTGCTATGCGCTCAAAGTGCCGGTGGTCGCGCGCGGTGCCGGCACCGGCCTGTCGGGTGGTGCCATGCCGCACGCCATGGGCGTGACCTTGTCGCTGGCCAAGTTCAACAAGATCCTTGCGGTGGACCCCAACAGCCGCACGGCGGTGGTGCAGTGCGGTGTGCGCAACCTGGCCATCAGCGAAGCGGCCGCGCCCTACGGCCTGTACTACGCGCCCGACCCCAGCAGCCAGATTGCCTGCACCATCGGCGGCAACGTGGCCGAGAACTCGGGCGGCGTGCACTGCCTCAAGTACGGCCTCACCTTGCACAACATCCAAAAGGTCCGCGGCTTCACCATGGACGGCGAGCCCATCACCTTTGGCAGCGACGCACTCGACAGCCCCGGCTACGACCTGCTCAGCGTGGTGGTGGGCAGCGAAGGCATGCTGGCGGTTACGCTGGAAGTGACGGTCAAGCTGGTACCCAAGCCGCAACTTGCGCGTTGCATCATGGCCAGCTTTGACGACATCCGCAAAGCCGGTGCGGCGGTGGCAGAGGTGATTGCCGCAGGCATCATTCCCGCCGGGCTGGAAATGATGGACAAGCCCATGACCGCCGCCGTCGAAGACTTTGTGCATGCGGGCTACGACCTCAACGCCGAGGCCATTTTGCTGTGCGAGAGCGACGGCACCCCGGAAGAGGTGGAAGAAGAAATTGGCCGCATGGGCGCGGTGCTGACTGCCGCCGGCGCCACCCAGATCGCGGTGAGCAACTCCGAGGCCGAGCGGCTGCGCTTTTGGAGCGGTCGCAAAAACGCCTTCCCCGCGTCAGGCCGCATCAGCCCCGACTACATGTGCATGGACTCCACCATTCCGCGCAAGCGCCTGGCCGACATCCTTCTGGCGATTGCCGAGATGGAAAAAAAGTACCAGTTGCGCTGCGCCAATGTGTTCCACGCAGGCGACGGCAATTTGCACCCGCTCATCTTGTTCGATGCCAACGACCCCGACCAGCTGCGCCGCTGTGAGCTGTTCGGTGCCGAGATTTTGGAAACCAGCGTCGCCATGGGAGGCACCGTCACCGGTGAGCACGGCGTCGGCGTAGAAAAGCTCAACAGCATGTGCGTGCAGTTCAGCGCCGAAGAAAACGCCCAGATGTTTGCCTTGAAGGCCGCCTTCGATACCGAAGGCCTGCTCAACCCCGGCAAGGTCATTCCCACCCTGCAACGCTGCGCCGAGTACGGCAAAGAGCTGGTGCGCGGCGGCAAACTCAAGCACCCGGATTTGCCGCGCTTTTAAGCGCCACCGCCATGCAAGCGCTGCGCGGCATCACGGTCTTGCTGGTGTTGCAATCGCTGGGCGAGCTGGCCTCGCGCGGATTGCATCTGCCCCTGCCGGGGCCGGTGGTGGGCATGCTGCTTTTGCTGATGGCACTGCGCGTGCCGTGGGTGCAGCAGTGTGTGGGCGCAGTGGCCGAATTTTTACTGGCGCACCTCTCCTTGCTGTTTGTGCCGGTGGGTGTGGGCGTCATGACCCACCTTGGATTGATCGGCCAGTACGGTGTGCGCATTGGGGTTGTGCTGGTCGTATCCACGTGGGTCAGCCTCGCAGTCACCGTCTGGGTGCTGCGCGCCTTGGTGCGCGACCAGGACAGCGCGCCGCCATGAGCGAGTTTGTGCAACTGTGGGTGTACCTGTCGTCCACGCCTTTGTTTGGGCTGACGGCCACGCTGGTGGTGTACCTGCTAGCGCAGGCGGTGTACACGCGCGTGCAGCAAGCGCCCTGGGCCAACCCGGTGCTGTGGTCGGTGCTGGTGCTGGCACTGGGCCTCACCGTGACCGGCACCGCCTACCCCAGCTACTTTTCTGGTGCGCAGTTCATCCATTTTTTGCTGGGGCCTGCGGTGGTGGCGCTGGCCTGGCCCCTGTGGCTGCGCCGGGCGCAACTGCGCAAGCGTTGGGGGCGCTTTGCGATTGCATCGCTGGCCGGCGGCACCGCAGCCGTGGCGAGTGCCACCGCGCTCGCTTGGGCACTGGGCCTGCCCCACGATGTGCTGCTGTCGCTGGTCCCCAAATCGGTCACTGCGCCGGTGGCCATGGGCGTGGCAGATCAGATCGGCGGCATCCCCGCGCTGGCGGCGGTGTTTGCGGTGGTCACCGGCATGGTGGGGGCGCTCTCGGGCAAGTACCTGTTCGATGCCATGGGCATCGGACGCGACGCCACCGGCTGGATGGCGCGTGGCTTCGCACTGGGCACCGCGGCGCACGGTATCGGCGCTGCGCGGGCCCTGCAAGTACACCCCGACGCCGGGGCCTGGGCGGCTCTGGCCCTGGGCCTGCAGGTGCTGTTTGCTTCGGTGTTGATTCCGCTGCTGGTGCGCTGGCTCTAGGTCGCAGCCAACACCACTGCACTGCGCCCACTGAATGGCCCCCGGCTGCCCAGTTATAAACCTAGCTTCTTGTCTGGATTAACCTGTTATGCGCCACACCATCTTGAACCTCGAAGAATCCAAAATCCGCGAAGTCGCCAACGCGGGCATCGGGCGCAGTGACGTGCTGGCCTTCTGGTTTGGCGAGAGCGACGAGGTCACGCCCGACTTCATCCGCCAAGCCGCCATCGATTCGCTGAACCGGGGCGAAACCTTTTACGCCCATAACCTGGGCCTGCCCGAGTTACGCCAAGCGATTGCGCTGGAGATGTCGCGCAAACACCCGGCCCACGGGGGCGGGCACGCTGCACAGCCGATTGGCATGGACCGCATCGCGGTCACCGCGGGCGGCGTCAACGCGCTGATGCTGGCGGTGCAGGCGCTGGTGGATGCTGGCGACGAGGTGGTGGCCGTCACCCCGGTGTGGCCCAACCTCACCGCGCAGGCCCAGATCATGGGCGGCACGCTGCGCACCGTGGCACTGGTGCCCAAGGACGGCGCCTGGACACTGGACCTGCAAGCGCTGCTCGACGCCATCACCCCACGCACCAAGCTGCTCATCGTCAACGCGCCCAACAACCCCACCGGCTGGACGCTCACATCCGAAGAACAGGCCGCCATCCTGGCGCACTGCCGCTCCACCGGCACCTGGATACTGGCCGACGAGGTGTACGAGAACCTGTACTTCGAGGCCAGCCCCACCGGATGCGCACCCAGCTTATTGGACAGGGCCAGCCCTGAGGACCGCTTGGTGGTGGTGCACAGCTTTTCCAAAAGCTACCTGATGACGGGCTGGCGTCTGGGCTGGGTGGTGATGCCACCGTCCATGACGGCGGCCATGGGCAAACTCATTGAGTTCAACACCTCGTGCGCCAGCGTGTTTGTGCAACGCGCTGGCCTGGTGGCACTGGAGCGCGCATCCGAAGTGACACCGCGCGTGGTAGCGCACCTCAAGGCCTGCCGCGATGCTTTGTTGCCCGCGCTGCGCGACGTGCCGGGCATATCAGTGGCCACGCCGCGCGGCGGCATGTACGCGTTCTTTCAGTTACCCGCTGTCGACGGTGCGCCGCAAGATGCACTGGTGGTGGCCAAGCAGCTGGTGGTGGAAGCCGGGCTGGGCCTGGCACCGGGCAATGCCTTCGCGCCCGAGGCCCAGGGCTGGCTGCGCTGGTGCTTTGCATCGAAAGACATGGCCCGCCTGCACCAAGGGGTGGCGCGGCTGCGTACCTGGATGGAGCGCAACGGAGGGCGCTGAGGAATGAAAGGGGCTTAGCCGTTGCAACGACTGGCGCTTCGGTAACGCAGATTCCATGTCGGTGCGGACCACACCAGAGTCCACTTTAGATACCGGATATAGGACTGCAGGCGCATCCGCAACAGCCAAACTATCGGTCAGTCCCTTGCGGTTGCGGGGAGTGCATATGCGCCCAGTTAGGTCCACCACACTCCCATAACACATCGGGGGCCTTTCACTTACTTGCTGCTGGAGTTACTGGCTTGCTGGGAAAAGCCTGAGCAGACTTCGTTTCGTCGCCTTTTGCTCCTGCTTTCACGTCGCTTATATTGCCCTCTGACAGCACGTAAACGCTTGAAAATGCTCCCATAGCAAAGGTCACGATAGACAGAAAAACTAGCAAAACAGTTGCCCAAGCGCAAACCATGTGTCGCGGGCCTTTGTATGCGTGATTGAGCCTTTCGTTGAAAAGCGCGAGCTGAGTTGCATACGAACCCACAAAAGCAAGAACGCAAAGTGTCAGTCCGGCGATGAAAAAACCGAGCGGCCACCAAAAATGAGTTGAAAGCTCGGGGCCCAGAGATGATTGGCCCAAGAAGGCTACTACCGCTACCACTGCGCCACCGTTGACTAGAAGCAGACTCTTAAGTCCCTCCATTGATACGGAGATGAGGGACCTATAAGTTTCAAGCGCATGCTCTTCCTTGAACGACATATTCATTGGACCCAACAAATGAGAGGTACTTCCTCACCCCAAGCAAACCCCATTCCGCTGGAGTTGCGGTTAATGGCAGCGAAGTGCCACGAAGAACAGGCACGAATTTTCATCAATTCATTTGATTCTCTGGAAGGTTAAGTCATGGCAATCGTACCGGTTGGAATCGACCTAGGAAAGAACTTCTTTGCGATGCACAGCGTGGATGAGTTGGTTCAGACAAATACCTTGACGCGCGCCGTGACGGAGTTTACATTGAGGCCAACCGCACTCCGCTCGGTCACTTGGCGCTACACGATACAACTACGTGGTGTACGATATTTCAAAGTATAGTAACTGTGACAGGTAATAGATTTTTCTGTTTTGCATTCAATTATGAAACTCCACTTTTTCAATCTAGCTGCATTTTCTCTAACGGTAGTTATGATATCTGCATGCTCCACTCCTCAACCCCAAACGCTTGACTTAGCCTCGCCGAAGGTCACGTCCCCAGTGGTCTCGCTGCCGGTCAATGCTTGTTACATGGTGCCGGGAGGTGGCAGCAAAGATGAGGAGGTTTGCGTTGTGGCTGGGGACTATAAACTTGAGAAACAAAATGCATTAGGACAGTTCTATGTTGGCGCTGTTTACTTCAAGGTTAGAAATGACTTTTTGTTATGCCGCGGAGGGGTTTGGATGCCCTCGAATGCTGCTGTCTTGCCTCGTGCATATGGCTATCCTAACGGGAAATGTCTAGCGGGCCCTACACTCGCAGATGTACAGCGTCAACTTAATCAGATCGCTCTCCAGAACTCTAAAGAAGAGCCCTCAAGTAAAGGAGATAAATCTTTTGATATGGCAGTTCAATATACGTTTTTTCATGGGCTTTCCGCCGGTGTTGTCGCAGCAGTAGTGGGCCAAATATTTGGTGGCGAGCCTGGAGCGCCTATTGTTTATGCCGAGCCAAAGAGCGGAGAGTTCCCCGCGACGATTCGAAAGTACTTCAGGTTCGAAAACTAACCGAACAAAAGTCAGCTTTGATTGACCGCAGGACCAAATCGCTTATTCAATAGGCGGAAAAACCGGCATGCAAACACGGGGGCAAGTATGAGAAATACGAAGGCGGCGGCAGAGAACATCAACATGCCTAAACCGAAGTTGGTTTCGCCTGCCTCATAGGTGTTCCCGTAATCAAGGCAGAAGGCGATAAGGAAACTGATCGCTATGGCAACGACAGCCGCCCCCGCCGCGCCAAGCATGGCGGCAAGAATACCAATCGATATCATTGAGATAGGCCGAAAGATTGGTGCATCCATCATGAGTTTTAAAGTCGACGCTCAACAATACAAGCAAGCATTCTACTGGGGCAATCAATTAAAGCAGAATGCAAAGTTTTCAAGTTCGTCCTGTACAACATCTCTATTGGCCTAGCTGCTTTAGCCTTAATATTCTCTGTTGAATATGGCCAATTCTGCAGTCTGACATGATCCCAGCACTTGAATTTCCTGTCCCGAGCAAGCTATCTTCTAAGTCGCAATCTGCGTCAGCAAGCTGGCGCCACGCAGACTGTGACTTTATCAGCGATGCGCGTGCTTGATCGAAGTTCTCGCCGTTCTCTGATTTCCCTTCGACATATAACTTGAGCAGTCTTTGATAACGCAGGTTCATCTCGGTTTCAAGACGTTTTTGCTTCTGCTCGCCACATGCGACATAGCCCATTAACCCCTGCGGCGACCGGCAATCATAGATTTTTCTGTCAAAGCAGGTGAAATTTGTCGGCAACTTTGTTGAAGACGAGCAAGAATCTCCGTCTTCAATGGCATATGCTGTTGGCACCGCCATAAATAAAATCGCAAGAATTTTCCACATCTCTTTGAACCTTAACTTTTGAATTCAGTGGCTGCCGCAGGCTGCCCACTGGAATGATTTGTTATGAGGACTAGAGTACAACATCTCGCTTATGCGCTTTACCCCAGACGAGTAAATCATAGCTACGCAGTTCTGGAGAATAGTAAGGATCATTCTTGATGATTTCTTCCGCTCGTTCGAAAGACTCAACCTCCATCACCCAGAGCCCTCCAACAAACACTCCACCGGGTTCTGGTCGTAAGCCTCCAGCAATTCGAATCTCACCTTGGTGCTTTTCAAGGTAATCCAAATGATCTTGCTCGTACTTGGCACGACGTGCCATCATTCCGGGCTTGTCTTTGAAGTAAGCAACAAGTCTCATATGTGCAATTCATCCTGATAACGATAGAAATCAGCGGACTGCAAAAGGCGCATCCGCTGCATTGATTGGTTAGCGCCCACCGGCCCACACTTCCGACCTGGGGTTTCCCTCCGTCTCAGCATAAAACTTCGTTGCCGACATGTCGATGATCAGAAGACCACCACCTAGGCCAGTCTGTTTGTATGCCTCTCGCCAAGTCGTTTCTTGAAGCCCTCGCCTCAATCCCAGCACAAGGCAATGCGCCATTTCGTCAAATTGCACTGATTGATTCTTGTATTGCTGCGGGAACAATTCTTCAATTCGATGGCATACCCGCTCATGTAGCTTTTCAGGCTTCTTCATGGCTTCGTGTACGAAGCGTTCACGGAACTCCAAATTTACGAAGGCGGCTGCAAAGGCTTGGATCGTTTCGGCTGGCGTCATGGGTGCTAACGAGGCTGTAAAAAAACCCCACAGCTCCAAGCCCGTACAACGCCCATCGCATCGCACGGCTTCTGAAAAGGGTTGGTGTTGCTCATGCCCACAGTTTGCCGCAAATTGCAGCGATTGAGCGCATGCTGGCACCTCATATACCGCTACTGCGCATACCCCGTCTGTGCCAACTTCTCAATGTTGTGCACCATGCAGTACAGGTTCCACTGCGTGTTGACCTTCTCGCGCCCTCGGTGGTTGAAGCGGGTCAAGCGCTTGTTGTGCCGGATGTTGGCAAACACCGGCTCCACGGTGCCAATGCGCTGGCTGCAAAGCTTCCTGCCTCTGGGGGAGTCGATGGCTCAGCTAGAGATCAAGCCTTGGCTATAGGCCAGCAGCACGATCTTCAGCATCACGCGCGGGTCATAGGCACTGGCGCCGACTTCGTCGTTCTTGAACCGGGCAATCCAGGGGTGCAAGGTCGAGTTCGTGATCGACCAGGTAGTTCAGTGCAAAGGCAAAGCTGCCGGGGATGATTTGTTCTGACAACACGACCGGTAGCAGCAGGCTGTTGTGGTCTTGGGGCTTGTAGCGGGCCATGGTGATCTCCTTGCCAAAGGGGATCGCAAAGGGCGTGCCAGAAAAGGTTTTTTTTACAGCCTCAACGTGAAGATGACGCGACCACCAACATGAGCGGCGGAGCCGCAGCATGCTGTTGTGGGTCCGCGTCGATTGTCATGTTAAACCTCTATCCGTGGCCAGTTGTCGCTGGCCAGGCTTCTTGAGTTTGCGCACCGAGTTGTCTGACTTGATGATTGCCGCGCACTCCTCAGGCGTCGGAGTTGTGCGATCCGTTTCGATCGTGTGCCATCCACCGCAATTGGGATCCGGACAACCACATACGGTGAACCTTACCGGATGATCAGTGCCATTGCGCTTTTGAATTGCATTCGTGCGCTCTTCGCTTTTGATCACATCCACGATGGCGGATCGGCTGAGAAAGGGTCCTGACATGATCGTTTGCTTAGTGCGGTTTAACGTTGGCGTTGTCCGACAGGCAGCACACGCCGCGTAGCGGCCTTTTGCTGCTGCATGTCCGCGACGAACAACTTGTTATGCATGGTATTCCAACAATTTGGCTTTCGACACATGTCGACAGTTCTCGACTTCCAGATGTTTAATGGAACTCTTTGCGCGAGCATCCGCGATGCTGAGCAAATTTGGACAGTTATACAGATCAAGATGCTCTAGCATTTCCAATTTTCCAATTCCATCGAGACATTTGAGCTTCCCTGAAGTCAATGCAAGACGACGCAGGGACTGCAGGAGTTCTAATGAATTAAGGTCCTGGCAGGGATAGTTCTGAATATTCAGATACTCGACCATATCCCTTCCAAATACGAAGGAAAGGTTCTTACACCACGTCAGAAGCGCGATCCGCAATGGTGGGCGCCAATCACTTAGACCCCTTACAGACTTCACTTTCAATCCTAGGACTTCGAGGTTTTCAAGGTATTGAATTGGGGATACGTCCTGAACGTCAGTCGAGTAGATCTCCAAGCTCGTCAGAAACGGGAGTTCTCTTACAAACTCAATGAAATCACCACGAAAGCCCGCTCCATGGCTCAGCCTCAGCGCCGAAATATTCTCGGAATGCATCACGGCGGCAAGGTCATTTGTCCAGGGCGAGCGAGGTATTAGGACTCTGCCGCAGCCATGCTCGCTGTCGCGAATCCAGGGTGCTGTATCAGTGGGCATAACGCCGCCGCTCAGCCGGCACCGCAGGCGATCGGAAGGAGCGGCATGTTAAAGCTCACTCCCACCCTGCGGAGTAAAAACAAAAAGGCGAGAGCTGTCCGCAGTCAACCGCGCGCCGTTTACAACAAGCCATTTACCTTCCTGACCGAGTGCATAGAACTCCCCTTGACCACTCCCATACAGCGCTTCGCACATAAGCGCTTTGCCGAATTCATACAACGCCTCGCGGCTGGAGCATTCAAGGTAGACATCTTGATTCCCGCCATCGACTCGAACTCGAACGTTGTGGGCCTCTGAATCAGCCACCTCGCTAGATACTTCGGTGTCCGGCAGGAGATTGACGCTTGTTTTCATCGTGCGCTTTAACGTTGGCGCCGCCCGGAACGCAACCTGTGCCGCGAAGCGGCGGCCTTTGGTTGCGTGTCCGCGCCGAGCGAAGTGTTAAACACCATAACTTTCGTTGCGGCACTTTACCAACTTTGACTGTGCCTTAACGAAGGATTTGGCGTTTTCATCAGGGATCCAGACTCCGCGAAGATCGCTCGACCACTCCTTTTGTGAAGAGTGGCGCACTATTGCAATGGTGTCATACCGAAGGACACCGCTAACTTTGCATTCACCATAGTTAAGGGTGTAGCCAGAAGGCACCATAGGCTGCTTCATTTCAGCCAAAATCGTGCCACTCGATGAAACAAGCCGCCAAAAAGATTGCTTTTCACCGCTTGTTTCAGGCCATACCTCAACGGCTGCGCTCTTTGTTTCGCCGGGCGATATAAGCCACGATGCAAATGGTTTAGCCTGCGCAAAGCAGGTCCCGGCCATCAGTGCAAATATGAGTGTGTTTGTGAGGCGGCGCATGATGTTTAACGAATGAAAGGGACTTCCCCGTCCCAAGCGAGCCGCGACCCGTAGGGGTTGCGGTTGTCGACAACACAGTGCCACGATGGAGATGCGAATCTTTTCATCAACTCAACTGTTGAGTGGAAGGGTAAGTCATGGCAATCGTAACGGTTGGAATCGACCTTGCAAAGAACGTCTTTGCGGTGCACGGCGTGGATGAATTGGGCAAACCCGCGCTGGTGCGACCTGAAGTACCACGCGCCAAGATGCTCGAACTTATCGGCAACTTGCTGCCCTGTCTCTGGACTTCAACTTCAAGAAGATCCACAGGGCTGCGCAAGCAGCTTTGAGTCTCGACTAACGAGTGGAGTCCCCGGCGCACGTCTTTCATCAGGGTCCGCAAGATTGAACTTGCACCAATGACCGTTTGTAGCCTCGCGGTCCACATGCCTTGCACACCACAGGCAACGACTCAGAGCACGGGTGATATTGGGTGAAAGTGAATCTGGGTTTCGTGGTCAATCGCTGTGCGGTTCAACCACGATGGGTTTGTGTTTGACAAAGATGGGGAAGCCCTTGTAGTAGAAGTGAAGGGCGGCCGGAGCGAACAGAACCACAAGCGCAGCTTGTGTCCATCCCTCTCGACTGGCGGGTTAGGGCGCAACTGCATCGCTGATGCGCAATGGAAAATTATGGGGTTGCAAAGCACACATACAGATTCTGGGCACGTGCCGGGCCTGGAAGATGACCTGTCATTATGTTTCCCGGTAGGGTAGAAATGTGGTTAAGCAAAGTACTGATCTGTTGTTGATTTGAAATAATTCCAATGTTGCGGATCGCCTTTATTGCGTAGCAGTCTGCATTGACCTCCGAGTTTTGCATTGGATGAAGGGCATGGTGCGCGCACTCGTGGGCGTACCAAAACTGACGCACATAATCTGGCAAAGGGCCGACTACATTTGGATTCATCACAATAATCGGCTGGCCATTTTGCATAGTGTGGGCGACTCCAACATTATTTAGCGTCGGATCTGAAATGTAGGGCACGGGGATCCCTGAGAATGATGTACACGGTAACGGCTGAGCGAAGGTTGAAGTTGTAACAAAAAGCAATAAAGCAGCAAGCACTACATTTTTCATCTTCACCCCTTAATTATTTGCTAGTTTTTGATAATTGCGTTCTAACGATAAAGCTCAGCGGACGCCGCAAGCGGCCCGATACAGCGGCCTGTTAAGCATTGCGCTATTTGAGAACACGATAGCCAAATAGGCAAAATGCCGCTCCATTTGCAGACGACAGGAAACCACCTACAAATCTTCCTGCAAGTTCTCCGAACACTTCCCGAAAGAGCAAGGCCAAGCCGCGTCCCATAGGAGTTGCGATTTTCGGCAACGCAGTGCCACGATGAACAGGCAAATCTTTTCATCAACTCCCTTTTTGTTCTGGAACGGGAAATCAAGGCAATCGTAACGGCTGAAATCAACCTTGCAAAGAAAGTCTTCCAGGTGCACCGCGTGGATGCGTCGCGGCAAAACAGGACGCCTTATGTTCGGTAGCGCACTGACCCGAAGGGCTGCGCCATTTACCTTGGCGTATGCCGCAACCACGTCCAACACCACCTGGGCCCAGACCCTGCACCCTGCATGAGGCGCTGCGATGGATTTGCTGATGCGCGTGGGCTTCGAGATGCGCTATCTGTGCCAGCAGCCCAACCCCATGGTTTTGTGCTTGAACGTGCACCACTCACGCTTTGCTTCCCTGCGCGAGCCCGACCGCATCGTGAGCTACCCTGAGGTGGCCCAACATGGCTACCACGACCTGTTTGGCAACTGGTGCACCCGGCTGGTCGCCCCGGCGGGGCTGTTCACGCTGACCACCGATGCCTGGGTGCGTGACAGCGGCGCGCCAGATGCGTACGAACCCTGGGCACAGCAAGTCCCGGTAGAGCACTTGCCCGACGACGCGCTGCTGTACCTGCTGGGCAGCCGCTACTGCGAGACCGATTTGCTCTATGAAACCGCATGGCAGCACTTTGGCAACGGCCCCACGGGTTGGGGCCGGGTGCAGGCGATTTGCGACTTTGTGCACCGGCACATCACCTTTGGGTACGCGCACGCGCGGCGCACCCGCACCGCGTGGGAGGCCTACCGCGAGCAGCGTGGTGTGTGCCGGGATTACGCGCACTTGGCCATTGCCTTGTGTCGGTGCCTCAACATCCCCGCGCGCTACTGCACCGGTTACCTGGGTGACATCCGGATCGCGGCTGCGCCCGGGCCGATGGACTTTGCCGGCTGGTTTGAGGCCTACCTGGGTGAACGCTGGTACACCTTCGATGCGCGCAACAACAGCCCCCGCATGGGCCGCGTGCTGATGGCGCGGGGACGCGACGCCTGCGATGTGGCACTGGCTAACACCTTTGGCCCCAACACACTGGAGCACTTTCGGGTGTGGGCCGACGAAGTGGTACCCAGCACCACCTAGAGCCGGCACGCGCCGGGCCCAATCCGCGCATGCGCAACCATTGCGGTGCACGGTCTCTTCCCACAGCTCGGCCCGCAACAAGCAAGACCACCAGCGTGGCGCAGGCATCAACCTGTGCCACGCTGGCAGCGCGCTTTCGCTGGGGCTTAGGTGGACTGCTTGGGCTTGGCTGCGTCGGTAGGAGCTACCGCTTTTTCCACCTGGGACACATGCTGGGCCGCTTGGGCGGTGTGCTCGCTGGCGGTCTTGGCGTGCTGGTCGGCAGCCTTGGTGTCGCCCGAGCCGTGCATCTTTGCTGCGGCCAGATGGCTGGTGGCAGCGGATTGCAGATGTTTGCCGGCTTCTTGGTGGTGCTGTGCCGGGGTTTGTGTGCCTACGGGGTCGGTCGATTTGCTGGTGGTCAAGGTCATGGTGTGCTTTCAAAGTGAGGGTTGCATATGCGTGGGTGTTTGCATACCCACCGGGCCATCGTGCGCCCCAACAGCCTGCGGGTCTGTGCGGCACAACACCCTGCGGTGGCATTCATTTGCGCCAGCCCAAGAAGACTCAACGCCCACGTGCGCCAGCGCACCGACACCACCACCCGTGCGCCCGACAGTGGCAGCTTGTTTGTCACCTTCGTTTGGAGAACCCCATGCTTGAAACCATTGCCGTCGTTCTGGTATTCCTTTGGCTACTGGGTCTGGTGTCGTCCTACACCATGGGGGGTTTTGTGCATTTGCTGCTGGTGCTGGCGGTCATCGTCATTGCGGTTCGGCTGATACAGGGACGCCGCGTTTAGCGCGTTCGCTAGCGCACAGACCCAGCGGCCAACCAACGCAACACTGCGCGCCTTCACCCCACCAGGAGTTGCCATGCCCGCTGAACCTTCCGCCCCCTCCCCTGCTGTTGCACTGAAGGTCCCGCAGGCCCCCAATACACCAGCGCGCCTGGGCTTGGGCTTGCTGGTGGCGCTGGTGGTGGGCTCGGTACTGGGCAGTGGCATCTTCGGCTTGCCACAAAACATGGCGCGTGGTGCCGGTGCCGGTGCGGTACTGATTGCGTGGTGCATCAGCGGTTTTGGCATGCTGATGCTCGCGCTCACCTACCAGATGCTGGCGCTGCGCCAGCCCCTGCTCAACAACGGTGTGTTCGCCTACGCCCGCGCGCTCTCAGGCGACTACGTGGGCTTCAACTCCGCCTGGGGTTATTGGGTCAGCGCCTGGATTGGCAATGTGGGCTATTTGGTTGCGGCCTTCAGTGCGCTGGGCTACTTTTTTCCTGCGTTTGGCGATGGCAATACGCCAGCGGCCACCGTGGGCGCGTCGGTGGTGCTGTGGCTGGTGCACTTCATGGTGCTGCGCGGCATCAAGGGCGCGGCGGTGCTCAACGGCATGGTGACTGTGGCCAAGGTGGTGCCGCTGCTGGTCTTTATTGCGGTGCTGGTGGTGGCCTTCCAAGCCAGCACCTTCAGCCTGGACTTTTGGGGCAATGCAGCCCTGCCACCGGTGCTGGAGCAGGTCAAAAGCACGATGCTGGTGACTGTGTGGGTGTTCATTGGCATCGAAGGCGCCAGCGTCTACTCCTCGCGCGCCAAACGCCGCGCCGATGTGGGCCGGGCCACGGTGATCGGCTACGGCATCTGCCTGGCGCTGCTGATGGCGGTCTCGCTGCTGTCCATGGGCGTGCTGTCGCAGCCGCAGCTTGCTGGTTTGAAAAATCCGTCGATGGCACCGGTGCTGGAGCAGGTGGTAGGCCACTGGGGCGCGGTGCTGGTGTATGTGGGCCTGATTCTGTCGGTGGGTGGGGGCTTGCTGGCCTGGACGCTGCTGGCGGCAGAGTCGCTGTTCTCGCCAGCCAACGAGGGTGTGATGCCGCGCTGGCTGACCCGCCAGAACCCGCACGGTGTGCCGGCCAACGCACTGTGGTTGACCAATGGCATGGTGCAGGTCTTTTTGCTCATCACGCTGTTCTCCAATGCGTCCTACCTGGCGCTGATTTCGCTGTCGACCGCCATGATTTTGCTGCCCTACCTGTGGAGCGCCGCGTTCGCGCTGCGCACCGCCTGGCGGGGTGAAGGCAGCTTACCGGCGGGCTCGTCCCAACACCGGGCCGCAGACCTGCCGGTGGCCGCGCTGGCGTGCGTGTACTGCGTGTGGTTGCTGTACGCCGCCGGACTCCAGTATGTGCTGCTCAGTGCGGTGCTGTACGCGCCCGGAGCGGCGCTGTATTACGGGGCGCGCCGGGGGCTGACAAAGCCTGCCTTTACCAGCGCTGAAAAGATTGCTCTGGCCGCATTGGTGTTATTGGCCGTGGTTGCTGTTGCCATGCTGGGCAACGGCAGCCTGGCACTTTAGGGTTGCACGCTATGGAACACGGAATTTTTTCTGAAGTCGGCCGCTTGCGCCGTGTGATGGTGTGCCGCCCCGGCCTGGCGCAGCGGCGCCTGACGCCGGCCAACTGCCACCGCCTGCTGTTTGACGATGTCATCTGGGTCAAGCAGGCCGCGCAAGAGCACCACGCCTTCACCTCTGCCATGACCGAGCGCGGCATCGAGGTACTGGAACTGCACGATCTGCTGGCCACCACCGTGGCCGACCCAGTGGCCCTGGCCTGGTTGCTGGAGCGCATGCTGGGCTCGGACTTTGTGGACCAGGAGGCTGCCACCGTGTTGCGCCCTTGGCTCACCGGCTTGCCGCCCATGGCCTTGGCCGAGGTGCTGGTGGGCGGAGTCTCCCGCGCCGATGTGGCGCAACACACCCAGGGCCTGCAAATCGCCGTCAGTGCCCCGTCCGACATGCTGCTGGAGCCCCTGCCGAATTCGCTGTTCACGCGGGACAGCTCCTGCTGGATTGGCAAGGGCGTGGTGCTGTGCCCCATGTACTGGCCAGCGCGGCAGCAAGAGACGCTGCTGGTGGCAGCGATTTACCGGTTCCACCCGCTGTTTTCCGGAGCGCTGGTCGAGCCCCTGACGCACTGGTGGGGCGAGCCCGACCGCAGCCACGGCTGGGCCAGCCTGGAGGGCGGCGATGTCTTGCCCATTGGCAACGGGGTGGTGCTCATCGGCATGGGCGAGCGCACCGCGCCGCAGGCGGTGGCCCAGCTGGCGCGCACACTGTTCGCGCAGGGCGGGGCCACGCAGGTGCTGGCCGCGCAACTGCCCAAGTCCCGCGGTGCGATGCACCTGGACACGGTGCTGACCTTCTGCGATGCCGACCTGGTGACCTACTTCCCACCGGTGGTGGACGCTATCCGGGTGCACAGCATCCGGCCGGGCAAGGTGGCGGGAGCGCTGGACGTTCGCACCGCCACCAAGCCGTTTCTGGAGGTGGTGGCTGCGTCGTTGGGTCTCAAAACCCTGCGCTCCGTGGCCACGGGCGGCGACGCCTTTGAGCTCGAACGCGAGCAGTGGGACGATGGCAACAACCTGCTGTGCATCGCGCCCGGCGTGGTCATGGCCTACGACCGCAATGTGTACACCAACACCTTGCTGCGCAAGGCCGGGGTGGAAGTCATCACCCTGCCCAGCAGCGAGCTGGGACGCGGGCGCGGTGGCAGCCATTGCATGAGCTGCCCCATCGACCGGGAGCCGCTGTGAGCCCCAACCTGCACCACCGCAGCCTGTTGGACCTGCAAGACCTCAGCTCCGCCGAGATCCGCTACCTGATCGACCTGGCGGTGGAGCTCAAAGCGGCCAAGGCGCAGGGCACCGAGCGCAAGCAACTCCTAGGCCGCAACATTGCGCTGATTTTTGAGAAAGCATCCACCCGCACCCGATGCGCTTTTGAGGTGGCGGTGCACGACCAAGGTGGCCATGTGACCTACATCGACCCGGTGAGTTCCCAAATGGGCCACAAGGAGTCGCTCAAAGACACCGCCCGGGTGCTGGGACGCATGTTCGATGGCATCGAGTACCGGGGCTTTCACCAAAGCGTGGTGCAAGAGCTGGCCGCCCATGCAAAGGTTCCGGTGTGGAACGGCCTGACCGACGAGGCCCATCCCACGCAGGTGCTGGCCGACCTGATGACCATGGAAGAGTTCGCTGACCGCCCGCTGCATGCGCTGTCGTTTTGCTACCTGGGCGATGCGCGCTTCAACATGGGCTGCTCACTGCTGGTGGGTGGGGTGCAAATGGGCATGGATGTGCGCATCGCCTGCCCGCCAAATCTGCAGCCACCGGCGTCCTTGGTGGCAGACATGGTGGTGCTGGCCCGCAGCACCGGTGCGCAGGTGCGCTTTTTCACCGACCCGGTGGCCGCAGTGCAGGGTGCCGACTTTGTGTACACCGATGTGTGGGTTTCCATGGGCGAGCCCAGCGGTGTGTGGGCCGAGCGCATCGCCGCGCTTTCGCCCTACGCCGTCACCGAGGCGCTGATGCGCGCCACCGGGCGGCGCAGTTTTTTTATGCACTGTCTGCCGGCGTTTCACACCGCAGACACCGAAGTGGGCAAGGACATCCTGGCGCGCTTCGGCCTGGACCACATGGAAGTGAGCGACGCGGTGTTCGAGTCGCAGGATTCCATTGTTTTCACCCAGGCGGAGAACCGACTGCACACCATCAAGGCGCTGCTGGTCGCCGCCCTGGGCTAGCGTGGTGCAGCGCATGCGGGTGGTAGTCGCTTTGGGTGGCAACGCGCTGCTGCAACGCCACCAGCCGCCCACGGCAGAACACCAACTCACCAACGTACGCACCGCAGCCGCGCAACTGGCCCGTTTGGCGGTGGACCACACGCTGGTGCTGGTCCACGGTAACGGCCCCCAGGTGGGCCTGCTTGCGCTGCAGGGCGCGGCCTACAGCGACCTGCACCCTGAGGTGCCCTGCTATCCCATGGATGTGCTGGGCGCGCAAACCCAAGGCATGGTGGGCTACCTGCTGGAACAGGCCTTGGGCAACCTGCTGGGTGCTGGGCGCCAAGTGGTCACCCTGGTGACGCGGGTGGAGGTCGATGCAGCGGACCCTGCCTTTGCGCACCCCACCAAACCCATCGGCCCGGTCTATGACGCCGCCACCGCCGCTGCGCTGGTCGCCCAGCACGGCTGGACCATGGCCGCCGATGGTGTGGGCCTGCGCCGGGTGGTGCCCTCGCCCCAGCCCCAGCGCATTCTGGGCCTGGCCGCCATCGACACCCTGCTGGCGCAAGGCTCCTTGGTCATCGCTGCCGGTGGTGGCGGTGTGCCAGTGGTGCGCAGCACGCAAGGCGATGTGGCGCAGCTGGCGGGTGTGGAAGCGGTGATTGACAAGGACATGAGTGCGGCCTTGCTGGCGCGCCTGCTGCACGCCGATGTGCTTCTGATTGCCACCGACGTGGACGCGGTTTACCTGCACTGGGGTGAGCCCGACCAGACCGCGTTGGGCCGGGTCACGCCGCTTCAGCTGGCACAGCACCAATTCGCTGCAGGCTCCATGGCGCCCAAGGTGCTGGCCGCATGCGACTTTGTGCAGCGCACCGGCAAGCCCTGCCATATTGGATCTTTGCAGCACATTGAAGCGATGCTGCAAGGTGACAGCGGCACCACCGTCAGCCCCAGCGCTTGACGCCGGGCTGCGGCCACACGCGCCGCACTGAGACCCAGGCACGCTCAGTCGCGCTCACCCCGGTTGCCTTCACTGCGGCCTTCACCCTCTCTGTCGCCTCCACGGTGGCATTTGACGCAGTTGTCCAGATTGCCGCTGACCTCGCCCTCGTGGTCTTTGCGCACTTTGGCGGGGGTATGTTCGTGGCAGCCAAAGCAGGTGTAGCTGCGATAGACGTTGTTGATGTGACACGTAGCGCAAGCGGCACGGTGCTCACCCTCCAGGGGGAAATACTTGGCATGGTCAAACGTCGTGGGCTGCCAGGCTGTGGTGGTGTGGCACTGCGCGCACTGCGGGCCAAAGTGCTGATGCGCGGGCAGCGTAGGGGCCGCATGGCACGACGCGCAGGCCTCGCGCGTTGGCGCTCGCAACAGCGCGTGTGAAAACGGTTTGGTGCTGCGCGGGGCAAGGCGGGGGTTGGCATGCTCGCTGTGGCAAGCGGTGCAGTCGCTCTGGATCAGCTGCTGGTGAAAGGCGACCTTGGTTGCGCTTGCATTCGCGGCAGGTACCGGTTGGATAGCCACGCCAGCGCTGGTGCGCACACCAATGTCGGCCACCGCATGGCACGCCACGCAACGGGCCGCGTTGGCTCCTTGCAAGGGCGCATGGCAGGCAAAGCAATCGGTGCTGAGCTGGGCATGGCCTGCGCTGAGTGGGCCTGGCCCGACCATCAGGTGCGGGTAAGCCAACACCAGCCCACCGATCACCAGCAAGTTGGCAACAATGACAAGCCAAAGCCAACGGCCCTTCATCGCCAACTCCAAAACAGCATGACGGCAAGGATGTGTCCCACGGCCAACACCGCAAACGCCAGCGTGATGGGAAAGTGCACCGAACGCCACTGCGTGACCGCATCGAACGTGAGGCTGTCCCAGTAGGTGCGCTCGGCGAGTTGTTCGGGTGTCAGGCCTTGTGCACGCAGCTGCGCGCGGGCGGCCTCCAAACGGCGTCTGGCGCGCTCCAGCAGAAACTTGCCGGTCAGGCCACTGGCCACGTTGACCAGCATGGCCCACACCGCCAGCCAGCCCAGAATCGCATTGAAGTGGATGCCCGCATGCACCAGCACCAAAAGCGAGCCGGCCCAGGCCAGGTACTCATGCCAGCGCAGCAGCGTCGCAGGCTTGCCCCAGGCAATGCGCTTGCGCTTGCGCGCCGAGTACACCAAAGACAGCACGATCAACACCACCCCTGGAATGCCCAGCCAGCGCCCCACCCACACCGCACCGAGCAGGTGCAGCGCCGCATCGCACAGCAGCGCGGCCACTGCGAGCGCCAGCAACGAGAGGTAGAACGGCAACACTTCGCGGCTGAACAGGTGGGCTTTCAAGGTGGCCATGGTGGGTGACTCAAGCGTCCAGCAACAGCGCCGAGGCGGGTGTGCCGATACAAGGCAGGCAGCAGCCCGCGGGAATGGTGTGCTGGGGCGGATCGGGGTAGCGCACACCGCCCGACATCAGCCGCGTCTGGCAGGCGCCACAGCTGCCGACGCGGCAGCCCGACTCCAGGGGCACGCCGTTGCGCTCGGCAAAATCGAGCAAGTTGGCGTCCCGCCCGTCCCACACGAGGGTACGGCCTGTACGGGCCAGACGCACCTCCCAGGCCACCGGCGGTGGTGCGGATCGCGTGGATGGATCGGCGGGTACCGAAGCTGGTCCGAAGGCCTCCAGATGAATGTCGCGCGGATCGCTCACCCATGCGCGAAGTGCCGGCACCAGACTGGCCAGCATAGGCGGGGGGGCCACACAGATACCACTGGTGCCGCCCCAGCGGCAACGTACTGCGCAGCAAGTCCACATCGATGAAGCCGATGTGGTGGTAGTCACGGCCTTGCACATCGTGCGAACCAGCGGCGCTGTACACCACCTGCAGCGTCAATGCGGGGTGGGACGCCGCCAGCGTTTCCAGGGTGGTTTTGAATGCATGGTCGGCGCTGCTGCGAACGCCGTAGTACAGGTACAGCGCCCTGCCAGCTTGCTCGATCAGGCACCACTGCAGCATGCTCATCAGCGGTGTGATGCCAATGCCGCCAGCAACAAAAACCGCAGGCACGCTGGCATCTGCCTCGAGCACGAACTGGCCCGCTGGTGCGCGCGCCTTGAGCACGCTGCCTACATGCACCATGTCGAGCAAGTAGCCCGACGCCAGGCCCGCAGGCAGGGCGAGGGCTCCAAGCGGTGCCAAAGCGCGCTTGACCGTGATTCGCCAGCCCGATGGGTGCGGTCGCTCAGAAAGCGAGTAGCAGCGTGTGATGGGCACCGCGCCGCTGGGGCTCTGCGCCGACACCGGTGCCACGTCCAGCTGCAGCACCACATACTGACCCGGCTGAAAATCTGCGAGCGTCTGGCCGTCGACCGGCGCAAGGTGGAAGGAGCACTGGCTGTGCTCGGCATCTTCGTAGGTGCGCGCGGTGACTCGAAAGTCGCGCCAGCCCGACCAGGCGGCCACCGGCAGTGCCGATGGGTCGGCCGCACTGGGCGCTGCGCGCAGGGCGAGGCCGTCCTTGCGCTTGCGCAAGATCCAAAGCGCCGCACCTGAGGCCACCTGCACCAGCAAGGCCGACACGATGGTGAGCAGCAGCGCGAGTGCGCTCATTGCGGACTCCGCCAGCGCATCAGCATCCGGGGCTGCTCTTTGACGCGATGGACAAGTGCCACACCGCAATGAACATGGCCGCAATGGTGGGTCCAATCACAAAGCCGTTGGCACCAAACACGGCCATGCCGCCCAGCGTTGCAACCATCACCACATAGTCGGGAATGCGGGCCTGGCGCCCGACCAGAATCGGACGCAGCAGGTTGTCCACCAAGCCGATGACCAGCACCCCCCACACCACAATGACCAGCCCCTGCCAGGCTCTGCCGGTGGCCAGGAAATACAGCGCCACCGGAAACCACACCAAGGCCGCGCCCACCACCGGGAGCAGGGACGCCAGCGCCATCACTACTGCCCATAACAGCGCACCGCGTACCTCAAACAGCCAAAAGGCCAAGCCACCCAGCGCGCCCTGGACGGCGGCAACCAGCAAACTGCCTTTCACGGTGGCACCCACCACCGCCATGAACTTGGAGAGCAGCTCTTTCTGGTAGCGCGGTGCCAGTGGAAGTGCGCGCTCCAGCAGCGGCACCAGATCGCTGCCATCGCGCACCAGAAAAAATGCCAGGTAGAGCGTGACGCCCAGGCTGGCAAACAAGGTGAAGGTGTCCATCCCGAATCCCAAGGCCTGCGTGGCCGTCCAGCGGGCGGCGCGCACCAAGCCTGCTGTGAGCTGCTGCTGCACGGCATCGAAGTCGGCCAGCCCGACATGCTGCAAGAGCGCCGTGCTCCAGGTGGGCAAGGCCTCAAACGCGGTGCGCAGCGAGCGCACCGGGTTCCACGTGCCAGTCTCGATCAGGGCATACAACACTGCAGCCTCGCGCGCCAGCGACGCAGCAATGGCGACCAGCGGCAAGACCACCAGCACCAACACCAACACGATGACCAGTGCGGCTGCGGCATTGCGCTGCAGGCCCAAGCGCGTTTGCAACTTGCGGTAGACCGGCGCAAACAACATGGCGATGATGACCGCCCACAAAATCGCGCCGTAAAACGGCAACAGCACCCAGCACAGCGCCAGCGTGACCGCAGCCAGCAGCAGCGCGGGCACGGTGTTGGGTTGCCGCGGCAATCGAACCGCCGTTGTTACTTCTTCGCTGGGTCGGACCACTTGGCCTGGGACTTGAAGTAGCGGTATGAATTGCCAAACACGTCGCGCAGCCGGTCCATTTCGGCAACCATCGTGTCCCAGGTTTCCACCCCCGCAGCCTTGAGTTCTTCAAACTTGGTGCTGGCCAGCGTGAACTCGTGGCGCAGCTTCTCGGCGTTCTCTTGGTAGAGGTGGCGCGCGTCCTCCTTGTACTCATGTGCCCGCGCTTCCAGCACGTCCAGGTTGGCGCGCATGGTGTCGAGTTCTTGCTTCATCTTTTCGGTGTAGTCGTCGCGGTGTGACATAGAAGTTTCCTTGTGGAGTGGTGCGTTGTGCCAGACCAGCATAGGGGCCACCCACGCACGCATCTGTGCGCTTGCCAACACACGCGATGGCCTGCCTGCGGTGTGCGATTGCGCACAGACCCCGGCCTGGCAAGCGCCCAAAAATGGCCCGTCATCTAAGCACTCACAACTATCCGAAAGGCCTCCATGAAAACCACTCCCTCCCTGCGTCTTGTCTGCTTGGCCACGCTGTCCGTTTGCGCCGGCGCATCGGCCCAAGCGCAGCCCGACCCGAGCTATTACTACTTTGGCCTGGGCGCGGGGCAATCCCAATCCCAATTGGACGAGAACGCCACCACCCGCAGCGCCACCGGCACGAGCAGCAGCATCAGTCTCACCAGCCAAGACCAACGGGGCGCCCCTTACAAGGTGTTTGGTGGCTACCAGTTCAGCCGCATGTTTGCGCTGGAGGCTGGTTACTTCAACCTTGGCAAATTTGGCTACTCCGCGACCGCCCCCGGCGGTGCGTTGAGCGGGCAGTACGAGGTCGAAGGTGTCAACGTCGACCTGATAGGCACCGCGCCCCTGAGTGACAAGTGGTCGCTGATTGGCCGCGTCGGTGCGCAATACGCCAGCACCGATAACAACTTCGCTGGCAGCGGCACCCTGTCGCCCCTGGTGACCAGCTCCAACCGACGCGACACCAACTGGAAGCTGGGCATCGGGCTGCAGTACGACATCAGCCCGGGCATGCAGATCCGCGGCGAAGCCGAGCGCTACCGGATCAATGACGGGCTGGACAACCACGGCGACGTCAACACGTTCTCCATGTCCCTGGTCTTCCCGTTGGGTCGCTCTTCGCGCGTGCGCAGCACACCTGCAGCCTACCTGGCACCCGCGCCCGTGGCCGCTGCCGTGCCGATGGCGCCTGTTGCCCCGGTAGCAAGTGCGGTGGTGCCCCCACCTGTGGCGGTGATCCAACCCTTGTCGGCTCCGATTGCACCGGCCAAACGCCGGGTGCAGCTGTCGGCGGATTCGCACTTTGGCTTTGGCAAGCCCGACCTCAGTGCGGCTGGCAAAGGCGAGCTTGATGCGTTCGCTAAAGAAGCCAGCACCGTCACCTTCAGCACCGTCACCGTGGAAGGCAACACCGACCGCCTGGGCACACAAGCCTTCAACCAAAAGCTGTCCGAAGAACGCGCCACCGCCGTCAAGGTCTACCTGGAAGGCGCGCCCGAGATGGCCGGCATGGCCATCAACGTCAGCGGCAAGGGCGAAAGCAATCCGGTGACCCTGGCCGGTGACTGTGTGGGCACCAAAGCCACCAAGGCCTTGGTGGCCTGCCTGGCGCCCGACCGCCGCGTAGACGTTGAAGTGGTGGGTGTGCAATGAAACGACACCACCGCATCCTGCTTGAATGGGCCGCAGTGACCTGTGGTCTGGGCAAAACCAGCTGCCATGCCATCGCGGGGGAGTTCAAGCAAAACTGCCGCACTAAGGCCGACGCCAAAGTGCAACGCACCGCCACCTACGGCAAGTAATCAACTTTTTAAGGACACCAACATGACCCACCTTACTCGCTCCCTCCTGCTGCCGCTGGCAGCCACCTCCGCCTTGCTGCTGGGCGCTTGCGCCAACATGTCGGAGCGTGAGAAGAGCACCGCCATCGGCGCGGGCATTGGCGCCGTCACCGGCTCGGTGCTCAGCGGCGGCAGCCCTATCGGTACCGTAGGCGGTGCGGTGGTAGGCGGTGTGATCGGCAACGAAATCAAGAAGTAGGAGGGAACCAGCCATGCCCACATTGCAGACCACATTGGCCGATCCCCTGGCCCACAACACCACGCCCCGCCCCCACGAGGTTGCCGACCAGGCCGAGGCACTTTTACAGCGTGGCATCGACGCGGTACTGGATGGCACCCACAGCCTGCAACAACGTACGCAGTACGCGCAGACCGTAAGCCTGGACTACATCCGCCGCGAACCTGTGAAGTCGGTGCTGCTGGCGCTGGCACTGGGCGCAGGCGCGATGGCCTTGGTGGCGCTGTTGTCGCGCCGCCGCTAACCCCACTCCACCGCACCAGGAGTTGCACCATGCAAAGCGCACTGCTTGGGCTTGTTGCCCAACACCCCGAACTGCTGGCCACCCACGTTCAAAGCTACTTTGCGCTGGCCAAGGAAGCCTTGGGGCAACAAGCACGCCTCTACCAGCGCAAGCTGGTGTGGTTGGTGCTGGCCGGGGCCTGCTTTGTAGTGGCTGCGGTACACGCAGGCATGCTGGTGATGCTGTACTTTGTGCTGGAGCCAGCGCTGCAAAGCTCGCTGTGGCTGGCCAGCGCTGTGCCCCTTGCCTCGGTGCTGCTGGGCGCGGTGTGCCTGGGGCTGTGCATGCGCCGCGCAAGCAGCGACCCGTTTGACGCGTGGAACGAACAAGTCGCCACCGACTTGGCCTTGCTGCGCCCAGCGGTGGCCTTGGTATGACGCCGGCTGAACAGGTCGCCGCCTCGCGGATTGCGATGTACGCGGCCCTGCGCGCGCAGGCACACGATGGCATCCACGCGCCGCTGCAGGTGGCGGACACGGTGCTGACCTTGGTCAAGCACATGGGCGATGCCGAGCTCGCCCCCACCGCCCGGCGCCACCCCATTGCGCTGGTCGTAGGCTGCGCGGTGCTGGGCGCAATCCTGGTCCAAACCCGCCCCTGGCGGCTGCTGACGCGGCCGTGGGTGGTGCAAAGCTTGCTGGCAGCCTATGCGGTGCTGACCCAACCTAAATCGCCCTAGCGGCGCCAAACGCGTCCGCATACACGTCTTGTGACTTTTGGTAGCAGCTGCAGGCAGCCTGCTCCAGCCCCACGCGGTCCAGAATTTCGATGGCACCGCGGTGGTAGCGGATCAAGCAGTCAACCTGCAAGTGGCTTGCAGCCTGGGTGATGCTCACACGGCGCACGCCCAGCATGTAGGCCAAGAACTCATGCGTCATCGAGAAGTGGTTGCTGTGCGCACGGTCCTGGCTCATCAGCAGCCAGCGCGCCAGGCGCTGCTGCACCGAGTGAAACCGGTTGCAGGCGCACAGCGTGGCAGTTTGCGCCAGCAGTACATGGGCGTAGCGGTCCATGCGCTGGCGCAAGGTGGGGCACTGCGCCAGCAACTGAGCAAACACCAGCGCCGAGTAACCGAGGGCGTCGCCCTCACCCTGAACCACGATGTGCCAAGGCACGGACTTGCCGCCCAGCGCGAATGCAACGCCGACCATGCCCTCGTTGCCCACCATGCCCACTTCCAGGCCAGGCGCGTCGTCGAGCTTGACCACCAGCGACACAAAGCCGCTCAAGGGAAACAGCACGCTGCTGAGCTGGCTGGCAGGACCGCTGGCCACCGCATGCAGGGTCAGCGCTTGTGCAGTTGCACTTTGCGCTAGCAGCAAGCGCTCGCGCGCGGGCAGGGATTTGACGAGGGAGTTGAAGTGGTGTGCCAAAGCGTGGGGCCCGGTGGACTGGGAACTGCATCATCGGCAACCGTTGCAGATGTGACCGTCTGCCATCCCACATAGGGCTGCGATGTCGGTTCAGGTACAGCGGTCCTTCGTACCGCTTTGGCCCTGAGCGTCCTCACGCAGCGCTCAAACCGCCTTGATGTCGGGCAGGAGCCTTTGGTATTCCTTGCGCACCACGTCGTAGCACTCACAAGCGCGCTGCTCCAAACCCGGGCGGTCGAGCACCGTGATGTGGCCGCGGGCGTAGCGAATCAGCCCGGCGCGCTGCAACTTGATGGCTGCCTCGGTGACGCCTTCGCGGCGCACCCCCAGCATGTTGGCAATCAGCTCCTGCGTCATCATCAGCTCGCTGTCTTCAAGGCGGTCCAGGCTGAGCAGCAACCACCTGCACAGCTGCTGGTCCAGGGAGTGGTGGCGGTTGCAGACCGCGGTTTGCGACATCTGGGTGATCAGGGCCTGGGTGTAGCGCAGCAGCAAGTGCAACACCGGCCCGGCGCGCTCGAACTCCTCTTTCATGAGGTGTGCGCTCAAACGGTAGCCCAGGCCAGCGCTTTGGACCACCGCGCGGCTGGGCGTGGAGCCGCCGCCCATGAAGATGGACACGCCCACCACACCCTCCTTGCCCACCACTGCGATCTCGGCAGACGAACCATCCTCCAGCACATACAGCAGCGAGACGATGGAGGTAGTCGGAAAGTACACATACTGCTGTTGCCGACCCGACTCGTAGACCACCATGCCCAAGTCGAGCTGCACCGGCTTGAGGCCGTCGAGCCAACGCGCAGCCTCTGCCGCTGGCAGCGCCGCAAGCAGGTGGTTCTTCATCATCGCAAGCGGCAGGGTCAAGGGGTGGGTGGCTACAGGGTTGGGGGCTCGTGGAGCGTACGAAGCGCATTCCGATCTGTATGTTCGGTAACGAACATAACCGCTTTTCGTGCTGGCGTACGCGCTGCCACCAAGCGGCGCCAGCACCCCAAGGTCATCGCGGTGGGATCATGCCGGCTTCGTCAGACAAGACCACCTCGACGCGGCGGTTGGCCATGCGGCCTTCGGCATCGCCGTTGCTGGCCGCCGGGTAGGTTTCACCATAGCCCACCACCGACAACCGGCCACCCTGCACGCCCATGCGCAGCAGCGCAGCACGCACGGTGGCAGCTCGGCGCTCTGACAGCTCTTGGTTGCTTTGGGTGGAGCCCACGCTGTCGGTGTAGCCTTCGATCGCGGCCGTGCGCGTGGGATAGGCCAGCAGAAACTCGCCCAAGCGCTCCACGCTGTTGCCGGTGCTGCTTTTCAGGCCAGCGCTGGCGGTCTCAAACAGGATGTCGCCGATGGTGACCACCATGCCGCGCTCAGTGCGCTTGGCATTGAGTGCCGCCAGCCGCTGCTCGAGCTGCGCGGTGCGCTGGCGCGCCGCGTCGGTCTGCATCTGTGCGTTGGCCGCGTTCAGGTTGGCCAAACTGGCCTCGCGCTTGGCTTGTTCAGACTGCTGCCAGGCCAGGCGTGCCTGCTGCTCGGCGCCCTCGGCACTGCGCTGCGCTGCCTCGGCCTCATGGGTGCGTGCAGCCAGCAAAATCTGGTTGCGCCCGGAAGCGGCCTGCGCGACCGCATTCTCGGCTTGGCGCTGCGATGCAGCCTCTTGGGCGATGGCGGTTTTCTGGCGCGTCAGGTAGGCCAGATGGTCCACCTCGGCGACCGGGCCATTGTTGGTCCATGCCTGAGTGGCCTTGGCCAGCGATAGCTCGGCGTCCTTGAGTTCGGCGGGTGCCAGTGCTGCCACGGTGGGGCTGCGCTGGGCCGCCTGAAAGTTCTGGGTGGCGGCGTCAAGACCCGCGTTGCTGGTGGGCATGCCACCGCAGGCCTGCAGCAGGCCCAAGGACAGCAGGGACAGGCGCAGTAGAGATTGGGTTTTCATGGTGGTGTCCTAGTTTTGCTTGCGTTGCACTTCGGCTTCGAGAACACGGCGAGAGTCGCGCAGCGCCTCGGCGGCGGCTTGCGCTTTGGCGTTGCGCACCTTGGCTTCGGCCAGCTGTGCGTCGACCACGGCCTGCTCGGTCTGGTTGCGAGCGATGCCCTGCTCACCCTTTTGCAGCGCCGCCTGGGCGCGGTCCAGGCCACTGCGGGCCGACAACATTTCTGTGGGGGCGTAGGTGTCGCCGCCGGCCAAGGCAGCGCGGCCAATGGCCTCGCGGGCGGAGGCCAGCTTGTCGGCTGCGGGCGGGCTGGTGACGCAGCCAGCAGCGAGCGCCGCCGCCAGCAAACCGGGCACGAGAAGGCAGGAAAGCGCGCGTGGCGTGGCCACGGTTTCGGTACGGATCATGGCGGCTCCAATCAATGGTTGTGGCATGGCGTGTGGCCTAGCGCTTGTTGATCGGCGAGATCTTGGTGCCCTCGATGCTCAGGCTGGCCATGAGGCCTTGCTGGTCAAAGATGTAGGCATAGGCGTCGTCCTGGAGGGTGGAGGTGGAAATGTTTTTTGCCACACCCTCGTTAACCACCACCACATTGGGTCCGACGCCAAACTCCCAGCCCTTGCTTTTCTCCAGGTAGTCCACCGCTTTGTCGTTCATCAGAAAGACCACATAGCCGTAGGACTCAGCCCCGGCCTGCCAGCCCCAAGAGGCGGAAACGGAGTTGTAGTAACCCACGAGCTTGCCGTTGCGCGTCATGACGCCCTCCCCGTAGCTGCCCCCAAACACCAAGCCGGCTTTGATGATTTTGGGAAACACCAGCACCGCGCGGGCGCTCTGGGCCAGGCGCTGCGCCTCTGGGTGGGTGACATACAGCGTCTTGAGCGCTTGGGTAGCGTCAGCGCTCAGGTCCTCAGCGGTGGCAGCATGCGCGCTCAGGCCCACGCTGCCCACTGCGAACGCGATGGCAGTGACCGCCAAGATTTTGTGAAAGCTGCGTCGGGTGTTGTTCATCAACATGGTGAGGTCCTTGGGTTGGTTGCGGTCTGGAGTTCCAGCACCCAGGCGACCTTACGCACTAGCCCAGAGTCTGGCGGTGCGCTGACGTACACAACAGCAAGCACCGCAGCGCTGGGCCGCCGCGCTGGCTCCTCGCACCGGCCCACCAGGCGCTGTGCCAAGGCTCAGATGAACTTCAAGCAGCGAACGCGTGAACCGGCAAGCCTGGTGTGTCCACACGCAGGTAGAACACCGCGCCCGAATCCGGGAAGGCCGCCAGCTCCGAGGCGCTGCGGCCGTGGCGGGCGGTGGTGACAAACAAAGTTTGCAAGTCCTCACCGCCAAAGCAGGGCATGGTGGGGCATTGCGCGGGCGTGGGAATCTCGCGCAAGAGGGTGCCATCGCTCGCGTAGCAGGCGATGCGTTGGCCCTCAAACAAACTCACCCAGTAATTGCCCTGCACATCCACCGCCGCGCCGTCGGGACGACCCCGGTAGCCGCCGGCATCGAAAGTCCAAGCTGCTGGCTTGGCATCAAAACGCAGGTGGATACGGTGTGCATCCAAGGTGTTGGTGTCGAGCTGGTAGTCCCAGGCGTGCACCACATGGTTGGGCGTGTCGGCCCAATACAGGGTGCGGTTGTCCGGACTCCAGGCCAGGCCGTTGGCGGTGAGCGCGCCACCGGCCTGGCGCTGCACCAGGGCCGAGCCTGCGCGGCAGTCAACGGAAAACAGTTCGGCAGCGTGGCTGGCTTTGGGCTCGTCGATGGTGCCCACCCAGAACCGGCCCAGCGCGTCGCATTTGCCGTCGTTGGCGCGCACGCTGGCGGTGTCGTAGGGCAGCGTGGCGATGGGCTCCAGCGCACCGTCCCAGGTGCGGGCGCGGAATACGCCGTGGCGCAAGGCAATCACCCAACCGCCACCGCTGGCAGGCGCTATGCAGCCGGGCTCGCTGGGCATGTCCCAGGCCTGCACCGGTGCCGCGACGCCACCGGCAAAGCCCGCGCGCAGCAGCTGTTTGCCCGGGATGTCCACCCAGTACAGCCGCTGTTCCTGCGGATGCCAAAAAGGCGACTCACCCAAGGCGTGGCGTGCGCTGCCCAGCGTCTGCCAGCCCAGGCTGCGCCAGTCGGGCAGGGCGTGGGGCGTTGTGGTGTGTTCCATCGGAGTGGCTTGGGGCATGGTGCGGGGCAGAGCGCTGAGACGCTTGGAGAAGCTGTGACAGAAGTCGCCAAGTTTAGGCGCGGACACGCACACGCCTTGGCTGGGGCGATCAGGTCGGCATGCGACGCACCGCGATACGCATGCGCACACCCAAGCTCTGGTGCGGCTGCAGCACCCGCACACCCAAATCGTCGGCGCTGGCCACGCCCCGTGCCAGCAGGTTCAGGGCGTTGTTGGTGTGGCTGACCGGCTCGATGGCGATGTTGTCGCGCGCCGGCGTGGTGAACACCACCAGCTGCGTCAAGTCCGAACTGATGCGGGTGTCGAGCAAATCGTCTTGCAAATGCACCTCGCCGCTCCATCCATCAAAACAGTGGTCGACGCTCAGGCTGGCGCAGTCGGTTTTCAGCCCGGCGTTGGGCAGTCGCTGCGTGGGCAGTTTGTCGGCGTCCATCTCCCAGCGGTTGTGGGCGGCAAACGCGATGCGCGCGCCGCTGTGTTTGGCGAAGTACGGGTGCCAGCCCAGGCCCGCCGGGAAGGGTTCAGTCCCGTTGTTGGTGATGCGCATGGTCAGCACCAGCGCTTCGCCGTACTGCGCGTCGCTCTCCAGCAGGATGTGCTGAGTGCAATCAAATGCAAACGGCCAACTGGCGTCGGGGGCGTGCTGGTAATGCAGCGTGACCGACTGGGCATCGCCACCAATCACCGCCCACACGCGCTCCCAGCCCACGCCGTGGATGGCATGCGGCTCGGGCGCAAAGTTGGGTGTGAGCGGATAGTCCGCGCCGGCCCAGTGCATCTGCGCAAAGGCCTGCCGGTTGGAGTACGGCACCAGCGGGTAGCTGCCAGAGAGCCGCACCGATTGCAGTTGCGCCGCCGGTGTGGAGCGCAACACCGGCACATCGGCACACCACAGACCGGCAATGCAACCACCCAAGGCGGGGCTGACTTCGCAGCGCAGTGCGCCTTGGCTTAGGACGATGGGGGGTGGGGAGGACATGCGGCAAACCCAAGTGGAAGCAAGGTTGCGATCAGCGCTCAGCCAAACGCTTCAAACCGCCATTGTGCAGGCTCTTAATCCACCGGCGCTTTATTCCGCGTCAGCCGCCACCCGGTGGTTGCCCATGATCTCCAGCGCTTTGACGAGTGCCGAGTGGTCCTCGTTTTGCAGGCCGTGGCCGCTGCACACCTGCATGAGCTGCGCAGCACCGGCGGTTTGCGGCAGGGCCAGGCCCATGGACTTGGCGCCTTGCAGGGCCAGGCCCAGGTCTTTTTGGTGCAAGCCGATGCGAAAGCCGGGCTTGAAGGTGCGCTTGATCATGCGCTCGCCATGCACCTCCAGAATGCGCGAGGCAGCAAATCCGCCCATCAGCGCCTCGCGCACCTTGGCGGGGTCGGCACCGGCTTTGCTGGCAAACAGCAGGGCCTCGCCCACGGCGGCGATGTTGAGTGCCACGATCATCTGGTTGGCCACCTTGCAGGTCTGGCCGTCGCCATTGCCGCCGACCAAAGTGATGTTTTTGCCCATCTTTTGCAAAAGCGGCAGCACCCGGTCGAACGCGGCCTGGGGCGCGCCCACCATGATGGTCAGGCTGGCGGCCTTGGCACCCACCTCGCCGCCAGACACCGGCGCGTCCACATAGTCGCAGCCCAGCGCGTGGATGCGCGCCGCAAAGTCCTTGGTGGCCACCGGCGAAATGGAACTCATGTCCACCACCGTCTTGCCCGGCGATAGTCCGGCTGCTACGCCGTGGGCACCGAACAGCACGGCCTCCACATCGGGCGTGTCGGGCAGCATCAAAAAGACGATGTCGGCGCGCTGTGCCACTTGCTGCGCACTGTCGCAGGCCAAGCCACCGGCCTCCAGCAGCGCGGCTGGCACGCGGCTGCGGGTGTGCAGGTGCAGCGTGTGGCCGGCAGCCAGCAAGTGGCCGGCCATGGGTGCGCCCATGATGCCCAGGCCGATGAATCCAAGAACGGGCGGTGTGTTGGCGGTGTGCATGGGTGGGTGGCTTCTTTTTTCGTGGTGGAGTGGTGCAGGTGTGGTCGCGTGGTGGGGGCGATGGCTTGCAATGCCTTCAGCTTTTGAACTTGTCGCACAGGGCCTGCGTGGCTGAGCGCAGTGCGCCCAGGTCGCTGCCCACGGCCACAAAGCTGGCGCCCATCTCCATGTAGCGCCGCGCGTCGGCCTCGACGGTGGCCAGGATGCCGCTGGGTTTGCCCTGCGCTTTGGCAGCAGCAAACACGCGGGCGATGGCGTCTTGCACCTCGGGGTGCGCGGCCTGTCCCAAGTGGCCGTAGCCCGCCGCCAAGTCGGACGGACCCACAAACAGGCAGTCCACGCCTTCGACCGCCGCAATGGCTGCAGCGGCCGCAACGCCGGCTGGGCTTTCGATTTGCACGCCCACGGAGATATGGTCGTTCACCTCTTCAAAGTACCTGGGCACCGTGCCGTAACGGTTGCTGCGCTGCGAGACCGACACGCCGCGGATGCCCATCGGCGGGTAGCGGGTGGCAGCCACGGCGGCGCGGGCCTCGTCGGCGCTTTGCACAAAGGGGATGAGGAAGTTGTAGAAACCCGCATCGAGCAGGCGCTTGATTTCCACCGCGTTGTTCCACGACGGGCGCACCACCGGCGCGCTGCGGCTGTCTTTGAGCGCCATGAGCTGGGGCACGAAGGTGGACACATCATTGGGCGCATGCTCGCCGTCGAGCAAGATCCAGTCAAAACCCGCCACACCCAGCACCTCGGTGGTGATGGCATTGGACAAGGAGGACCAGCAGCCAATCAGGCGCTTGCCGGCCAACAGGTCTTTTTTGAACTGGTTGGGAAACGCCTGGTAGGGCGCGGGGTGGGCGCTGGCCGGGGCGGCAGCCGACGGGGTGTTTGGGTTTGCCATGGGGTGCGTCTTTCAGGTAATGGGGGCGGGGTTGAACAGCACCAGCGCGTTGTGCAGCTTCCAGTGCTCGGCCCAGGTTTTTTTGCGTCCGCTGGCAACTTCCAGCAGCAGGTGGAACAGCTCCCAACCGACGTCGGCGATGGTTGCTTCGCCGTCGGCAATGCGCCCGGCGTTCAGGTCCATCAGGTCGTGCCAGCGGGTGGCCAGTTCGGTGCGGGTCGCCACCTTGACGACCGGCACCTCAGCCAGACCATAGGGCGTGCCGCGGCCGGTGGTGAAGACATGCAGGTTCATGCCGGCCGCGAGTTGCAGCGTGCCGCAGATGAAATCGCTGGCCGGTGTGGCGGCGTAAATCAAGCCTTTGGTGGCGGCCTTCTCGCCGGGTGAGAGCACGCCGCTGATGGGCGCGCTGCCGGACTTGATGATGGAGCCCATCGCTTTTTCCACGATGTTGGACAAGCCCCCGGCCTTGTTGCCCGGCGTGGTGTTGGCACTGCGGTCGGCGCTGCCACGGCCCAGGTAAGCGTCGTACCAGGCCATCTCGCGCACCATGGCCCGCGCCACCTCCGACGTGGTGGCGCGGGCGGTCATCTGGTCGATGGCGTCGCGCACTTCCGTCGTTTCAGAGAACAGCACCGTGGCGCCTGCACGTACCAGCAGGTCGGTGGCAAAGCCCACCGCCGGGTTGGCCGTCACGCCACTGAAGGCATCGCTGCCGCCGCACTGCACGCCCACCACCAATTCACTGGCGGGCACCGTCTCGCGGCGGCGGGCATTGAGGCGCTCGAGATGCGGCAGCGCACTGGCCAGAATGGAGTCGACCATGCTCATGAAGCCGACATGTTTTTCCGCTTGCAGGCAGACCACGTCCAGCACTTCGTCCGCTTGCAGGGCAATGCTGCCCGGCGGCAAAAGTCGCTCGGGCTGCAGCTTTTCGCAGCCCAGGCTGACCACCATCACCTCGCCACCAAAGTTGGGGTTGCGGCTGATGTTGCGCAGGGTACGGATGGGAATGATGGCGTCGGGCGCGTCGATGGCCACGCCGCAGCCGTAGGCGTGCTCCAGACCGACGACGTCATCGACGTTAGGAAAGCGCGGCAGCAACTCGGCTTTGATGCGCTTGACCGCAAAGTCCACCACGCCGGCCACGCACTGCACCGTGGTGGTGATGGCCAAAATGTTGCGCGTGCCCACCGAGCCGTCGGCATTGCGGTAGCCCTCGAAGGTGTAGCCAGCGAGCTGCTCCATGGGTGGCGGCTTGACCGTGGCCTGCGGCAGGTTGTCGAGGCTGCGCGCACCGGGCATGTGCAGCAAGCGCTCGTGCACCCAGGCACCGGCGGGAATGTCTTTGAGCGCGTGGCCAATGGGCACGTTGTAGCGGCGCACCGCCTCGTCTTTGGCGATGGCGCAGAGCGCCACCTTGTGGCCTTGCGGTACCCGGTCCACCAACGTGAGGCCACTGGCCAGCACCGTGCCCGCAGGCAGGCCGCCATCGTTAGCCACGATGGCCACGTTGTCGGCCGCGTGCATGCGGATGGTGAGCGGCGCGCGCATCGGCGTAGCCATGGGCCTTACTTCATCAGCACCAGGTTGGGCAGCCACAGCGAGAACGCGGGCACATAGGTGACAAGCATGAGGGTGCCCACGAGCGCGCCGTAGAACGGCCAGATGGAGCGCATCACCTGGCCCACCGAAATGCCACCGATGGCGCAGCCCACAAACTGGGTGGTGCCCACCGGCGGGGTGTTCAGGCCCAGCGCGCAGTTAAGCAAGATGACCACACCAAACTGCGTGGGGTCCATGCCGAACTTCTGCGCGATGGGCAAGAAGATCGGGGTGCAGATCAGCAGTGCCGGTGCCATGTCCAGAAAGGTGCCCAGCAGGAACAACACCAGGTTGATCATCAGAAAAATCATCCACGGGTTTTCGGTCACGGTGGCCATCAGCTGACCGGTGAGTTCGGGCACCGAGTACATCGCCAAAAAGTAGCCAAACGCGTTGGAGATGCCGATCAAAAACAGCACCACCCCGGTGGTCTTGCAGGCCTTGGCACAGGACTTGATGAAGTCCTCCCACGACAGCGAGCGGTACACCACGGCGGTGACGATCAGCGCCCACAACACGGCGGTTGCCGCCGACTCAGTGGCGGTGAACACACCCGACAAGATCCCCGCAAGAATGATGCCGACGATCAACATGCCCGGCAGGGCACCAACAAAACTGGCGCCTATTTCGCCCCATCCCGCAAACGCGCCACGCGTGGGGTAGCCGCGCTTGATGGCTACGCCGTAAGCGGCCAGCAGGTTCATGACGGTAAGCAACAGAGCCGGAACGATGCAAGCCAAAATCATCCCCAGCACGCTCACCGAGGCGATGCCCGCGGTGGCCAGGGTGTACAGAATCAGGTTGTGGCTGGTGGGCATCAAAGCGCCGACCAGCGACGCGTGGGTGGTGACGTTGACGGCGTAGTCGGTGTCGTAGCCCTCCTTCTTCATCAACGGAATCATCACCGAGCCCATGGCCGATACGTCGGCGACCGGCGAGCCCGCCACGCCACCAAAGATGGTGCAACCCAGCACGTTGGACATGCCCAACCCGCCACGCACATGGCCCACCATGCTGTTGGCAAAGCGCACGATGCGCTGGGCGATGCCGCCATGGAGCATCAGCTCGCCCGCAAAGATGAAAAACGGAATGGCCAGGAAGGAAAACACCTGCATGCCACCGACCATCTTCTGAAACACCACCGCCACCGGCAAACCGGCGGCAATGATGGTGGCCACCGACGACAGGCCCACGGCAAAGCCAACGGGCACCCCAATCAACAGCAGCAAGCCAAAGCTCACCCCCAATACGGTCAGTTCCATGCGGGCACCACTTCCTTGCCTTGCACCAGGGCAATGACATGTTCAATCGTAAAAAGCACCACCAGCACACCCGCAATCACCAGCGGAAAGTAGTCCATGCCCGAGGGCACAGGCAGCATGGGTTTGCGGTCGTTCCATTTGAGGACCGTCCAGATGTAACCGTTGTAAGCCATCAGCGCGCCAAAGGTTCCTACCAGCACATGGATCAAGATTTCGAGCTTGAGCCGCAGCCGCTCGGGCAGCAGGCTGATGATGGAGTCCATGCCGATGTGGCCGGCGTCGCGCACGCCAACAGCCACGCCAAGGGAGGTGATGTAGAGCACCAGGAGCAACGCCAGTGCCTCGGCCCAGGTGGGCGTGTCGTTGAACACATAGCGGCCAATCACCTGGTACTGCACGCAGGCGATCAGCACGATCAGGCCCGCCACGGCCAGCATGAGGCTGATCTTGGACAGGGTGGCACAAAAGCGGGTGTACATAGCGGGCTCCGGTGGGGTTCGGCGCAATCGTCAAAGCGCCCCTGCGGTGGGCAGGGGCGCGGGGGCCTTACTTGGTGTCTTGCACCGCTTTGACCATGCGCTTGAGGTCGGGCGTGTTGGCAAACTTGTCGTACACAGGAACCATCACGTCCTGGAAAGACTTCTTGTCCACTTCGATGATTTCGGTTCCGGCGGCCTTCACCATGTCGAACTCTTTCTTCTCATAGGCGGCCCAAGCTTGGCGATTGAATGGCACCGACGCCTTTGCTGCAGCGCGGATCATGTCCTGGTCGGCCTTGGGCAGCTTGTCCCAGACGATCTTGGAGAACAGCAGCACCTCGGGCGCCATGGAGTGCTCGGTCTTGTTGTAGAACTTCGCCACCTCGAAATGGCGGAAGCCCGAGCCGTAGGACGGATAGTTGTTCTCGGCCGCATCGACCAGGCCGGTCCGCAGCGCGGTCAGCACTTCACCCGCGGGCATGGGCGTGGGGTTGGCGCCCATGGCACCGGCCACCGCCACCCACAGGTCGGACTGCTGCACACGGATCTTCATGCCCTTGGTGTCGGCCACGGTGCGCACCGGCTTCTTGCTGTAGATCGAGCGCGAGCCGGAGTCGTAATAGGCCAACACGATGAAGCCCTGGGCTTCGCAGTCCTTGGCGATTTCTTCACCAATCGGGCCGTCCAGCACTTTGTGCAGGTGCTCCACCGAGCGGAACAAGAAGGGCAGCACCGGAATGTTGGTCTTGGCGCAGACCGAGTTCATCGGGCTGATGTTCACCCGGGTCATGTCCAGCGCGCCGATCTTGACCTGGTCGATGGTTTCTTTTTCGGTGCCCAGGGCGCCCTTGTTGAACACCTTGATGCTGTGCTTGCCGCCCGAGGCTTGCTTGAGCTGTTCGCTCATGAACCGCACTGCGGTGACGGTGGGGTAGTCGTCGGAGTTGTGCACATCCGAGGATTTGAACTCGGTGGCATGGACTGCAAAGCTTGCAGCGGCTGCGGCCAAGGCCACAAGGGTGGGTACGAATTTCATGGTGGTCTCCAGTTGAAAAAAGTTATTGCACTGACAAGGGAAAACGCGAAAAAAGAGGCTCAGCCAAGCCGCGTACACCGGGCTGAAGCACGAAAACTGCACCATCCAGGCTGGCATCGAAACCGTCCGCCGGTTTGCCGGGAATGATGGAAGTGACAAAGAGATGCTCCAGCTGCGGCCCGCCAAAGGCGCACATCGCGGGTTTGGATACGGGCACCGCCAGCGAGCGCAGCAGCACGCCCGCCGGGGAAAAGCGGTGCACCACGCCTGCGTCGTTGCCACAAATCCAGTAGCAGCCGTCGGCATCCACCGCGGCGCCATCGGGGCGACCAGGCAAGGGCTTCATGTCCACCCAGGGCTGTTGGTTGCTGAGGGTGGCGCTGGCAACATCGAAATCGAAAGTCCAGATGGTTTGGCGCGAGGGGTGTGAGTCCGACAGGTACATGCGCCGCCCGTCGGGGCTGAAGGCCGAGCCGTTGGGCGTGATCAGCCCCGGCAGCTTGGGCGCGCTCAAACCGTTTTCGTCCAGGCAGTACAGCGCGCCGTCGGTGGCGGCCAGTGACATGTCCATTTGCATGCTGCCCACCCACAGGCGCCCGCTGGCATCACAGCGCCCGTCGTTGAAGCGCATGTTGGATGTGGCGTGCTGCACGCTGGCGAGCAAGTTCAGCACCGGCGTTTGCGCTAGCGCCACCTCAAAAATGCCGCTCTCCATGGCCGCGATGACGGTGTTGCGCGTGCTCAAGGCAATGCAGCCCACCCGCTCGGGCAGCGTCCAGGATTGCTGCGTCTGGCTGGCCCAGTCCAAGCGGCGGATGCTGCGGCCTTCGATGTCCACCCAGTACAGCGCCTGCTCGGCCACCGACCACACCGGCGACTCCCCGACGCGGTCGCGGCTGGTGGACAACACCGTTGCTGCGGCCACGGCTTAGCTGCCCTTCTTGTGCGCGGTCATCGGAATGCCGCTGAACAAAAAGCCGCCGCCCTGGTACTGCACTGCGGGGTCGTTCAGGTCGGGCTCGGGCGTGCGGGCGTAGACCGCTTCTTTGAACACGTCGGAGCTGTCTTGCGGCACAAAGCCGACGTGGCGCGCGCCGCTGTTGTCGTACCAGCGCACCGCGTTGTCGGACACACCAAACACAATGCTGTGGCCCAGCACCGGCGTGCTGAGGCAGGCGACGATGAGGCGGTGCAGGTCGTCGTAACTGAGCCAGCTGGCCAGCATGCGCCGGTCTTTGGGCTCGGGGAAGGAGGAGCCAATGCGCACGCAGGCGGTCTCGATACCGTAGCGGTCGAAGTACATGCGCGAAAGGTCTTCGCCAAAAGCTTTGCTCACGCCGTACAGGCTGTCGGGGCGCGGCGGGTGGCTGGTGGTGATGGTTTCGCTTTGGCGGTAGAAGCCAGTCACATGGTTGGAGCTGGCAAACACGATGCGGCGCACGCCGTGTTTGCGCGCCGCTTCGTACAGGTTGTACATGCCCAGGATGTTGGCCTGCAGGATTGGCTCGAACGGGCCTTCCACCGAGATGCCGCCAAAGTGCACCACCGCCTGGCAGCCCTGCACTGCCGCCTCCACCTCGTGGGCCTGCGCCAGGTCGGCCAACACAATTTCCTCGCCCGGCTTTGCGCTGCCCAGCGTGTCGCGGGTGGCGGCGCGGTCGGACAGGCGCAGCACATCGCAGTTCTGCTTGAGGCGGCTGCGCATGGCTGCGCCCAGGCCACCGGCGGCGCCGGTCATGAGCAAGGTGGAATGGGTTTTGATCGCCATGGAAGTGGGAATGTGCTTGCGTGCTGGGGTCGGTGGAGGGGTCCGTGGGCCGGTTGACTTGTCAGTTGTATGTTGTCTGATGAGTTAAATTGTGGTTTACTCGAATTTCTACGTCAAGGCATTTTTCATGGACCCCTGGCAAACCCCTAGAAGCACCCCCGCCATGCCACCCAGCACCCCGCCTGGGGTGCAAGCGCCTTTGCCAACAGCGCTTGCGCGCCCGCGCCGGGTGCGTGGCTTGGTCAATGAAGTGATGGAAAGCCTGGCCGGCCAGATCCGCGACGGGCTGATTCAGCCGGGCGCCAAACTGCCCAGCGAATCGGAAATCATGGCGCGCTTTGATGTCAGCCGCACCGTGGTGCGCGAGGCCATCTCCCAATTGCAGGCCAACAAATTGGTGGAAACCCACCACGGCGTGGGCACCTTTGCGCTGGCGCCGCAACCTACCGAGAACTTTCAGATTGCGCAGGTGGACCTGGCCACCGTGTCCGACGTAATTCAGGTGCTGGAGCTGCGCATCAGCCTGGAAACCGAGGCCGCCGGGCTGGCCGCGCAACGCCGAACCGCGCACAACCTGGAGGCCATGCAGGCCATGCTGGACGCCTTTGCCCAGGCCCTGGCCAGCGACTCGGACGCAGTGCCCTCGGACTTTCAGTTCCATATGGAAGTGGCGCGCGCCACCGGCAACCGCCACTTTGCCGACCTGATGACCTACCTGGGCACCATGATCATTCCGCGCACCCGCGTCAACACCGCCAGCAGCGCGCCCGAGGGCCGCAGCGTGTACCTGCAGCGGGTGCACGGCGAGCACGAAAACATCTTCAACGCCATCCGCAACCAAGACGCCGAAGCCGCCCGCGCCGCGATGCGCACCCACCTGTCCAACAGCAAAGAGCGCCTCAAAAAATCCCAAACCCAGAGCAACTGACGCACCAACTGACGCACCGCCAGTTGTACGATGACTGCCCGCCACGGAGCCCCGCCATGCACCCCACCCCCGCGCCGCATACCCAGGCGGCCCAGCCAGCAGCCCACACCCACCGCGACACACCGCGCATCACCCGTGTAGAGGTGGTGCCGGTGGCCGGGCACGACGGCATGCTGCTCAACCTGAGTGGAGCACATGCGCCCTTCTTCACCCGCAACCTGCTCATCTTGACCGACAGCGCCGGTAACACCGGCGTGGGCGAGGTGCCCGGCGGCGAAAAAATCCGCCAGACGCTGGAAGACGCGCGGCCGCTGCTCATGGGCCAGCCGCTGGGCCACTGGAATGCGGTGCTCAACGCCATGCGCAACCAGTTTGCCGCGCGCGACGCGGGCGGGCGCGGTTTGCAAACCTTTGATTTGCGCGTGGCCATCCACGCCGTGACCGCTGCCGAAAGTGCGCTGCTCGATTTGCTGGGCCAGTTTCTGGGCGTGCCGGTGGCAGCCCTGCTGGGCGACGGCATGCAGCGCGACAAGGTGGCGGTGCTGGGCTACCTGTTTTTTGTGGGCGACCGCACGCGCACCGACCTGCCGTACATCAGCGAGCCCGAGCAAGCCGACGACTGGAAGCGCCTGCGCCACGAACCCGCCATGGACGCCGACAGCGTGGTGCGCCTGGCGCGGGCCGCGCACGCGCGCTACGGCTTTGCGGACTTCAAACTCAAAGGCGGCGTGCTGCGCGGCGAGGAAGAAATGGAAGTGGTAGGCGCCCTGCACGCAGCGTTTCCGCACGCCCGCATCACCATCGACCCCAACGGCGGCTGGCTGTTGCAAGACGCAGTGCGCCTGTGCCGCGACCAGCACAACGTGCTGGCCTACGCCGAAGACCCGTGTGGTGCCGAGGGCGTGTTTTCTGGGCGCGAGGTGATGGCGGAGTTTCGCCGCGCCACCGGCCTGCGCACCGCCACCAACATGGTGGCCACCGACTGGCGCGAAATGGTGCACTCGCTGGCCTTGCAGTCGGTGGACATCCCGCTGGCCGACCCGCATTTCTGGACCATGCAAGGCTCGGTGCGGGTGGCGCAGCAATGCCAGCACTGGGGCCTGACCTGGGGCTCGCACTCCAACAACCACTTCGATGTGTCGCTGGCCATGTTCACCCACGTGGCCGCCGCCGCACCGGGTCGGGTCACGGCTATCGATACCCACTGGATCTGGCAAGACGGCCAGCGCCTGACCAAAAATCCGCTGCAGATTGTGAGCGGTGAAATCTCAGTGCCCACGGCGCCTGGTCTGGGCTTAGAGCTGGACCGTGCTGAGGTTGAGAAGGCTCACCAGCTGTATTTGCAACACGGCTTGGGCGCGCGCAATGACGCTATGGCTATGCAGTACCTGATAGCTGGCTGGAGTTTTAACCCCAAGGCACCTTGTATGGTTAGGTGAGGGGGATGCGGGGTATTGGTGGGTTGGTGTGCGGTGGCTGAAAACCAGTTGCGGGATTTTTTTGGCTGCTGGGGTGGCTGCAAGAAGATCTGCAGCGTGCTGACGTTATATTGCGCGTACAGGGCGCACTGCGGCGCGGGGGTTCTGGGTTTCACCGCACTGTTGTATCCAGACGGCAAGCCACTTTAAGTAGAAACACATGACCAACTTATGGAGCAGCGCCCAACTTTTGGAGCAGGTTTTGCTCTTGATATCACGTTAGCCACACTATGAACCGTCGCAATTTTGTAGCTCTGGCCGCTCTATCTGCATTCATACCGTTTGCGAAGGCTGGCGCATGGGAGTCCGGAAGTTTTGATAATGATGATGCTCTTGATTGGGCTGGTCAGTGCGTAAGGTCTAAGGGAACTTCACTGATATCGGCAACTCTTTCGGCTGCACTGGTTGATGGATATCTTGAAGCTCAAGAATGCTCAGCCGCAGTTGCCGCAGCGGAAGTAGTTGCGGCTTCGAGGGGCAAAGCAAGTAAGTCACTCCCCAAAGAGCTATCTTCTTGGCTGGAGAAACAGAAAAAAGAAGAAATTGCAAAGCTTGCGCCAGTAGCGATCAAAGCTGTTTCGCGCATCTTGAATGGCCCCAAGTCGGAGCTTCAAGAGCTATGGCAGGAAAACAAGAAAGATTTCCCTGTTTGGAAGAGCGAAATGCAAAGCCTCATCGCGAGGCTGAAGTAGTGGCTAACCATTCCGTCGAGAGGGACCGCCCACAAGCTGCGCTTGTGGGTTCCCTTCGCGGCTTCGCCGCTACGGCGACCCTTCACGTCAAACGTTAGCTTTCTTGGAAAATTTCATGGCCGACGAAAACCAGATCAGAGATGTTGTTGATGCGGTAACTGGCGTAGCGAAAGCCGTGCCTGTTTATCAAGATGTTGTTCAACCGGCTGCACAAGAGATTGGCAAGGCTCTACAAACGGTCGCAAAAACAGTCCATGTTGTGCTGGCCCCGGTAAGTGCCCTAGTCTGGGGTTACGACCAAGTAAAAGAATTCGTTTCGACGAAAGTTGCCGAAAGGCTGAAGAACGTCCCCCCTGAAAACCTAGTCACACCGAAGCCGAACGTCGCTGGCCCTGCCCTAGAGGCACTCCGTTATACAGGGCACGAATCGTCCCTTAGCGATCTCTATGCAAATCTTCTGGCAGCCGCAATGGACAAAAGTACCGCTCAAGGCGCGCACCCTGCGTTTGTTGAGATCATCAAACAGCTAACACCAGACGAAGCAAAACTTGTCTCTCTATTCGTCAATGATATTTCGTTGCCGCTGGTCAATCTTCGTTGGGAGTTCAAGCCGAACCAAGAGGGAAAAACAGGCGGCAAAGAGGTGCTCGTGCATTACTCGCACCTTGGAGTTCAGGCAGGTTGTGAATATCCGCATATGACCCCGACTTACATAGACAATCTATGTCGTTTGGGCTTGGCAGAAGTACCAACCTTTTGGGAGTACACGACAAAGGGGGTTTACGATCCACTTGAAAATGACGTACAGGTCAAGGCGCATAAAGCCGCCATTGAAGCCAACCCAGAAATTCAGCCGGTTCTGGAGAAAAAAGGGTTGCGAGTTTCCGAGCTTGGGAAGCAGTTTGCGCGGATCTGCGTCGTTCCAAAGCAATGACGATCAAAAGTGTCCGTATCTACTACTACCCGAAGGGAGTTCGGCGAGAGAAGTGGCTAACTGCGAACTACTGGGGTTGGGCTGAGTGGTTTGAACTTAGGCTCAAATCCATTCGCGAGCAGCTTAGCGGAATAGAAGTTAAAGGTGTGGATATTGTCAATCTGATGCTGAGGGAAGACAGTTCGCAGGCTTGGCGCCCAAACATCTGGACGCAACGAGCCAATTCCTTGGTGTATGAATTTGTCTGTGATCTCGAGCCTTTGGAGACTGGCGACAAAATGGAGAATATGCAGCATTTGATGAACTTCTATGGATCTGTCGCGGAAGCAGCGCCTTGGCCTCAAGTGAGAAGCGTCGCAGTCGCCCTGAAGGTTCCACTTAGCGCGTCAGACAAATGCTCTTTAGATCCCTTTCTCCAATGGCCACGCAAAGTTGGTCGAATTGCGAGGTATTTTGCGTGAAGCCGTCTAGCAGGTCGGTCCACTCGGACACACAGCAGCAGGTTGACGCTGCGCGACACATGCTGCGTGCCGTGGCCTGAAACGTTGGGCGTCATGAATTCGCAGCTTGGTCAATCCTGGATTGAAGCCGGCGCAGATCTCGGCTTACGGGTTGCCACGCCATTCATGCTCACGACGGAGGCGGGGCAATCGCTTCCCTTCGACGCTGTCATCTACGACTTCGGTTCAACTCGAGGCATGCTTCTCATGGAGCATTGGGACGAAACGAAGGCTAAGGCCGCTACGGAGAATGGCTACGGGTATTCGTGCATGGATGCCTTCCGGTACGAACGAGGGAGCGCAATCGAAATTCTTCGAGACTGGGGCTGGTCCGGAGCGGAGGCGCCGCCGGCATGGCTATGACGTCCAACCCTTCGTTCCAGCGGACCGCCTTCGACGGTCGCTGAACACAAACCCATCGTGGATGAATCTCGCAGCGGTTGACCACGAAACCTAGATTCACTTTTACCCAATATCACCCGTGCTCTGAGTCGTTGCCTGTGGTGTGCAAGGCATGTGGACGGCGAAACTACAAACGGTCATTGGTGCAAGTCAATCTTGCGGACCCTGATGAAAGACGCGCGCCGGGGGCTCCACTCGTTAGTCGAGACTCAAAGCTGCTTGCGCAGCCCTGAGGATTACCTTGAAGTTGAGGCCCAGAGGCAGGGCGGCAAGTTGCCGATAAGTTCGCGCAGCTTGGCGCGTGGTACTTCAGGTCGCACCAGCACGGGTTTGCCCAATTCATCCACGCCGTGTACTGCAAAGACGTTCTTTGCAAGGTCGATTCCAACCGTTACGATTGCCCCGATTTCCCCTTTCAGAACAACAAGTGAGTTGATGAAAAGATTCGCCTCTCCATCGTGGCACTGTGCTGCCGTAAACCTCAACCCCTACGGGTCGCGGCCCGCTTGGGACGGGGAAGTCTCATTTGCTCGTTAGGCGTCATGAATCCACATCGCGTTGCCGAAGCGCAAACACTGCTTGCACATTGGCGTGCAAGGCCAGTTCTAAATCAGCGCTTCCCGTTATACGGCGAATATCTGCAGTCTCTCGCGAATGCAGAGCGACTAAATGCGGTCCACAAGTACCTTCGTCCGTTGCTAGTGGAACTCGCTTCCGCTTCACACGAGAAGAGGCTTGAGTTCATATCTGAACTGTGCTTTGCCGTCGACTTCTCCGGTAAAGCCCCCGGGACGTCACCGGTCCCAGGGATGCCACACGAACTGTTGGAGCAGATTGCACTACCAACGCTACTGGCTCAACGCTTAGCACAGCAAAACGATCCCTACGTGCATGTCTGGCTAGCTATGCTCCCGTACCGGAGATTCATACCGAACCTGCCGGAACGCCGAAAATTGCTGGAGGCGGCGCACCAGCTCGCGCCAAACGATACCTTTATCGCCGAGCGATTAGCCGACGAGGGACTGAACTCAATAGCTTTCTCGTGCCACCACTTACCGGAAGGCTTACTGTCAAGTGAGCACGTGGTGCGTGAAGAAATCGACCATGTTCGCCGCCTGCTGCACCTTCTGCCGCAAAAGCGTGGGGATGCTTTCGCCAAACAAATCGACATGTACGAACAGCAGGTAAATGACTTCACGCGTACGAACCGTGACAAAAATGAAGCCTAACCCAGCGTTGCAGCCGAAGGCCAACGGCTTGCCGCCTTTGGGTCTCCATTTCATTCTGGTTCAAATTCGTCAACCCGTTGCCTTTGGCTGAACTTTACGATAGGCGTCACATTGGAAACGATACTGGTCATCGCCGCACTCTCGATCCCGCTGGCCTTGAATCTCTGGGCTACGCGCCTCGTAGTTGCTGACGACCTCTCGTCAGGATCACAGAAGTACAGTCAATTGGCTCTGGTTTGGCTGCTACCGCTGCTAGGAGCCGTTGTCGTGCTGGCTGTGCACCGCAAAGCGGAGCCGCCCTCGCGAAAGCACCGAACTCAACCGGACCTAGGAGATGACTTCACCATGTCTGGCAAGAGCGTCAACGCGACGAAAGAGGCCCTTGATGGGGACTGAGCGCCTTGGCAAGCAGCGCACTGTCGCCGCGCGCTTCACGTCAGTGGCGTGGCTTTCTTCCAGGAGCCTCAGTCACTGCTCCTTCCAGACGCCCTTTCGTACAGCAACGCGGGTGAAGCCCAACCCCTCTAGTGGGACTTCCCGTTTCATCAAGTAGCCGTGGTCATGTTTTTCTTTCTTGCGCCCTGCTCACGACCTTGAAGATGAACCGATGCCCGGGCTCTGACCGCTGCCGCCCATAGGGGCCGCGGCTCGCTGGGGACGGGGAAATGCCATTCATTCGTCAGGCCACATCCAGAATACGGGCACCAACCAGGCTTCAGTAACGATGCAACAAAAAGAAGACGCGTTCCCCAATATTCAGCAATCCGCGTTGTTACTGCTGGCCGGTTTTCTACTCCAGTACGTCATCGCCATTGCTTTATACGACTACCGCCGTTCTATTGGCCTGGGCGAGCATGAGCTCGCAGCGTTGAGCATGCTTCTCGGAAACGGCCTGGTGCTTGCCACTGTGCTGCACTTTCAGCGCCGCAGCTACCGGGATCTTCTCCATTCTTCTGCCACTTCTGCCCTTGCTACCACCACGCTGCTTGTCCCGCCCGTGCTCCTTCTTGTTCCTTTGATTACGCTGCTGGACTACGCCCTGGTTTCCTTTCTCCAAAACGTTTTCCCTCTCTCGCGTTGGGAGGAGCAAGCCTTCGCGAACATGGTCGCCGGAAGTGTTGGCTCCGTGGTTGCAGCATGCATTCTTGCGCCTGTGCTTGAAGAAATGCTGTTCCGGGGTGTTTTGCTCCGTTCCTTTTTGCAACAACAGCCGCGCTGGCAAGCCATTTCCGTGTCCGCGCTGTTCTTCGGCTTTGCTCACCTGAACATCTACCAGTTCGTGCTGGCTTTCTGGCTTGGGCTTGTTCTGGGTTGGCTTTACGAGCGATCCCGTTCACTCATCCCTTGCATTGCGCTACACGGTGCACTGAACTCTTGGGTTGTTGTCTCGGCACAGGGCGTACAGGCGCAGAACAGCACAAGCACCGAGTTCTCCGCAGTGGGATGGGCGGCATCACTGCTCGCGGCATTAATTGGTGTATGGCTACTTCGCAGATTCCTTATTGGTTCGTCTGCTGCAACGCCTAAAAATGTGGCCTAACTCTACATTTGGTCTTTATCATGGCCGACGTCAAGACGGAGAACATAATGACTTTCAAAAACGAAATTCCTAGTGCAGAAGATATTCAAAGATTTGACTTGCCTTACGGGCTCGACTTGGAAAAGCCCATTGAACACCGTCGCACTTGGCTTGCTGACAGAGAAAGAGATATCTACTTGACTGGTCCTGGTGCAACAGGCAATCAAGCTCACGACGACAATGTTAAGACTTGTTTTGATGTTTATTTGGGGAAATCTAAGTTGAAAGTCATTGTAGAGCCCAGTCGTACTCTCGGCGACTTCAGGGCTGATCCGTACTTTATTCACTGGCCTGCACTGCTCGAAATCTGGGTGGGCACGATAGAGGTAATCAAGTTAACCAGCTCAACGCCAGATGTACCCCACCCCCTCCTTCAGGGTCGTTCGCTCAACGAGTTCGTGGTGATTTTGAAAGAGGCAGTTTCTGAAAACAAGGCGGGATATTACACCAGGTTTATATCCGCCCCTATCACAGTCAGCTTCGGCTTCTGATGCTTACCTATCCTCATAAACCGTGTCGATGCTATTTCCTAAATGTCTATATTCACTCAGGCAAATCGATTGTGCGCAACAGCAGGACTCTGCAGGTATTGATGTTGCTCTGAATTTATTGTTTATAGAAATCTGTTCTTTGTGATTTCAGCTACGTCGGTGGTTGTTTCAGTATTGGAGCTAGCCAGTGGCCTACCGGGGGTACCAAGTAACGACCATCTTTGCAAGGTCGATTCCAACCGTTACGATTGCCACGATTCCTACTTCTGTCCAGCAGTTGCGTTGATGAAAAATCTGGTCCCGATGGCGTGGCAATTCAGTGGCGTCAACCGCAACCCCCACAGGGTGTCCTTCGCCGACGAGGCGAGAATCTCTTTCATTCTTTAGGCATGCCATGAACCGTCGTCACGCAATCATCCTCGCCATCGCCAGCACCGGACTTGGTGCCTGTATGTCTACGATGGACACAAAGTCAGCTGAGGCCGCTGTCAGCGCGTTTCACGACGCCCTCAACAAAGGCAACTTCTTGCAGATGTATCTTGAGTCATCGCAGGAACTGAAGCAGTCCACGCCCGAAAAGGACTTCGTTGATTTCCTCTCCGCAGTGCACCGAAAGCTCGGGCCTACCAAAGACGCCGTGAAGCAGGGATGGAAGGTCAACATGCGCCCATCAGGATCGACGGTTGAACTCACGTACAAAACCACCTTCGAGAAAGGCGACGCCATCGAGTCATTTGTCTTTCTACTCCAAGACGATAAAGCCAGTCTTGTTTCATATAGCGTGAACTCACTCGCACTCGTCACCAACTAGAGAAGCCTGACCACTCGCTCCAGTGGACCTCCACCAGCGCTGCGTATTCCGGTTGACTTGACCATCGGTTCCGGAAATTGCTGACCACCAACAGCGGTTTTCTTGTGTTGATCAGAGTGAGTTGCTCTGGAGGCGATCAATGACATCTGTGGGCCATCTACGGTCATTTGCCAATGTCTGCTTACGGGAAGCGGAACACGTGCAGTTATGACATGAGTGAAAGCCGATCGAGCGTCGGAGTTGGGCTGGTTCCGGTCGTTCACTTGGGAAGTTCGTACGTCGCGATTGCAGTCATCCCCGAACGGCAGCTCTCTGGCAGTGCAGTTTGGATCATAGGCCGCCTCGTCCCGAGGTGATTCAAGCTGCGCATTTCGATGGAGATAACTATTTGCTCGTTTTCATTGCAGCCTCAAGAAACTCAAACATTCTTTGTTCAGAGTCCTGTGTGATTTTGCTGCTGTAGACATAGGTCACGCTGTTGCCACGCCAATCTGACTTACTGTAGTTGTTCAAGTTCTTGCAATCCCAGCAGTGTGTCGCCTCGGGATACACGTGCCACTGCACCTGACCGCCCGCTGATTTGACAGCATCAAGCTTTGGCACGCATTCTGAAGGAGGCGTTTCAACATCCAGACCTCCCATCAGCACCAGCAACGGCTTATCAATGTCTGGGTTGATCAATTCATAAGCAGGGCCAGACTGCGGTCGAATTGAAAAGCACCCGGGATAAAACGACACGGCAGCTGCAAAACGGGTTCCGTCGCCTAGCGCCTCACCCCAAGTCTTGCCACTCAATGCCATCGACAACATTGCACCCCAAGAATAACCAGCATGGGCAATCCGTTCCTTGTCCACAAAATCAAACTTCTTCAGGTGAGCGGCTGCCATCAAAGCATCTCTCGCACCGCGCATAAAATTGACACCTCCTTTGGGACTAAAGCACAAAGAGTCAACACCTCTAGGTCCCATGCTGTCAATGATCAAGGCCACATAACCGCGCTGCACAGCAGTCTTGGCCCACTCCAGCATGGACTGATTCTGCCAACTGCCAGTGGCGTTTCGCAGGCCACCGCATTGGTGCTGCAAAACCAAGGCTGGAAATGGTCCATTTCCAGCGGGTTTGTACATCGCCATAGACGGAGAACTGAAAAAACCAAATTCGCTGAGCTTGTCCGGGTATTGCAAATCCTGCGCCAAACTGGCTGCATTACGCAGACGCTGGGAACCATTGACTTGCGCCACCCCCCCATGCGAATACAACACCATGAAGGAGATCAGTGGTAAACTTTTCCAGAGTTGAAAAAGAAAGATAAACGAGTTTGGTTTAGACTTTGGCACCATAGCGTAACTCTCAAGAAGGAAAGCTCATGCACTTCAATTTGATGAATACTTTACCAAGAGCCATTGTAGTTTTTTTGTTATCGATAACATCAACGATGGTTACCGCTCAAGACGGGGCTGTTTCTCCCCAAACCATTCAAGCAACCTGGGTTGGAAAAACCTTGGTGGGTACTATCGGCAACGGCCCATTGAAGGGCAAACAAATCAATGTCAATTTAAACGCTGATGGCAGCGCCAAAGTAGATGGCGCTATCGTTGATTCTGGTACTTGGCGATTGTCTGAACAAGGTTACTGTGCTGTCTGGAAGACTATCCGTAACGGACAAGAGCGCTGCTTTACTGTCGTTCGCAAGGGAAGCGAACATCTCGTTATCAATCCGGACGGGTCGATCAACAACACAATCACAGAGATTCGCTAACTTGTAAGAACATCTAGTTGATGTGCCTTCACCCACAGATTAACCAGAGTCAGCTTTTTTGGCGGCATGATTAGTGAATCTCTGCACCCACTTTGTGCCTCTTGGAGTCAACCCTTGTCAAATTGCGAATGACTCCAATCGCGGTAATCCAGTCAGCCAGAAAAACCTTTGATCATCAAAATACTATGACTGCTTTGTGGCGGTGAGTTCGAGGGTTTGTACTTCCGCTATGGGTCGGTAGCAGCCGGTGGTCATGACCAGCTTACTGGTCACCAATTACCGTAATGATGGTCAGTGAATTCTGGCCTACGCAAGCGCCTCACATCCGACATCCAGCACAGCTTACGAGTCTATGATCAGTGGCACAGAGTTGATGAAAAAATTCGCATCTCCATCGTGGCACTGCTTTGTCGACAACTGCAGCCCCTACGGGTCGCGGCTCGCTTGGGACGGGGAAGTCCCTTTCATTCGTTAACCCCTTACTCCTGGCCGATGCAATGAATCCAGTCACCCTTGCCGCCTTGCGTGCCTTTCCGCAGCAACTTGAAGAACACTACGCTGCGTTTCCGGCGGAGTTCAAGAATTGGGCGCCTCCATCATGGGAGGGGGTGCCAAGCGAGGCGCTCACAGCCATCGAACAGGTCTGCCACGTCCGCGACATTGAAATTGACGGGTACCACGTTCGCCTTCACCGAACGCTGACTGAAAACAACCCCACCTTGGCATCTATCGACACGGAAGCGCTGGCCAAGGAGCGTGCTTACGCCAAGTCAGACGCAACCGCCGCCCTTGCGGCATTTAGCGAGGCACGTCGGCAAACCGTGGCACTTATTTGCGGCTTGGCGCCGGAACAGTTTGATCGGACAGCCGTGTTTGAAGGCTACGGCCCTCTGTCGCTTCGCAGCCTGGTGCACTACCTCTGTAGCCATGATCAGCAGCACCTTGCGGGGCTGCAGTGGCTTCTCGGCAAATTGGAGGCATCTCGTGTTCCGGCCCGGGGCTAAATCTTCATATCAACCGCGCGAAACCGTTGCACCGACGAACAGTCTGATCGTCGGCTTGCTTGCCGGTTCGAGCTTTCACGATGCATGGTCCATTGAATCAGACGCCATTGACCTCCCCGCCCTTGGCCACTTTCTGGCCGCAATTGAACACACTCCAAGATGGGTCAACGCCTGCATGACCCTTCGCAACCGAGTCGTTTCTCGAATTGGACTCAAGGACCTGGGGCAGTTGTCTGCCGTTCAACACGGTAAGCCAGCATCTGAATACATGCCTGGTGATCGCGTTGGAATATTTACGCTCTTTCAGATCACCGACGATGAAGTTCTCCTCGGAGACAAGGACAAACACCTCAACGTTGTGCTGTCCATTCATCGCGCCTTGCTGCCTGACGCCAATGCAGTCAGAGTAACGGTAACAACTGTGGTTCACGTAAAAAACACGCTCGGCCGCCTCTACATGCTTCCTGTAAAGCCAATGCATCGAGTTATCGCACCCGCGGTGCTTAGCGCAATTGGCAAGTCGGCGATTGCGGCCTAACTGGTCATATAGGGACTCCCCCACAAGCGCAAGAAGCCTGGCTTTCCGCTTAGCCCTTCAGTCAGCACCAGCACGGGCTTGCCCAATTCATCCACGCTGTGCATCGCGAGGACGTTCTTTGCAAGGGCGATTTCAGCCGTTACGATTGCCAAGACTTCCATTCCAGAAAAACAAGTTAGCTGATGAAAAGATTCGCCTCTCTATCGTGGCACAACGTCGCCAGCAATCGCAAACCCTGCGGGTTGCGGCTCGCTTGGGTTGGGGAAGTCCCGTTCATTCGTTAGCTTTCACTATGTACACGATCGAAATCCGAACCTACCGACTAAAGCCAGAGGCTTCCTCACAATTCGAGTTAGCGATGAAACGCGCGCTGCCTATGGTGCGTGCCTCAATGAATGTCGTCGCTTTCGGGCGCACTGACCATGAAGGGGAAAGTTACTTTCTAATTCGAGCTTTCTCCAGCGAAGCAGATCTCAAACTGAAGCAGGAAACTTTCTACAGTTCCTTGGCATGGCGCAATGGACCGCGGGAACCGCTTGTTGAATGTATCGATACATATGTCAACACAATCGTTCAGATGTCAGAGCAATCTGTGAATGAACTTCGAAGTCAAGACGGGAAGGGGCTCAATGCAAGCTAACAGATTGCGTGTTGCGGACGAGCAGCAGCAGGACGCCGACTCCCGGCGCTCGCTGCGTGTCGGACGGCGCCCACGTTAGACCGCACAAACACCATGCCTGCGCCCGCCCTGATCATCATCGACATGCAGAAAGGCATGGCCGAAAAACGTGCCGGCGATAGAAACAATCCAGGCGCTGAAGCCGCAATCGCGAAGACCCTAGCTGCATGGCGCGGCATCGGTGCGCCAGTGGTGCATGTTCGCCACATCTCAAGGACACCGGGCTCGGTGTTTTGGCCGGGCCAACCGGGATCAGAGTTTCAGGATGGGCTAAAGCCTTTGGACACTGAGCATGTCGTCGAAAAGAATGTACCGGATGCCTTCGTCAACACAGGACTCGAGCGTTGGCTGCATGTGAGAGGCATTCGAACCGTCGCTATCGTAGGCGTCGCCACGAACAATTCTGTTGAGGCTACCGCCCGAAGCTCAGGAAATCTTGGCTTTAAGACGCTCGTCGCATCGGATGGAACGTTCGCATTTGCAAAGCCCGACTTCAACGGTGTTTACCGCACGGCTGAAGAGGTTCACGCGATGGCACTGTCCAACCTGCATGGCGAGTACGCAACAGTGGTGACAACCACCGAGCTGCTCGGTGCGGTCTAACCTCCCACTTTCATAAACCAAGTGAATTGATGAAAAATTCGCCTCTCCATCGTGGCACTTCGTTGCCGACATTCGCAACCCCGACGGGTCGCAGCTAGCTTGGGACGGGGGAGTCCCTTTCGTTTATCAGGCCGCATTTGAAACGCTACCGACTCCTCGGATTTGACTTCGACACCCGCGTGCGCTCACTCGATCCAATACCAGACGAGTGGGAAGAGCAAGTGAAAGTGTTACACCGCGCAAATCGCGAGCGCACGCTTGCTGGCCTCATAGAAGAGTACGGCTCGCGGGACTTCGACCAGAAGCTTCAAAACTTCATTGATCTTGGCGTGAAACCGTTCTCCGTCATTGCATTCCATAACCGCCTCTATGCGCAGGCAAGGTCCGCATTCATTGCGGGACACTACTACCCAGCAATTACAAGCATCGCAGCACTCGGTGAGCGCGTTCTGAATCATCTGATCCTAGGTCTACGCGAACACTACAAAAAGTCGACGATTTATCGCCGCGTCTACCGCAAGGAGTCATTCGATAACTGGGAATTGGCACTGGATGCACTACACGAGTGGAAGATCCTCACGCCCGAGGCAGAAGCTCACTTTCGCCTGCTATGGGGGCAGCGGAACGACGCCCTCCATTTCAACCCCGAAACTGAAGCGAATGCCAGGCCCCTTGCCTTGCAAGCGCTGCATCTCTTCGCGCAAATTGTCGAATGCCAGTTCTCGTGCTTTGGCGCGTTGCCTTGGCTCTTCACACCTCCTGGCGAGGTTTACATCCGACGAGATTGGGAGGGGCACCCGTTCATACAACTTTTGTACCTACCGAATGCTCGACTCGTCGGCTACAAGCACAAGGTCGTCAGCGCCCTTCCATGGCAAATCGAAGACAACGAGGACTACGAGGCACACGAAGTGTCCGATGAAGATTTCACCAACCTTCGCGTCCAGCACCATGATTTGCGACCGGGGGATAGGAATGCGGCCTAGCCCCTCATGTCTAGACTGCCCCACTAGCGAAACAAACTGATCGATGACTTGGCTTCTGGGAAAGCGCCTGCCGTCGTACATCCGGCATCTGTTGTGAACTCTTTTGTGGTCCGTTTCGACAAGGTATCCGCATTGCCGCTGCACTAACCGCTACAAGCGGCGGCTAAGCTCGCGTGCGTTGAGCCGCAAAAGTTGTCGGCGTCAATCGGTCTGGGGAACCATGCAGGCCATGGCGGCCGAGCAATCTCGTCGCAACGCCTTACTTGCCGTGTGTTACCTCAGGTCGCACCCGCACGGGATTACCCAACTCATCCGCGCCATGCGCAGCAGAGGCGTTCTTTGCAAGGTCAGCTCCAACCGTTACGATTGCCAAGACTTCACCTTCTAGAAAAACAAGTTAGTCGATAAAAAAAATTGCCCCTCCATCGTGGCACTGTGTTGCCGACAACGGCAACCCCTACGGGCCGCGGCTCACTTGGGACGGGTAAGTCCCTTACATTCGTTAGAACTCAGATGACACGCGCCCCACTGCTCTGGCCTTCAGTTCTCACACCCGCAGCTGAGATCGACGAAGTCAAGTACCTCAACGCCCTACTGAGTGGCGTTGAGTACGGCGTGAAAGCGTGGGAGGCGGCATTGGCTCTCTATCGGACGTCACTGTCCCCGCCAAGTTCAATCTCCAAAGAGGTTGCAAGTCAATGGCGATGGATCGCATGCAATGAATGCATCCTTGAGCTTTACCATCTTCGTTCCCGAATGGAGAAGATCCAGGCGGTTCAACTGCGAAAGTGTTCTTCGCTTCTGCCTTGGATCGACTCAGGCGCCACTCGAGGAGCGCGAAAGCGCTTGGATGAGTATTTCCCGGACATTGAGGCGCTTCGTCACGCGACGGCGCACAAGGGCGAGAACGAAGTCAACTCAGATGCGCATGCCCCTGAGGGGCAGAGGTTCGCGCTTGCCGGGTTCCGTGAACCGCATAGGTACAGCACCCCTTACCTTGGAAAGTTGCGCTCGCTTGACATAACAGAAGACTCTCTTCACAAGGTGATCGAAGTTGTCGATGCATACCTCTCGGGTTTCGTGCAGGCCGCCGAAGAGCTCGAACGGCAGGGGCACTTGGATTGAGGAAGCTGACGTGTCACCATTTGTTTATGGACTCCCCCACAAGCGGAAGAAACTGACCGATGTTTTGGCTGTTGGGGATCCGCCTGCAGTCGTTTATCCGGCATCTAAAGTGGACTTTGGTGTGGTCCGTGCCGACATGGAATCTGCGTTACCGAGGCGCAAGTCGTTACAAGCGTCAGGCATGCTGCACAAGAGTTATCGGTGTCTGTCGGTATAGGGTGAGCCCGGTTGATCGAGGTGGCCGGTCAATCTCGTCGCAACGCGTCGCTTGCCGCGTGGTATTTCAGGTCGCACCAGCATGGGTTTGCCCAATTCATCCACGCCGTCAACTGCAAAGACGTTCTTTGCAAGTTCGATTCCAACCGTTACGATTGCCATGACTTCCCCTTCCAATCAACAGTTGAGTTGATGAAAAGATTCGCCTCTCCATCGTGGCACTGTGTTGCCGACAACCGCAACCCCTACGGGTCGCGGCTCGCTTGGGGCGGGGAAGCCCCGTTCATTCGTTAGGCCCCACAAAATGCAAATACCAGACGCCGACGAACACGCGATTGCCGCTTTCAGAAAGTTCTATGAGCTGCTCCCCAGAGGTGCAGATGCGACGCTGGTAATCCTGAAGCTACATCTCTTGGTCGAAGAGCAGGTCAGGGCTTTCGTGGACGAACGCATGCACACAGGAAAGGCACTTGAGAAAGCGAAGTTTGAATGCCACCAAGTGATCTGCCTCGCAGAGGCACTTTCAGCTGAGGCCATTCACCCGAACGTCTGGGAGGCAGCACGGAAGCTCAACAGCTTGAGGAATCACATCGCCCACAGCCTAGAGCCCAAGGGCATCTACGATCGAATGAATCTCATCTCGTCATTGATCGGGCTGCCAAAGGACCTTCTTCACATCGAGGGAAAGTCGCCGGAGGAAGCTGCGATAGAGAATCTGAGTTTCGCGGTGAGCGTGCTCTACAACGAGATATCGCTCTTTGTGAAGCGCAAGCCTGCGCCGGTTTTCAGTCTCGTTCCCAGCGCGAGCGGGGCCTAATCCCTCAAGTGGGACTTGCCGTTTAATCTAGTAGATTTGGTGGTGCTTTACTTTGTTGAGCCTTGTTTACAACCTTGAAGATGAACCGATGCTCGGGCTCCATTCTCTCAGCGCGACGGTGCTTTCGGAGAAGGGTTATCGAGTTGACCGAACATTGGCTCTGAACTGGATATGGACCGTTCGGTCAACCGTTACGTTTGCCATGACTTCACCTTCCACTCAACAGTTGAGTTGATGAAGATATTCGTCTCTCTAGGGTGGCACTGCGTTGCCGACAACCGCAAACCCTGCGGGTTGCGGCTCGCTTGGGACGGGGAAGTCCCGTTCATTCGTTAGAAGTCCGAGGGAGCCATATGGGTATCGAAATCGAGCGCAAGTTCCTGGTAACTGGAGCTGCATGGCGCCAAGCAGCGGGAGTCCGCTTGAGTCAGGGTTATCTGAATCGAAACAAAGAACGAACCGTTCGAGTTCGGATTGCAGGTGAGAAAGCATTCCTCACCATCAAAGGAATATCTGTAGGCGCTTCGCGAGCAGAGTTCGAGTACGAGATTCCCGCCTCGGATGCGGAGCACCTTTTAAAACTCAGTGATGGCCCACTCATTGAGAAGGTTCGTAGAGTCATTGAGATCGAAGGTGCCACGTGGGAAGTGGATGAATTCCTTGGAGAGAATGTCGGTCTCGTTGTTGCCGAAATCGAGCTGCAAACAGAAGATCAGGCGTTTGCGAAGCCAGAGTGGCTCGGAGAAGAGGTAACCCACGATTCTCGGTACTTCAACTCAAGCTTGGCTACGCATCCATTTACCAGGTGGCATGCGAAGCCAGCCGCCTAGCCTTTTTGTTGGAACTTCCTGTTTCGTCACTAGCACGGGATTACCCAATTCATCCACGCCATGCACCGCAAAGTCGTTCTTTGCAAGGTCGATTCCAGCCGTTACGATTGCCATGACTTCCATTCCAGAAAAACAAGTTAGCTGATGAAAAGATTCGCCACTCCATCGTGGCACTGTGTTGCCGACAACCGCAGCCCCTACGGGTCGCGGCTCGCTTGGGACGTGGAAGTCCTTTTCAAACGTTAACCCGCATGGCACACACTACTGATACACGCACTCAGAACCTGGTTTGGCCTGCGCTTGTGATTCTGGCACTCGGCTTTGCTGGTGGTGCTATCGCCGTTTCATTGCGCTTCGATATTGCCAAAGCCCTGTTCGAATTCGTCCTTGAACCCGCAGGTAGCGCCGCGCTCTTGTTGGCTGAGGACCCACTGTCCGGCGTTCTGTTTCCACTCAGGCTGTTCGGGCTCGGATTTGTCTCGCTCGTGGCGTGCGGCTCGACGGCGTACCTCATTGCAGGATCGCGAGGCAAAGTCGCCACCTTCCTTTGCGTGATAAGCGCATCTGTTTTAGTTGGGGTTTCGGCATTCGGTATCTATGGTTCATACCTTCAGCAGACCTCCGATATGAAGCTTTCAAACGGTCAAACCGTCACGCAAACGCGAGGGCACATGACGCGGCTAAGCGATGTCCCCGTTTTCAAACTCGGGGTGCTGGGTCCATTGTTGGTGTGTGCGGGAGCTCTCGCTCTGCGGAGGAAGCGCCTGATAGAGACGATTAGCGCCCTCTAACAGGCCGGCCCAATGGCGACGGCCTTCGGCCGCGCCTAGTCTCCAGCACTAGAACTCGAGGATCCATGCCATGGGATGGGCTTGAAGTTGACCCTGTTTTGGTGACTTCACATCAACACGGGCTTGCCCAATTCATCCACGCAACGCACTGCCAACACTTTCCTTACAAGGTAGATTCCAGCCATTACGATTGCGATAGTTAGGCAGCACGCAATCCAACCCCACCCTCGGCCCAAACCAGATGAACCAGTCACTTGGCCTTGTCTCCTTCGTGGTCCGCGAGTACGACGAGGCGCTGGCCTTCTTCGTTGGCAAGCTGGGCTTCGAACTGGTTAAAGACGAGTTCGTGCCTGAGCAGGCCAAACGGTGGGTGGTCGTCAAACCACCCGGACTTGGGCACGGCGCACAGATCCTGTTGGCAAAAGCCTCAGATCCTGAGCAGGCAGATCGCATCGGGTCACAGGCTGGAGGACGAGTATTCCTGTTCCTGTACACAGATGACTTCTGGCGCGACTACGCTCGATTCAAGAACCAAGGCGTCGAGTTCGTCAGAGACCCTGTCGAGCAGCCTTACGGAACCGTTGCGGTGTTCAAGGACCTCTACGGCAACCTCTGGGACCTCCTGCAAATGAAGCAACCCATCCTGAGCTAGGCGGGGTAGTCACTTTTATTGATTCGGAGCGGACCTATGAGCTTTGACCTCAAACGAACTCAAGCGTTGGAAATAATGGCCAGAACCGGCATCTGGCGGTCCAACTACGAGCCACCGGCTTTCAGGATGCTGTGGAGAATGGGCATCAGGATTCCACCACCGCATTTCATCCCCTTCTTTCCCATTGCTTTTGGCACGGGGTTGACTTTCGCAGTTTTGTGGGGAGTTCCATGGGGAATCCTGATGTGGTTGTTTGTTTGGTCGCAAACTGACTTTGAATTGCAACGCGTGTTTATCGCATCCGGCCAAGCTGGTTTGTTTTTTGGTGTGTCCACGGCGCTTTATTACGCATACGGCAGATACAAGTACAAGTTGCCCAACTGGAATTCGCTTGGTGATGACGCTTCTGTCTAGTGACCTTGGCTAACGTAGCAGCCTAAAGACCCAAGGAATCCCCGGCGGAAGTCGCGCCATCTGCTGAGCACCTCACAACGCTAAATGGCGTTCGCGCCGCTGCCCCGCTCAACGCGACTTAGCCGTCCCCGCCAGCAAATCAGCCAGCTCATCCGCATGCTGCTCTTCTACCGCCAGAATGGACTTGAGCAAGTCGCTGGTGGTGGGGTCGTCGGTGCCTAGGTAGTTCACGGTGGCGCGGTAGCTGTCCACCGCAATGCGTTCGGCAATCAGGTCCTCGCGGATCATGTCCACCAAGTTGCTGCCCGGCATGTACTGCGCGTGGCTGCGCTGGGCCAGGCCATCTGGGTCAAAGTGCGGCTCACCGCCAAGCTGCACGATGCGCGCCGCCAGACGGTCAGCATGGCCCAGCTCTTCGTTGGAGTGCACCAAAAACTCGGTAGCGATGGCGCGCGCATGGATGCCGCGCGCCATGAAATAGTGGCGCCTGTAGCGCAGCACACACACCAACTCGGTGGCCAGCGCAGCATTGAGCTGGCGCAGCACCTCCGTGCGGTCGGCGGCGTAGCCGGGTGTGACCGCCCCCTGCTCAAGGTGGCTGCTGGCCAGCTCGCGCAGGTGTTTGGCTTTGGTGCTGGTTTTGGCTTTGGTTTCGATGCTGGTGTTCTTGGATTTCATGGCGTGCCTGCGGTTGGTGGAAGGCACAGCATGCGGGTTTGGCTCGGCGCCTTCTGTGCGACGGCGCACGGTCGAAAGCAGACTGGGCCCGTCGCCTTAGCCACAAAAAAACCCGGCAAGACCGAAGTCCTGCCGGGTTCAAAGTCGCGCCGAGGAGGGCCGACTGCTTCGTACAAAGGTTAGCGGTTGTAGGCGGTCTCGCCGTGCGAGGTGATGTCCAGGCCTTCGCGCTCGTCTTCTTCGCTGACGCGCAGACCGATGGTCATGTCCACCAGCTTGAATGCCACCACCGACACCACGCCCGACCACACCACGGTGATCAGCACCGCCTTGGTTTGGGTCCAGACCTGGCCTGCGATGGAGTACGCGTCAGCGGAAACCATGGCCACCGTGGTCCAGTCGGCCACCAGGCTGGGGCCACCCAGGTTGGGCGAGTTGAACACGCCAGTCAGGATGGCTCCCAAGATGCCGCAGACGCCGTGCACGCCGAACACGTCCAGCGAGTCGTCTGCGCCCAGCAGCTTCTTCAAACCATTGACGCCCCACAGACCGGCAAAACCAGCCAGGAAACCAATGATCAGCGCACCACCGATGCCCACGTTACCGGCGGCCGGTGTGATGGCAACCAAGCCAGCCACTGCGCCCGAGGCGGCACCCAGCATGGAGGCCTTGCCGCGCATCAGCGCTTCGCCCAGGCACCAGGCCAGCACAGCGGCGGCGGTCGCACCAAAGGTGTTGATGAAGGCCAGTGCGGCGAAGCCGTTGGCTTCCAGCGCGGAGCCTGCGTTGAAACCAAACCAGCCCACCCACAGCAGGGCAGCGCCCACCATGGTCAGGGTCAGGCTGTGGGGTGCCATGGCTTCTTTGCCGTAACCAATGCGCTTGCCTACCATGAAGGCACCCACCAGGCCGGCGACGGCTGCGTTGATGTGCACCACGGTGCCGCCGGCAAAGTCCAGCGCGCCCATCTGCCAGATGTAACCGGCCTTGCTGTTCATCTCGTCCACCACGGCAGCGGCAGAGTAGGCGTCCGGGCCCATCCAGAACCAGACCATGTGCGCAATCGGAGCGTAGGAGAAGGTGAACCACAGCACCATGAAGGCCAGCACAGCGGAGAACTTCATGCGCTCTGCAAACGCGCCCACGATCAGTGCGCAGGTGATACCAGCAAAAGTGGCCTGGAAGGCGGCGAAAACAATCTCAGGGATGTACACGCCCTTGCTGAAGGTGGCCGCGTTGGCAAAGGTGCCTGCCGCGTTGTCCCACACGCCCTTCATGAACAAGCGGTCAAAGCCCCCGATAAAGGCACTGCCCTCGGTAAAGGCCAGGCTGTAGCCGTAAATGAACCACAGCACCACGATGAGCGAGAACGTCACCATGACCTGCATCAGCACCGACAGCATGTTTTTGCTGCGTACTAAACCGCCGTAGAACAGCGCCAGACCCGGGATGGTCATCAAGATCACGAGGATGGTGGAGACCATCATCCAGGAGGTGTCGCCCTTGTTAGGCACGGGAGCTGCCGCAGGGGCTGCGGCTTCGGCTGCGGCAGGAGCAGCTGCAGCGGCGTCCGCAGCAGGTGCAGAGGCGGCTTCGGCTGCGGGCGCGGCCATTTCAGAGGCGGCTGCTACGGGCGCGGCCGTTTGGGCAGGCGCGAAGGTCGCGGCAGTCAACAAGCTCAGCCCGAGGGCCAAGGATGCAAGCAGTTTTTTCATGGTCTTTCCTTAATATGAATGCGAGGTGGCTTTACAGCGCCTCTTTGCCGGTCTCGCCCGTGCGAATGCGCACGACCTGTTCCACGTCGTAGACGAAGATTTTTCCGTCGCCAATTTTTCCGGTGCGCGCAGCACCTTCGATGGCCTCGATCACTTGCTCTACCAAGGCGTCGTCAATGGCGGCCTCGATCTTGACCTTGGGTAGAAAGTCGACCACGTACTCCGCGCCACGGTAGAGCTCGGTGTGGCCCTTTTGGCGTCCAAAGCCCTTGACCTCGGTCACGGTGATGCCTTGCACACCAATGCCGGACAAGGCTTCTCGCACCTCATCGAGCTTGAACGGTTTGATGATTGCCGTTACGAGTTTCATGTGTTTACCTCAGCTTGATTACAGTAATTTGCAGACATCGGACTGGGCAGTCCGCCTCTCCGCAGCCCGGGAGATAGCGCAATAAAGCAGGGTCCGTGCCA
>NZ_JBIIGC010000001.1:0-335543 GCF_044236835.1 Rhodoferax sp.
TGACAACAAGGTCAACAAGCTGGAGGCGGACAACAGTGGCCTGAATATGGCGCTGCGTGGTGCGGCGCTTGAATCGGGCGCCACCATCTCTGCGGTCCTGACCCAAGGCGCAAGTAGTTTCAACCTCACCACCGTCCCTGGGCCCACCCCAGGTACCTGGTTGGTGTCCTCGCAAGACATGCGCAACCGGGTCAACAGCCTGGGCGATGGCAGCTTTACCGTGACCCTGTTCCAGACCGACGCTGCAGGCAACGTTGGACTCAGCACCACGGGCGAGTACTTCATTGACCGCAGCGTGCCCAACAAACCCGTTGTTACGGCGATTCCGGCCAGCACCGATGGTTGGGTCAACCTGCGCGATGCGCAAACCGTGGGTGTGACGGTGGTGGTGTCTTTGCTCAACACCAATGCGGTGGCAGGTGACTCGGTGGTGATCGGTGGATTCATCAATGATCACATCCACACGCTGACCTCCGGCGAGATTGCTGCCGGTTTTGCCAACGTGGTGCTGCCAGCGTCGGCGGTATTGCAAGACGACCCGGACGCCCTCCCAAGCTTGTCCCGTTCTATCAAAGCGCGCATCGTGGACCGGGGTGGCAACGTGTCGCCCGAATCGGATGCCTTTAACGTCAACCTCGATACCAACATCAAGTCCCCCGAGGTCGACATGACCCAGGGCGCGGCCAAGGGCGTCAGTAAAAACCAAGCCAAGAACCCGGTCGACTTTTTTGGCAGTGGCGTGGAGTCCGGCGCCCAGGTGTCGGTGTACTTCACCGGTGTGCTGGGCTCGACCTTGCTGTCCACCACCACGGGCCAGCCGGGTGGGCTCTTCAAGGTCACTTTGCAGCCTAACGACATGGCCACTCTGGGCGATGGCCTGGTGAGCTACCGGGTGGTGCAGACCGACATCGCCCTGAACACCTCGATCGACACCGTGGGCAGCTTCGACTTGCGCCTGTCTACGCCCTTGCCGACCTTGCTCAACGTGACCGAAGACAACGTGGTGAGCGCGCAAGAGGCGACTGGAAGCATCACCTACCAAGGCCTGGGCGTGCCTGGGGCCTCGGTGAAGTTGAACTTTTATGTGCGTGGCGATAACGGCCTGTACAAAACCACCCCCGAGATCGCAGAGAAAACCGTTACAGCTGTGGCCGCCAATGGCTTCTGGTCGGTGACGCTGAGCCCCGCGGACCTGGCCAACCTGTCCAAAAAGGGCCAGGGTACGGTGCAAATTCTGGCGACCCAAACGGACGACGGCTCCGAGTCCGGCGTGGCCGACTTGGAGTTTTATGTTGACCGTTTGCCGCCATCCTTCCTGACAGCCAAGAACCTGTTTGCCTACTCGCAAGGCTTTGACAACGCTTATTGGGGCAAAGGTGCTACTGCGGTACAAGCCAACGTGGGCACCGCACCGGATGGCAGCCAAACCGCCGAGGCCTTGGTGCCAAACTCCGGCTCGGTTCGGCCGTTTGTCAATCAGACGTCTGCAGTGACGACCGGCCAAACCTACACCTATTCGGTGTATTTGCGCAACGGCACCCTGAACCAGAGCGACCCTTGGGTGGAGCTGACTGTCGGCGGCGACGCGACACGCCGGGCATGGTTTAGGACCACCGACGGTAACTTGGTGACTACGCCACGCAGCGGCGAATCGGAGTTCCTGTCGGCCAGCAAGTCGCAGGTGGAGGGCACCGACTGGTGGCGAGTAAGTCTGACTTTCACCGCAAGTAGCACCACCACCAATACCTTCTGGGCGCTCTCGGTCCCAACTAGCGGTTCGATTTCCAACATCACAGGCGACGGACTCAAGCCCTCGGTGTTCCTGTGGGGTGCCCAGCTGGAGCAGGGTGCGACGGTCACCGCCTACGAGAAGATCGACGCCTTGCCAGCGCTCACGCTGTTCGATGGCAACGGCGATGGCGCCAACAACGACGGCCTGCTGGTCACCTTTGCCGAGCCGGTGGCGGTCAATTTGTTGACCAACCGGGCTGCGTACACGCCCACCTCTGGCAGGAGCCTGGGGACGGACTTCCGCATCGAGGCGGTGGACAGTACGTCCATCAATGGCCAGTTTTACGCCACCAAGTTCCGGCTGTTCCTGGACTCCGACAGCACCATGGTGCAGGGCAACACCATCACCATCAGCCGCAGCAGCATTGTGGACGCGGGTGGTAACCAGGCAACGATCAACCAGGTGTTGACCATCCCGAGCATTTCGGTGCCGGGTCTGCCCACGCCGCCGGTGGACATCATGTCGGACAACCGCATCAACTTGGAGGAGGCCAGCAACGTCTCCCGGTTGAGCTTCACCGACACCAATACCGCAAGCCAGCTCAATGCTGCGAAAGGTGGACTGCTGCAAACCCTGGTCAACGGCGTGGTGGCGGACGAAACCTTGCCGCGTGCCAATTTCCTGACCTTGGATTTGACGCTGAACAAAGAGGCGAAACTGTTGCAGGGCCAAGCGGTTTCAGCGTCGGTGCGCGTAACTTTCCTGGACGGAAGCGCGCGCAACATCACGGTGTGGTCGACCGGCACCCCGGATACCCAGGCCACTGCGACCAACCGCTACAAGTTCACCAGCAAAGAGATCACCGACTTGAGCAACGTGGTGTCGGTGACCTACAACAACGACATGAACCTGGCCGCCTTTATGGTGCCGCAGACCTTGGACCCGTCGGGCCTGACCAGCTCGGGCCTCAAGATCACGAGCACCGGCACTTACAGCGCGACGCCAGCCAACAACACATTGCAGACCACGGTCAACTTGACCCTGGACTTTCCTAACACGGTGCGCTTGGCCAGCGGCGCGCGGTCGGGTGCGACGGTAAGGGTTTACTTTACCGACCTCTACCGTTGGGAGGACGTTAGCGCTTTGTCCACGGTGGGCACGGCAGATACAGCGTCCACCGGGTTCACCCGGATGACCTATACCGTCACCACCAACCGGCCGATGAGCTCTGGCAACAACTTCTTCTGGGACACGGTTCCGTCCAACCTGACGCTGGACCCAGCCATTACTGTGCTTACCACGGGCCCGAACGCCCCGGTCATCACCACCCAGTTCGACACCAGTGTGGTGGTCAAGGCAGACACCTTTGTCGATGGCTCGGTCATGACCACCCGCTTGCTTGACCAAAACCTCAACCCGATTGCCGGCACCGAGGACACGGTGCAGTACAGCCGCAGCAACCCCAACCGGGTGCTCTACACCCAGAGCTTGGCCGATGCGCTGAGTGCTGCCGGGCGCAAGCTGCAGCTGTTTGTCGATGGCAAACCGGCCGGCACGCCCACCACCATGGGCATCAGCGAGATCACCCTGTTCCACCAAGTGAATTGGGAGAACCAGTTCGGTGGGAATTCGGGGTGGGGATCTGGCCATAGCCTGCAGGCTGGTGCCAAGGTGACGGCACGGCTGACGGTGACCTTCAAGGCCGTAGCGGGTGTGACTCCGCCCCCGGTGGAGGTGCTGTTGACCGCCACCGGTGACGCAACGCCCAATCCTTCGACCTTGGTGTTCACCGGCGCATTTGTGAACGCAGCTACGGGTTTGCCGATCGATCCCACGACCGTGGCCAACGTGGTGTACAAGGCCAACTCGATTTCGCAGAACTTCCCCAACGAGGTGATATCCAATTGGTGGATCTCGACCAGCCAGTGGGTGGACCTGCCAGCCTCTGCTTGGGCCGGTGAGACCGAAGGCCTGAAGCAAATGACTGCGCAAACCACCACGGCCGACGGCAGCCTGAGCTCGGTGTTCTCCGCGCCCAAGCAGCTTCGCCTGGATGTGAAGGTGGGTGACGTTCGGGATGTGTCCCTGCTGTCCGATGCCAACAACGACGGCATCCTCAATGCCGGCGACACCGTGCAGATTCGCTTCACCGAGAACGTGGCATTCACCTTCAGTGCACTGCCAGCCTCGTTTGGTACCAACCCGCTGGTGACGCCGGTGGGCTCGGAAAATGGCTTTGCGCAGGTGTGGAATGTGCGCTTGGGCACCGGTGCCACCATCACCCCCGGCCAACCGTTCACCATGGAGGCCCGCAAGGTCTTCGACCAAGCCGGTAACGACAACGGCAGCGGCCAGGCCACGCCGACGGTGGGCACCGTGCCTGCCAACCTGATGACCGAGGCTCGCAGGCCCATCATCGACAACGTCAGTGACGACAACGTCATCACCAGCACCACTGCGGCTACCCCGGTCAAGGTCAACCTCACCAAGGCGGTGTCCGGCGATGTGGTGGAGTTGTTTGTGGACGGCATCAAGGTGGGCACCCAAACGGTGGCCACCAACGGCCAGGCCAACATCACTTTCGACGTGAACGGCAGCCAGTGGGGTGCCGATGGTGAGCGCACACTGAGCACCACCATCACCCGTGGCGGTGTGACTGTTACCTCTGCGCCACGCAGTGTCTATGTGGCCGTCGACACCAGCCACTGGTCGCAAGAGGCCAAGTACGCCGGCAAGATCCACTGGTTTGACCCCGACGCCATCGTGCAAGCTGATGGCACCATGGTGCAAACCTGGAAGGCCAGCGCGGGTGGGCTTACCGTGTCGACCGGGGAAACAGGCAACACCAAGATCGTGGATGTGCTCACCGGGCACGCCTACTTGGTGACGGGCAACGGCAACGGGTTCTATGAGACCAAGGTCAACGGCGCCTACCTGTACCAACCGGCCACCATGGCGCGGTTTGCCACCGACACCAGCATTGCGGGGGCGGGCTACACCAACTTCTCGATGTTCAAGCCCACGACACAGAGCACCCAGACCATGATGGAGGTGCCGATATACCGGTTCACCACCAACTCCACACCGGTGTCCTATGTGGCAGGCAACGTGGTCGGCGGCCCGGTCACCACCATCGCACCGTATACGCGCTGGATGGGCGGCACCAACATGCAGAACTTCTTCGGCGGTGGCAGCAGCACCACGCGCATGTGGAACCACTGGAACTGGTGGGGCGACATGACCAACGTGGTCTCGGTGGGTGCCTGGCAAATGGCCACTGCGGCGGTGACAAACTACCGCCTGAATGGCTACAACCAGATGCGCTTCAACATCACCCAAGGTGGCAGCGATTTCATACCGAACGCCTGGGTCCCCTTGGCCGGCGTGAACTATGAGAGTTTTTCGATAGACGATGGAAGGCGCCGCTTCCGTATTGGTGGCGGTCCGGGCATTGTGGGTGACCAGATCAACATCACCGTGTCCACTGGTTGGGCCTACCAGCAAGAGGTGGGTGCCTACCTGGGTGCCAAGTACCAAAGCACCGGTTCGGTGGTGGCACAGCGCGCTGCCACCGCCAATAACAACGTGTACGACCTCGCGGTGAGTAACGTGCCTGGCACCTTGATTGACCAGAGTCTGATCATGGTGGGCAGGGTAAGTGACGACACGGTGACAACCGGAGGTGCCGACTATGTCAACACCGGCTCGGGCAACGATGTGGTGAACATCAAGGATTGGGCGTTCCGCCACATCGACGGCGGCCTGGGCAACGACACGCTGAAGTTGGCGCCGGGCTTTGCCGGCCGCAGCGTGGTGACCTTGGCTGACTTTGCCAGCAACTACCGCGGCATGTCGGGTATCACCGCGGACAACAACCGCGTCAATGATGCGGGCTACCACCGGCTGCTGGGCATCGAGAAAATCGACCTGGTGCAACACGGCGAAACCGATAACCGCCGCCAGGTGGTGACGGTTGCGGCCAACGATGTGCGTGCCCTCTCGGAAACCAATGTGCTGGAAATGCGCCTGGGCAAGGAAGATGTGGTGCGGGCTACCGGCTTTGCCGACAATTTTGGTGTCGAGGGTGTGTACAAGTACAACGATAGCTGGTACGACCGCAAGTTCAGCCAGTCCATCGATAACCAGGCCTATGACCTCTACACCAACGGTGGCGACCGCATGCCCGAGGCGGTGTCATTCAAGACGGTGGCAGCGCTCAACCAGGTGCAGATCACCTTTGACCACGCGATGACGGGTGGCTCGATGTTGGGCGGCAACTTCTCGATCCAGACGTTCCCGTCCTCGCAGCTGGTGGTGCTGTCGGCCACGTCGGTGAACCTGCGCCAGGGTGTGGCCTTGACCCTGACCGGTCCGTTGAACGTGGCAGCCAAGATCACCTACAACGGTGACGTCTCCGACGAGGCCGGACGCGGTTTCAGGCACAACACCTGGCTCTTGGGCACCAACGGCGGTGACACACTCAATGGCGCTACCCTGAGCGCCGCTGAGCAAGCCCGGGGCGTGACCTTCATGGGTGGCACTGGCGTGGACTTCATTACTGGAACCAGCGGTGCTGACCTGATCATTGGCGGCCTGGGTGGCGATATTCTGACCGGCGGATTGGGCTCAGATACCTTCCTGTACCGCAATGAGATCACAGGTTCCGGCGCGGCAGGTTCACTGGGTGGTACCTCGGGCGATGTGATCACCGACTTTACCTTCAACCACACTAACCAGGCCAACAACGACCGCATTGACTTGTCCCTGCTGTTCGAAACCAACTTCAGGGCCACTGGCGATGCGGCAGTGGATGCCGCAAGACTCATCAGCGGCGGCTTTATTGATGTGCGCAAGGTCACCAACTTCCAGACCGGCAAGCAGGACTTGCAGATCTGGGTGGACCGGGACGGTGCCAGCGAAGGCGGTGGCGGCAGCTTGTATGGCCAGTTGGTGACGATCGCCGACGGATCAACCAACCTGCCCGACCAGTACCCTGCGGTGGAAGACAACACGGTGTTCTTGACACGTTTGCTGGAAGAAGGCCGTCTGGTGGTGAGCACCTTCTAAACGTCAGGCATGGCGAGCACCTGCGGCCCCCTTGGGCCCAGGGTGTTCGCCTTGCGCACTAGTCGCGGCTGGCCACGGTTGCCCGGCGTGGTGGCTGGGTTGGGGCGGTGTGGCTTAGCCTGCGCTTTGCAGCGCCAAGCCCGCATGCTCACGCAGCGGGTGAAAGTGAATCTTGGGAAAGCGCTCCTGCGCCAGCCGCACGTCATACGGGCTGGTGCACAAATAGGCCAAAGTGTCGGCGGCGTCACGCGCCATGCGTTGCGGGTAGGCGTTGACAAACTCTTGCAGTTCTTTGGGCGTGTCGGCGGTGATCCAGCGCGCGCCGGTGTACTGGCTGCCTTCTAGGCGGATGTCGGCGTCGTACTCGCCTTTGAGGCGGTGCTGCACCACTTCAAACTGCAACTGGCCCACCGCACCCAGCAGCATGTTGCCGCCCATCTCGGGCTTGAAGACCTGGATGGCGCCTTCTTCGCCGAGCTGCGCCAGACCTTGCTGAAGTTGCTTGGTGCGCAGCGGGTTTTTCAGCACCACGGTCATGAACATCTCCGGCGCAAAAAAGGGCAGGCCGGTGTACATCAGGTTCACCGAGCCGTCGGTGATGGTGTCGCCCAGCTGCACGCCGCCGTGGGTGGTGAAGCCCACGATGTCGCCAGCGTAGGCTTCTTCCACCGCCTCGCGCCGCTGGCTCATGAAGGTGACCACGCTGGTGGGGCGCAGCTCTTTGGCGGTGCGCATGACCTTGAGTTTCATGCCCGGCGTGTACTTGCCGCTGGCCATGCGCACAAAGGCAATGCGGTCGCGGTGGTTGGCGTCCATATTGGCCTGCACCTTGAATACCACGCCGCTGAAGGCGTCGTCGGCAGGCTGTACCTCTTTGACCACTGGCTGGCGGTTGACGAGTGTGGTGCTGGTGCGGCTTTGTGGCGGCGGGGCCAGGTCGACCAGGGCGTCCAGCACCTCCATCACACCAAAGTTATTCACGCCTGAGCCAAAGAACACCGGGGTTTGCTTGCCCGCCAAAAAGGCCTGCAAATCCCAAGCCGGGGATGCGCCCGTGGCCAGTTCCATGCTCTCGGTGGCGGTGGTCCACTCGTGGCCAAAGCGGGTTTGCAGCGAGGCCGCATCGTTGAGCGGCACGGTGTCAAAGTCTTGCGGGCGGCGCTCGCTGCCGGACTCGAACACCGTCATCGCCTGGGTGCGCAAATTGATGATGCCGCCAAACAGCTTGCCCTGGCCCACCGGCCAGGTCATGGGCACGCAGGGCATGCCCAGTTCGCGCTCGATCTCGTCAAGGATGTCCAGCGGCTCGCGCACCTCGCGGTCCATCTTGTTCACAAAGGTGATGATGGGCGTGTTGCGCTGGCGGCAGACCTCGATCAAGCGCCGCGTCTGCGCCTCCACACCATTGGCCGCATCAATCACCATCAGCGCCGAGTCCACGGCAGTGAGCACGCGGTAGGTGTCTTCGGAAAAGTCTTTGTGGCCGGGGGTGTCGAGCAGGTTGATGACGTGGTCGCGGTACAGCATTTGCATCACGCTGGATGCCACCGAAATACCGCGCTGCTTTTCGATCTCCATCCAGTCCGAGGTGGCGTGGCGGCTGGCTTTGCGCGCCTTGACCGAGCCCGCAATCTGGATCGCGCCGGAGAACAGCAGCAGCTTTTCGGTCAGCGTGGTTTTGCCGGCGTCGGGGTGAGAAATGATGGCAAAGGTACGACGGCGACGCGTCTCGGCGAGGAAGGACATGGAGGGGATGCGTGGGGGAAAGCAGTGATTTTAGAGGCCCCCCCTATAATCCGCCTCATCCGAGGAGCGTTGCAGTTCACGCAAAGTGAATGAGGCTCGGACCCGGTGGTTCTTCCAGAGCCACCGCACCAACGGCGCTCACCCACTGCACAGTCGGGTGAGCCCTTTTTTTGCAGGCTCTTCCGTACGCAGTGGCTCTCAAAATCATTTGTGGAGTGAAGCATGGGCGTACTGAAATTTGCCAAAACCGAAGATTACAAAATTGCCGACCTGAGCTTGGCGCAGTGGGGCCGCAAAGAGCTGACCATTGCCGAGACGGAAATGCCGGGCCTGATGGCCATTCGCGAGGAGTTCGCCAAGGCGCAGCCTTTGAAGGGCGCGCGCATCACCGGCTCGCTGCACATGACCATCCAGACCGGCGTGCTGGTGGAGACCTTGCAGGCCTTGGGCGCCGAGGTGCGCTGGGCCTCATGCAACATCTTCTCGACCCAAGACCACGCGGCTGCAGCGCTGGTGGCGCAGGGCACGCCGGTGTTTGCCTACAAGGGCGAGAGCCTGGTGGACTACTGGGAGTTCACCCACCGCATTTTTGAGTTCGGACCCAAGGGCAGCAAGACCGAGGGCCCCAACATGATTCTGGATGACGGCGGCGACGCTACCTTGCTGATGCACCTGGGCGCGCGCGCCGAGAAGGACATCAAGGTGCTGGCCAAGCCGGGCAGTGAAGAAGAGATTTGCTTGTTCAACTCCATCCGCGCCAAGCTCAAGATTGACCCCACCTGGTACAGCCGCCGCCTCAAGGCCATCATCGGCGTGACCGAGGAAACCACCACCGGCGTGCTGCGCCTCAACGAAATGTCGGCCAAGGGCACGCTCGCGTTTCGGGCTATCAATGTGAATGACTCGGTGACCAAGAGCAAGTTCGACAACCTCTACGGCTGCCGCGAATCCTTGGTGGACGCCATCAAGCGCGCCACCGACGTGATGATTGCCGGCAAGGTGGCCGTGGTCGCCGGTTACGGCGACGTGGGCAAGGGCTCGGCCCAGGCGCTGCGTGCGCTGTCTGCCCAAGTGTGGGTGACCGAGATCGATCCCATCAACGCGCTGCAAGCGGCGATGGAAGGCTACAAAGTGGTGACCATGGACTACGCCGCCGACAAGGCCGACATTTTTGTGTCGGCCACGGGCAACAAGAACGTCATCACTTTCAAGCACATGCAGGCGATGAAGGACCAGGCCATCGTTTGTAACATCGGCCACTTTGACAACGAGATCGATGTGGCGTCGCTGGAGAAGCTCAAGTGGGAAGAAATCAAGCCCCAGGTGGACCATGTGATTTTCCCGGCCACCAAGGGCAAGGGCGCCAAGCCCGAGAAGCGCATCATCCTATTGGCCAAGGGCCGCTTGGTGAACCTGGGTTGCGGCACCGGTCACCCCAGTTTTGTGATGTCGTCCAGCTTTGCCAACCAGACGATTGCGCAGATCGAGTTGTTCACCAAAGCCAAGGAATACAAGCCGGGCAAGGTCTACACCCTGCCCAAACACCTGGACGAAAAAGTGGCGCGTCTGCACCTCAAAAAAGTGGGCGCGATGCTGACCGAGCTGTCCGACGAGCAGGCCGCCTACATTGGCGTGAGCAAGGCTGGCCCCTACAAGGCCAACACCTACCGCTACTAAGCCGCGCATGCGGATAGACCAATTGCTGGTGCAGCGGGGGCTGGCCAGTACGCGCTCGCAGGCCCAGCGCCTGATCGCTGACGGCGTCGAGTGGCAGCACAACGCGCAGTGGCGCCGGGTTGCCAAAAACGGCGACGAGGTGCCTGAGGACGCTCAGGTTCGGCTGCTGGATGACTCCGAGGCGCGTTACGTGTCGCGCGGTGGCCTCAAGCTGGAGGCCGCGCTGCGGGCGCTAGGTTTGTCGGTGCAGGGTTGGACGTGTTTGGACGTGGGGCAATCGACCGGTGGCTTTACCGACTGCCTGCTGCAAAGCGGCGCTGCCTTGGTGGTCGGTGTGGATGTGGGTAGCGCGCAGTTGCATCCCAGCCTGCGCAGCCATCCGCGGGTGCTGTGCGTGGAGGGGATCAACGCCCGCGCACTGACCGCCGAGGATCTGGTGGAGGCCAGCGCAGGCCGTGCCGACTTCACGCCGGCCTTTGACTTGATCGTGGCCGACCTGTCGTTCATCTCGCAGACCTTGGTGCTGCCCGCAGTGGTCCCTTTGCTCAAGCCCGGCGGCACGCTGCTGACCTTGGTCAAACCGCAGTTTGAATTGCAGCCCCCCCAAGTGGGCAAAGGCGGCATCGTCAAAGACGCCGCCCTGTACGCCACCGTGGAGACGCGCTTGCGAAACGCTTGCGCCGATCTGGGGCTGGACGTGACCGCGTGGTTGGATTCGCCCATTGCGGGCGGAGACGGAAACCGCGAGTTTTTGATGTGTGCCACACACGCTGGCTGAATCTGCGGCGCAGCCTATGCGCTGTGCCGCTTTTTATCAACAAGGTGCAACGACCATGTCGGGTTACCGTACACCTATAAGCTTGGAATTTTTTCCGGCAAAAACTCCTGAGTCCGCGGCCAAGTTGCGCGCGGTGCGCCACAACCTGTACCCGCTGCAACCGGCCTTTTGCTCCGTGACCTATGGCGCTGGCGGCAGCACGCAAGAGGGCACCTTCGCCACCTTGCGCGAAATGCTGTCGGAAGGAGCCCAGGCCGCATCGCACTTCTCTTGCATAGGCGCCACCCGCGCCACCGTGCGTTCCCAACTGGGCCAGCTCCAAACCATGGGGGTCAAGCGCATCGTGGCGCTGCGCGGCGACTTGCCCACGGGCTATGGCCCGGCGGGTGAGTTTCGGTATGCCAGCGATTTGGTTGCCTTCATCCGTGCGGAAACCGGGGACTACTTCTCGGTTGAGGTGGCGGCCTATCCCGAGATCCACCCGCAATCCGCCACATCAGGCGCAGATTTGCAGGCATTCGCCACCAAGGTGAAAGCCGGTGCGAACTCGGCCATCACCCAGTACTTCTTCAACTCCGACGCGTACTTCCGGTTCGTCGACGATGTGCAGGCGCTGGGTGTGGATGTGCCCATCGTTCCCGGCATCATGCCGATTACCAACTGCACGCAACTCATGCGGTTTTCGGACGCCTGCGGTGCCGAGATTCCCCGCTGGATTCGCCTGCGCCTGGAGGGCTACGGTGACGACATCGAGTCGATCAAGTCCTTTGGCCTGGACGTGGTGAGCGACCTGTGCGACCAGTTGCTATCGGTGGGCGTACCAGCGTTGCATTTCTACACCATGAACCAGAGTGCGCCGGTGTTGGCCCTGTGCGATCGCCTGGGCCTCTCCATCCCGCGCACCGAGCCTAGCCTGCGGCTTCGAGCGTAGAGCTTGCGTGCTGGTCTTGCCCGAGCAATTTGGCGAGTTGGGGCAGGGCCACTTGCAGTGCGGCCTTGAGCGTGTGCGGCGGGTTGATGATGAACATGCCGCTGGCAGGCAGGCCGGGGCGCACTTCCTCGCCGTTGCTGTCTTGGGTTAGCTTGCTGGACTTGACGGTGAGCGTGGCGCTCAGCCAGGGTTTACCCAGTTTGGTGGCCAATGTCTTGAGTTTTTTCGGCACGTCGTGCGCCTCGGGCCTGGGAATGATGGGGTACCACACCACGTAGGTGCCGGTGGCAAAGCGTTGCATTGCGTCGGCCACCATGGTCTGCACGCGGGCGTAGTCGTTCTTCACTTCATAGCTCGGGTCGCACAGCACCAGCGCGCGGCGCGAGGGTGGCGGCAAAAACTTCTTCAGGGCCTCAAAACCATCCTCGCGCAAGACTGCCACCTGGCGACCCGCGTCCAGCTGTGCGATGTTGGCGGCAAGCGTCTTGGAATCGGTGGGATGCAACTCGCAGAGCTTGAGCTTGTCGCGGTCTCGCAACAGGTGTTGCAGGATGAACGGCGAACCTGGGTACACCATCCACTGTCCGGGTGTGGCGTTGAAGCGGGCCACCATGTCCACGTAGTCGCGCAGCACCGGGGTCAGCGTGTCCAGTGGCGCACTGGCCACGAGCTTTAAGAAACCCTCAGCCGCCTCCGCGCTGGTGCGGGCATAGTCGCCGTCGAGCCGGTACAGGCCGGCGCCGGCATGGGTGTCGAACACGGTCAGCGCGGTGTCTTTTTGCACCATGTGGCGAAGAACGGCCAGCACCACCGTGTGTTTGAGGACGTCGGCATGGTTGCCGGCGTGAAAGGCGTGGCGGTAACTGAACATGGGGGGCATGGTACCGCGTCCACTAAAAAGGCACCCCAGGCGCCACTTTCGTTTGTATACTCGTGGGCTTCGCAGCGATTGTGTGGTTCCGCGGCGAAGCAGTGCTGGCACCGGCCTTGCGCCATGTGCCAGCACCCACCCCACCTAAGAGATTCCCAGCAGAGGAGTGCCGACCGTGGAAAAGAGCCCACCAAACCAACTCAGTTAAAGAGAAATTCATGTCCACTTTCAGCGCAAAACCCGCTGAGGTCGTGCACGAATGGTTTGTGATTGACGCGACCGACAAGGTCCTCGGACGAGTAGCCAGTGAAGTTGCTCTCCGTTTGCGCGGCAAACACAAGGCCATTTACACGCCTCACGTCGACACCGGTGATTTCATCGTTGTCATCAACGCAGCTCGCCTGCGTGTCACCGGTGCCAAGCCGATCGACAAGGTCTACTACAGCCACTCCGGCTACCCCGGTGGCATCTCCGCCATCAACTTCCGCGACATGCAGTCCAAGTTCCCAGGCCGTGCCCTGGAAAAAGCCGTCAAGGGCATGCTGCCCAAAGGCCCCTTGGGTTACGCCATGATCAAGAAGCTCAAGGTGTACAGCGGTGCAGAGCATCCCCACACCGCCCAACAGCCCAAAGTCCTGAACATTGCGGGCATCTCGGCAAGCGCAGTTCAACGGGAGTCTGCCAAATGATCGGTGAATGGAACAATGGCACCGGCCGTCGCAAATCCAGCGTCGCCCGTGTGTTTCTGAAAAAAGGCTCTGGCCAGATCGTGGTCAACGGCAAGCCCATAGAGAACTTCTTTGGCCGTGCAACTTCCATCATGATTTGCAAGCAGCCCCTGCTGCTGACCAACCATGCTGAGAGCTTCGACATCATGGTCAATGTGGCAGGTGGTGGTGAATCCGGCCAAGCCGGCGCAACCCGCCACGGTATCACCCGTGCTCTGATCGACTACGACGCCAGCCTCAAGCCAGTGTTGAGCCAAGCAGGTTTTGTCACACGTGACGCCCGCGAAGTTGAGCGCAAGAAGGTCGGCTTCCACGGCGCCCGCCGTCGCAAGCAGTTCTCCAAGCGCTAACGTCCGCCGCAGTTGCTGGCAACTGCACAGTCCGCCCGGGTGCTCACTCCGGCGGACTTTTTGTTTTTTGGTACTGCTAGACTCCGTCCCCCATGCGACTTCGACTGCTTCGCCGCCGCCTCACGATCAGCGCCCCCAGCATGGCGGTGCGCAGCGCATTGCCCTGGCCGTTTCGCTGGGCGGTGGTGGCGATCGTGTTTGGGTTTTGTGCGGCCATTGGTTTGTGGGCCTTCGAGTTTGGCAAGGACATTGCCGGGTTGGAAGGTGGCAGCCGCGAACAGGTGTTGCAGCTCCAAGCCCAGGTGCAGGCGCTGCAATCCGAACTGAGCAAAACCCAGGAGCAGCGTGACCAAGCGCAGTCCATCGCCAACACCGCAGACACCTTGGTGACTGCCGAGAAGGCCTCCAAGGAGCAACTCCTGTTGCAGGTCAAGCAAACCGAGGCAGAGAACCGGCGCTTGCGCGACGACCTGGGCTTTTTTGAAAAGCTGATTCCCTCGACCGGCACCGGTAGTGTGGCCATTCGCGGCCTGCAGGCCGAGCTGCAAGGCGGCAGTGCGGTGCGCTGGCAGGTGCTGGTGATTCAAGCCAACCGCAACGCGCTTGAGTTCAGCGGGACGCTGGACATCACCTTTGTCGGTCTGCAAAATGGCAAGCCTTGGTCATCGGCCTTGCCTGGCGGCCCGCAAGCGATCACGCTCAAGCAATACGGTCGTCTTGAGGGGGTGTTTGAGCTGCCGCCCCAAGTTGTACTGAAGAGTGTTTCTGCCAAGGTGCTGCAAGGTAACGTGCCGAAGTCCACCCAAACCATCAAGCTGTAAGTCAACCGAAGGTGCACCATGTTCAACAAGAAAAAGCAGCCGCCCATCCGAAGTCTGATCGCCCAAGGTAGCCACATCAACGGCCACATCGCGTTCTCCGCAGGTTTGCGGGTGGACGGTGAGGTCAACGGAAACGTGCGTGCCTCGGAAGATCAGCCCAGCATCCTGGTCGTGTCCGAGTCGGCCAAGATCGTCGGCGAAGTCAGTGCCGACCACATCATCGTCAATGGCAGCATCAAGGGACCGGTGCACGCCCGGCAAATGCTCGAACTGCAGCCCAAGGCCCGCATTGAAGGGGATGTGCATTACGCCGCGCTGGAGATGCACCAAGGAGCCTTGATCAGCGGGCAGCTGCGCCCCGCCATCGAGGGCGATGAAAAGCCCACGCTGAAGCTAGCGGCAAACAACCCCTGAATCTATTCCCGAGCGATTTGCTGTACTATTGCCGAATTCAAATTGACCGGAGTCACCCATGAGCGCAGTTGCAGAGGCTATCCACACCGACATGCCGGCCCCCATTCTGTTTACCGACAGTGCCGCGGCCAAAGTAGCCGACCTGATTGCAGAGGAGGGCAACCCGGAACTCAAGCTGCGGGTGTTCGTGCAGGGCGGCGGCTGTTCGGGTTTCCAGTACGGCTTCACCTTCGATGAAATCACCAACGAAGACGACACCACCATGACCAAGAACGGTGTGTCCTTGCTGATTGACGCCATGAGCTACCAGTACCTGGTGGGCGCGGAGATCGACTACAAAGAAGACCTGCAGGGCGCACAGTTTGTGATCAAGAACCCCAACGCCACCACCACCTGCGGTTGTGGCTCTTCGTTCTCTACCTGAGCCACAGCCAGCGCCCTCAAGCATGGTAGATGGCTCCAAGAATACGGGCGCCTCGTGCGCCCGTAACGCTTTCTAGTGCAATCGGTTTGCGCAGCACCGCTTGGCGCGCCAGCCAGGCAAACGCGGTGGCTTCCACTTGCAGGGGGGGCAGCCCACGTGCCTCCGAGCTGATGACAGCTTTGGGGGCCAAGCGTGCCGCGATGCGCTGCATCAGGCAGCCGTTGAGTGCGCCACCACCACAAACCACCAAGGTATCGCACCCTGGCGCGTGGCGCAGCACGCTGTCCGCGCACACCTGCGCGGTCAACTCGGTTAGCGTGGCTTGCACGTCTTGTGGGCGCTGCGGAGATGTGGTTTGCGCCAATTGCCGGTCCAGCCATTCGCGGTTGAAAAGATCGCGCCCCGTGCTTTTCGGCGGGGCAAGTGCAAAGAATGGCTCGGCAAGCATGCGTTCTAGCAGCGCGGGCAGAACCTGTCCGCTGGCCGCCCAGCTGCCGTTGTCGTCGTAAGCCTTGCCGGTGTGGGAGGCGCACCAACCGTCCAGCAAGGCATTGCCCGGGCCGCAGTCAAAACCCAACAACGCGCTACCGCCAGGTGGGCGCAAGACGGTGAGATTGGAGATGCCACCGATGTTGAGCACCGCTGTGTTGACTCCCGGTGTGCCAAAAAAGGCGGCGTGAAACGGTGGAACCAGCGGCGCTCCCTGGCCACCAGCAGCGAGGTCGCGGCTGCGAAAGTCAGCCACCACGTCCATGCCACACAGCTCGGACAGCAGAGCTGGCTGGTTGATCTGCAGGGTGTAGCCAGTGGCGTCAAAATCCCGAGGGCGGTGGCGCACCGTCTGCCCATGGGCCCCGACCGCAACAATGCTGTGGGTCGCCTTCCCACTGCGCGCCAGCAACTCGGCTACCACCTGCGCGTACAAGCGCGCGAGCGCGTTGCCAGCCAAAGCCGCGCGGTGCAACTCGTCGGTGGTGCCGGTGTTGAGCGCCAGAAACTCGGCTCGCAGGGACTCGGGAAACGCCAGCGTGGCATGCTGCTGTACTTGGATGGTGTCGCCAGCGAAATCCACTAACACACCGTCCACGCCGTCAAGCGAGGTGCCCGACATGAGACCGATGTACAGCTCTGGCTTGAGGGACACAGGCCGGCCCGCGCTTGCCTTATTCAACGCGGCTGGCTTGCATCTGTGCCGCTGCCGCCAACTGGGCTCCGACTTGTCGGGCAGCTTGGTTGAAGAGTGGCCTGAGTGCGGCGCTCACTGGCACCGACTCGCTTTGGCGGGCAATGATTTGCGGGTCTTCGTGGACACCGTTGACCCGGAACTCAAAGTGCAAATGGGGGCCGGTGGCCCAGCCGGTAGCGCCAACAGCACCGATGTTTTGGCCCTGCGCCACGCTTTGGCCGCGCCGCACCGAGATCTTGCTGAGATGGGCGTACACGGTTTGGTGGCCGCGCTGGTGCTTGACGATGACTACATTGCCAAAGCCGTTTTGCCAGCCTGCAAAGTCCACGACGCCGTCACCCACGGCGCGCACCGGAGTACCGGTGGCGGCTGCATAGTCCACGCCCAAGTGCGCCCGCCATGTCTTGAGGATGGGATGAAAGCGCATCTGAAAGCCGCTGCTTACCCGAGAAAACTCCAGAGGCGATGCGAGGTAGGCGCGGCGCAAGCTTTCGCCTTGCAAGGTGTAGTAAGCGCCCCTGGCTCGGTTGCTGGGTGCAGCACTGGCGGCGCCGCCGACAGGCGCCTCCTGGAACCACATGGCTTGGTGGACCTTTCCGTTGTTGACGAACTCTGCCGCCAACACCCGACCGGCGCGCAGTGGCTCGCCATCGCCTTCCAGGGTCTCGTAGACCACCGAGTAACGGTCACCCTTGCGCAAGGCCCGGTGGAAATCGATGTCACCCGAAAAAATGTCGGCCAACTGGACCGCCACCGTGTCAGGAATGCGGGCTTCGTCGGTGCTGGCAAACAAGGAGGTGCTGATGCTGCCGCTGGCTAGCCGCGAAGACGCGGTCAGGGGCAGGTTTTCCAGCGTGGAGGTGAAACCAGCGTCGGTCCTTTGCACCGTCAGGCGGCTGAATGTGCCGTCGTCTTGGGCGCTCCAGCGTGCGGTGAGGGTCAGCAGCCGGTTGGCATCATCGGCTTCGGCCGTGAGGTTGCGGCCGCTGCGGCCCAGCAGCGCTTGGCGGGCGCTGGCGTCGCTTCGCAAAAACGCAGCAGCCTGTGAGTCCAATACGCCCAAGCGTTTGAGCAGGGTTTCTGCCGTGTCGCTGGACCGGGTCTGGCCCGAGCGGAACAGCGTGAGGGTCTGCGCTTCTAGAGCGCTTGGCGCGGCAGACAAGTCTGGAAGCAGCACATCTTCGACCACGGATTGCACCGGAAGGTCGGCGGCATCGGGGCTCAAGGTGGCAACGGCGAAGGTGAAGCCACTGCCGCTTAGCAGCAAGGCTGCCACCAAGGCCATCGCCCGGCGCGGGTGCGCATGCATCCACCGTTGGGCAGATTCTGCGATTGCCATGGCGGCCAAAACCCGCATGTGCTTCAAGGTGGCGTCTCCGATAGTGGGGTGTTGCAAGACTAAAATCCCGGCCGGGTTGTCTGTGCCTTGCAAAAGCGAGGCCGCAGTATAGCGGCCCGGCGACCATGGACTCCCAAAATCCCTTATGAATCAAGCCCTCACTCCCACTACAGCGGTCAGCGACAACGTCAGGGAGGCGCTGGCAGTCACGCTGCGTGGTTGCGAGGAACTGATTCCCCAAGATGAATGGGTTAAAAAGTTGGCCAAGTCGGAGGCCACGGGCGTGCCGCTGCGCATCAAACTCGGTCTGGACCCGACGGCGCCCGATATCCACCTCGGGCACACGGTGGTGCTCAACAAAATGCGCCAGCTCCAAGACCTGGGCCACACGGTCATCTTCTTGATTGGCGACTTCACCAGCATGATTGGTGACCCCAGTGGCCGCAATTCCACCCGCCCGCCGCTCACCCCTGAGCAAATCAAGCAAAACGCTGAAACCTACTACCGCCAAGCCAGCCTGGTGCTGGACCCCGCCAAAACCGAAATTCGCTACAACAGCGAATGGAGCGATCCGCTGGGCGCGCGCGGCATGATTGCACTGGCTAGCCGCTATACGGTGGCGCGCATGATGGAGCGCAACGACTTTCACCAACGCTATGCCGCGGGCACGCCCATCGCAGTGCACGAGTTTTTGTACCCGTTGATGCAGGGCTACGACAGCGTGGCACTCACGTCCGACCTGGAGCTGGGCGGCACCGACCAAAAGTTCAACCTGCTGATGGGGCGCACCTTGCAAGCCGAGTACGGCCAGGAGCCTCAGTGCATCTTGACGATGCCGCTGTTGGAGGGCACGGACGGTGTCGAGAAGATGTCCAAAAGCAAGAACAACTACATCGGCATCTCCGAAGACCCCAACACCATGTTTGCCAAGGTGCTGAGCATCTCCGACGTGCTGATGTGGAAGTGGTACATGCTGCTGAGTTTCCAAAGCGAGGCCGCCATTGCAGCGCTCAAGGCAGAGGTAGCGGCCGGGCGCAACCCCAAGGACGCCAAAGTGGCGCTGGCCAAGGAAATCACTGCACGCTTTCACAGCGCGGCCGCAGCCGATGCTGCTGAGCAGGACTTTATCCACCGCAGCCAAGGTGGCATCCCGGACGAGATTGCCGAACGCACGCTGTCTTTGGGCGAGGGCGGCACCGCGCTGGGCATCGGTGCGCTGCTCAAGTCCACGGGCTTGGCCGCCAGCACCGGCGAGGGCAACCGGCTGATCGACGGCGGCGGCGTGCGAGTCGACAGCACGGTGGTGAGCGACAAGGGCCTCAAACTGGGCGCGGGCACCTACGTGCTGCAGGTGGGCAAGCGCAAGTTTGTCCGGGTGACCCTGGCGTGAGCGTGCTGTTATCGCGCCTTGCGCAAAGGCACAGCACGGGCCACGCATGCAAGCGTTAGTGCAGCGCGTGCTGCGCGCCAGCGTCACGGTCGATGGTGCCGTGGTCGGGGAAATCGGTCGCGGCTTTCTGGTGCTGGTTTGCGCCGAGCAGGGCGACACCACCGCCGAGGCTGACAAGCTGCTGGCCAAGTTGCTCAAGCTGCGCGTGTTTGGCGATGCGCAAGGCAAGATGAACCACAGCATCCAAGACATGGACGGCGCCGGCACCCAAGGAGGCTTGTTGCTGGTGAGCCAGTTCACGCTCGCAGCCGATCTGTCCGGCGGCAACCGCCCCAGTTTCAAAAGCGCGGCACTGCCCGAGGACGGCAGAATGCTCTATGACCACTTTGTGGCACAAGCCAGGCAAGCGCATCCCATCGTGCAAACCGGCCAGTTCGCCACCGACATGGGGGTGGAATTGGTGAACGACGGGCCGGTGACGATTCCGATGCGGGTGGCGCCGCCAGGCATAAGCGGCGGGTAAACCCGTTCCCAAATCGGCAACGTAGCGTGCCGACTACATGCCCTGCGACTTCAGCCACCCCAAGCAGGTCTGTGCCACCTCGTTCCAACCGCTGTCAATCACCAGCGAATGGCCCCGGTTTGGAAACTCGTGCAGTTCGGTCACGGCCCGTGAATTGCGGTAGCAGCGCGCTGCGCTGTGCACCAAGACCGGAGGAACGGTGTGGTCCTTGCCGCCAGCGATCAGCAGCAGTGGTCCGCGGTGGTGGTTGTCGACGCGCACCGCAGTTTCAGCGCGGGGCGTGAACATCGCGGTGGCGGCCTGGAATAGCGGGCGTGCGGGGGCTGGCATGGCGTAGCGCTGGTAGAGCGCGTGGGCTTCTTCCTGCGAGACCGCGTTGGCAAAGCCGTACCGAAACTGGGCTTCGGTGAGCGATACCGCACGCTTGAAATTGAAGGGATTTGCCAGCACCGGGAGCGCTGCCCTCAGTGCGGCCCCAGGGAGCTCTTGGACCCCCTTGATCGGGGCCGGGTCGATTGCAATGGCGGCCACAGCCAGTTCGCGCGCCAGCAAGTTTTGCACAATCAAACCACCGAAGGAATGCCCGATGAGGATGGGCGGGTGGTCCAGTGTCTGGATGTGCCGCGCGATATGGTCCGCAATATCGGCCACGCCGTAGCCGGCTAGGGCTGCGGGTTTACTGCGCGTTTCCTCGGTGGTGCTGGCGTCGCCTGGCCAAGCGGCCGCGCTCGCCTGGTAGCCCTGTTGCGCAAAGCATTCGATCCAGGGGTTCCAGGACTGGGCGTGCAGCCACAGGCCATGGACAAAGACGACGGGGTGGGCGTGCGAGAGGGTGGTTTCCATGGGGTACTTTCAGGGGTCGGTTGCGATGGGTCGCGCATTGTGTTCAGCGACCCCCAAACGACCACCCCCAAACGCCCCGTGTGGAACACACGCCCCGACTCAGTACGGTGCGCCAAACCCCAGCCGCAACAAAATCTCGGTCTCGCGTTGTTCCATCGCCGTTGCTTCGCCGTCCTGCGCGTGGTCCCAACCCTGGGCGTGCAGGGTGCCGTGCACGATCAAGTGGGCGTAGTGGGCTTGCAGCGTCTTGCCCTGGGCCAGGGCCTCTTGCGCCACTACCGGCGCGCACAGCACCAGGTCGGCACAGACCACAGGTTGCTGGGTGTAGTCGAAGGTCAGCACGTTGGTGGCGTAGTCTTTCTTTCGGTAGTCGCGGTTGAGGCCGTGCCCCTCTTCGGCGTCGACGATGCGCACCGTGATCTCGGCGTCGCTGGCCAGCGCGTGGCGGATCCACCGTGCCACCTTGTGGCGCGGCAGGGCGGCGCGGTGGATCGCGGCGCTTTGCAATGCACCGAACTGCAGTGAGAGCGCAAGGAGGGGCAACATCACAGCGCGCTGCGCTGTGCGGCGCGGGGTGAGCGGGTCTTGGGCAGGCCGGTGCGTGGGGCGTCTTCCACTGGCTCAGGCGCGGCCAGCTCGGACAGGCGCGCGGCATCGTAGGCGTCCACGATGCGCGCCACCAGCGGGTGGCGCACGATGTCGGCGCTGGTGAGGTGCGTGATCGCAATGCCCGGCACCCGGCGCAACACCCGCTCCGCCTCGACAAGACCGCTGGCCTGCGCCTTGGGCAAGTCGATCTGGCTCACGTCGCCGGTGATGACGGTCTTGGTGCCCAAGCCCACGCGGGTGAGGAACATCTTCATTTGCTCGGGCGTGGTGTTCTGGGCCTCGTCGAGGATCACGAAGGCGTTGTTGAGCGTGCGCCCGCGCATGAACGCCAGCGGCGCGATCTCCAGCGCGTGGCGCTCAAACGCTTTGTGCACCTGCTCGTAACCCATCAGGTCGTAGAGCGCGTCGTACAAAGGACGCAGGTAGGGGTCCACCTTTTGGTTGAGGTCGCCCGGCAGAAATCCCAGGCGCTCGCCCGCTTCCACGGCGGGACGGGTGAGCACGATGCGTTGCACCGCGCTGCGCTGCAGAGCGTCCACTGCCGCCGCCACTGCCAGGTAGGTTTTGCCAGTACCGGCGGGGCCGATCCCTAAGGTGATGTCGAACTCGGCGATGTTGTCCAGGTAGACCGCCTGGTTGGCGCTGCGCGGCTTGAGGTCGGCGCGGCGGGTGTGCAGCGTGGGTTCGTCGGCGGCTTGTGCGTAGCCGTCGCCCGACAGCATCAGCTGCACCGTGGAGGGGCTGATGGGGCGCTCGGCGATTTCGTACAGCGCCTGCAGCAGCTCCATCGCCCGTTGCGCCTTGGCCTTGGGTCCTTCGACTTTGAACTGCTCGTGGCGGTGCGCGATACGCACCTCCAGCGCCTGCTCGATGGTGCGCAGATGCTCATCGGTGGGGCCACACAGGTGCGCGAGGCGGTTGTTGTTGGGGGGCGAAAAAAGATGTCTCAGAATCACGCGGATAATTCCTCAAGGCTTTGGCACAGCAAACGTGCAGCCACCCATGATAGGCAACAAATGATCGGCCAACTCACCGGCACCCTGTGCGACAAGAACCCGCCCACCATCACCGTGGACTGTGGCGGCGTGGGTTACGAACTGCAGGTGCCTATGGGTACCTTCTACAACCTGCCCGCGCTGGGGCACAAGGTGGTGTTGCTGACCCACTTCTTGGTGCGTGAGGACGCTCAAATTCTGTACGGCTTTGGCTCGGCGGCCGAGCGCGCCGCGTTTCGCGAGCTAATCAAAATCGCGGGCGTGGGGCCGCGCACTGCATTGTCCGTGCTCTCTGGCATGGGCGTGGCCGACTTGGCCCAAGCGGTCACGCTGCAAGAGGTCGGTCGCTTGATGAAGGTGCCTGGCATCGGCAAGAAAACCGCCGAGCGGCTGCTGCTGGAACTCAAAGGCAAGATCGGCGCCGACATCGGCGCGTCTGCCGGCGCAGTCGACGCGGCGCAGGCCGACATCTTGCAGGCCCTGCTGGCGCTGGGCTACAGCGACAAAGAAGCTGCGGCCAGCCTCAAAGCACTGCCCACCGATGTGGGCGTGAGCGAGGGCATCAAGCTCGCGCTGCGCGCGCTGGCCAAGTAGGGCCAAAGGCGCCTGGCCCAGCCGGCTGCACAGTACCCCTTACTGAGCCTCGCGCACCGGGCGACCGTTGCGCGGCTGCAATGGGCGTGCGTTGTTGGGAAACAGTTGGGTGAACAAGGTGTACTGCGCGGCACTGATTTGCACCGGCGATTTGAGCACCAGCCACAACACACCTTCGGTGCACGGCGGTGTGGTCAGCGAGCCGATGTATTGGTAGTAGCGCTGGTCGGTCGGCAGCAGGTCGCTGAGCTTGAGCTGCTCAGGCGGTACCCGCACCCGGTCCTGGGTGTCCAAGGGAAGGTGCGTCCACACCGTGTCCACCACCGGGTTGCTGGCGCCCTGCTCTAGCAGCACCGCCACCACAGCCAACTGCCCCGCCTCGTTTTTGTGGACCAAGTGCGCGGACATGGCGTAGTGCTTGCCGTTGATTTGCGCCTCTGAAGGCGTGCGAAAGTAGAACTCCACCAGTTGGTAGCGCGAGCCGCGTACCACCAAGGTGTTGCTGCCCTCCACATCAACCTGGATGGTCTGGCCGGTGTTGACCACCGAACCGGCGCTGGGCAAGTAGCTGAACTGCAACGCTTCGGCCGGGCCCAGCAAGGTCGCGCCATCGGCGATGGCAATCGGCGACTGGCGCTTGCCTGTGGTGCACAGGTCGGTCCCCGAAGCGCGCATGGTCGCGGGGGACCTTGCGTTGGCGGGGCCCTCATTGCCGCTGCGTTGGCCTGCGAAGGCGGCGCCGGCAAACGTGGAAACCGCAGGTGTTGGAATGGCCGACGAGCTCGCTGGCGCGGTGGCCTGTGCGGAAATGGCTGGTCCAGATGGGGCGGGTCTGGCGCCGCCCTGGTTCGGGGCCGACAAGGTCAAGGTCTTGTTGGGTAGCACCCGGGTCGCCAGTGCTGCGCGGACCTGGTCGCCCAAGGCGGCAGGTGACTGGGGCGTGGCCGACGCACCCGAGGCCTTGACAGCAGGCGCCTTGGCTGCCGCTTCGTTGGCATGCGCAGCCGGTGCCAACAGCGCAAGCGCCAGCAGCAAGGTGGAGGACAACTTCATGGCGATTTCGGCGTTGGGGTGGTGCACAGCGCGCAGGACGGCACAAGCCCCGCGACGAACACTATGGTATCGGCTGGGCCGCCCTGCAACTTGAGCGTACCGCTCTATCGCGCCCACTTCGGCCCCGCGTGCAAGCCGCAGTTTCGCGTGGGCAGCGCGCTATAGTGCGCAGAGCCCGGCACCCGCGCCCGGCGCCCTGTTTGGACCCTGTTTCCCTTGAGCATTCAAACCGACGACCTTTCTGCCTTGCCGCCCGCCCGGGTGGTGTCTGGCGTGCCCAACTCGCCGCAAGAAGAGGCCATTGAGCGCGCACTGCGCCCCAAGCTGCTGGACGAATACGTAGGCCAGGCCAAGGTGCGCGAGCAGTTGGAGATCTTTATTGGCGCAGCGCGCATGCGCAGCGAAGCCCTGGACCATGTGCTGCTGTTTGGCCCGCCGGGCTTGGGCAAAACGACGCTGTCGCACATCATCGCCCACGAGCTGGGGGTGAACCTGCGCCAGACCAGCGGGCCGGTGCTGGAAAAGCCCAAAGACCTCGCGGCGCTCTTGACCAACCTGGAAAAGAACGACGTTCTCTTCATTGATGAAATCCACCGCCTAAGCCCGGTGGTCGAAGAAATCCTGTACCCCGCATTGGAGGACTACAAGATCGACATCATGATTGGCGAGGGCCCGGCGGCACGCTCCATCAAGCTCGACTTGCAACCCTTCACGCTGGTCGGTGCCACCACCCGCGCTGGCATGCTCACCAACCCGCTGCGCGACCGCTTTGGCATCGTCGCCCGGCTGGAGTTTTACAGCGCCGAGGAGTTGCTGCGCATCGTCACCCGCAGCGCCGGTTTGCTGCAGGTGCCCATGGATCCGGACGGTGGTTTTGAGATTGCACGGCGCTCGCGCGGCACGCCGCGCATTGCCAACCGGCTGCTGCGCCGGGTGCGCGATTACGCCGACGTGAAGGGCAGCGGCAGCATCACCCAAGACATCGCCAACCGTGCGCTGGCCATGCTGGATGTGGACCCGCAGGGCTTTGACCTGATGGACCGCAAGCTGCTGGAGGCAGTGGTGCACCGCTTCGATGGCGGCCCAGTGGGGCTGGACAACATTGCCGCAAGCATCGGCGAAGAGCGTGAAACCATCGAGGATGTGATCGAGCCCTACCTGATCCAGCAGGGCTTTTTGCAACGTACCCCGCGCGGGCGCATTGCCACCCTGGCCGCCTACCGGCACCTGGGGGTCGCGCCGCCGCAGGCCAGCTCCGACCTGCTGGGCTTGTAGGCGCGTGATGGCCGCAAGCCCCCAAGCCACCGCCGTACCGCTGCTGGCGGTGTTGGGCTCGGTGACCGCGTTGGGCATTGGCACCTCGTACGCCAAGCAGCTTTTTCCCGTGATTGGTGCATTGGGTACGACCTCATTGCGGGTGGGGTTCTCGGCGCTGATCCTGCTCGCTTTGTGGCGGCCTTGGCGCTGGGCGCTGTCGCGCAAGGATGCGCTGTCCATCGTGCGCTACGGCATCGCGTTGGGGCTGATGAACCTGCTGTTCTACATGTCGCTGCGCACCATCCCCTTCGGGGTGGCCGTGGCCATCGAGTTTTCGGGGCCGCTGACGGTGGCGCTGTGGTCTTCACGCAAACGGATTGACTTTGTCTGGCTTGCGTTGGCGGTGCTGGGCCTGGGGCTGCTGCTGCCGATCCACGGATCCGCCGCTGCGCTGGACCCGGTGGGCGTGGCCTACGCCCTGGCGGCTGCCATGTTTTGGGCGGCCTACATCGTATTTGGCAAACGGGTGGACCACCTGCACGCCGGCCAATCGGTGGCTTTAGGCCTGGCAGTGGCTGCGGTCGTGGTGGTGCCGATAGGGGTGTGGGAAGCGGGCACTGCGCTGTGGGACCCACACCCTTTGCTGTTTGGCTTGGCAGTGGCTGCGGTGTCAAGCGCGGTGCCGATCTCGCTGGAAATGGTGGCTCTCAAGCGGCTGCCCAAAGAGGCGTTTGGCATCATGATCAGCATGGAGCCTGCAGTGGCCGCCTTGTTGGGCTTGGTCTTGTTGGGTGAGCATCTGAGCGCGCTGCAATGGCTGGCCATTGGCTGCACCATGCTGGCGGCTGCTGGCAGCTCGGTCACGGCGCAACGCTAGAGGGCGTCTCGTGGAACACGCCCCCATTCCTTACCTGCGCGAAACCTTGCTGTTCCTGGCCCTGGCGGGCATCCTGATTCCGCTTCTGCAGCGGCTGCGCTTCAATCAGGTGCTGGGCTTTTTGGTGGTCGGCGTGCTCGTCGGCCCGCATGGCTTTGCGCTGTGGGTGGACCGCTGGCCTTGGCTGGAGAACTTCACGTTTCCCAAAGGGCCCGGTGTGGCCGCGCTGGGCGAGTTGGGCGTGATTTTCTTGATGTTTCTGATTGGGCTGGAGCTCTCGGTGCCACGCATGTGGGCCTTGCGCCGCTGGGTGTTCATCGCCGGCACGGCGCAGGTGCTGCTGTGTGCCTTGGTGCTGGGTGCGCTGGCTTATGCCTTTGGCAACGGGCCGTCAGTTGCGCTGGTGCTGGGGCTGGTTTTGTCTTTGTCGTCCACGGCGGTGGTGATGCAACTGCTGACGCAACAACGCAATTTGGCCAAACCGCTGGGCCAGGCCACGTTTGCGATTCTGATGCTGCAGGATCTGGCGGTGGTGCCGCTGGTGATCCTGGTCGACATCTTGGGCAACCGCCCGGCCGACAGCGTGGCCTTCGTGGTCGGGGCGACGCTGCTGAAGTCGGTGGGTGTGGTGCTGCTGATCTTTTTTCTGGGGCGCAAACCCATCCGGCTGCTGTTTCGCACCTTTGCGCGCCAGCACCAGCCCGAGGTGTTTATGGCGCTCACGCTCTTGATTGCGCTCAGCACAGCGGCGGCCACTGCGTTGGCTGGCCTGTCGCTGGCGCTGGGGGGGTTTCTGGCGGGCTTGCTGCTGGCGGAAACCGAGTACCGGCACGAAGTGGAGCTGACCATCGAGCCCTTCAAGGGCCTGCTAATGGGCCTGTTCTTCATGTCGGTGGGCATGTCGATTGACCCGCGCGAGGTGCTGCGCGATCCGGTGTGGATTGCCCTTTCGGTGCTGGGTTTGATGCTGGTGAAAACCGCGGTGACCTCCGGGGTTTTGCGGCTGGGCGGTCTGCCCTGGGGCAAGTCACTGGAGGGCGGCATGCTGCTGGCGCAGGGCGGTGAGTTCGCCTTCATCGTGGTGGGCGCCGCTGCCGTCAGTGGCGTGCTCGGTGGCGACGTCGCGCAGTTCATGCTGCTGGTGGTCAGCCTCAGCTTGATGGCCACGCCTTTGTTTGCCAAGCTGGGCGCGCACCTCGGTGGGCGCCTGGGCGAGCGCCTAGAGCATCACTCTCCATCGGCGCCGGCCTGGAATGCGCTGCTCACTTCCCACCGTGCCGGCCACGTCATCATTGCCGGTCACGGGCGGGTGGGCCTGCTGATGGCCGACCTGCTGCACCAACAGCACATCCCGTATGTGGCCGTGGACCACGACGCCAGCGTGGTGGCCCACGGGGTGCACCAGGGGCGCCCCGTCCTTTTTGGCAATGCAGCCCGGCCCGAGCTGCTGCACAAGCTGCGGGCAGAGTCTGCCATTGCGCTGGTGGTCACCATGGACCATCCCGCAGCCGCCATGCACACGGTGAAGGCTGCGCGTGAGGCCTATCCCGCCTTGCCGATCTATGCACGCTCGCGCGACGAGCAGCATGCCCGCGACCTGTTGGCGGCAGGCGCCACGGCGGTGGTTCCCGAAACACTGGAGGCGGGTTTGCAGCTCTCGTCGTTTGCGTTGCAAGCGGCGGGCTTGTCGGAGGCCGACATCGCACACACGGTGCAGGCCGAGCGCGAGGCCCGCGTCAGCCAAGCCTGATGCGAGGCCCGCGTCAGGCAGGCCGGATGCCTTCAGTCTCCAGGTGGCGCGTATCGCCCCAGCCAACCAACGACAGTCCGTCGGGCGTCCACAACAAGCGATTGATCGCGGCATTGCCCAACTCCCAGCTGCGCGGTGCGCTCACAGTTTGGCGCGTAGCTATGCGGTAGAGCATGTCTAGCACGCCACCGTGCGCCACCAGCGCAATCTGTCCGCCTAGGTGCGGCGCGGCCAATGCATCCAGAGTCTGTTGCACCCGCGCCATGAGCTGCGCTGGGCTCTCGCCGCCGCTGGGCGCGAAGTCGGGTTCGCGTCGCTTCCAGCGCAGCGAGTCTTCGGGCCACTGCATGGCAATGGCCTCGTAGGTGTGGCCCTCGAACACGCCAAAGCCGCGTTCGCGCAAACCGGGGTGCACATGCACTTCCCGCGCGCTGGGGTGGCGGTTGTGGTCGGCAATGGCTTGGGCGGTGCTGCGCGCGCGCGACAGGTCGCTGGAGTACACCCGGTCTATTGCCTCGTCGGCTAGCGCATGCGCCACCTGGATCGCCTGCCACTGGCCGTTGGCATTGAGTGCAATGTCGGTATGGCCTTGTAGCCGTGTAGCCACGTTCCAGTCGGTCTCGCCATGGCGGACCGCGATGATGCGGGTGCTGACCACGCCCTACTCGTCCTGGGACACCAGCCGCATGCCAGCCAGGCTGGGTGTGGGTAGCTCTGGGGTATCGAAGGCGGTGTCGCCGTCGGGGTTGGCTACCCCGGTGGTGCGGATGTTTTTGAAGTCAAAGTGCTGCGTGTCCATCAGGTGCGAGGGCACCACGTTTTGCAAGGCGGTGAACATGCTCTCGATGCGACCGGGGTATTTTTTCTCCCAGTCGCGCAGCATGTTGCCAATCTGCTTGCGTTGCAGGTTCTCTTGGCTGCCACACAAAGTGCAGGGAATGATGGGGAAAGCGCGGTGGGCAGCCCAGCGCGTCAAATCCTTCTCAGCCACGTAGGCCAGCGGGCGAATCACGATATGGCCGCCGTCGTCACTGACCAGCTTGGGCGGCATGCCCTTGAGCTTGCCGCCGAAAAACATATTCAAAAAGAAGGTTTGCAGCATGTCATCTCGGTGGTGGCCCAGTGCGATTTTGGTCACCTTGAGCTCGTCGGCCACCCGGTACAAAATGCCACGGCGCAAGCGGCTGCACAGGCTGCACATGGTCTTGCCTTCGGGGATCACCTTCTTGACGATGCTGTAGGTGTCTTGGGTTTCAATGTGAAACGGCACGCCCACTTGCTTGAGGTATTCGGGCAGGACATGGTCTGGAAAGCCCGGCTGCTTTTGGTCGAGGTTGACCGCGATCAGCTCAAAGCGGATGGGTGCGCGCTGCTGCATTTTGAGCAGGATGTCGAGCATGCCGTAACTGTCCTTGCCGCCCGAGACGCAGACCATCACCCGGTCGCCCTCTTCAATCATGTTGAAGTCCATGATGGCCTGGCCCACTTGGCGGCACAGGCGCTTCTCTAGCTTGTGGGTTTCGCGCTCGATCTTGGCCGGCAGCACCGCCTGCGCAGCATCGGGTGCGATGGGGGTTGCGGTGGCGGCTGCGGGCGTGCTGTCGCTTTCTATCCAGACGGCGCTCATGGCTGCTCTCCTTGGGCCGCTTGGGTCGCGCCCCAGTGGCCGGTTTCCATGCGGATGGCGACTTCGCAGTCCGCAAAAATTTCGAGCTTGGCAATTTTGATCCGCGTACCCAGCACGCCGGGCAGTTGCATCAGGCGGTGGCTGAGTTTACCGATCAGGGTTTCCAGCAAATTAACATGCTCTGCGGTGCACTCGTCGATGATGATCTGGCGCACTTTGCGGTAGTCCAGCACATGGTTGATTTCGTCATCCCGTGGCAGCAGCGGCTGGCGACCCAGACACAGCTCGGCATCGACCTGTATCGGCTGGGGCTCAACTTTTTCTGATTCCAAAATGCCCAGGCTGGCGTTGAAGCGCAAGCCGGTGAGGGTCAGGGTCTGGTTGCCGGTGCTGGGGTTCATGCCGTGTCTTTCATTCGAAATACCTCCACACCCACGCCGGCGCAGTCCGGGTACACATCGGGTTTGCAGCTGGACAGGCGCACAGCGCGCACTTGTGGGTGGTCCAGCAGCTGGGTTGCCAGGTCGTCGCACAAGGTCTCTTGCAGTTCCACATGGCCGGTGGCCACGCGCCGGGCGATGACGGTGCGCACAAAGTCGTAGTCCACTACCTCGGCCAGCTTGTCAGCTTGCGGTGTGGACGCGGCGTAGGGCACAAACAGCTCTATGTTGAACACCACGCGCTGCGCCTGGGTTTTCTCAAAGTCGTGGGCGCCGATGCGTACCAGCACCACATGGTCCCGCAAAAAAATGCGCCGGCATTCCAACGCGAGGTGGGTCAGTGGGTCGAGGGTCATGGTGTTGCCTTGTGCTGTCCGTCCACCGCGAACATCACATCGCGTGCGAGTGGGACCAGGTGCTGTCCATTGTCGACGGACACGGTAGTACCGGTGATGCAGGGGTTGCTGGCCAGGAAGACGCAGGTGGCCGCCACCTGGGCCGGGTCGATGGCGGCTTGCAGCAGGTTGACGCGGCTGGCCCGGTCAAAGTTGTCCTGGCTTTGTGGGCCGCTCAAGAACATCAAGCCGGGGGCCACACCGCAAACCCGAATACGCGGTGCCAGCGCTTGCGCCTGCAGGGCCACTGCGCGCTCCAGCGCGAGTTTGGAGACGGTGTAAGAGAAGTAATCCGGGTTGAGGTTGAACACCTTTTGGTCGAGCAGGTGCAACACGCTGCACGCGCCGGACGGGCTGTCGGGCGGCACGTGGTGCGCCATGTGCTGCGCGAGTGCCAGCGGTGCCAGCAAATTGACTTCGAGCTGCTGGCGCACTAACTCCACCGAGAACGCGTCGGCCCGGTCCTCTTCAAATGACGATGCGTTGTTGATAAGGCAGTGCAGGGTACCGGCCTGCGCCACGATGTGCGCCACCATGGCGGCGCGTTCGGCTTCCACCGCCAGATCAGCCTGCACTGGGTGCGCCACGGCACCCTGGTCGCGCAGGCTTTGCACCAGTTGCTGCGCCGCCGCGCCAGAGCGTTGGTAGTGGCACCAAACCTCCCACCCAGCCTGTGCGAACTGGCGGCACAGGAGGGCGCCCAGGCGCTGCGCGCCGCCGGTGACAAGCACCTGCTTACGCATCGGCGTGTCCGGGAGGGTCTTGCACCAGCAGGGTGGTGCCGCTGATGCTGGGGTCTTGCAGCACCAGCAGCACCGCCGCTGAGGCATCCAGCGCGGAGGCGGTGACACCCGCAGGCAGTGGGCCTTGCATGCGGCCTTGCAGGTGGGCCAAGGTTTCGCCCTTGAGCATGGGCGCAGTCAGGGTGGTGTCGGGTGCAATGCCTACCACCCGAACCAGCGGTTGCAGCGCCAGCGCCAACATGCTGTTGGCAGCATCCAGCGCTGCCTTGGACAGGGTGTAGCTGACAAAGTCTGGCGTGGTGTTCCAGACCTTTTGATCCAGCAGATTGACCACCACGCCGCGCACATCCGGGTCGGCCTTGGCACGCACGCCAAGGTGGGTGTGCAGGGCCTGGCTGATCAGGATGGCGGCACCTGCGTTGGAGCGCATATGTTTTTCCATCGCCTCGAAGCTGAAGGTGGCTGCCGTGTCATGCTCGAAGGTCGAGGCGCAGTTGACCACCGCGTCAAGGTGACCAAACTCCGTAAGCACCGTGGGCACCAGGTTGCGCACCGCCGTCTCGTTGCCCAGGTTGGATCGAAACGCCGCCGCACCCGGCGTCAGTTGCGCGCACTCCGCCGTGGTGCGCCGCGCCTCTTCCACCGAGTCGCGGTAATGCACACCGACGCGCCAGCCGTTGGCTGCCAGCTTGAGCGCGATCTTGCGCCCCAGCCGTTTGGCCGCGCCAGTGACCAGCACCGTGGGCACCCCGTGCGGCGGCAGGGCGTGCGGTTTTGGGGCAGGGTGGGGAACCAAAGGGGTGGCAGACATTGGGGGACAATCCAGCGCGACATGGCAAGGCGACCGAGTTTAACGAAGACCCCGCACGGCGCAGAGTGTGCGGTTGACGGCGGCGATGGCGCGACGCTGGAGCACGCCATTGCGCGCACCATCGACGAGGCTGGTGGCTGGATCGGGTTCGATCGTTTCATGGCGCTGGCCTTGTACACCCCGGCTATGGGTTATTACAGTCGCGGCGCGAACCAGATCGGTCCCATGCCCCAAGACCTCCCCGCTGCCAGCGGCAGCGTCCAGAGTGCGGGCAGCGACTTTGTCACCGCACCAGAAATCACGCCGCTGTTTGGCCAGGTCCTAGCGCGGCAGGTGGCGCAGGCTCTGCAAGCCACCAACACCTGCGAGGTATGGGAGTTTGGAGCAGGCACCGGCGCCCTGGCCTTGCAGTTGCTCGATGCCTTGGCGGCCATGGGACAGCGCTTAGACCGCTACACCATCGTGGACTTGTCAGGCACCCTCAAGGACCGCCAACGCCAGACGCTGGCCGCTTATGCAGACACGGTGCATTGGGCGACCGAGCTGCCGACCGAAATGCATGGCGTGGTAGTGGGCAACGAGGTGCTCGATGCGATGCCGGTGCAACTGCTGGCGCGCGTGCGGGGCGTCTGGCACGAGCGCGGCGTGGTACAGGTCCCCCACGCGCCGGGCTTTGTGTGGGCCGACCGGCCCACTGCGCTGCGCCCGCCGCTGGAGGTGGAGGGCGAGCACGACTACCTGACCGAAATCCACCCCCAGGCGGAGGCATTTGTGCGGACCCTGGCCGAGCGGCTGCAGCGCGGAGCACTGTTTTTTCTGGACTACGGTTTTCCCGAGGCTGAGTATTACCACCCCCAGCGCCATATGGGCACGGTCATGTGCCATCGCGCGCACCAGGCCGATGGCGATGCCTTGGCCGATGTGGGCTGCAAAGACATCACCGCGCATGTCAATTTCACCGGCATTGCCCTGGCCGGGCAGGACGCGGGCTTGGAGGTGCTGGGCTACACCAGCCAAGCCCATTTTTTGATCAATTGCGGTTTGGCAGAGCGCATGCAGGCCGCACCTCTGCCGCAGCGCGTGTGCGCCCAAAAGCTGCTGATGGAGCACGAGATGGGCGAACTCTTCAAAGCGATTGGTTTCGTCAAGGGCGCGGCCTTTGACGCCATCGGATTCGCCCAGGGCGACCGCAGCCACCGCCTTTAAACCGCCTTCTTTGCCGCGCTTTTCAGCACGGCAATCAGGGTAACTACCGAATTACAAAACCGCTTTTGTAACCACAATCACCGTTAACAAAAGCGGTTTTGGAGCGGTTTTCATGTCGATACAGTTGTTGGCGAACTCACTCGGGCTGTCGGTCTCGACGGTCTCGCGTGCGCTCAATGGCTACGCCGATGTCAGCGCCAAAACCCGGCTGCGGGTGGAGCAGGCCGCCAAGGCCATGAACTACCAGCCCCACCCGGTAGCGCACCGCCTGGCCACCGGTCGCACCGGCGCCATCGCCTTGATGACCTCGGTGCGCGCGGGCAACTTTCTGGATTCCACCTTTGCCGCCTTGCTCTCGGGTGCGGCCGAGGTGCTGCGCGAGCAGGGCTACTTTGCGATGTCGGTGGCGCTGCCTGCTGGAGACGGAGAGATCAAAGAAATGGAGCGGCTGATCGACGGGCGCTTGGTGGACGGCGTGATTTTGGCGCGCACCCGCAGCTTCGATGCCCGGGTGACCCTGCTGCAAGAGCGCGGGGTTCCCTTTGTGACCCATGGCCGCACCGAGTCCAACGCGCCCCACGCCTGGCTGGACACCGACAACGAAGAAGCGTTTTTTCAGGCCACGCGCCGCCTGATTGCGCTGGGCCACCGGCGCCTGGCGCTGATCAATGGCCCGGACTTCATGACTTACGCCGGTTTGCGCAAGCGCGGCTTCTTGCGGGCCTGTTTAGACGCCGGCATCACCGGGTCCGACTGCGTGGATGTGCACTGCGAAGTCACCGCCAGTGCGGGCGAGCAAGCGGCTTTGGCGGTGTTGCAGCGCGGCGCCCTGTCTGCACTACCCACGGCCTTGGTCTGCGCCACCGACGCGCAGGCGCTGGGCGCCATGGCGGCCTGCCGCGCGCGCGGTTTGCAGATTGGCAAAGACATTGCCGTGACCGGCTACGGCAACACCGAGGCTGGCGCCTACGCGTCGCCGCCGCTGTCGACCATCGAGCACGCCATCGTGGACAACGGCCGCCACTTGGCCGACATGCTGCTGGGCGTGATGGCGGGCAAAGACATTGCCACCCTCAACCGGCTCGAACCCATCCATTTCATTGAGCGGGCTTCTGTGTGCCCCGCTCCCTGATTGTTGTTGACCTGCGCACACCGTTTACCCCACCGACTTACCACGAGGAGACCACCATGAAACTGAAGTCTGTCACCCTGCTGTGCTGCCTGGCCCTGGCCGGCTGGGCACAAGCGCAAACCAACGTCGTGTCCACCCAGATGCGCCCCGTCGAAGAGGCCGCCAAAGTGCGCACCATCATCCTCAACGGCGCACCGGATGCGGTCAACTTCATCCCCGAAGACGGCAACACCTACTTCACCCGCATGAAGGCCGAGCTGGGTGCCGCCCAGGGCAAGGTGCACGCCACGATTGCGCTCGATGGCGAACTGGCACCAGTCAACCAAATTGGCGGTTTGTCGGACCTGGACGGCCTGCTCAAAACACTCTCAGCCAACCGCGAGTTTTCGCCTGCCGCCGTGGCACTGGGCAAGTTCGGTGGCAAAAACCAGCGCTTCATCCCGCTGATGACCAACACCTTCCAGATGGTGGCCAACAAAAAGGCGCTGCAGTACCTGCCCAAGGGCGCCAACGTCAATGCCCTGACTTACGACCAGCTCACCGCCTGGGGCAAGGCCATGAAAGCGGCCACTGGCGAATCCAAGATTGGCTTTCCGGCCGGACCCAAAGGGCTGATGCACCGCTACTTCCAAGCCTCGTTCTACCCCAGCCACACCGGCGGCATTGTGCGCACCTTCAAGGGCGCGGATGCCGAGAAGGGTTGGGCCAGCCTGCGCGAGCTGTGGAACTACGTGAACCCACGCTCCACCAGCTACGGCTTCATGGAAGAGCCGCTCAAGACCGGCGAAGTGTGGGTGGCGTTTGACCACACCGCGCGCTTGCTGCCCACCTTGATGGAAAAGCCTGCCGACTTTGTGGCCTTCCCCGCGCCTGCCGGTGCCAAGGGCCGCGGCTTCATGCCGGTGATGGTGGGCATGGCCATCCCCAAGAACGCCCCGGACCGTGCAGCCGCCGAGCGTGTGATCGACCACATGACCAAGCCCGCCACCCAGGCCTTGATCATGAAAGAGATCGGCTTCTTCCCGGTGGTCAAGGCCAACCTGGGTGAGCTTTCGCCCGGCATCCAACTGGCATCGGACGGCATGAATGCCGTGTTTGCTGCCAAGGACCGTGTGGCCAGCCAGTTGCCGGTGCACCTGGGCGCCAAGGGTGGCGAGTTCAACAAGGTGTATGTGGACACATTCACCCGCATCGTGCTGCGCAAGGAAGACATCAAAACCGTGCTGGCCGAGCAGGGCAAGGTGCTCAATGACTTGGTGCAGGAAACCGGTGCGCCTTGCTGGGCCCCCGATATCTCCAGCAACGGCCGCCCCTGCTTTGTGGACTAAGGTGTAGCGCGCTCCATGCACTCCGACTCCAACCGCACACCGTACCTGCTGATTGCGCCCAGCGTGGCGTTTTTGCTGGTGCTGTTTGTCTGGCCGTTGGCCGAGACGGCGTTGATGGCGTTTCGCACGCCCGACGGCGTCTGGACCACCCAGTACCTCAGCAAGATGACGGGCGACCTGAACTTCTCGGTCGCCCTCAAAAACACGCTGATTCTGGTGGCCATCATCGTGCCGCTGCAGATTTGCGTCGCCCTGTCCATGGCGATGATGCTGCAAAAGCTGGAGTGGGGGCGCATGGGCTTTTTGTACATCTGGACCATCCCGCTGGGCGTCTGCGATTTGGCGGCGGGCCTGGCGTGGCTGGCCATCTTCACCGACCGGGGCTATTTCAACTCGGTGCTCAACGCGCTGGGGCTGGTCGATGGACCGGTGGCCTGGCTGAGCTACGACAACCCGGTGGCGCTGTTTGTCTGCGTGATCCTGGCCGAGATTTGGCGCGCCACCTCCATCGTGCTGGTCATCTTGGTCGCGGGCGTGCAGCTGATCCCCAAGGAGTACAACGAGGCCGCCGAGGTGTTCGGTGCCAAGCCGTGGACCCGCTTCATCAAGATCACGCTGCCCCTGCTCAAACCCAGCCTGCAAAGCGCTTTGATTTTGCGCACCGTGCTGGCCTTTGAGGTGTTCGCGGTGGTGTATGCGCTGGCCGGGCGCGACCTGCCGGTACTGGTGGGCGAGGCCTACAACTGGCAGGGCGCCTACCAAAACACGCATGTGGCCTCAGCCTACGCGCTGTTCATTTTGGGCGTGTCGATTCTCTCTACCCTGGTGTACCTGCGCGTCTTGCGCGTGCGCCGCGAAACCCTGGCCTGAGCATGCGCAACACCTCCCGTTTCGTCACTGCCTCGGCGCTCCTGGTGTCGGTGTGCTGGCTCATTCCTATTGTGCTGATTGGCCTGAGCGCTTTCATGCCGCGCGAGGCGGTGAGCGCCTGGCCCAAGAGCCTGTGGCCCTCCGAGTTTTCGCTGGACACCATGCGCTTTTTCGTGACCTACGCGGGCGTGTGGCAGTCGGTTCTCAATAGTGTGGTGGTGGCCGCGCTCACCATGGTGTTTGCCGTGGTGCTGGGTGCGCCTGCGGGCTACGCGCTGGCCCGCTACGACTTCAAAGGCCAGACCGCCTACCGTTTGCTGATTGTGATGACGCGCGCCTTCCCGCTGGCCATTTTGGCGCTGCCCCTGGTCACCCGCTTCATCAGCGTGGGCCTGTACGACACACACTTGGGCGTGGCGCTGGTGCACACCGCGCTGGCGCTGCCGTTTTCCATTTTGGTGTCGTCCAGCCTCTTCATGGGCATCCCGCGCGAGCTGGAAGAAGCCGCCTGGACCCTGGGCTGCAACCGGGTGCAGGCGTTCCTGAAAGTGGTGCTACCGCTGGCCTTGCCTGGCATGGCGGCGACCATGGTCTTCAGCTTTGTGATCTCGTGGAACGAGGTGTTCTCGGCCAGCGTGCTTACGCTCAACAACCGCACCCTTACTGCGTTCTTGTTTGCCAGCCTGGAAGAAAGCCCGCTGCACTTTCGCTTTGCCGGTGGCTTCTTTTTGATTCTGCCGTCGATGCTGTTCATCTTTGTGGTGCGCAAGTACCTGTTCTCCATGTGGGGCATCAGCAACCGCTGAAGGCCTAGAGGAAACCTATGTCTGCCATCTCCATCCGATCCATCCGCAAGGAGTTCAAGGGCCACCAGGCTTTGAAGTCCATCAGCCTCGAAGTGCGCGACCAGGAATTTTGTGTGCTGCTGGGGCCCTCAGGCTGCGGCAAGACCACTCTCATGCGCATCATTGCCGGGCTCGAAACCCAAACCAGTGGTGACGTCTTCATTGGCGAGCGCTGCATGAACGGCCTGCCGCCGCGCGAGCGCAACATCGCCATGGTGTTCCAGAACTACGCGGTGTTCCCGCACATGACGATTGGCGAGAACATCGGCTTTGGCCTGCGCATGAAAAAGGCTCCTGAGGCGCGCGTGCGCCAGCAAGTCGAGCGCGCCGCCAGCCTGATGCACATCGAGCACCTGCTTGGGCGTTATGCCGGTCAACTCTCCGGCGGCCAGCGCCAGCGGGTGGCGGTGGCCCGCGCCTTGGCAGTGGAGCCCGATGTGCTGCTGATGGACGAGCCGCTGAGTAACTTGGACGCGCTCTTGCGCCTGGAAATGCGCAGCGAACTCAAGGGCTTGCTGCGCCACATCCAAACCACCACCATTTACGTCACCCACGACCAGACCGAGGCCATGAGCCTGGCCGACCGCATCGCGGTGATGAACGGCGGCGAGATCGTGCAGTACGACACCCCACCAGTGGTGTACGACACACCGGCCGACCAGTTTGTCGGCGGCTTCATCGGCAACCCGCCGATGAACTTCATCACCGACGCCGCAGTGCAGCAGGCGCTGGGATGCACACCGCCCGCGCCTGGCCTAACCCTGGGCCTGCGGCCCGAATCGGTGGAACTGGTGGCGCAGGGCGGACTGCCGGTGCAGGCCAAGGTGGTGGAGATGCTGGGCGCGTCGCAGCAGATCAACACCCTGGCGGGCGCCGAACTGCTGCGCATCAGCACCGCAGCCCAGCCCACGGTGGTGCCCGCGCAGCCCTTGCAGGTGCGCGCCAAGCCCGGTGCCGAGCGCTGGTACGACCACAACAAAAAGCGCGTCGCCTAAGTCGCGCAGTCAGCCCATGCAAACCCACGAACAACTCTCCCACACCGCCCGAGCCACCTTGCGCCGCAACGACCGTGGTGGCTACACCTTGCCCACCGATGGCCTGTACCCGTTCCAATGGAACTGGGACGCTGGCATCACCGCCCTGGGCTGGATGACCTTTGACCCCGACCGCGCCTGGCAGGAGTACGACACCTTGTTTCGTGGCCAGTGGGGGCCTGACCACTTTGGTGGTGCCAACGATGGTTTTCTGGCGCAGATCACCTTCCACCAAGACAGCGACACCTACTTTCCCGGCCCCGACCAATGGGGCACCGACCGCCTGGCACTGCGCACCAGCACCATCAGCCAGCCGCCCCTGCACGCCACCATGCTGCGCTGGATGTGGCAGGCGGCGCAACAGGCCGCGGCGCGCGACAGCGCCTGCGCGCCGCAACTGGCCATGGCCCGCGAGCGCTTGGCGGTACTGCTGCCCAAGGTGCTGGCGCACCACCGCTGGTGGTACCGCTGCCGCGACCCGCAGGGCAGTGGTCTGGTGGTCAACACCCACCCCTGGGAAACCGGCATGGATAACTCGCCCGCGTGGGACGAGCCTCTGCGCGCGGTACCGCCGACCGAGCGCGCGTACGTGCGCAAAGACCTCACCCACGTGGACGCGTCGATGCGCCCACCCAAGGCGTTTTACGACCGCGTGGTGCGGCTGATGGACTTCAATAGCGAGGTGGGTTTCGATCCGGTGCGCATCTTCAACGGTTGCCCGTACCGGGTCAACGACATTGGCATCATTTGCATCCTGCAGCGCGCCAGCATCGACCTGGCCGCGCTGTGCACCGAGTTCGGCATGGAGGCGCCCGCCCAAGAAATGCAGATGCACGTGCAGCGCACCCGCCACGCGGTGCAGGCCCTGTGGTCAGCGCGCTGGGGTCAATACGTCTCGCGCGACAGCCGCACCGGCCAGTTGCAAGACGTGCCCACGTCGGCTGGGCTGCTGGCTGCCTATGCGGGCTTCGACCAAGACTGCGCCAGCACCATCGCCGATTGGTTGATGGAAACCCGCTACGGACTGCCGTCCACCCGCAGCAGCTTTGGTGGCTTCGAGCCCAAGCGCTACTGGCGCGGCCCGGTTTGGCAACACATGAACATGCTGATCGCCACCGGCCTGGCCGATCGAGGCCACACTGCCTTGGCCGAGCGCATTCGCTTCGATTCCGCCGAGCTGTTGCGCCAGCAAGGGTTCCACGAGTACTACGACCCGCTCACCGGAAACGGTCTAGGCGGTGCCGAGTTTTCTTGGACTGCTGCTACCTACTTGCACTGGATTCACCCGGTGGCCGCTGGCACACAGGGTGGGGTTGCAACCAGCGGCGGCACACCGGCGGCTGCCCACGCCGACCGGTAACGTGCCAGTAACCCAGGGCGCGATTGACGGTTAGCATCGCGCTTTCGCACACCGACCTTGTGTTTTATGACCTCGCCTACGACCTCGCCCACCTCCACCCGCACCGAAACCATTGAACGCACCCAGCGCCCCTGGGGCTGGTACGAGACGGTGTCCGAAGTCGCTGGCAACAAGATCAAACGCATCCAAGTGACACCGGGCCAGCAGCTCAGTCTGCAAAAGCACAGCCAGCGCGCCGAGCACTGGGTGGTGACCCAAGGCACCGCCCGCATCACCTTGGACGACCGTGTATTTGACCTCGCCGTGGGACAGCACTGCGACATTGGCGTGGGTCAGGTGCACCGGCTGGCCAACCTGACCGATGGCGTGGTGGAAATCGTGGAGGTGCAGTTTGGCAGCTACCTGGGCGAAGATGACATCGTGCGGCTGCAAGACGACTACGGTCGCAGTTGAGCCCAGTGTGCCGATTGCGCCGCTTGTGCATCGTGTGGCAGCCCTGGCACATCGCCTCCTTGACACCATCCCCTTCGATAGGTGATTTTGTATGACCGAAGATTCTCTTGACATGTTGGCGCGCTTGCCGCCCGGCAGCGCACCCGTAGCCTGTGTAGATATTGGCGGCACCAAAGTGGCGGTCAGTGTGGCCGATGCCCAGGGCATTCGTGGCAAGGTATCCGAGCCCACCGCCAAAGAAGGTGAAAACGGTGCGCTGGCAGCGCAAATTATCCGCATGGTGGCCGCCAGCTGTGCCGCAGCCGGCGTGCGCTTGGAGCACATCGCTGCCGTGGGCGTGGCTTCGTGCGGGCCGTTTGTACTTCGCGATGGATTGGTGGAACTGGCCGCACCCAACATCTGTGGTGGCTTGGCCGGTGCGGCGCGCGGCCTGCCCAACGATTGGCGCACCGCGCTCTTGGAAGCGCCTTTGAAGGCCGCCTTTCCCATTGTGCGGGTGGAAAACGACGGCGTGGGCGCCCTGGAGGCCGAGCGCCGCTGGGGCGCGCTGCAGGGCCAGTCCCACTGCGCCTACGTGACCTGGAGCACCGGCATCGGCATGGGCTTGTGCGTGGACGGCCGTGTGCTGCGCGGCAAGAACGGCAATGCTGGCCACGCCGGCCACACCTTTGTGAGCGACAACGACGACGCACTGTGTGGCTGCGGCATGGTGGGCGATGTGGAGGCGCTGGTGGCAGGCAACGCAATTCCACGCCGCTTTGGCGCGCTGGGTTTTCAGGATTCGGCTGCACTCTTTGCCGCAGCGCGGGCGCAGCAGCCTGCCGCACTGGAAGTCGTAGACGGGCTTTGCGTAGTGATGGGCCGCACGCTCTTCAATATGGCAGCCACCCTGGACCTGCAGCGCATTGCCATCGGTGGCAGTGTGTTCTGGCACAACCAGGATGATTTGTTGCCCCGATTGCGCGCATTTGTGGCAGGCAAGCTGCCCGCGCTGACCGACGGTTTGGAGATTGTTCCCGCAGGTCTAGGTGAGCGCGTGGGCGACTTTGCCGCGCTGGCGCTGGTGACGGAGTGAATGCCATGTCCATGCAAGGCAAAGTGAAGTGGGGGGTGCTGAGCACCGCCAAGATCGGCTGGGAAAAGGTCATCCCGGCCATGCAACGGGGCCAGCACAGCGAGGTGGTGGCCATTGCCTCGCGCTCGCTCGACCAGGCCCGTGCGGTGGCTGACCGGTTGGGCATCGCCAAGGCCTATGGCTCCTACGAAGCCTTGTTGGCGGACCCCGAGATCGAAGCGATCTACAACCCGCTGCCCAACGACATGCACATGGAGTGGACGCTGGCTGCCGCCCGCGCGGGCAAGCATGTGCTGTGCGAAAAGCCCTTTGCCATGGATGCCGCGCAAGCGCTGACACTGCGCGAGGTGGCCAGCCAAGTCCACATCATGGAAGCGTTCATGGTGCGCTTTCACCCGCAGTGGCTGCGCGCCCGCGCGCTGCTGCGCAGCGGTGCCCTGGGCGAGTTGCGGGTGGTGCAGGCTTTCTTTTCGTACTTCAACCGGCAGGCTGACAACATCCGCAACCTGCCGGATGCGGGCGGTGGCGCGCTGTACGACATTGGCTGCTACGCCATCGTGGCGGGGCGCTTCTTTTTTGAGGCTGAGCCGCAGCGGGTGGTGGGCCTGTTTGAACGCGACCCGGAGTTCAAAACCGACCGGCTGGTCAGCGCCCTGGTCGACTTTGGTGGCGGTCGCCGACTGGACTTCACAGTGGCCACCCAAACCACACCCTACCAGCGGCTGCATTTGGTGGGCACGCAGCAGCGGCTGGAGATTGAAATCCCCTTCAACGCACCGCAAGGCCAAAGCACCCGCATCTATCTGGACAACGGCAAGGTGCTCGGTGGGCGCGCGGCGGTGCAGGAGGAACTGGCGGAATCTGACCAGTACACGCTGCAGGGCGACGCCTTCTCGCAGGTGGTGCGTGGTGCGCTGCAACTGCCGTATGGCCTGGACGATGCGGTGTGCAATATGCGCGTGATCGATGCGCTGTTTCGCTCCGAGCTCAGTCAGGCTTGGGAGCCGGTCTAGGGAAATCCCCAATGGCTCTGGCCCGAAAATTAATGAAAAATTAATTAATTCGGGCAAACATGGTGTTCGTCCGGATGGGTGTATCGGTGCAGCCGCAAGTGGCTGCCTACAAAACTTACTGGAGACACGATGTTGAAGCTCTCAAAGATCGCCACCGTGGTGGCAATGGCGCTGGCAGGTTCTGCTGCGATGAACGCGGCCCAAGCTGGCGAGGTAGAAGTGTTGCACTGGTGGACGTCGGGCGGCGAAGCCAAGTCAGTTGGCGAGCTCAAGAAAATCATGCAGAGCAAGGGCCACACCTGGAAAGACTTCGCAGTGGCTGGCGGCGGCGGTGACGCTGCGATGACGGTGCTCAAGAGCCGCGTGGTCTCGGGCAACCCGCCCGCAGCTGCCCAAATCAAGGGACCGGCCATCCAAGAGTGGGCCTCTGAAGGCGTACTGGCCAACCTGGACGCCACAGCCAAGGCAGAACAATGGGACAACCTGTTGCCCAAGGTCGTTGCCGATGTGATGAAGTACAAGGGCAACTACGTGGCAGCACCGGTCAATGTGCACCGCGTCAACTGGATGTGGGCCAACTCGGCGGTGCTCAAAAAAGCCGGTGTGACTTCTACCCCCAAGACCTGGGACGAGTTCTTTGCCGCTGCTGAAAAGGTCAAGAAAGCCGGCCTGATCCCTGTGGCCCACGGTGGCCAAAACTGGCAAGACTTCACCACCTTTGAGTCGGTGGTGTTGGGCGTGGGTGGTGCCAAGTTTTACTCGGACGCGCTGATCAAGCTGGACCCCAAGGCGCTGGGCAGCGACACCATGAAGAAGTCGCTGGAGACCTTCCGCAAAATCAAGTCCTACACCGACCCTGCAGCCCCGGGCCGCGACTGGAACCTGGCCACTGCCATGGTGATTCAGGAAAAGGCTGCCTTCCAGTTCATGGGTGACTGGGCCAAGGGCGAGTTTGCCGCAGCTGGCAAGGTGCCTGGCAAGGACTACGTCTGTGCTGCTGCGCCTGGCACCGCCAACGCCTACACCTTCAACGTGGACTCGTTCGCGATGTTCAAGCTCAAAGACGCTGGTGCCCAAAAGGCCCAAAGCGATCTGGCAGCTTCGATCATGGGCACCGAGTTCCAAGAGGTGTTCAACCTGAACAAGGGCTCCATCCCGGTGCGCCTGAACATGGACATGGCCAAGTTTGATGACTGCGCCAAGACCTCGGCCAAGGACTTCGTGTCCACCGCCAAGTCCGGCGGCCTGGTGCCCTCAGTGGCCCACGGCATGGCCATCAAACCCGCTGCGGAAGGCGCCATCAAGGACGCTGTGAGCCAGTTCTGGAACGATGACAAGATCACCGTGGCCGCGGGCATGGCCAACATCGCCAAGGCTGCTGCAACCAAGTAAGCGTTTCGGTTCGCCGCCAAAGGCTCGGGGGACGTGCCGCCGCTGCGGTCCCCCGGCCTTTGGTCCTCTCCTTTACTTCGCTTTGGCACGCACCCCAGGCCTGTGCCTTGGGGTTGTGCATTCGGCTACACCAGAGCACCCCGTATGCAATCCATGGAAAGAATCATCCCCAAGCTGGTGATCGCGCCGGGCTTCGTGCTGGGCTTTGCTTTCATCTACGGCTTCATGATTTGGAATGGCGTGCTGTCGGTGACCGGCTCACGCATGCTGCCCAATTACGACGAGTTCGTCGGGCTGGACCAGTACGCTGCCTTGTGGGCCATGGACCGCTGGTGGGTCGCTCTCAAAAACCTCGGTATCTTCAGCGTGCTGTACGTGGGTGGCTCCATGGTGCTGGGCATGGGTCTGGCGATTTTTCTGGACCAGAAGATCCGCTTCGAAGGCGTCTTGCGCACCGTCTACCTGTACCCCATGGCCTTGTCGTTCATCGTGACCGGCACTGCCTGGAAATGGATTTTGAATCCCAGCCTGGGGCTGGAGAAGCTGATGCACGACTTGGGTTGGGCAAGCTTCTCGTTCGACTGGTTGGTGCAGTCCGACACCGCCATTTACTGCGTGGTGATTGCCGGCATCTGGCAGTCTGCGGGCTTTGCCATGGCCTTGTCGCTGGCCGGCTTGCGTGGCATTGACGACAGCATCATCAAGGCCGCGCAAATGGACGGCGCCTCGCTGCCGCGCATCTACTGGCGCGTGATTTTGCCGATCTTGCGCCCCGTGGTGTTCTCCACCACCTTGGTGCTCTCGCACCTCTCAATCAAAAGTTTTGACCTGGTCATGGCGTTGACCGCAGGCGGCCCCGGCTACGCATCCGACGTGCCGGCCACCTTCATGTATGTGATGAGCTTTACCCGCGGCCAGATCGGCCTGGGTGCAGCCAGCGCGACCATGATGCTGGCCACCGTTGCGGCCATTGTGGTGCCCTATCTGTACAGCGAGTTGCGTGCCAAGCCGCATGAGCGCTGAGCCTGAACCGACCTTGCGCACCTTGCCACCGAGCCTGCCATGAACCCAAACCTCTCCCGCTTTCTGATTTACGGCGTGCTGCTGGTCGCCGCCTTCTTCTTCCTCGCGCCGCTGTATGTGATGCTGGCAACCTCGTTCAAGGACGCAGAGCAAATCCGCTCTGGCAACTTGCTGAGCCTGCCCCACAGCCTGAACTTCGAAGCCTGGCGGCTGGCCTGGTCCACCGCATGTACCGGCGTGGACTGCCGTGGTCTGCAACCCTACTTTTTGAACTCGGTGGTGATGGCTGTGCCCGCGGTACTGATTTCCACCGCTTGGGGGGCCATCAATGGCTACGTGCTGAGCATGTGGAAGTTCAAGGGCTCGGAGATCCTGTTTGGCTTCATGCTCTTTGGCGTGTTCATGCCGTTTCAGGTGGTGCTGTTGCCGATGAGCCAGGTGCTGGGTTTTCTGGGCATCTCCAGCTCGGTTGGCGGCCTGATTTTGGTGCACTGCATCGCAGGTTTGGCCGGTACCACACTGTTTTTCCGCAACTACTACACCGCCATCCCGACCGAGCTGGTCAACGCCGCGCGCATGGATGGCGCGGGCTTCTGGCGCATTTTCTGGCGCATCGTTGTGCCCATGTCGACGCCCATTTTGATGGTGACCTTGATTTGGCAGTTCACCAACATTTGGAATGACTTCTTGTTTGGTGTTGCCTTCAGCGGCGCCGAAAGCAAGCCTGTGACCGTCGGCCTCAACAACATGGTCAACACCTCCAGCACTGTGAAGAACTACAACGTCGACATGGCCGCCGCCGTGATCGCCGGCCTGCCCACCATGCTGGTGTATGTGCTGGCGGGCCAGTATTTTGTAAAAGGACTCACAGCCGGCGCTGTGAAAGGATAAACACCATGGCAGCTTCACTGCATATCGCGGGCATCCGCAAAGCATTTGGCAAGGGCGACAAAACGGTCGAGGTCTTGAAGCGCATCGACATCGACGTTGCGCCCGGCGAGTTCCTGATTCTGGTGGGGCCTTCGGGCTGCGGCAAATCGACCCTGCTCAACATCATTGCCGGCCTGGAAGACCCCACTGAAGGCGACCTGCGCATTGGCGGCAAAAGCGTGGTGGGTGTGGCACCTGCGCAGCGCGATATTGCGATGGTGTTCCAAAGCTACGCGCTGTACCCCACGATGTCAGTGGCCGACAACATCGGCTTTGCGCTGGAGATGCGCAAGGTGCCCAAAGAGGCACGCGCCAAGCGCATCCAGGAAGTGGCGGCCATGCTGCAAATTTCGCATTTGCTGGACCGCCGCCCCGCCCAACTCTCGGGTGGCCAGCGCCAGCGCGTCGCCATGGGGCGTGCGTTAGCGCGTGACCCGCAACTGTTTTTGTTTGACGAGCCGCTGTCCAATCTGGACGCCAAGCTGCGCGTGGAGATGCGCGCCGAAATCAAACGCCTGCACCAGATCAGCGGTATCACCAGCGTGTATGTGACGCACGACCAGATCGAAGCCATGACGCTGGGCAGCCGCATTGCGGTGATGAAAGACGGTGTGCTGCAGCAGATCGGCACGCCCGATGAAATCTACCGCACACCAGCCAATACCTACGTGGCAGGCTTCATTGGTTCACCGACCATGAACTTCATCCCCGGCCGCATTGAAGGCCAGGGCGACACCGGCCGCTTTGTATTCGAAGGCGGCAGCCTGGACCTGCCCGGCCCCGCTGTGGCAGAAGCCATCCTCGGCCAGCGCCCCGAACACATACACTTCAGCGACGATGCCGCCTGGCGCGGCGAAGTCAGCTTGGTCGAACCCACCGGCGCCGATACCTACGTCGTCGTCAAAACCGGCGTGGGCGCCATCACCGTGCGCACTGCTGCCAACACCCAGTTGAAGGTTGGCCAGAGCGTGGGGCTGTCGGTCAGCGCCAAGCACAACAACTGGTTTGACAAGGCCAGCGGGGTGCGGTTGACGGTGGGGTGAGGGCGGTTTCGAGTCGTGACCAGCAACCAAGCCTGAGCCCTGAGGACGCCCAGCGCGTCAAGCCACAAGAGTACAAGGCACTGCCGGAGTTGACCGACCGCCTGTTGGCAGTCGCGGTGGTCAACAGGGGCGGGGCGCCCCTGCGCAGCCGAAACGCGTTACCTAAGTCACGTCAGTAGAGCCATTGCAGCTGCACTACCTGCACTGCATTACCAGCTGTGTAGCTTGCTTCAGCCCAGCCTGAAAACCGACACCACGTTCACCAGCTCATCAGCCTGCTGTTTGAGGTTCTCAGACGACGCGGCCATTTGCTCCACGAGCGCGGCGTTTTGCTGGGTGCTGTCGTCCAACGCGGTCATGGCTGTGCCGACTTGGCCGACCCCTGCGGATTGCTCTTTGGCCGCTACGCTGATAGCGCCAACAATCTGAAAAACCTGTTGGTTCGTGGTCACCACGTCCCGCATGGTTTTGCCTGCGCGGTCGGCCAACACGCTACCTGCTTCAACCCGCTTCACGCTGGCCGCAATCAGTGTGCGGATTTCGTTCGCCGCAGACGCGCTGCGCTGCGCCAGGCTGCGCACTTCGCTGGCCACCACCGCAAAGCCACGCCCTTGGTCACCCGCGCGTGCAGCTTCCACCGCGGCATTCAACGCAAGGATGTTGGTTTGGAAAGCGATGCTGTCGATCACACTGGTGATTTCCGCAATACGTTTGCTCGATTCGTTGATCTCACGCATGGTGTCCACGACCTGGCTGACCACATGCCCGCCTTTCTCGGCCACGCTGGACGACTCGGTGGCCAGTGTGCTGGCCTCGGCCACGTTCTCTTCGCTGGCGTGCACTGTCGCACTGAGCTGGTCCATGGACGCTGCGGTTTGGGCCACTGCGCTGGCCTGGGACTCGGTTCGTTGTGCCAGGCTGGCGTTGCCCGCCGCAATCTCAGCGCTGGAAGCGGCTACGCTTTCCGCACCGCTTCTGACTTGCGCTACCACCCGCACCAGGCTGTCTTGCATGCGCGAGAGCGCCTGCAACAGACTGGCGACCTCGTCGGTGCCCGATGCGGCGATCGTGGTACTCAAATCGCCCTTGGCAACACGTTCCGCGACCGCCACTGCATCTTTCAAGGGGCGGGTGATGCTACGTGCCAACCACAGGCCGGCGACAAGTGCCAGCAATGCCGCCGCCAACCCGGCGGCAAGCGCCACCCCAAGCGTGCGTGCAATGAGGGCACCATTTGCTGCGTCAATCGCACTCACTTCAGCGGCTTTGCTTTCATCGAGCTTGCCCAATGCTGCGAGGAACGGATTGAGCATGGGGATCATTTCTTCGTCAGCAGCAAACGCGGCTTCGGCCTGCTTGTCGTCCAACACCAACTTCACGATGCGTTGCACACCCGACACGGCATTGGTACGTCGTTTTTGTACTTCCGCCATCAGTTCGGCGTGTTCGCTGCCTTCCGGCATGGAATCTTGGAGCACTTTCAGGCTGTCGGCGATGCGCGCGTCTCTGTCGGTGATTTCCTTTGCCAGCCGTTTTTGCTGATCGGGGCTGGGAGACAACACCACCACCATGCTGGCGATGGCGTTGTCTTTTGCCAGCAAGTGCACCTCGGAGGCAAGAGCCTGTGACTGGAGGGCCCGTCGCATATCGTCCGTGTTGGAGGCCACCATGCGCAGGCTCAGCTGCGTTGCACCCACCAACACCACGATGACGGCCAATACCGCACCGAAGGCAAGTGCAATGCGGGCCCCAAACCGCAATTGGAGCCGCCCACCCTTGTACATACTCACTCCCTGTGTTTGCCGCAGTGCTTATGAAGCACTGCTAACTCAACCGCCCAGCGCGCTCAGCAGTTCCTGGCATTTGGTATATCGGTCCTTTTGGATGCCACCTGCAATTTTTCGGGCTTCTGCATCCTTGCCGGCCAGGATGGCAGGCACCAGTTCGTCTTCGCGGGTTTTCTTGAAGGCAGCCCAGGTTTCCACCAGCTCTTTGAACTGGGCTTCCTTGCCTGCAGGTGCTTTCATTTTGGACAGACGTGCTGTTGCTGCATCGGCGGTGTCTTTCACGACTTTTTGGTGGTCCGCACCACGTTTGTCCTTGTTGGTCAGCATAGTCACCAGGGACTCACGTGCGGCGGTCATGTCCGCGCGCAGCGTGGCAAATTCATTGGCACTGGCCGTGGTGGCGGACATCAGCGCGGCAAGTGAAACAAAGAGAGAAACAAACCACTTATTCATTTTCGAAACTCCTGGGTTGGAAGCCAAAGGCCGGTGTACGTTCGGTCAGCAAGCGTTGTACGGCCCTGACCGCAAACGCCAAGGGCAATGTAGATTACACGTAGCTGAACAATGCAGGTGGGCGGTTGCACTTTCGTGCCATTTGTCACGGCATCTGCTTCGGACTTGTTGTGTAACTCTGTAGTAACCCATCGAATGGCCCGGATCTGCCAAAGCGGTGCAGGCCGCTCACGCCGTTGCGGCCGTTGTCAGCGCTGCGAGTCCAACGAAAAAATCTTGCGCAGTGCTGTCCATTTGGTCCCCGCAGGCGTCCACGGCGTAGGAACCTGGTAGGTCCACATCAGCGCTTCCCATTCAGCAATGGCAGGGTTGGTGGCGTCTGCCCGGGCCATGGCTTCGGGGCTGTAGATGGCGTCGTCGGTGTCCATCACCATGAACAGGCGGGTGCCCAGGCGGTAGATTTCCATGGCGATGACGCCGTTGGAAAACAGGTGGTCGCGCACCGCGGGCCAGATGGTTTCGTGGGCCTTTTCGTAGTCCGCAATGCGCTGCGCGTCGTCTACCAGGTCCAGGGCGAGGGCGTAGCGCATCTCAGGTCAACGCCCGGTCCAGGTGGGTGTAGCCGCCGTCCACAAACACCCATTGCCCGGTGGTGTGGGACGACGCGTCGGAGAGCAAGAACACGCACATGTTCGCAATCTCCTCGGCGCTGGTCATGCGCTTGCCCAGCGGAATTTTTGCGGTGATGGCGGCCAGCTTTTCCTCCGGGTGGTCAAAGCCCGCGATCCAGCGTGCGTACAGCGGCGTCATTACCTCGGCGGGAATGACCGCGTTGACCCGCACGCCATCGTCGCGCAGTGCGGCGGCCCACTCGCGGGTGAGCGAGAGCTGCGCGCCCTTGGAAGCACAGTAGCCACTGGTATTGCCCTGGCCGGTGAGCGCCGTTTTGGACGACACGTTGACGATGCTGCCCTTGCTGGCCTTGAGGTGCGGCACGCACAAATGCGCCATGGTGTAGTAGTGGATGAGGTTGCGCTCCAGCGACGCCACAAAGGCATCGCGCCCGGCATCCAGGCCGACGCCGTCGTTGATACCGGCGTTGTTCACGAGCCCGTCAATGCGACCGAATTGGGCCAACACCTGAGCGACCGCTGTCTGGCAGGCCTGCGCATCGGAGAGTTCGATCTGCACAAACAGTTGCTGCGCCGCTGGTGCCTGCGCCTGAGGAAGCCCATGCGCTTGAAGCTGACCATGCGCATTCAACTTCGCTTGCAGTTGCGCCGCAAAGTCGGCCGGCATGGGGCTTTTGCCAAAGACCACGGGAATGGCGCCCTCGTGCGCCAGGGTCAGCGACACGGCCGCGCCAATGCCGCTGGCACCGCCAGTCACGATGATCACCTTGTTGTTCAGATGCAGGTCCATGGGAGTTTCCTGTTGCGTCTCAGGCAGCGGCGCTGGGCAGTGTCAGGCCGTAGTAGCGCTGCGCGTTGCCGCTCCAAAACGCCGCTTGCTCTTGGACGGAAAGCGACTGCTGTGCCCAGGTGGCAGCCAGGCCATGCACCGTGTCGTAGCCTGCCGCGAGTTGGCACACTGGCCAGTCCGAGCCGTACATCAGTCGCTCTGGCCCGAACACCGCCAGCGCGTGGTCAAAGCAAGCCCAGATGTTTTGTGCATCGCCGGTCGACACGGATTGCTGGTTTGGCCAGTCGGTTTCGGTGACCAAGCCCGAGAGTTTGCACACCACATGGGGCAGGGCGGCCACCGCAGCGAGTTGGGCTCGCCAGCGCGTTGCGGCGTCGCCGTCGTGCGCCCAGTTGCGCAACGCGGGCTTGCCCACATGGTCCAACACCAGCCAGTGCGCGTCGTGCCGTGCACACAGCGCCTGCGCAGCGCCGAGCTGGTGGTCGAACACCAGCACGTCGTACACCAGGCCGTGCTGCTGTACCGCGCGCAATCCGCGCTGCACCTGCGCATCAGCAACCCAAGCGGCGGCATCGGGCTCGTCTTGCAGGATGTGGCGCAGGCCTTTGAAGGCCTCATGGGTACGCCACTGCGCCAGCCGCGCGGGCAACTGCGCATCGCGCAGGTCGGCCCAGCCCACCACGCCGACCACCGTCGGATGTTGCTGCGCCACCCGCAGCAAAAAATCAGTCTCATCCCCAGTGCACCGGGCCTGCACCGCCACCACCGCGTCGACGCCCGCAGCCCGCATGGCGCTGGCGCAGTCGGCGGGCAGGCAGTCGCGCTGCAGCGCCGGCATGGCGTCGCTGATCCAGGGGAAGTCGGCGCGCTGGTAGTGCCAGTAGTGCTGGTGGGTGTCGATTTTCATCGGGGCCGGAAGGTGTAGTCCGCAAGCGATTGCGGTTTCATCTCAATCGAAAAGCCAGGCGCTTGCGGCGGCATGTAGGCCGCGTTGCGAATGACGCAGGGTTCCACAAAGTGCTCGTGCAAATGGTCCACGTACTCGATCACCCGGCCTTCGCGGGTGCCCGCGATACACAGGTAGTCGATCATCGAGAGGTGCTGCACATACTCGCACAGCCCCACGCCACCGGCATGCGGGCACACCGGCAAGCCGTACTTGGCGGCCATCAGCATCACCGCCAGAATCTCGTTGACGCCACCGAGCCGGCAGGCGTCGATCTGCACCACGTCGATGGCGCCGCGCATGATGAGCTGCTTGAAGATGATGCGGTTTTGGCACATCTCACCGGTGGCCACCTTCACTGGCGCAATGCCTTGGCGGATGGTGCGGTGGCCCTCGATGTCGTCCGGGCTGGTGGGTTCTTCGATGAACCAGGGTTTGCAAAATGCCAGGTCGTTGACCCACTGCACCGCTTGGTCCACCTCCCAGACCTGGTTGGCGTCGATCATCAATTGGCGCTGTGGTCCGAGCACTTCGCGTGCGATGGTCAGGCGGCGGATGTCGTCGGCCTTGTCGCGGCCCACCTTCATCTTGACGTGGTTGAAACCCGCGTCCACCGCCTCTTGGCACAGGCGGCGCAGCTTCTCGTCACCGTAGCCCAACCAGCCCGCCGAGGTGGTGTAGCAGGGGTAACCTTCGCGTTCCAGCGTGGCCCAGCGCGCCTCTTTGCCCACGGCTTGCTTTTGCAGCAGGGCCAGTGCTTCCGCGGGGGTGATGCAGTCGGTGATGTAGCGGAAGTCGATGAGCCGCACGATTTCCTCGGGCGACATGCGCGACACCAGCTTCCACACCGGCACACCCTCTTGTTTGGCCCACAGGTCCCACACCGCATTGACCACCGCGCCGGTCGCCAAATGGATGGCGCCCTTGTCCGGCCCGATCCAGCGCAACTGGCTGTCGGAGGTAATGTGGCGCCAAAAGCGCCCCATGTCGGCGGCCACCCAATCCATGTCCAGGCCCACCACCAGCGGGCGCAGGGCTTCGATGGCGGCACAGCATATTTCGTTGCCACGGCCGATGGTGAAGGTCAGGCCGTGCCCTTCCAGACCGGGGGCGTCGGTGCCGAGGATGACGTAGGCGGCGGAGTAGTCCGGGTCGGGGTTCATCGCGTCCGAGCCGTCGAGGTGCTGCGAGGTCGGAAAGCGCACGTCCACCACGCGCAGAGAAGTGATTTTTGCCATGGCTCAGGCCTGTACCGTGGTTTGCGTTTGGATGCCCAGGCCGTCGATGCCCAGGCGCATAGTCTGGCCCGCGCGCAGGTAGGTCGGCGGCTTTTGTCCCATGCCCACGCCCGGTGGCGTGCCAGTGGAAATGACATCGCCGCTTTGCAGGCTCATGAAGCGGCTGAGGTAGCTCACCAAGAAGGCGACCTGGTAGACCATGGTGGCGGTGTTGCCGTTCTGGTAGCGCTTGCCGTCCACCTCCAGCCACATGCCCAGGGCCTGCGGGTTGGGCACCTCGTCGGCGGTGACCAGCCAGGGGCCGATGGGACCAAAGGTGTCGCAGCCCTTGCCCTTGTCCCAGGTGCCGCTGCGCTCGATTTGGAATTCGCGCTCGGATACATCGTTGACCACGCAGTAGCCCGCCACATGCGAGAGCGCATCAACCTCGTCGATGTAGCGCCCGCCTTTGCCGATGACCACGCCCAGCTCCACTTCCCAGTCGGTTTTTTGCGAGCCGCGCGGAATTTCCACCGCGTCGTCGGGGCCAACCACCGCGCTGGTCCATTTGTTGAACACCACCGGTTCCGGTGGCACCGCCATACCGCTCTCGGCGGCGTGGTCGGAGTAATTGAGCCCGATGCAGATGAACTTGCCGATGTTGCCCACGCAGGCGCCCAGGCGCAGGTCCTTTTGCGGCGTGCCCACCACCAGCGGCAGGGCTTCGATGTTGAGGCTACGCAAACGCGCCAGGCTCTCGGGTAGCAGCGCGGAGCCACCGATATCGTCAATGACGCCAGAGAGGTCGCGCACGCGCCCCGCCGCATCGAGCACGCCGGGCCGTTCCTGGCCGCGCAGTCCGTAGCGTAGTAGTTTCAAGATGGTGTCCTCAGGTGAAACGCAGACAAAAAAAGGGTTCTGCTGTGCCAGCGCGGCGCGCCCACACAGCAGAACCCAGGGAGCATCAATCGTAAAGAACCGCTGCGATCTTGGGGTCCTTCATGTTGCTCTTGTCGTAGTAGTAAAAGCCGGTGTCGATGATCTTGGGCAGCTTCTCGCCCTTGAGCGCCTTCACCGCAGCTTCCACGGTTTTGTAGCCAATGCCCACCGGGTTTTGGGTGATGGCGCCGGCAATGGTGCCGTCGTTGATCATGTCTTTTTGCGCCTTGCCCGAGTCAAAGCCGATGATGACCACGCCGGTTTTCTTGGCTTCCTTCATGCCCTTGCCCGCACCGATGGCCGAGCCTTCGTTGGTGCCAAATATGCCTTTGAGCTTGGGGTGCGCTTGCATCAGCGTCTTGGCAATTTCAGCCGACTTCAGGTGGTCGCCACCGCCGTACTGGATGTCCACCACCTTGATCTTGGGGTACTTGGCCTTGATCTGGTTGACAAAGCCATCGCGCCGGTCGGTGCCGGTGGTGCTGGTCTGGTCGTGCCCGATCACCGCCACTTCGCCTTCGCCGCCGATTTGCTTGGCCATCATGTCGGCTGCCAGGGCGGCGGCGGCCTTGCTGTCGGTCTGCGCGGTCGTCAGCACGATGTCGCTGGCCACGCCCGAGTCAAAGGCGATCACCGGGATCTTGGCGGCTTGGGCTTTTCTGAGCAATGGAATGGCAGCCTTGCTGTCGAGCGCGGCAAAACCGATGGCGGACGGCTTTTTGGCCAATGCAGCGGAGAGCATGTCGATTTGCTTGTCGACCTGTTGCTCGGTCTCGGGGCCTTCGAAAGTGACCTTGACCTTGAAGTCCTTGCCAGCCTGGTCAGCGCCTTGCTTCACGGCTTGCCAAAACTGGTGCTGGAAGCCTTTGGATACCAGCGGGATGTAGATTTCCTGGGCGCTTGCGACGCTGGCAAAACCAGCCAGGGCGAGGCTGGCGGTGAGGGCCAGCAGATTTCTTCTCATGTTCATGGTTGTCTCCTGTTGAAAAAAATTGAAGCTGCTACACGGTGAAGGTGCGCACACGGCGCGGTGGGAAAGCTGGTGGGTGGTCATCGGTGGTCGTTGGCGGTACTCCTTACTTTTTATTGCGGCGCAGGTTGTCGGTGTAGACCGCCAAGATGATGATCAGCCCGGTCAGCACCATCTGCCACTCTTGGGCCACCGACATGATGCGCAGGCCATTGATCAGCACGCTCATGATGAACGCACCAATCACCGTTCCCAAAATCGTGCCGACCCCGCCGCTGAGCGAGGTGCCGCCAATCACCACGGCGGCGATGGCATCCAGTTCGTAGCCTTGGCCCAGGGCCGGTTGGGCCGAGTTCAGGCGCGAGGCAATCAAGAGCCCCGCCACACCGCATATGGCGCCGCTGAAGCTGTAGATGATGACCTTCCAGCGCGCCACATTCACCCCCGAGAGCCGCACCGCCTCTTCGTTGCTGCCCAGCGCAAAGGTGTAGCGGCCCAGCGCGGTTTTGTTGAGCACTAGCGCGCACACGATGGCCACCACAAACATGATGAGCACGCCGTTGGGAATGGGCAGCGCGGGGAAGATCTCGCCGATCCACGAACCCAGTGCGATTTGGTCAAAGCCTTCGACGTCGCTGAAGTAAATCGGACGGGCATCCGTGATGATGAGCGACAGGCCTTTGAGTAACATCATCATGCCCAGCGTGGCAATGAAGGGCGGTACCCCCAGCCGGGTGATGGCCAGCCCTGACAGACAGCCCGAGAGCGCGCCCATGGCCAGGGCGCAGACGATGCCCAGCGGCAGCGGCATGCCCAGGTTGACCAGAAACACGCCGGCCATCACCGCACAGAAGGTCATCAACACGCCCACCGAGAGATCGATGCCCGAGGTGATGATGATGAAGGTACTGGCAATGGCCAGCACCCCGATGACGGTGGTGCTTTGCAGGATGCCGATGATGTTGTCGCGCGTCATGAAGGCATCTGGCTTGAGCGCGCTGAACACAGCGATGAGGACCAAGAGGCTGGCAAAGGCCAGCAGCTTTTGGCGAGCCTGGGCACCGGTGAGGCGTTGCATCCAGCTGGGCTTGGGGGGCGTGGTGGGCATGGTGGTGCGGCGTTGAGCGGGCAGGGCAGGGTGTGGTGGGGTGAACTTAGTGCAGGGTCGCCGAGGCAGTGCTTGGCGGGCTGGCGGAGTCGCTGAGGGCCGCTTCGCGGCGGGTGGCCAAGGCCATCAGGGTCTCCTGGGTGGCCTCGTCAGCGCGCAGTTCGCCGGTGATGCGGCCTTCGCACATCACCACAATGCGGTGGCTCACTGCCAGCACCTCAGGCAACTCGGAGGAGATGACCACGATGGCGCGTCCTTGCGCTGCCAGGTCTTTGAGTAGCTGGTAAATCTCTGCCTTGGCACCCACGTCGATGCCACGGGTGGGCTCGTCAAAGATCAGCACATCGCAGTTTTGCACCAGCCACTTGGCGATGACCACTTTTTGCTGGTTGCCCCCCGACAGGAGCTTGGTGGTTTGGTGGATAGAAGGGGTCTTGATACGCAAGGTGTCCACCATCTCTTGCGAGATCCGACGGATGGCGGGCTCGTTCAGCACCAGGCCCCAGCGCAACCAGCGCTGCAGGCTGGGCAGGGTGATGTTGGCGGCCACATCCATGCCAGTGGCCAAACCAAAGTGTTTGCGGTCTTCGGACAGGTAGCCCAGGCCGGCTTGCACCGCGTCTTGCGGTGAGCGAAGCCGCAGCGGCTTGCCGTGCAGCAGCACCTCGCCGGAGTCGATCGGGTCTGCGCCAAAGACGGCCCGCGCCACCTCGGTGCGGCCTGCGCCCATCAGGCCGGCAAAACCCACTATCTCGCCCCGGCGCACGCTGAAGCTCACATCGCGGATGGCACGGCCACGGCAGAGCTTGCGCGCCTGCAAAACGACGGGGTTGGCTGCGGTGTCGGGAATGGTTTTTTCGGTGGCCTCCAGAGGCCGCCCCACCATCATCGCAATCACCTGCGCCATGGGGGTGCTGGCGGGCACCGTGTCGATGGTGCGGCCGTCGCGCATCACGGTAATGCGGTCGGCAATGCGCGCAATTTCGTCCATCTTGTGGGAGATGTAGACGATGCCTACGCCCTCGGTTTTGAGCTGGCGGATGGTGCGAAACAGGTTGTCGATTTCGGCGTGCGTCAAAGCGGCAGTGGGCTCGTCCATGATGAGCACCCGCGACTGGAAGGACAGCGCCTTGGCAATCTCCACCATTTGCTGGTGCGCCACCGTGAGCTCGCCCACCAGGGTTTGCGGTGCCAGCGTGAGGTGGATGCGCTGCATCAGCGCCTGGGCTTGTTGGTTGAGTTGCGCCTCGTCCAGAAACACCCCAAAGCGACCGCGCGGCTCGCGCCCCAAAAAGATGTTTTGCGCCACGCTCAGGTGCTGCATCAGGCACAGCTCCTGGTGGATGATGCCGATGGCCAGTGACTGCGCATGCGCCGGGCTGGCGATGTCCACTGCCTGGCCGTCCAGCAAGATGTCGCCGCTGTCCTTGCGGTGGATGCCCGCCAGAATTTTCATCAGCGTGGACTTGCCCGCACCGTTCTCGCCCATGAGCGCATGCACCTCGCCGGCGCGCAGGTCGAAATGCACTCCGTCGAGGGCGCGCACGCCAGGAAACGTCTTGCTCAGCGTGCGTATGGAAACCAGCGAGGTCATGGACCGTGTCTGGGAGAACGTTGCGGGCCTAGATGGTCACGCCGCCATCGACCAGCAGGGTCTGGCCGGTGACAAAACGCGACTCGTCGCTGGCAAGGTAGACCACCATAGGCGCAATGTCGTCCACCAGGGCCAAGCGGCCCATGGGCTGGCGGGCGATGAAGTCTTTTTCGGCTTGCACCGGGTCGGCGGCGCTGGCAATGCGGCCGCGCAGCGAGGGCGTGTCCACCGTGCCCGGGCACAGCGCGTTGGCGCGCAAGCCCTGTTTGACATAGTCGGCGGCCAGCGATTTGGTCAGCCCGATGACCGCCGCCTTGGTCGCGCCATAGGCGCAGCGGTTGGTGAAGCCTTTGATGCTGGATGCCATGGAGGCCATGTTGATGACCGACACGCTCATACCCGGCGTCTGCGCCCTGGCGAGCATGCCCGGAAGAAAAGCCCGCGTCATGCGAAACATGCTTTTGACATTGAGCTCAAACGACTGGTCCCAGTCGGCTTCGCTGCAGTCCAACAGGCTACCGTTGGCCACCATCCCCGCGCAGTTGAACAGTGCGTCCAGCGCTCCCACGCGTTGGGCGAGTTGCTGCACCGCGCTGTCGCTGCGCACGTCCAGCAAGGCCACTTCGATGGCGGGCGACGCTGCGGCCAAGCTGTCGAGCAGCGACTGTTGGATGTCGGTGGCAATCACCCGCGCACCCTCGGCGGCACAGGCCAAGGCGCTGGCCCGGCCTATGCCTTGGGCGGCGGCGGTGATCAGAACGGTTTTGCCTTGCAGGCGACCTTGACGCATCGTAATAAGCCCGGTAAATTAATTCACTTATAAATAAGTTATTCATAAGTGATTCAAATACTACGATCGATTTGTGCTTGCGCACTCAGTAGTTCCCCTAGGGTGGCGCGGTCATGCTGCGGGTTTTGAAGGCTCCCGTTCCCGTTGCGCCGGCGCGCCCCCGAGGGCGCCGTCCCAAGAACCTCGACCACGCCGCGCCGCTGGACGCAGACGACGCCCGCTACCGCGCTCCTGCGCTCGACAAAGGGCTAGACATCTTGGAGCTGCTGGCCAGTCAGCCCCAGGGCCTCACCCGCGCCGAGATCGTCAAAGAGATGGACCGCAGCGCCAACGAGATCTACCGCATGCTCGAGCGCTTGGTGGTACGCCAGTACGTGCTGCGCAGTGCTTCGGGCGACCGCTATGCCTTGAGCCTCAAGCTGTTCGCGCTGGCGCACATGCACCCGCCCCTGAACCGCCTGGTCAACCAGGCGTTGCCGGTGATGGACGACTTCGCCCGCAAGGCCGAGCAGTCCTGCCACCTGGGCGTGTACGACCGCGGCAATGTGTTGATCAGCGCGCAGGTCAACAGCCCGCGGGGTTGGAGTTTTTCCTTGCAGCGCGGTGCCCGCGTCGGACTGCTCGACACTGCGTCAGGCCAGGTACTGCTGGCTTTCAGTGACCGCCCGAGTTACCAGCGCATGCAGGCCGAACACCTGCCGCTCGATGGCGAAGTGCCCATCACCGCCGCCGCCTTGCAGCGCGCCTTGGTGGCCATTCGCAAACGCGGCTACCTGCAGCGCAGCAGCGTCCAGTCCTTCGGTGTGACCGATATCTCGTACCCGGTGCTGGGCCCCGACAACACCGCTTTGGCCGCGCTCACCTGCCCGTACATCCGCCGCATCGACCGCCATGTGGGCCCGGATCTGGCTGAAGTCCGTGCGCTGCTGCAAGATGCGGCGAAGGCACTGTCGTTGGGGCTTCGATCTTGACCTGCGTGCAGTGTTTCACCAGTCGCCGCAAACCTACTGCATCGAACTCAGCCCAAACGGGTTGCCCTCCGTGTCCTCACACAGCGCGACCCAACCAAACTCGCCGATGGAAAACTTGGGCCGGATGAGCTTGCCCCCTGCCGCTACGACCCGCGAGGCCTCGTTTGCGCAGTCTTGAACACCGAAGTACATCAAGCTGCCGCCCGCGCCTGGCCGTGCGTACGCGGACTTCACTAATGCACCACCCGCGCCGTACAGCCCCATGTCGGTTGGAAATCCCATCATCTGGGTTTCGCCGGTCGGGTCGCCTATCGGTTCGAGCTTGGTTTGCAGCACGCGCTCGTAAAACGCGACGGCTCTGCCCATGTCGCTGACGTAGATATCAAACCAAGCAATTGCATTCGACTTTGCCATTTGGCACTCCTGTGGGGTTGAACAGGCGGCCAGTCTAGGAAGTGGTCGAACGCGCGTATTGTGTAAATCAGACACCAAACTTGTGCAGGTAGGCCCCCGGTGTGTAACCCGTCACCTTGCGAAAGGAATGGATGTAGTGCGACTGGTCGGCGTACAAGTCCAGGTAGTGCTGTTTGAAGGATTGCTGAATGCGCAACACCTTGAGCAGGTCGTGCGGGGAGAATCCTGTGGTTTGCTTCAAGGTCCGCTGCAATTGGCGCGGCGAAAGGCAAGCCAGCTCTGCCATGTCCGCCACACTGCGGATGTCGTCGAGCCGTGCCAGGATTCTTTCGGTCACCGGGTTGGCTACCACCCGTTTGGTGTTGATACACCACTGCACCAAGTCCGCCATGACAGCTTGCTTGGTCGAAAAATCCAGCGCAAGCATCTGCTCGCCGGCAGTTTGCAGCGGCAGCTCACCCGCATAGGGCGTGCCGACAAACTGGTCGCTGATTTCGTTCGGGTTGCCTTGCCACACACCCGGTAACAGCTCGATGCCAACGTAGTGAAACGAGGATCCCAAGTTCAGCTCGGTGTACGTGGTACGCAAAGCAGTTACACCGGCGATGCGGGTGTCGTGTTGGTTGAACAGGAGGTTCACGCAAGCATCCGGCATGGCGTGCAGTAAGAAGTCCTGCGCCAGCGTCGTCTCGGTTTTCAGTTCCCAGAAGCAATGCACCAGGGCCGCCAGATACGCGGGTGGCTTTTCTACCGCATAGCGGACGGAGCTTGCGGTTCTGGCTACGCCATCTTGGATGGGGTCGTACATGCCCTAGGTCCCAGGCCGTGGCAGCACCAGCCTTAACACCAGGCCCTGCGGCGTCTGGCCGAGGGCTTCTGCGTGGCCACCGTGGCGCTGGGCGATCTCTGCGACGATGGCCAAGCCCAGACCGCAGCCGCCGGGCAGGTCGCTGGCGCGCCAGAAACGCTCGAACACGCGGGTGAGGTCCTGCGGGCTCAGTCCCGGGCCGTTGTCTTCCACCTCCAACACGCAGGCATTTTCACGCTGGTGCGCGCGCACGGTGACGCTCGCGCCGCGTCCTGCGTAGCGCAGTGCGTTGTCGATCAGGTTGCTCAGGGCTTCCCGCAGCAGCAGTGCATCAGCGGCCACCGGCATGCTGTCCTGCCCCTCGTAGCCCAGGTCGATACCCGCAGCCACCGCGCGCGGTGTCCATTCGCGCGCCACCTCGCGCGCCAGCGCCGCACCGTCCATGGTGCGCAACACCACATCGGCCTCGGTGCGGGCCAGCGACAAGAGCTGGTGCACCAGATGTGCGCTGCGCACGGCGCCGGTGTGCACTTTTTGCAGCCGCTGCAGCAGGGCCTCGGGCTCGCGCTCTTGCATGGCCAATTCGGTTTGGCTGATCAGGCCTGCCAAGGGCGTGCGCAGCTGGTGCGCCGCGTCATTGAGAAAGCGCTTCTCCTGGCTCAGGCTGCGCCGCAATGAGGTCAGCATCTGGTTGAGGGCGGTGGCCAGGGAGTGCACCTCGGGCGGTGCCTGCGTGAGCTCGATCGGCGAGAGCGCCGCCGCCGAGCGATTGGCAAGCTGGGCCTCCAGCCGTTGCAGCGGTGCCAGGCCGCGCTGGATGCCAGCGTACACCAGAACACTGAGCACCGCACCGAGCAGCAGCAGTGGAAACAGCACGTCCACCACCAACTCCCGCGCGATGTTTTGCTGCACCACCAGGCTTTTGGCCACCTGCACCCGCAGGCGTTGGGGCGTGGGGCCGTCGCCGAAGCTGAGTTCGAAGAGCGCAACCCGCATGGACTTGCGCTCGACTTCGACGTTGTAAAGCACAGTCTCATCGGGGCCAAACGCCAAGTCGGCCGGCGGTGGGGGCAGCGTGCCGTTACCCAGCAAGAAGCTTCCCGGGGGCGAGGACACCATGTAGGTCACCCGGTCTTGCGGGTCTTGCTCGATGATGCTTTGCGCTGCCCGCGGAAAGTCCACCAGTAGACCCGAGCCCAGCGGCTTGACCTGGCGTGCCAGCGCCCGCACCGACTGCGTCAGCGACTGGTCAATCGCCTTTTCTGCATACACCAGCGCCACCCGAAAGGCCAGCGCACCCCCCATCAGCCACAGCACCAACTGGGGTAGCAGCAGCCAGACTAGCAACTGGCGTTTGAGGGAAAGACGCGCCGATGCGCTCATGCACTCACCAGCTCCAGCATGTAGCCCAAACCGCGTACATTGCGAATGCCCAGGCCCGAGCCCTGTAGCTTGCGCCGCAGGCGGTGCACGTACACCTCCAGCGCGTTGGAGCCACCGCCTGCGCCCTCGGCCGGCGCGGACTGCCACACCGCCAGCACATCCTCGCGGCTGACCACCTGGCCCATGTGCTTGACCAACAGCGAGAGCAGCGACCATTCGCGGTGGGTCAGCTCCATGAGTTCGTCATCCAGCCAGGCTACCGGCAGCGCCGGGTCCAGTCGCAAGCGCTTGGCCACGGAAATCTGCACTTCCAGCGAGCCGCCGAATGCCGGCAAGCGGGAGCGCCGCAGCATGGCGGCCAAGCGGGCCAGCAGTTCGTCCATGCTGAAGGGTTTGGTGAGGTAATCATCGGCCCCCGCGTTGAGACCCTGTACCCGGTCGTCCACCCCGTCACGGGCGGTCAACACCAACACCGGCAGCGCCGCCAGCCGTTGGCGAATCCATCGCAGCACGGTGATGCCATCGACGACGGGCAATCCCAAATCCAGAACAACGGCATCAAACCGGTGGCTCTCCAGCCAGCGTTGGGCCTGTGCGCCATCGGTGGCTGCGCTGACCTGGTGGCCTGCGTGGGTGAGCTGGGCGCACAGGCCGTCGCGCAGCAGTTCGTCGTCTTCCACAATCAGCAAATGGGCCATGCGCCGAGCATACCAAGGGCCTTTTGTCGGAAACCGCCCCAGGTCAACGCAGTGGGGTTGGGGATGGCGGTGGGGCGAGGTCGGCAAGTGCGGCTGTGCGCGCTTTGCGCACCGCATCTCCGATGGCCGGGCCCTGCGCGCCCGCGGCCGTGGCCTGCTGGGCCACGCTGTCGGTGGCCACCGACAGCGCCCGCTCTAGCGCCTGCGCCAAGCGGCCACGTTGCGGATAGGGCCGGTCTTGCAGGCCCAATCTGCCGCGCGCATCGCATTCGCAGGCCAGCAGCACATCGGCAAAGCGCGCAGGTTGACGAATGGCATCACAGCGTTCCAACAGGCGTAACAGTGCGTCTGCGCCCAGGCTGGCGCTGCGGTGGATGTTGCCGTGTTCGCGCGCCACCACCTCGGCCAGCGCCTGGCACTCTGTGGGCACGCGCAAGCGCGTCGCCAGGGCGCGCAACAGGGCCACGCTGCGCGTTTCGTGGCCAATGTGGCGCGGCTGCACCTTGGCAGGCGTGGTGCCTTTGCCCAGGTCGTGCGCCAAGCAGGCAAAGCGCACCGCCAAGGGCGCGTCGATTTGCGCTGCCATGTCCAGCACCAGCATGAGGTGCACACCGGTGTCCACTTCGGGGTGGTGCTCCACGCTTTGCGGCACGCCCCACAAGCGCGCCACTTCGGGCAACAACCGCTGGAGCGCGCCACAGTCACGCAGCACGGTGAGCATGCGCGAGGGTGCGTGCTCCATCAGGCCGCGCGACAGCTCTTGCCACACCCGCTCGGGTACCAGGTGGTCGACTTCGCCGGCGTCCACCATCTGTTGCATCAGCGCCTGGGTTTCGGGTGCGACCCGAAAATCGGCGAAGCGGGCGGCAAAACGCGCCACACGCAGGATGCGCACTGGGTCTTCGCTGAAGGCGGGGCCGACATGGCGCAGCACTTTATGGACCAGGTCGTGCTGGCCACCAAACGGGTCGACCAAGGCGCGGGAGTCCAGACTGCCGTCGCTTCGCAGTGCGTCGGCCGGGGCGGCGATGGCATTGATCGTCAGGTCGCGCCGCGCCAGGTCTTGCTCCAGTGTGACATCGGGCTGCGCATGCACCACAAAACCACGGTAGCCTGGCGCGGTCTTGCGCTCGGTGCGCGCCAGCGCGTACTCCTCGTGGCTGGTGGGGTGTAAAAAAACTGGAAAGTCCCGGCCTACCTGCGTGTAGCCCAGGTCCAGCATTTGCTGCGGCGTGGCGCCTACCACCACCCAGTCGCGGTCGCGCAGGCCCAGGCCCAGCAGCGCATCGCGCACGGCACCACCAACCAGATAGGACTGCATGGGATGCGTGGGCTGGGGGTACGCCCTAGCGCGAGACGCGGTAGGGCTCTTCGAAGTCGCGGAAGTCCTGCTCCGCCAGTGCGCCCTCGATCCACGCTTGCACGCCGGGCAAGGCACAGACGCGCTGCACATAGGCCGCAATCTCTGGTGGCACCGGCAAGGCGTAGGTGCGCAGGCGCATGCACACCGGGGCGAAATAGGCATCGGCGATGCAAAACGTGCCAAACAGCATCGGCCCGCCGTGGGCTTGCAACAGTTCGCTCCACATCGACACCAGGCGTGCTACGTCAGTGCGTACGCCGGGCTTGTCGCGCCACACCAAGGCGCCGATGTCGGGCAGCGAGGCTTCAATGTTCATGGGGCAGTGGCTGCGCAGGTGGCCAAAGCCGCTGTGCATCTCGGCGCAGATGCTGCGCGCGCGGGCCCGGGCGTGGGTGTCAGCGGGCCACAGCGCGTGCTGTGGGTACTTTTCGGCCAGGTACTCGGCAATCGCCAAGGTGTCCCACACCACCAGGTCGCCGTCGACCAGCACCGGTACTTTGGACACCGGGGTGATGCCTGAGAGCGCTTTGCGGAAGTCCGAACCCGCATCGAACGAGTCGAAGCGCACTCGGACCTCCTCGAATGGGATGCCCGCTTGGGTGAGTAGAACCCAGGGCCGCATCGACCAGGAGGAGTAGTTTTTGTTACCAATGTAGAGCTTTTGCATGGTGGGCCTTTGGCGGTTGCGGCGGTTGCGGGGGGTGCGTTGTCAGTGCGTAGGTAGGGCGGTCTCGCATGTCTCTGAAGTGTGTTCTTACATGGTGCGTCAGCTTGTGCAGCGCCAATGGGCTAGGGCAAGTCGGCGGCGGTGTCAGCGATATCTCCATCGCGTGGACCCACCGCGCCCAAGCGAGCCTTCAGCGATTGGGGTTGGCCGGTGATCAGGGCCGCGTAGTTGGTGGTGTTGGCGAGTACCTTTTTGACGTAATCGCGGGTCTCGCTAAAGGGGATGTTCTCTGCCCAGATGGCTGCATCCAGCGTGCGCGCACCGGCTTGGCCACGCCAGGCCCGTGGCCGGCTGGGGCCGGCGTTGTAGGCAGCGGTGGCCAGGGGCATGGAGCCTTCAAAGCTCTCTAACACCAGCTTAAGGTAGCCAGTGCCTATGGCCAGGTTGATGTCCCGATCGTTGATTTGGTGGCCTTGGAAACCGGTAAGCCCAATCTTCTTGGCGGTCCAGCGCGCAGTGGCTGGCATCACCTGCATCAGCCCGGAGGCGCCCACGCTGGACTTGGCGTCCATGATGAAGCGACTCTCTTGCCGAATGAGGCCATAGACGTAGGCCGGGTCCAGGCCGATTTTTTGGGTCTGCGCTAACACCGCAGCCTTGAAGGGCATGGGAAAGCGCTGCTCCATGTCGATGATCGTCTTTGTGCGTTCGCTGGAGTTGATGCAGCGGTCCCACACTTCGGCCCGGCAGGCCAGGTCGGCAGCGGCCAGCAGCGAGCGATCGTCCATGCCGCCACTTTGATGCAGGTTGGTGGTGTAGTTCCATTCGCGTACGCCCTCGCTGCGTAGTCCGATGGAGATGGCGTAGAGCGCGCGCCGCAGCCCCGGGTTCTGGCGTGCGGCCTCTTTCTCTGGTTCGGTCAGCGGTGCAGGGCGCTCAGGCACGGTAATGCGCTGGCCCAGGTCTTCCAGTGCGAGCTGTTCATAAAAACCGCGCACACCGGCGATACGCTCGAGCATGCGCTGGGCCTCCCCCGGGTTGGCAGCGGGCCGATTGCCCGCCAGCAGCGCGCGCGCATGCCAGTAAGTCCACGTTGGATCAGCGCGCTGCCGCTCGGGCATGGCGGTGATGGCCGCTTGCACCTGCGCCCAGTTACCCGTTCGCAGCGCCGCACGTGCCGCCCAGGCCAGGTGGTCTTCATGCATCAAATCGAACTGGCCTTTGGCAAAGTAGTCGCTCGCTTCGTATTGCAGCCGCTGCGCTGCGCGCTTACCAATCACGCCCCAAATCCAGCTGCGTTCTTCTTGGGTAAGCTGGGCGCGCCAGCGCAGCTGCTGCAACTCCTGTGCCGCTTGCGCCGGGTCTTGGTAGGCCAGGCGGATCAGTGCGAGCGAAACCAGTTCGCGCGTTTGCGGTCGTAAGGCGGTGAGCTTGTCTGCGAGGTACTTGGCAGGGTTTTGGTAGACCTGCGCAACCGTCTTGGCCCAGCGTTCGTCGAGCAGGCCTACGGCTTGGGTGGCAACACGCAGGCGGTCTGTTTCCATGCCCAGTCGGGCGCGTACCCAGGCCGTGTATGGCCGCATCGCGGTGTCACTCAGAAGTTGCTGGGCCGCCGCAGCGCAGCCCTCATCCGTCTCGCGCAGGCTAAGCCAGAGCTCGGTGACCTGCGCCGCGATGGCCGTGGGGTCGCCGTTGCGTTGCAGATGACTCCCGAGCAACTGGTAGCACTGGATCGATTTGTCATCCCTCATTCGGTAGGCCGGCAGCGCGCGGAAAAAGCCTGACCAGTCTTTCCGATCGCCTAGCAGCAGCAGCCACTCGCTGCGAAGCTTGTCCTCTTGGTAGGTGCCGCTGTAGCGGCTCAGAAAATCTTGGATCTCGGTGGCGCTGGCGGAGTCCAGACGGGCTGACAACTCCCAGTACGCGCCCCAAGGCTCCAGCACCGAGTTGCGCACCTGGGGCAACAGGGTGGCAAGCCGCCTGCTATCACTTTGGCGGTAGGCCTGCGCCATATCGAGGAGGGCGCTGTCGGTACGTGCAGTGTCTGTGCGCTGGTTCTCGCGGATTTGCGCCTGGGCGGTGCTGGGCAGCGCGAACGCGCTGGCCAGTACGAGGACCGATAGCATCGGTGTCAGAATGAACGAAAGCAACATAGGCGGATTATGGACAACTCCGACTCGGACAAAGCCCTGCAGAAGAAGGCCCTTCGTAAGGAATTGATCGCGCTGCGCAACAGCTTGCCCGACCGGCAAGACCGTGCCGATGCCTTGCAGCAGGTCATGCGCATCTGGCTGGTGGGCCGGCCGGAACTCGTCATTGGTGCCTACTGGCCCATCAAAGGCGAGTTCGACCCCTTGCCCGCGCTGCACCGATGGAAGGAAGACGGTGAGCTGCTGGACCAACCGCAGCGCCGCCGCATCGGTCTGCCGGTGGTCAACAAGGAGCACAAAACCATGACATTCCATGCCTGGTATCCCGGATGTCCGATGGAAGAGGACGCCTACGGCATCCCCAAGCCCAAGGACACCGAGGTGATTGTGCCCACGCTGCTGTTCTCTCCCTGCGTGGGCTACGGGCCCGGTGGCTACCGGCTGGGCTACGGTGGGGGGTTTTACGACCGCATGCTGGCGAGTCTGTCGCCGCGGCCCTTCACCGTGGGTCTAGGTTACGGCGTCGGCTTTGTGCCCGATTTGGAGCCCGAGCCGCACGATATACCGCTGGATGCGATCCTCAACGACTACGGCGTGGTCTGGCCGGTTTAGCGCGCTGCTGCTAAGGCGCGTGCGTCCGATGCGTAGGCATTGAGCGTCTGGGCCATTTTTTCGCGCTGCAGCGGGGTGCTGCTGTTGTGCAAGCCCGCAATGGCTGCGCAGGTGGCCTCGCGGATCTGCTCGCGGTAGCGCCGGTAGTTGGCATCCGGTGACATGAAGGATCGCCCGATCAGGGCTTGCATTTCTGCCAAAGCCTGGGCTTCGGACAGGGTGCCAGAGCGCAACAGTGCCAGCGTGCGCAGGCTGTCTTGCTGGCGCCGCTGGGTTTCGCGGTGCTGCAAAGCGGGGTCGAAACCGCCGCTTTCAATTTGGCTTTGGATCCAGCTGCGCTGGGCGTCGCTCAGGTCGCCATAAAAGCCTTCTGCACGGTCTTGCAACTGCTTGCTGCGACGTTCGTTGCGCTCGGCGGGGGAGGGGTCTAGCCACTCTTCGCGCCATTCAGCGTTGCGTTTCTCGTACTGCGCGGCCAAGTGGGCCAGTTGCGCGGCTGTCATGGTGGTGGCGAGCTTCGCCATCAGGGGTGCCAAGCGTTCCATGGGGGCCATGGCGCGTTCTCGCAAGCCGTCGTACACCCGACACACCTCAGGCGCGCTGATCGCGTTGGTTGCTGCGGACTGCAGGCCCGACAGCGTTTGGGCGATCAGCGGCAGCTCTTCCTTGCGGTGCCAGTCGTGCAACGATTTCAGGCCCTCGCGTAGCACCGTGCTTTGGCGGCTATCGAGGTCGAGGTAGCCGTCGAGCCAGTAGTAGGTCAGCGTAGGGGCGTTGTTGTAACCGGTGCGCAAGGCGCTGCAACCCGAGAGCACAAGCGCCAGCAGGCTCGCGCCGATAATGGAGGTCCAACGCATCATACGAGGTGAGTCCGTGCTTGAAGGTAACAGGGTGTCCGACGTGAATCCCAGGGTGGCAGGCGCGCCCCCGGTGGACGTGGTCATTATGGCGGCGGGCAAGGGAACGCGCATGCGCAGCAAAATCCCCAAGGTGCTGCAGGCCTTGGCCGGGCGGCCGCTGTTGCTGCATGTACTGGACACCGCAGCTTTGCTGGCGGCGCGCACGGTGGTAGTGGTCACTGGCCATGGCGCTGAAGCGGTCGAAACCGCCTGCGCCCAACACCGAGGTACTGCCAAAGAATTTGCGCTCGCATGGGTGCGACAGGAGCCGCAACTTGGCACCGGCCACGCGGTGCAGCAAGCCGTGCCCGCGCTGCCTGACGATGGCGTGGTGGTGGTGCTGTCTGGCGATGTGCCGCTCACGCAAGCCGACACCTTGCTGGAGCTGATTGCGGCCAGTGGCGGCGAGCGGCTTGCGCTGCTGACCCTGGAGATGCCCGAGCCCGACGGCTACGGGCGCATTGTGCGCAGCGCCGGCGCAGTGCAGTCCATCGTCGAACACAAAGACGCAAGCGATGCGCAGCGCCAGATCACCGAGATATACAGCGGCATACTGGCGGTACCCGCAGCGCACTTGAAGCGCTGGCTGGCCCGCCTGGACAACAAGAACGCACAGGGCGAATACTACCTGACCGACATCGTGAAGTTCGCAGTAGCCGACGGCGTCGGCGTGGTGGGCCACAAGATCAGCGACGCGATCCAAGTGGCGGGCATCAACAGCCCGGTGCAGTTGGCGCAGCTGGAACGTGCCCACCAGCGCCGTGTGGCACACCGCCTCATGGAAGAGGGCGTGCGCCTGGCCGACCCGGATCGCCTGGACGTGCGTGGCGATCTATCTTGCGCCCACGATGTGAGCATCGATGTGAACTGCGTCTTCTTGGGCCAGGTGAACTTGGGCGAGGGGGTGTCCATTGGGGCGAACTGTGTGATTGCCAATGCGGTCATTGAGGCCGGTGCGGTGATCCACCCGTTCACCCATATCGATGGAGAGCAGCTGGGCGTGACCGTGGGGCCGGGGGCGTTGATTGGCCCGTTTGCTCGCCTGCGTCCCGGTGCGCACCTGGGAGCGCAGGTGCACATTGGCAACTTTGTCGAAGTCAAAAACTCGACCCTGGCCGATGGCGCCAAGGCCAACCACTTGGCCTATCTGGGTGACGCCACGGTGGGTGAGCGGGTCAACTTTGGCGCGGGCAGCATCACTGCCAACTACGACGGTGCCAACAAACACCGCACGGTGATTGAGGCCGATGTGCACGTGGGCAGTAACTGCGTGCTGATTGCGCCTGTCACGCTGGGCGCCGGTGGCACCATTGGCGGCGGCTCCACCATCACCAAGAGCACTGCGCCGGGTGCCCTGAGCCTGGCGCGTGGCAAACAAGTCAGCTTGGCGGCATGGGCGCGGCCCCGCAAGCTGCCTCCAGCGGGCGGTTGAGGACATCGCGGCACGCTTGGTAACCACGCATAGCAGCCCATCCACAACGCAGAATCAACGCTGACCCAACGCGCATTCAACGTACGACCAAAGCAAAAGCTAGCTGGACCAACGTGAGCACCGCCTTCAATTACAAACACCTTTACTACTTCTGGGTGGTCGCCAAGGAGGGTGGAATCTCGCGCGCTGCCAGCAAGCTCGACATGGCGGTGCAGACGGTGAGCGCCCAGGTGCGTGATTTGGAGCGAGCCCTAGGTTTTGCGCTGCTCAAGCCCGCTGGCAGGGGGCTGGTATTGACCGAGGCAGGCAAGGCCGCCATGCAGCAGGCCGACTTGATTTTCCAGCTGGGAGAGGACTTGCCTGCCAAGGTGCGCGACGCTATCAGCTCGCCCACTGTGCGCCTGGCCGTGGGCATTTGCGACAGCCTGCCCAAAATGGTGGTGCACCGCATGCTGTTGCCAGTCATTGCTGAGCCCAATCTGCGGCTGCTTTGCCACGAAGGCGAGCTCGATGACCTGCTGGGAGATCTGGCCTTGCACCGGCTCGACGTGGTCCTCTCCGACCGTCCAGCGCCGGCCAATCCCAACATCAAGCTCTACACCCACGCACTGGGCGATTCGGCCATCGACTGGTATGGTCCTCCCGACATGGTGGCCTTCGCCAGCGCCGACTTTCCACACAGCCTGGCCCATGTGCCTTTGCTGCTGCCCACAGCCCATACCGCGGTACGGGCGCGTCTGGACCAGTGGTTTGAGCGCAATGGCATCCGGCCGAGGATCGCTGGTGAATTCGAAGACAGCGCCCTGCTTACGACGTTCGGCGCCAGCGGTATGGGTGTGTTCCCGGCAGCGCAGTGGGTCCAGGACGATCTACTGGCCCACTACGCGGTGCAGCGCCTGGGGCCGTGCGATGGCGTGGCCGAGCATTTCTTCGCCATCGGGACCGAGAAAAAAGTCCAGCATCCCTTGGTGCAGCGGCTGGTGGACTCGGCAAGCTCCTAGGGCGGCGGCCTATCCTCGTGATGCCGGCGGCCCTTCCTTCGGTCTAGCGGCGGCCAAGCAGACCGCGCCATGCCGAGTGCAAGCGTTCGAGCTTGGCGGCAGCTTGGGGGTCTTGGCTGGCATTGCGCAGCGACTGCCGTACGAATACCCACAGTAGCAGCACGAAGAAAACCCCCAACGTGGCCACAGCGGCGACCAACGAGCGCTTAGGCGAAGCCTTGCGCTCCGGGGCTACCGCCGGGTCCACCACTTGGATGGTTGCGCCCTCGCGCGCCTCGTCGATGCGGGCAACTTCGTACTGCTTGGCAAACAGTTCAAACAGTGTTTCTTGGTACTTGAATTCGCGGTAGCGCTCGATGTAGCTGGTCTCGCCATCCGCAGCGCTGGCTGCGGAGCTCGGCAGAGTTTCAAGCCGGTTTTTTTCCAGCTGCGCGCGCAACGCAGTAAGCTCGTTTTGGGCTTGGCGGAATTCGGGCGCGGTGTCGGCGAGGTAGCCGCGCATTGCTGCGAGCTTGACTTCCTGGGCAGTGACCGATGCGCGCAAGCGGGCAACGCCTTCGACCGCCGCTTTGGGGTCGGACTTGAGCGTTTCTACGCCCACGCCGGTGGCTTTAAGGGCCAGTTCTGCGCGCACCAGATTGGCCTTTGCAGCCTCGAGCTGCGCCTGAAAAAACACGCGGCGCTCCTGTGCCTCGGTGACGGCCAGCCGCTTGAGAAGTTGCCCCAGTTCCAGCACATGCGCATTGGCCACATCGGCCGCAAACTGCGGGTTGGTGTCGTCGGCCTCGATGGTGATCAGCCCGTCTTTGCCGCCGCTGATGCGCACGCGCCCGCTCAGCACCCGGCGAGCGTCTTCGCGTAACGCCGTGTCGTAGCGCTCTTGAAGCGCAAATCGGTCGATCAGCGCGTCTTGCAAGCTGCGGCTTTTGAGGAAGGCCACGTACTGGTCGATCGGATTTTTGATGCCGCCTACCGAGCCTGCCAAGCCACCCAAAGCACCCAGCGACTGGATCAGCCCGGCAGCGCCCGATGCCTGCTGCTGCGGCGGCATGATGCGGGTGCTGGCGGTGAAGGTGGGTGCAATCAGTGACGCCGCGCCGAATGCAAGCAGGCCGCATACCAACGGGGCGAGGACGAGCAGCCGCAGGTTTTCCACGACCACCTGCGCCAAGTCCAGCAAGCTGATGTCATCCGCGTCGGCAGGGGTGGCTTGGGCCCCCGATGCAGCTTGGCCTGCTGGCATGGAGTCGCTCGTTGCCGCGGGTTGGTCGGGCGCGCTCATAGCTGTTTGGCCGCCACGACGCCGAGCCCAAAGTTGGCAAAAATCTGGGTCCAGTCTTTGAGGGCGCGGATGGTGAAGTTGTAGGTGGATTCCACGTCCACCTTGGCAGGCACCACGAGCGTGTCGCCGGGCATGATCGGCGTCGACTCGAACGAGCCGCCAAACCAGCCAGCGCGATCGCGCTTGGTGAGCACGCTGCCATCGGCACGCAACACAAAGGCGCTGGCAGGTTCTGCGTCAACCTGGAAGCCAGCCGCACGAATGATGTCCCCAATGTTTTTACCCGGCTTGTAGATGATCGCGTTTTCATTGCTAACCGCGCCCAGCGCCGATACGAAACTGGGTACCGATGGCACCACCACCCGGTCCCCGTCTTCCAGCACGATGGCGGGTAAGGCAGACAGCGCCCTGGATTGGGGGTCCAGCTCCAGGGCAATCCGACCACTGCTGCGCAGGGTCCGCAGGCGATCGATTTGCGCCTTGAGCTGCGCCTGTTGTTGTTGTTGCATGTTCTGCGCCTGCGCCAGCGCGGTGGGGTCGCTGCCGGTGGCGATGGTGCCCGCAGCGCGTCCCTGCAACTGCGCTTCAAGCTTGCGAATAAAGGTGTCAAGGTTGCCTTGCTGCTGGCGCCGCACCGATTCGCGGGCGAACTCAACCCCAAACAAATAGGCGTTGGAGCTCAGGCCACCGATGCGCGCGATAAGCTGGGGCAAGGTTTCGCCAGGCAGCGTGGTGTAGACGCCCGGTGCGGCCACTTCGCCCTCCACCCGCACCAAGCGGCTTTGGCGCTCTTGCGGCAGGGCCAAGTCTTGGTGGTTGAAGATGGTGACCACGTCGCCCGGGGTTAACACACGGTTTTCAGTGGCATCGTTTTGAAGCACCGCTTTACCCAAGTTAAAGGGCAGCAGCTCGATGCTCAAGGTGTCGCGGTTGAGTCGCTCGATCACCGCGTACTGCCAGTTGATCTGGTCGACAACGCTGCGAAAGCGGTTGGTTACTGCCTCATCGACATTGGCAGGCGCCGCCGACTGCGGCCTGTCCTTTTGGACCAGCTGGTTCTTGCGACGGTAGTAATCGGGCGTGATAAGCGCCTCCCGGCTGGGAATCAGGTCGCGGATGCGCATGCCTTCGAACCAGGGGTAGCGCAGCGGTTCGGCTACCACACCCTGCAGGGTCACCGCATTTGCGAAAGCAGGGCTTACTGGCAGCAAAGTGAGGATGTCACCGCCGCGCAGCGGCAGCCTGAGTCCATCGGTATCGAGCGCCAGCGTTTGTACTTGGCGGGCCGGTTGTTGCGAGGCGTCAACCCGCTCCAGAATCGCTTTTCGGCTGCTGGCCACCGGCGATGCTCCGCCGCCCAGGGACAAAACCTCGGCCACAGTGGTGTTAGGCCCGAGCTCGTAAATCGCGGCTTGGTCGAATGCGCCGGTGACCGCCACGCGCTGGGTTGCTGGAGGGATGAAGATCACATCACCTGGCATCAGCGCAAGGTCTTTGGACTTGTCGCCACGGGCTATGAAGTCATACAGATCCAAGCGGGTCACCACCTTGCCTGCGCGCTGTAGCTCGATGCGGCGCATGGAGCCGTTGATGTTGGGGCCGCCGCTGACAAACAGCGCGTTGACCAGTGTGCTCAGACTCGACACAACGTAGGTGCCGGGCTGTTTGGCTTGGCCTACGACATAGACCTGGATGCTGCGCAAGCGGCCCAGGTTGGCGCTCAGGCTGAAGTTGGTGTAGGTGCGCGCAATCTGCCCCCGCAGCACCGTCTCCAGCTCAGACAGGGCCACCCCTGCAAGTGTTACCACCCCCACCCTGGGTATCTGCACTTGGCCATTGCGGTCGACTAGCAGGTTAGCGGAGAAGTCCACGGCGCCCCAGACTCGCAGCCGAACCTCGTCACCTGGCCCCAACACATAGCCGACGGGGGCGGCCAGGCCCGCGTCCGCCCCGTAGGCCGGGGGCGCTTCAAACAATGCACTGCCGAAATGCGGCAACAGGCTGCCCGTGGCCTCTTGAACAAAGCGCTGGAACTGGCTGGTCGGCTCTTTGCGGTTGGGGGCGCGTGTTTTGTCTGCAGTGCGCTTGGAGCTGTCTGCCTCTTTCGCTTCCTGGTCGACTGCCTCAGCGAGTTTGCCAGGTTCGCGTACAGCGGCGCCCTTGGACTCCAATCGGGTTGCTTCGCTTTCAGATGCACTTGCCGAATCAGGCGAAGAAGCCAAAGCCCGTTCGCCGTTGGCCACGGCTCCCACCGGACTATCCCATGTTCGAGGCGTTGTTTGCGCGTAGCCCAGGCCGGGAAGCAGCAGCAGGGCACACGTGATCGCGCGCACTCGGCGGGCCAAAAATGCAGCGTGAAAAATCATCTGAAATCCCAAAAAACCCATTGAACAGCGGGGAGGTGGCAGCGCTTTTTCTATCTTGGTGGCGCTTGTTATGGCCATCCCGATGGCACTTGCAGTGTCTGCGGCTCACGGCGCTCGCCGCAGTGCCTTGCGTGCGGGTGGCATTGTAGTGGGAGATTGTTCGTTGCAAGGTGTTGGCCGGGCGCCCAAGGAGCGCCGCGAAGGTGCCGCCGCCGCCGCGCCTCAGCCTTGTAAACGCTTACAGCGCTGATTTACCATCGCGCCCTATGAAAACTCAAAAGCCCAAGCGCGGCCGCGATGTGCTGGCCGCTGGCGCCACACCGGTCACTTTGGAGAGTGTCGCCAGACAGGCGGGTGTATCGCCGGCTACGGTGTCGCGCATTTTGAATGGGACGGCGGTGGTCAGTAGCGTGCGCAAGGCGGCAGTGGAGGCGGCGATTGCCGAACTTGGTTTTGTTCCTAACCCAGTGGCGCGGGGTTTGGCTGGGGGACGTACCCTGAGCATCGGCGTGGTTACGCAGGCGCTGGACAGTCCGTTTTACGGTTCGGCTCTGCGCGGCATTGAAGAAAAATTGCTGCCCTTGGGCTACAGCCCACTGTTTGTAAGTGGCCAGTGGAATGCTGAGGTGGAACTGCGCTGCATGGACACGCTGCGCGCACGCCGAGTGGATGGAATCATCGTGCTCAACGGCCGCCTCACGGACAAAGTACTTAAAGCCCGCGCCAAGCACCTGCCGATTGTGGTGACCGGCCGCCGCGTGACCGCTCCCGGGCTGGTGGGTTTGTACTTCGACAACGTCGAGGGTGCCCGGCTGGCGACTAAACATCTGATCGACCTGGGACACCGCCAGATTGCGTTTATCTCGGGTGATCCGCGCCACCCTGACGCCATCGACCGGCTCCAAGGCTACCGCAAAGCCTTGGAATCCGAAGGTATTCGGTTCGATGCAGCGCTGGTAGCAGAGGGCGGTTTTTTTGAAGCCAGCGGCTTGCAGGCGCTGGCCGACTTGATGGCATCGCGCAAGCGCTTCACAGCCATCTTCGCAGCCAACGACCAGATGGCGGTCGGAGCGGCCTTGGGCTTAAGCCGGCACTCCCTTCGGGTGCCCGAGGATGTCTCGCTGATCGGCTACGACGACTTGTCGTCCTCGTTGTACTCCAACCCCCCGCTGAGCAGCATCCACCAATCGGCTTATGAGATGGGACAGTTGGCGGCGGATGTGATGTTGCAAATGCTCGGCGGCCAGACGCCGGTGTTTGAGGTGCCCGCACCGCGGCTGGTGTCCCGGGAATCTTGCCGACGCTTGTTGATCTAGCACGCTTCATGGGGAATACCCTGAGCCCAAGCACTCAGGTTAGCTTTCTATAATGAAAGCGCTTTCACAACTGCCTGTCGTTCGCCAATCCGCAACCCGAATGGAGCGTCTATGCCTAAAGCGAGTTATCTGAACCGCGCCTTTGCCAAGTGCCTGGTGGCCAGTTGCGTTGGGTTGGCCTGGGCGGGTGCAGTATCGGCCCAGCAAACCTTGACGGTGGCCGCCTACCCGGCGGTCGATGAGATTGCCAAGTCCGCCATGGCGACCTGGAAGAAAAAGCACCCCACCGTCGAGGTCAAGGTCATTAGCCGGGCGTTTGCGGACCACCACACCGCAATGACCACCGCCTTGTCCACCTCCTCCAACTTGCCCGATGTGATGGTGGTGGAGTACGGTTATGTGGCGCGGTTTGCCGAAGGCGGCGGCTTAGAGAACCTGGGCATTGCGCCCTACAACATTGCAGCGCAAAAGGCCCGCTTCGTGCCCTATGCCTTCCGCCAAGGTACCACGCAAGGCGGCGCGGTGGTCGCGGTGCCCTCAGACATCGGCCCGGGCACCCTGCTGTACCGCGACGATCTGCTCAAAAAGGCCGGTGTGAAAGAGGCCGATCTCACTCAGTCGTGGGACGGGTTTGTTGCGGCTGGCGTCAAGATCAAGGCCAGCACCGGTGCCTACCTGGTGGCCCATGCACGGGACGTCAAGGACATCGTGATTCGCTCCAACATCAAACCGGGCGAGGGGCTGTACATCGACAACAGCGGTCGGGTGCTGGTGGACTCGCCGCGCTTTGTGCGCGCCTTTGAGTTGGCAAAGAAGGTGCGCGAGCAAAAGCTCGACGGCAAGATCAACGCCTGGTCGAACGAATGGTCTGAGGGCTTCAAGCGCGGCACCATCGCTACCCAACTCTCTGGCGCTTGGCTGGCTGGGCACTTGAACAACTGGCTTGCGCCTGCCACCAAAGGCCTGTGGCGGGCTGCACAGCTGCCCGAGGGAGCCTATGGCTCATGGGGCGGAAGTTTCTACACCATACCCAAGGCTTCCAAGAACAAAGCATTGGCGTGGGAGTTCATCCAGATGATGACGCTCAACCCGGAGATGCAGCTCAGCGCGTTTAAGTCGCAAGACGCATTCCCGGCGTTGCTCGATGTGCACAAGGATGCATTCTTTGACCAGCCGATTGAGTTTTTGGGTGGCCAAAAGGCACGCCTTTTGTGGCGTGATGCGGCCAACAAGATCACCGCGGTCGATGTGCACAAGCTCGACCCGGTGGCAGACGAAATCGTGGGCACTGAGCTCGACAAGGTGCTGGACCAGGGCAAGGACATCAAGGCCGCCTTGGCTGATGCGAAGGCACTGCTCGAACGTCGCGTAGCCCGCATGGGCCGCTAAGCCGCTGTGAGCACATCCACTCTGCGCCCGCGCTGGCGCCTCTCGCCCAAGGCCATTCCGTACCTGCTGGTCAGCCCGTTTGTCATCTTGTTTTTGGTCTTTGGTCTGTTTCCGCTGGGTTTTTCGTTCTATCTGGCGTTCCAGACTTGGGAGCCCACCGCAGGCCTGGCATCGATGCAGTTTGTCGGGTTGGATAACTTCGCCTTTGCGTTGACCGACGAATGGTTTCACAAGTCATTGGTCAATACCGCGTGGCTGGCAGTGGTTTCCGGGGTGCCGCAGCATGTGATCGCGATACCGCTGGCCTACTTCATTCACACCGCTTTCAAGCGCACCCGCAACGCGGTGATCGGTGCGTACTTCTTGCCCTACATCACCTCCACGGTGGCCATCGCGATGATGTTCGGCACGCTGTTTTCCACCGACTACGGGCTGATCAACATCGCTTTGCACGGCCTCTCGCAAGTGCCCGGCCTGGGCTGGCTTTTTTCGGGGGAACCCATCGACTGGCTTAACCGCGCCGAGAATGTCAAGCCCGCAGTGTCGATCGTGGTGTTCTGGCGTTATGTGGGGTTCAACACCGTGCTGTACCTGGCCGCGTTGCAGACCATCCCCAAAGACATTTACGAGGCCGCCACCATGGACGGGGCGCGGCGCCTGCAGCAGTTTTTCTACATCACTTTGCCCAGCCTCAAGCCGATGATTTACTTTGGCGTCACGCTCAGCGTAGTCGGTGGATTGCAATTGTTTGAAGAGCCTTTTATCTTGACCGGCGGGCGCGGTGGCACCGACCAAGCCGGCATGACGGCGGCGATGTACATGTACCGCACCGCTTTTGAGTTCAACGACTTTGGCCTGGCCAGCGCCTTGTCCTGGTTGTTTTTTGTGCTGATCGCGCTCTTGACCTGGTTGACCAACCGGGCCTTCAAGCCACGCGAAGGCAGCGTGTAGGAGCACGGCCATGAACACCGAAAAGATGGCCCCGCGCGCCGCCTACCTGCTGGTGGGCGTGGGCGCGCTCATCATGCTGATGCCGTTCTACTTCATGTTTGTGTTTGCGACCCATTCGCGCACCGACATCTTCAACCTGCCGCCGCCACTTTTCTTTGGTGGCAACTTCGCCATCAACCTGCAAATCCTCACCGAAAAGATAGCCTTCTGGCGTGCCCTGGGCTGGAGCCTTTATGTGGCGCTGGCGTCTACCGCGCTCACGCTGCTGTTTTGTTCGATGGGTGGATATGCGTTTGCGATGTTCGAGTTCCGGTACAAGAAGCAGCTGTTTTTGCTGGTCATGGGAACGATGCTGTTGCCGCAGTTTCTCGGCATGATCCCGACCTTCATGATCATGGATGCCTTCGGTTGGATCGACCAGCCGCGTGCCCTTTACATCCCCGGTGCGGCCAGTGCGTTTGGCATTTTCATGATGCGGCAGTTCATCAGCGCCTCCATTCCCAAGGAACTGATTGAAGCGGCACGCATGGACGGCTGCGGCGAGTTGGGCATTTACTGGCGCATCGTGCTGCCTTTGCTGGCGCCGGCCATGGGCACCCTGGGCCTGATCACCTTCATTGCGTCGTGGAACAACTTCATCGGGCCGCTGATCGTGATGCGCTCACCCGACATGTACACCTTGCCACTGGCCCTGCGCAGCATGCAAAGCCCGGTCAACACCGAATGGGGTGCAGTGATGGCGGGTTCAGCCATTGCCACCTTGCCTTTACTGGTGTTGTTTGCCATTTCCTCGCGCCGTCTGATCGACGGACTGACCGCCGGGGCCGTCAAGTAGGCGGTGCGCGATTGCGCACGCGCCGAACCCGCCCAGCCCCTCCCACGATGACCAAAAACTTCGCACCTCCTTCCATCGCCGCGTTCCCGCAGAACTTTGTCTGGGGCGTAGCCACCAGCGCCTTCCAAATTGAAGGCGCAGCCACGCAAGACGGCAAAGGCCCGTCCATTTGGGACGATTTTTGCCGCCGCCCCGGCGCCATTGCCGATGCCAGTGACGGCAACATCGCCTGCGAGCACTACCAACGCTGGCAGGATGATCTGGACTTGGTCGCCAGCCTGGGCGTGGACGCCTACCGCTTCTCGGTGTCCTGGCCGCGGGTGCGTCCTGGTGGCACCGGTGCTTGGAACGAAAAGGGACTGGATTTTTACGAGCGCATGGTCGACGGTCTGCTCGCGCGTGGAATCCGCCCCTACCTGACCCTCAACCACTGGGACCTGCCCAGCGAACTGCAAAGCCAAGGTGGCTGGGCGGTACGCGACACGGTGCACCGCTTTGTCGAATACGCCCAGGGCATCGATCGCCGCATGGGTGACCGGCTGGCGACCATCACAACCCACAACGAGCCCTGGGTGATGGCGGTACTGGGCTATGAGCAGGGCATTTTTGCGCCTGGTCTGAAGAGCCGCGCGGCTGCTATGCAAGCCTCACACCACCTTTTGCTCAGCCACGGTATGGCGCTGCAGGCTTTGCGCTCACAGGGCTCCAAGGCGCGGCTGGGCATCGTGCTCAACCTCTCGCCGGTCCAAAGCGCCACCGATACCGAGGCCGACCGCGCCCAAGCCCATCTGGAAGACGGGCGGCTGCTGCGCTGGTACATGGACCCGCTGTTTACCGGCAGCTACCCGCAAGACGTGCTGGACTTTCTGGGCGAGGACGCGCCAGCGGTGCGCGACGGCGATTTGCAGGCCATCCAAACCCCCATGGACTTCATGGGAGTGAATTACTACTCCCGCTCGGTGGTCAGTGCCCAGGGGCCTTGGGACACCAAGCAAAGTGGCCTGGCGCTCACCGATATGGGCTGGGAGGTTTACCCCGAGGGTTTGACCGAGCTCTTGGTGCGCATGCACACGGACTACCAGGTGCCACCCCTTTACGTTACCGAAAACGGAGGGGCCTTCAAAGACCAGTTGGTCGACGGCAAAGTGCACGACGCCGACCGCACCGACTACATCGCCCGCCACATCAACGCCGTCGCCCATGCCATGAGCCAGGGCGTGCGTATGGAGGGCTACATGGTCTGGAGTCTGTTGGACAACTTTGAGTGGGCCTCGGGCTACGCCAAGCGTTTTGGCATCGTGCATGTGGACTACGCCACCCAAAAGCGCACCCCCAAAGACAGCGCCCTGTGGTATGCGGCGATGCTGCATGCCCGCAAGCAGCAATGGGCCCAAGGTGGCGGACCGGTACCGGTGGCTGCCGATTCGAATGTTGCAGTCGCAGGAGCATAAACATGGGACAAGTCAGTTTGAAGGGATTGCGCAAGAGCTTTGGCTCGGTTGACGTCATCCGTGGCATTGACCTAGACATTCGCGATGGCGAATTCATGGTGTTCGTCGGCCAGTCGGGTTGCGGCAAGTCCACCACGCTGCGCATGATTGCGGGCCTGGAGAGCATCACCGCAGGCGATCTTCTGATCGATGGACAACGCGCCAACGACCTGCACCCAGCAGACCGCGGTGCGGCCATGGTGTTCCAAAGCTACGCCCTGTACCCGCACATGACGGTGGCCGAGAACATGGGCTTTGCCTTGAAGATGGCCGGCGTGGACAAGCAGCAGCGGGCCCAGCAAGTCGGTCGAGCCGCCGAGATTTTGCGCATGACCAACCTGCTTGACCGCTTTCCCAAAGAGCTGTCCGGCGGGCAGCGCCAGCGTGTCGCCATTGGCCGCGCCATCGTGCGCAAACCCAAGGTGTTTTTGTTTGATGAGCCGCTGTCCAACCTGGACGCTGCGCTGCGGGTGGACATGCGGGTGGAGCTTTCCCGACTGCATGCGGAGTTGGGCACCACCATGATTTACGTGACGCACGACCAGGTCGAGGCCATGACCTTGGGCGACCGCATTGCGGTGTTCCACCATGGCGCCATCGAGCAGTTGGGCGCACCGCTGGAGTTGTACAACCGCCCGCGTACCGAGTTTGTTGCGGGCTTTATCGGCGCGCCCCGCATCAACCTGGTGGCCAAGCCTGGCGATGCTGCGCCCGCCGCGCACCGCCAGCTTTGGGCTCTGCTGCAAGGCAATGCGCCCGAGCCCACCCAGCGCATCGGGCTGCGGCCCGAGCACCTGCACCTGGGCGCGCCCGAGCAGGGCGTACCCGCGCAGGTGGTACTGGCCGAGCACCTGGGTGATGCATCCATCATCCACTTGCGCGTAGACGGCATCGACGGATTGCTCAACGCCAAGGTGGTTGCCAATCGGCTGCATTGCGCTGCAGGCGACACGGTTCACCTGGTGCCTGATGCCCAGTTTGCGCTGCCCTTTGGCGCCGACGGCCGCTTAGTGGCCTAAGGCCTGCGCACACGATGACGCGCGCGCGCAAGGCACCTGCACGCCCGGCACCCGATGGCTGGACGCTGGTCTGGAATGACGAGTTCGATGGCGACCAGATCGACCGCAGCAAGTGGGACTTCGACATCGGGAACGGCTTCTTTGACTACCACAGCCACACCTGGGTTCCGGGCTGGGGCAATGAAGAGCTGCAGTACTACACCGACGCGGCGGCCAACGCCTACGTGAAAGACAGCGCGCTGCACATCTGCGCCATCAAAGAGTCGCTGCACGGCTGTGGCTACACCTCGGCGCGCTTGAAAACCCGCAGCCGAGACGGCGCGCCCTTGTTCAACCAGACCTATGGCCGCTTTGAGATCCGCGCCCAGGTGCCTTGGGGCAAAGGCCTGTGGCCTGCCCTGTGGATGCTGCCGCAAAACGACACCCACGGCCGCTGGGCAGCCTCGGGCGAAATCGACATCATGGAAATCCACGGCGAGGACCCCACCCGCACGCTGGGCTCCATCCACTTTGGCTCGACCTACCCCAAGCGCTCGCTGGTCACCCACACGCACAAGTTGCCCAGTACCACCACCGTGGCCGACTGGCATGTCTATGCGGTGGAGTGGGAGCCCGGCGAAATTCGCTGGTACTTTGACGGCGTGCATTGGGCCACCCAGGGCTTTTGGTGGAGCTGCAGCCAGACCCGCGACGGCCAGGGCCTAGCCCCCCGCCGTGCCAGCGATATCAACCCCTGGCCGGCACCCTTTGACCACCCGTTCTACCTGCTGATGAACGTGGCCGTGGGCGGCAATTTTCCTGGCGTGCCCAACGCGCAAACCCAGTTCCCGGCCACTCTGGTGGTCGACTATGTGCGCGTCTACCAGCGCAGCGCGGGCTACGGCGAAAGCAAGCCCCGCGCCCCTGGGCGTATGCCGTACAGCAAGCAAAAGGCGTAAACGCCCAGTATGTCACGCCCCCACAACACGCCATCGAATGCGGCGCACACCGATGCTTCGGACCGCGCCGACGCCCACACCCCTGGTGAAGCCAATCGCCATGGGAGGTCCCCCGCCGACGCGGGTCCTGGCGAGCGCCAGAACCCGCCGCACCCCGCAGGCCACGGCCGTGGCGACGCTAACCGGGAGCAGGGCGCAGCTGCGCCCGCACCCGTGGCCGCATCCGCGTCGGGCCTGGTGTTGGAGCCGCAGGCGCAGCAGGCGCTGCGAGCCGACCTGGCGCAGCGCCTGCAACGCAAGGTGCATGGGCTGTGCTTTAGCCCTTACCTTGACGGCCAAGGGCCGGGCACGGTGTTGCAAGAGGAGCCCATCCGCCAGCGCCTGCAACACATCGCCCCCCACACCCGCTGGGTACGCAGCTTTTCGTGCACCGAGGGCAACGAACACATTCCCCAACTGGCCCACAGCATGGGGCTCAAGACCTTGGTAGGCGCTTGGTTGGGCACCGATTTGGAGATCAACGCGCGCGAGCTAGCGGGCGTGATCGCGGTGGCCCAGGCCGGCCATGCCGACATGGTGGCCGTGGGCAACGAAGTGCTGTTGCGCGAAGACCTGAGCGAGGACGCATTGATTGCCTGCATCGAACAGGTCAAGGCGGCACTGCCGGGCATCCCGGTGGGCTATGTGGATGCCTACTATCTGTTCGAGTTGCACCCGCGTGTGAGCGCGGTGTGCGATGTGCTGCTCACCAACTGCTACCCGTTTTGGGAGGGCTACACGCTGGACCAGGCGCTGCCCGCCATGCAAAGCATGGTGCGGCGTACGCAGGCCGTGGCCGCCGGCAAACCGGTCATCGTCAGCGAGACCGGCTGGCCGGATCGGGGCAGCCCCTTTGGCGCCGCACAACCATCGCCGGATGCGGCGCTGCGCTACTTCAACGACACCTTCGATTGGGCCGAGCGCGAGGGCATTGACGTTTTTTATTTCTCCGCATTCGATGAAGCCTGGAAGGTCGGTGCCGAAGGCGATGTGGGCGCCTTTTGGGGCCTGTGGGACAAAGACGGTCAGGCCAAATTCCTATGAAACCCATGCTCCAATTTGCACCCGGTAACGCCATTTGCTACTCGGGCTACCGGCGTAACCAAAACCCTGGCGACCAAACCTATCCCTCGGTGGACGAAATCCGCGAGGACCTCATGATCCTGTCCCGCCACTGGCAGTACCTGCGCCTGTACGACTGCAGCCTGCATGCCGAGCGGGTGCTGCAGGTCATCCAAGATGAAGGCTTTGGGTTCAAGGTCATGCTGGGTGCGTACTTGGGGGCCGAGGTCAACAACCCCCAATGCCCCTGGGGCACGCCATTGAGCGAAGCGGCGCTGCAGGCCAGCATGCAGGCCAATGCGTTGGAGGTGCAGCGCCTCGTCCAACTCGCCAACCTGTACCCGGATACCGTGTTTTCGGTGGCAGTGGGCAATGAGGCCACCGTCGACTGGACCGACCACCTGGTGCCCGTGGAACGCATGATCGACTACGTCCGCCAGGTCAAAGCGGGCGTGCGCCAGCCGGTGACGTTCTGCGAGAACTACGTGCCCTGGCAGCACAAGTTAGCCGACCTGGTACCCGAGCTCGACTTTCTGTCCTTGCACACCTACCCGGTGTGGGAGTACAAGCAAGTGCACGAGGCCTTGGCCTACACCATCGACAACGTCCAAAGTGTTGCCACGCTTTACCCGGACAAGCCGATTGTGATTACCGAAGCTGGCTGGGCCACCCAGTCCAACGGCCGTGGAATCCAACCGGATAACGCCTCGCAGCGTCTGCAGGCGGTCTATTACGAGGCGCTGATGCAATGGTCCCGCGAGAGCGGCACGCTGGTGTTTGTATTCGAGGCCTTTGACGAACCGTGGAAAGGCTCGCCCGACCCCCTGGAGCCGGAGAAACACTGGGGCCTTTTCGATGTGGACCGTCGGCCCAAGCAGGTGATGCAGGGACTTTTTGCAGAGCGGTTGGGCTGACCTTCCTGTCTGCGGCCTGCGGATCGGCTGGTCTTCGCCCCACCAAAACAAAAAAGGGCCATCGACCTTTTCTGGTCAATGGCCCCAGTGACCGTTACCGGTCAAAGGTCTGTCCCCATCGGGGTTTACTGAAACTGCACTCCACCCACCACGTTGATGGTTGTGGGGTACAGACCGCCCGCTGGGACTGTTGTGTTGGTATTGCTGGTCAGCCCATTGATGGTCCACGCAGCGGCTCCACCGTTGGCCTTGAAGTCAACCGCCTTGATCGCTCCGGCAAGCACTTGCGCTGGCGTGACGCTGGCATTGCCGCAATCCTGTTTGATGGCAGTGAAGCTGGACAAAGGCGTCGCGTAGGCAGTGTCTGCACTTGCAGTCGCGTTCACAACCGTTGAGACTTCAGGGTCGCAACTTGGGGTTGAGACGCCAGGAACGTTGGCCAAAATGGAGATTGCAAACTTGGCCCCGTTCGTTCCGGCAAACCATTCTGGGTTGACACCGAAGGTGTAGTTCAGAGTGGTCTTTCCAACTGCGCTCACATTGGAGCCGGCGGGCGACTTGACTGAAATTCCCTGGTAGGTGTAAGGCTGTACTGAATTGTTGATGTACAGGTACACATTGCTGGGCGAACCAAAGCCGCCGCCTGAGCCAGCATCGATCGCGCCATCACCCGAATAAACGTTCCAGGTGCCGCCGTTCTTCGTGGTGTTGTCCGCGTTGAAGCCGGTGGAAACCACCGCCGTGGTGGTGGGCCCTGGAGTCGGCGGCGGGGATTCGACAGCGGCATTCAACGCGATGTCATCAAAGAAGTACTCTTTTCCGGGCGCTGCGTCGATGGTGTCTAGGTTGGGCAAAAGCACGATCGCGGTCCAAGGCAACGTGGTATCGATGCTGCTAAATGTCCACGTGAGGGTCTGCCAGCCGACGACGACCGTTTCGTTGGAGGAAACGTTGCCAGAGTTGGCCGTGTTGCCAGTGGTCTCCAGCTTGATCTTCATCGGGATGCCGGCTGTGGGCGAGTAAACGCGGGCAGACAGGGTTTTGCGGGTGCTGGTGAAGGGAATGGCTGCGACATCGACCACCGCGAGTGCATAAGGCTCACCGCCTGAGCGCAACAGCCTCAAAGCCGAGCCGGAGCCACCTCCTGCAGGTGGCGTGGTGGTGACGCTGGCGAAACCGCCCGTCCCACCGGTATCGCGGACGGCGGTTGGTAGCGTGGTGTCGAAGTTGACCACTGCCGTGCTGCCTGCAGGTGGAGGCGGTGCAGCAGCGGCATTCAAAGCAATGTCATCAAAGAAATACGCTTTTCCAGGAGGCGCATCGACTGTGTCGAGGTTGGGCAAAAGCACGATCGCGGTCCAAGGCAACGTGGTATCGATGCTGCTAAATGTCCACGTGAGGGTCTGCCAGCCGACGACGACCGTTTCGTTGGAGGAAACGTTGCCAGAGTTAGCGGTGTTGCCAGTGGTCTCCAGCTTGATCTTCATCGGGATACCCGCCGTGGGCGAGTAAACGCGGGCAGACAGGGTTTTGCGGGTGCTGGTGAAGGGAATGGCCGCGACATCGACCACCGCAAGCGCATATGGCTCACCGCCTGAGCGCAACAGCCTCAAAACCGATCCGGAGCCGCCCGCTGCGGGCTTCGTGGCGGTGACGCTGGCGAAGCCTCCCGTGCCAGCGGTATCGCGGACCGCGGTCGGTGGCGTGCCGTCGAAGTTAACCACGGCCGTGCTGCCTGCAGGCGGCGGGGTGATACCCAAGATGCTGTTGACCGTGCCACTGACATCTGAGCTGGCGTAAGCGGCCGCAGCGGTACCGCCAGAAGAAATTTGCGTCAGCGCCTCGCCCAGATTGCTTGCGTTTGGCGTATCGGTACCCACTTTGACCGCCAGAACCGCGGCCATTACCTTGGCCACATTGCGAGCCCCGGCATGGGTGGCAGTGACGTGGTCGGTGGTGAAGTCGTAGCCAGGAGGCAACGCCAGATCATTGCGCGCTGCGATACGCGCCTCAGACAAGGTTTTGGACTCTACGATCATCTTCGCGGAGACCGCAGTCGTCAGTGGCGACACCACCGTGGGCATGCTGGCGGGCGCCAACATCGTGTAGGGGTTGGCAATGGGGGTAGTGGGTGCATCGCTGTCCACCGCGCCTGCAGGGACTGTGGCAATGATGTGCAGGTTGGTCAGGTTGGTTCCTGTAGGCACAGTGAGCGAATAGCGCCCGTTGGTACCGCTGGTGGCGGTTGGTTCTCCACTGTCGCAAACGCGGTTGCTATTGAGGTCCAGGCACACAATCGCGCCCGTGATGTAGCCATCAATGACAGCGCCAGTCAATGACACCGGGCCGGAAGCAGTCGACCCCCCCCCGCCGCAACCGGTGATGAATGCAACTGTCGCTAAACAAACTGCTGTCAGCGCAAGATTTTTGGGTGAGTGGTTCATGTCTGTGCGTTCCTCAAATTTTTGGCGTGTGTGCGTGACTGATTTCTGAAATGCCGTCACAATTGCATGAAAGCGCTTTCACAAGCGGATAGTATCGAACATGCTTTACTGGCTGCATTGGTGCTTACCCTTGTTCTTAGTGGGTAGAGCGGTGGAAATTCCGGCCACTGCGCGATCCGTTGCGAGGAGATGAATCTTGATGGACCCAAACCAGTTGTCATGGCACCTCTCGTCACAGGGCGCAGGGCCGAACTTGATGCCGCAAGGTGCTTTGGTGGCCTCGACTGATGCTGGACATCACGCAGCGCGGGTGTGGGTGGAGCCTAGTCGAACCTTTCAAACGGTCGAGGGTTTTGGTGGCGCTTTCACAGAAGCGGCTGCGGTGACTTGGATGAAACTGAGCCAGCAACACCGCGATGAATTGCTGCATGCGTACTTCAATCCTGTGACGGGACATGGGTACAGGTTCTGTCGGGTTCACATGAACAGCTGCGACTTCTCACTGGGCAACTACGCCCACGCCGAAGTTCCTGGGGATACCGCGCTCGAACATTTTTCAGTGGCCAGGGACGCACAGGCCTTGATACCTTTTATTCGTGCCGCCCAGGACGCGGCAGGCGCGCCGCTGCGGCTGTTGGCCTCGCCCTGGAGTCCGCCACCTTGGATGAAAAGCAACGGCCAGATGAACGGCGGCGGAACGCTTTTGCCCGAGTACCGAGACGCGTGGGCTGCGTGTTTCGTGAAGTTCATACAGGCCTACGCAGACCATGGCATTGCGATATGGGGCGTTTCGTTGCAGAACGAGCCCATGGCCGTTCAACGCTGGGACTCCTGCATCTACAGTGCTGTTGAAGAGCGTGATTTCATTCGCGACCACCTGGGGCCTGCGCTGCGCAGCGCAGGCTTGGGTCACATCCAAATTGTTGTTTGGGACCACAACCGTGACGCCATGGTGGAGCGCGCCAGCATCGTGTTGTCAGACCCCGAGGCTGCCGATTTTGTGTGGGGCACCGGCTTCCATTGGTATGGCGAGGACCATTTTGACCACGTGCAGTTGGTGCACGATGCCTGGCCGGACAAAAAACTGCTGTTCACCGAAGGCTGCCAAGAAGGTGGGCCCCATGCGGGGGAGTGGGAGTTGGGCGAGCGCTATGCCCGCTCCATGATCAATGACCTGAACCGCTGGACCGTCGGCTGGATCGATTGGAACTTGCTGCTGGACACCACCGGTGGCCCCAACCATGTCGGAAACCTGTGCAGCGCGCCGGTGTTGGCGGATGTCGAGAGCGACGCCTTGGCGTTCCAGAGTTCCTATGCAGCCATCGGCCACTTTGCGCGGTTCGTCCGGGTCGGCGCGCAACGCGTCCTGTGTGCATCCAATAAAGAGGTGCTTGAGTGCGCAGCGTTCTTGAACCCGGATGGCGTGGTCGCCACCGTTGTCCTGAACCGAAGCGAGCAATCCCAAGCGTTTGACATCTGCACTGGAACACACACCTGGAGCGCATTGCTGCCACCCAGGTCGATTGCCACCTACCAGTTCAGCTACGGAGTTAAGGGCCAGAGGGAAGGCCTCTATGCATGAACCCCAACCACATCTAGGGACGCAGGTCGCAGTACCCATGCAAAACACTTCAACAAACCTTGTCTATGGCTGCCGGCAATAGCATGGCGCGCCGCCCGCAGCGATTGGTGCCGCGCCTCTCTCAAGGCGGCTTGTTGGCCGCCCTCACTTTGCAAGCCGCAGCCTGCGGCGGCGCAGGCGGTGGCAGCAGTGGCCAAGCTACCCAGTCCGAGCCGCTGCTGGGTGTGTTCTTGGATGGTGCTGTGGCGGGCTTGCGTTACACCACCCCCAGCCTAAGCGGAACCACCGATGCGTCGGGGCGTTACCAGTACCGCCCGGGTGAGTCGGTTGTGTTTTCGCTTGGCGCCATTCTGTTGACAAGCACCGCCGCCAAGCCGGTGCTGACGCCTCTGGATGTCGCTGGCACGACCAACCCGCAAGACCAGCGTGTGCTCAACATGTTGGTGTTGTTGCAGAGTCTGGATGCTGATGCCAACCCGGCCAACGGAATCACGCTGCCGCCGCAGGCCGCGGCTTTGGCGACGTCGCCGCTCAACTTCGATGTGCCCACCAGTTCTTTCCGAAGCAACCCGGCTGTGACCGGATTGGTTGGCGCCACATCGGCGGGGCGTTCCCCGGTCGGCGAAGCCGATGCGCGCGCGCATTTCCAGTCCACCTTGAACGGTGGCACCGGCAGCACCCGGATTGCGGTGGCGCCCCACGCCCATGCTGGCGCAGCGCAAAACGCGGTGGTGGGCGCCGCGGTGGATCTGAGTGCCAGCGCCAGCACCGATGCCAACGGCGACGCATTGACCTACCAGTGGAGTTTTGTCGCAAGGCCGTCGCAGAGCACGGCCAGCCTCATTGCGGCCACCAGCGTGGCAGCGCGCTTCATACCAGATGTGCCGGGCGAGTACGTGCTGGGCTTGGTGGTCCACGATGGCACGCAGGCCAGTGCGATGTCCACCGTGCGGGTCACAGCCGCAGCGGGCAACCAGGTGCCGGCGGGCTACCGCTTGGTGTGGGCCGACGAGTTCAATACACCCGGCACCAACTTGCCCGATACCAACAACTGGGCGTATGACACGCATCGCAACACGCAGGGTTGGTACAACAACGAGCTGCAGTACTACAGCAACGGCCGATTGCAAAACTCGGCAGTGCAAAACGGACGGCTGCTGATCACTGCACGCAAAGAGAGCCTTGCAGGCCAGGTCAACGACTGGGGTGGGCAGGGCTACACCTCCGCGCGCCTGATCACGCGCGGCAAAGCGAGCTGGACCTATGGCTTCTTCGAGATTCGCGCCAAGCTGCCTTGCGGTACCGGAACCTGGCCGGCCATCTGGACATTGGGCTCAAGCGTGGACACCTGGCCCGCGCAGGGCGAAATCGACATCATGGAGCAAACTGGCTGGGACAAGGCAACGGTGCTGGCCACGGTGCACACCTCCGCTGGCTCGGGAGGCAATGGCAGCACCGGCTCGCGGCCGCTGGCGGACGCCTGCACTGCGTTTCACAACTACCAAATCAAATGGACGCCCACCGCCATCGACTTTTATGTGGATGGTGTGTCCTTTCGGCCCAGCTACACCAAGTCCAGCAACCCAGCAGCGTGGCCGTTCGATCGGCCGCAGTACCTGCTGCTCAATGTGGCTGTCGGCGGCGTGCTGGGTGGCACGGTGAACGACGCCACCTTGTCAGCGACGGGCTTGGAGGTCGACTACGTGCGGGTGTACCAAGTCAGCCCGTGATCAGAGTCGCCCTAGCTGGCCGGCCTGTACCGTCATCGACTTGCCGTCGCTGAAGTTGACGGTGATGGGCGATTTGCCCGCGTTGTAGGCTAGGTAGCTGCGCTGTCCGTTGACGCGTTTGAACACCGCGTACAAGGTGGTGTTGGCAGTCACCCCAAAGTCGGGCGTGCCCATTTCTTTGAGACTTTGCATGAAGTGCAGCGCGTGGCTGCGGGTGTCGCCCAATTCGAAGGACCCCCAGCGGTTCCACGAGGCAAGGCCCGCGTCCGGATCGGCCAGGCTCAGGTACTTGGCAAACAGGTCTTGCCAGATGTCAGGCGGTTTGGCATAGCGACCACGGGCGTTGTAGATCGCGGTCTCAGGGCCCAGCGATGCCACATTCTTTTTTACAAAGTTGGGGTCAAAGCCGAGGTAGGCGGATGCGGTGGTGATGGGCAGCAGGTTGATGCCTTTGATCTGCCGTGGGTCATCGATCCACCAAGTGTTGTGCGCATACATGCCGCCAAACAGCATGCTGACTTCGATGTTCTTGTACTCGGGCGCAAACACCAGCCCGTGGATGTCAAACCAGTAGTGCTTGATGGCCTCGACCTCGGTGGTGTAGAGGTACAGCCCGAGGTCGCGCAAGGCAGTGTCGCCCTTGATTTCGGCCCACAGAATCAGCCCGACCCACGCGTTGATTGCCTCCGAGGACGACTCCTGGTTGTTGCCCATCTCGCCCATGCCGATGCCCGAGGCCCAGGAGTGGCCCTCGTAGGGGTCGAAGTTGCGCAAGAAGGGAAAGGGTGCGCCCTCGCGTTGCGCGGTGGCGATGTCGCCGATCAGCAGGTCCACGATGCCGCCCCAGCGCTCGGTGCTGGCCCACTGCGGGTCGCGCATGGCGATTTCTGCGGCAGCGCGTATCCAGTAGCCGTAGGTGAAGTGGTGGTCGTTGAGCTGCTCGACGGTAAAAAACTCTTCGGGGTAGCTCGCCACCGTGCCTTCTTTTTTGTCGTAGTAGAAGTAGCCGCCGCCCTCGCCGGTGAACCAGGACTCGGCGCGTTTTTGCACCATCTGCAGCAACCGATCGCGCCCGGCGAGGTCGCCCTCTTGCTCCACCACATCCATCAGCTTGAGGATGCGTTGCAAGCCCTTGCCTTGCCAGTACGGGCCTTTGCCTTCTTCGAGCATCATGCGCCGCGCGTTGCGCTGGTCGGCTTTGGTCAGCTCGGCCAGCTCCGCCTTGCGCGTGGGGTCGGCAATGGCCGGCCAGTAGGGCACAAAGCCGTTGTAGGTCAGGCGGGTTTTGAACTCGTTGGCTGCGAGCAACCGGATTTTTCCGCGCACCGTGTCGAATGCCGGCCCCAGCTTGTCGGCCACGCTGGGGTTGTTGAACCAGTGGTGCGGGTACAGGCCCAGCAGGGCACTGGCCGGTGCGCCTTCGAGGGCTTGGGTGGTGGCGCTGAAGGTGGTTTCCACGGTGCTGGAGGCGCGGTCAAACTTCCAGCCCACCCGCGTGTCGACGATGGCGGTGTACGCATGCCGGGTGAACAGCGCCACGGTGGCATCTGCACCGTCGGGCAAGACCGCAGCAGACAAGTACCCCTTGCCTGCGGGCAGTTGCAACTGCCATTGCGCTTCGGTGTTTTGCTTCCAGGCACCGCCACTGGGCCCAAACACTGCGTAGTGCACGCCTTTGGCATTCACCCGCAGCACCCGCGTGTCTGTGCCGTGCACCTGGGCGCTGGCGCCGCTGGGCAGTGTCAGCAAGGCGTCACCACGGCTGATGCGCACCAGCGCGTACGGCACACCGCGGGCCACATGGACCGTCATATCGTCGGCCTCACGTGCCATGGAGATGGCAACCGACCAGTCTCCGCGCTGCGCCAACTTGGACTGGCCGGGCGCAAATGCGGCGGGCGCGATCAGCAGGGGCGCTGCATGCGGATAGCGGATCTCGACGTCGCGCCGCTCGGTGGGTTGCACTTCCTTGACGGGCAGCGCCACTTCCAGCCCGGCAGCCGTCGGGCGCACCGTCATCGGCTGCACGAACAGCGCCTCGGGCTTGGCGCTGTACAGCACCGTCGAATACCACTGCGAGGTCTGCGCTGGCGTATTGAGCATGGTTGGGGTGCGAAAGCGCGCCGGCGGAATCTCGCGGTCGCCCTTCTTGGGCGCGGTGTAAATCGACGCCGCACCCAGCGGCACGGTTTGCGCGGTGACGACCGTGCCCAAGAGGCTGACCGATGCAAGAAGCAAGCAGGTACGCAGCGCAGAAATCATGGCGATGTCCGTTGAAAACAAGTATCGCAAGATCATAGTGAAAGCGCTTTCAACAATGGTGCGGGTAAACCCGTAACTGGCTCGACACAGGTGGGCGCAACGCATACGGGAAAACACGGAGGGCATTTTGGTTGACGCTACGAGTCGGCGCAGCTATTCTCTTGAAAGCGCTTTCACATTGCCAGCCTATCCATTGGTACGACCCCTATGAAACACCGAATGACCCCCAAACCCTTTACGCCCCCTGTCGATTTCAAGCGCACACCGTCTGCTGCTTTTGGCGCTGTCAAAGCGGGTGTGTGCACCGTGTTGTTGGCCGGCAGCTCGCTGGGTTATGCCCTGGACTTCGGGCCCGACGGTATGTTCAGTTTGACGGGTTTCGCTGAAGGCACCACCACCGCCCAGAGCAACTACTGCCTCAACTGTCAGGTGGCCAACAAGAACACCTCCAAGCAGTTGCAGGCCGCCGACGCCATCATTCCCGGCAAAAGTTACTCGTTTGCCACCTTGACCAATTGGCAGGTGCAGCCCTATTTGGGCGCCAAGCGCCGCCTGGGACAGGGCTATGAAATCTCGGCCACCCTGAGCCAGCGCTACCGCCAAGGCACGGTCAATGGCAATTTGGAGGAAACCCGCTACGCTGAGTTTGTGGACATCCCTGACTACTGGTACGAAAAAAATGTCGCACTGAGTCACGAAGACATTGGCAGCGTGCGTGTAGGCGCCATGACCACCCGGGGTTGGAGCGTGGCCGACTACCCGTATGGCGGCAACCTCGGTTTGGCCGAGGCCTGGGGCGCCAGCGGTGCCGGCTACGGCATGCTGGCCAACGCCATCCGGCTCGGCTCACGTCCGCTGGATGTGGCCGAGGGCAACCTGTTTTTGGAGTTGACCTACGACCGCGGTAACACCAACTTCAAGCGCTTGCGCCCCAGCTTCTTTGAGCTGTACGGCCAGTACAGCAAGGGCGATCTGGTGCTTGATACCGTGGTACAGCACGCCACCAATGGCAACGCTGGTGCTTGGGGTCACGCGCCGTTTTCCAGCGTGACCCCGTTTGTGGACGACGATTCTTATGTCGGCACAGACGGTTCGAAGTTCGGTGAAACCCACCAAAGCATCGTGATGGCCATGGCGCGCTACCAAGTCAATGCCAAGGTCGAGGTGTCAGGAGGCATTCGCCATAACCAATGGAGCGGCGCCAATGTCGTGTTCAACCCCGCTACGAAGTGGACCTCAGGCTTCAACGTCGACTACAGCAACCCCTTTGCCACCAGCCACCCCGGCTACTCTGCCTCCTCGATCGACGCGATGCTGGGGGCACGCTACCGCGACGGCCCCTGGACCTACCTGGTTGGCATGGTCTATCTGGGTGCCGCAGAGACACGCAACCCCAGCGACCGTGGTCAGGGTAACAGCGCGATCTTTGGCACCTTAGGCGCCCGCTACGCCCTGGCCCGTGGGCTGGAGCTTTCGGGTACTGCGGCCATGGTGCATTACGGCAAACAAGGGCTTTCGCCTATGTCCATGCCGGGCAATGCGTCGTTTAGCAATGTGGACTCCCGCGTCACGCGCGATGGCTACTGGATCACCCTGGGCATGCTTTACAGCTTCTAACCATGACATCGAACACCACAACCCAGCGCAGCGCACGAACGACCGGAGAACCCATGGAACCGACATTTGCAAACCCAGGACACGCCAAGCGCACAGCCTTTGCCTTCACGATGGTGGCGGCCGCCGTGGCGCTCACCTTGGTGGCCTGCGGTGGCGGCACCACCACCGATGCCAGCAGCGGCTCTGCCTTGACCGCAGCCTCGTCCAATCTGCGTCCCTTGCCCGCAGCGTTTCTAGAGCGCAAAGCGGTCGCGTATTCGCCCTACCGCACGGCGCCCAATGTGGCAGGCCGTGAGACCGAAGTCATTACCGATGCCCAGGTGAAAGAGGACCTCGACTTGCTGGTGTCCGCAGGCATTGGACTGATCCGCATTTTCGACAGCTCGGACAAGGTGGCCGCGCGCACCTTGCGCGTCATCACCGCCAACAACCTCGACATTAAGGTGATGCTGGGCATCTACGTCAACAGCTACGAATACCTGACCAACCCGGTAACCCGCGCCAGTGTCATCGCGGCCAACGAAGACGAGATCACCCGGGGCGTGGCCCTGGCCAAGGCCTACCCCAACCAGGTGGTGGCGGTGAGCGTGGGCAATGAAACCATGGTGACTTGGTCGACCAATGCCATTTCCACCGGCACCATGGCGCGCTACATCAAAACAGTGCGCGACCAAATCACCCAGCCGGTAACGACCGACGACAACTACGCCCTGTTTGCTGGCAATGTGCGCAATGCCTCCGAGCAGGTGTCCGAGGTATTCCGCCAACTCGACTTCGCCTCGATCCACACCTACCCCAGCGAAGACCTGTACTACAGCAACTTCAGCGACAACGACCCCCTGCCCGATTGGGATTGGCAGCAAATTGGCGTCACCGACGAAACCCAGCGTGCCCGGGCGATGATGGAGGCGGCCGTTGGCAAGGCCAAGAAAGACTATGCACTTGCGCGCAGCTTCCTCGACCAAAGCGGGCGCGCCAACCTGCCCATCGTGATCGGTGAAACCGGTTGGAAAGCGACCGACCCCACCGACGACAAGCGCTACCGCTACACCGGTCACCCGGTCAACCAAAAAATGTACCTCGAGCGTTTGCTGGACTGGGCCGTCGAGTCCAAGAACAACAACGGTCCCAAGGGCATCGTGTACTTCGAGGCGTTCGATGAGCCGTGGAAGGGGCAGGATGACAAATGGGGTCTGTTTACTGTAGTCCGCGAGGCCCGTTGCAGTGCCCAAGCGCTCAATCCCACGGCCACCTGGGCCAAAGAGGCTGGCAGTTGCGCAGACTCCCAGGCGCTGTATTTCAAGCCACCGGTGCCGGGCGCTGCGGTGACGACAGACAAGTTCGTCATTTTTGATCAGAGCGTCCCGGCAGGTTGGCCTGTGGGCATGCGAGCCGATATGTACGGAGGGGGCACCCCCTTTAATGTGTCTTACACCGAGTCCGGAGACTCTGCACCCGGCGACGTAGGGGCCAGTCCGGCGTTGAGCAAGTACATTGAAATCGGAAACTTCACGGCACCAGCGTCCTACGGCTGGGGCCTGCTGTGGCAGTCCACCACGCCAAACGGCACCGCCAATCTATCGAACTTCGCCAACGGCTCGCTGCGCTTTAGTGTCAAAACCAGCTACGCTGACAAGCTGCGCATTGGCGTCAGCAGCGACACCGTCCTGGGCGCGGGGGCAGAAGCCTATGTGCTGGTATCCAACGGTACCTACGGCTACTGCAACACCAACAACTGGTGCGATGTGAGCATCCCCCTAAGTGCGTTCAAGGCAGCCAATCCGAAGCTGGACCTGAGCCTGGTGTTGCAGCGCTTCTCGATCTCCGATATCGAGAGTGTCACCAAAAACCCCGTCCGTACCGGCATGCCAGCCATCAGGCTCGACAATATCCACTGGTTCAAGTAGCAGTGCTTGGCTGGCCGTAGCCCAGCCAAAAAAAAGACCACCCCCGCCAGATGCACCGTCAACCGGTGCGCCTGGCGGGGGTGGTCTTTTTTAAGCCGCTTGGTGTCTAAGCGGCTTGTTGCTTACTTCTTGGCTGCGGTGTCGCCAAAGTACTCGGACACCACTTTCCACTTGCCATCGCTGATTTGCGACAGGCGTGAGACGCTGCTGCCCAAGCGCTTGGTGGCTGTGAAGGTGGCCGCTGGCGCACCAAACATGTCGGTCGGGATGGTGGTGTTGTCCATGACCTTGATGAAGCTGTCGGTCGTCAGGTTCTTGCCGGCCTTGGTGGCTGCGTTGGCAAAAGCGTTGACCACGTAGTAGCCATAGACCGAGAACACGGTGGGGTCGTCATTGAACTTGGTCTTGTACTTGTTGGCCCAGAACCGGATCGGCTGGGACTGCTCATCCGTGTAGGGGTTTTGCACCGTCATGGTGGCGTACAAACCGTCCATGGCCTTGCCGCCAAGCTTGTGGATCAGGTCGGTGTAGGCCGCGCTGGAGCCCAGGAAGGTGGGGTTGTAGCCCAGCTTGCGGGCGGTGCCGATGGCGCCAATCGTCTCGCGGATGATGGTGCCCAACACCACAAAGTCGCAGCCGCTGGACTGCATTTTTGCAACCTGGGAGGAGAAGTCGGTTGCGCCGCGCTTGTAACTGGTTTTCTCGGCAAACTCCATGCCGATGCTCTTCAAGCCGTCTTCGCCGCCTTTGAGTACTTCCAGGCCAAAGTCATCGTCTTGGTACATGGTGCAGACTTTCTTGGCACCTTTTTCTTTGACCAGCCTGGGCACAGCAAACCGGATCTGGTCGTAATAGGTGGCCGCGAAGGCGTACTTCAAACGGTGGAAGGGGTCGTACATTTCCCGCGCCGCAGTGACCGGGAAGAAGTTGATCACGTTCTTCTCAAACTGCACCGGCATGGCGGCCATGTTTTGGGCGGTACCCAGGTGGCCCAGCATGATGAAGATCTTGTCCTGGTTGACCAGCTTTTGGGCCGCCAGCACCGCCCGCTTGGGGTCGTAGCCCGAGTCTTCCACCAGCAGCTTGACCTTGCGGCCGTTGATGCCGCCTTGCTCATTGATCTCGTCCACCGCCAGCGCCATGCCCGAGCGGATTTGCTTGCCAAAACCTGCCAGCGGTCCTGACAGGTCCTGGATGCTGCCCACGGTGATTTCGTCTTTGCTCACGCCCTGCTGCGCGTGCGCCAGACCGCCCGCGAGGGCCAGGCCCAGCACGGCGCTGTGGGCAAAAAGGGTTTTGAACTTCATCATCAGTCTCCTTGTAAAAATTCAGTTCCTACACACTACCAACCTGGTTGAAATACCACATCGCTTGGGGGCTCTTAGCGGTACATCGCCTCAATCTGCGCGGCATATTTTTTCTCCACCAGCTTGCGCTTGAGCTTCATGGTGGGCGTGAGTTCTTCGTCCTCGGCGCTGAGCTGGTTCTCCAGCAAAAAGAATTTTTTGATCTGCTCAACCCGCGCGTACTTTTTGTTAACCCGGTCGAGTTCGCCCTGGATCAGGGCCTGCACCTCAGGGCTGCGGGTGAGGCTGGCGTAGTTGCTGAAAGGCACATCGGCGTCCTGTGCGAACTTTTCCACATTGTCCTGATCGATCATGATGATGACGGTCAGGTAGGCGCGCTTGTCGCCTATCACCACCGCGTCGGTGATGTAGGGTGAAAACTTCAGGTCGTTTTCGAGCTCGCTGGGTGTGATGTTTTTGCCACCCGCGGTGATCAGGATGTCCTTCATCCGGTCGGTGATGCGCAGGTAGCCGTCGGCGTCCATCTCGCCCACATCACCGGTGTGCAGCCAGCCATCGGCGTCTATGGTTTCGGCGGTCTTCTCCGGCTGGTTCAGGTAGCCGGCAAACACATTGGGTCCGCGCACCAAAATTTCTTGGGTTTGGGGGTCCACGCGGATTTCGTTGAAGCCAGCTGCCGGGCCGATGCTGCCGGGTTTGATGCGCGCGGCCGGCACGCCGGTGGAGGCGCTGCAGGTTTCCGTCATGCCCCACACCTCGAGCATGGGCACCCCCAAGGCCAAGTACCAGCGCACCAGGTCGGGCGAAATCGGGGCCGCGCCGGTGACCAGATAGCGCGCGCGGTGAATGCCGAGCAAGCGGCGCACATTGTTCAAGGCCAGCAAGCGGGCCAGCTGGAACTGCAGCTTGAGGGCGGCGCCCACCGGGGCCTGCGCAAGCACCTGCGCGGCAACCCGTTCACCAACACGGATGCTCCAGCCGAACGCGGCTTGCTGCAGCCAGCCGGATTCCTTGAGCGCAATCATCACGCCCGAGTACAGCTTCTCCCACACCCGGGGCACGGCGGTGAACACCGTGGGTGCGATCTCGCGCACGTTCTCGGGCACGGTTTGCGGGTTCTCTACGAAATTGAGGATGGTGCCGGTGTAGAGCGAAAAGTACTCGCCGCCCATGCGCTCGGCGATGTGGCACAGCGGCAAAAAGCACATGCGCTCGTCGTCCTCGTTTTGCGCCAGCAGCGTATTGAAACCGCGCACCGTGTAGACCAGCCCCTTGTGCAAATGCATGGCCCCTTTGGGCTTGCCAGTGGTGCCCGAGGTGTAGACCAAAATGGCGAGGTCTTGGGGCTGGCAGGCTTGCACCGAGGCTTCGAGTGCGCCGGGGTGGGTTTGGGCGTAGCTGCGGCCCAGCGCGCGCAAGGCGTCCAGGCTGAGGACATCGGGATCTTGCAGGTCGCGCAGGCCGTGCATGTCAAACACCACAATCTTGCGCAACAGCGGCAGCTGCGCGCGCACCTCCAGGGCCTTGTCGAGCTGCTCGTCGTCTTCGACAAACAGCACCGTGGTGCGCGAGTCCTCGCACAGGTACTGCACTTGGCTGGGCGCATCAGTGGGGTAGATGCCGTTGGATACGCCTGCGGCAGACAGGACGGCCAGGTCGGCCCACACCCACTGCACCACGGTGTTGGCCAGGATGGATGCGCATTCGCCCCGCTGAAAGCCCAGGGCCATCAGCCCGCAGGCAATTTCCTGTACCGCCACGCCGGTCTGCTCCCAGGTGTGGCTGCGCCACAGGCCTTTGTCTTTTTGGCGCAACCAGACCCGGTGCTGGCGCTTGCGCACTGCCTCCCAAAACATGGCGGGAATGGTGTTGCCGTCCAACACGCTGTCGGTGTTGGCTTGGAGGTGTTGGAGATCCCACAAAACGCTCACGGGGTTACCTCCACATCTTTTTCTTTTTCCAGCGGCGCTCTCCGCGCACGCCGTCGTCTTTGAGGCCCAAGTAGAACTCCTTGATGTCGTCCTTCTCGCGCAAGTGGGCGCAGGTGTCTTCCATCACGATGCGACCGTTCTCCAGCACATAGCCGTAGTCGCAGGCGTTGAGCGCCATGTTGGCGTTTTGCTCGACCAGCAAGATGGTGGTGCCGCGCTCGCGGTTGATGCGCACCACGATCTCGAAAATCTCCTTGGTTAGCTTGGGCGACAGGCCCAGGCTGGGCTCGTCAAGCAAGATCATGTCGGGGTCGGCCATCAGGGCGCGGCTGATGGCCAGCATTTGCTGCTGGCCGCCCGAAAGCAGGCCCGCATCTTGGGTGGCACGCTCCCGCAAAATTGGAAAGTAGCCAAACACGGTTTCCATGTCGCGCGCCACCCCATCGCGGTCGGCGCGGGTGTAGGCGCCCATCAGCAGGTTGTCGCGCACGCTCAGCAAGGGGAACACCTCGCGCCCCTCGGGCACGTGGCTCAGCCCTTGGGTGACGATGGTGGCCGGGTCTTTGGCGGTGATGTCGCGGCCCTTGAACTCGATGCTGCCTTTGCGCGGGTCCAGAATGCCAGAGATGGTTTTCAAAATCGTGGTTTTGCCCGCGCCATTGGAGCCCAGCACCGTGGCGATTTCGCCACGTGCAACCTCCAGGCTCACGCCCCGGATGGCCTTGATCGGGCCGTAGGCGCTTTCCACGTTTTGCAGCTTGAGCACCGGTTGGCCGCTCACGGGGGGAGGGTGCATGCTCATGGTGTGGGACTGTCGGTGGCGCTGGCGTTGGCGGTGCGCCGCAGGGAGGAAACATCGTCGGCCGAGCCCAGGTAGGCTTCAATCACGCCGGGGTCGCGCTGCACTTCGCGGGCGCTGCCCATGGCCAACACTTCGCCTTGGCTCATGGCCAGCACGCGGTCAGACACTTTGGAGACCAAGCCCATGTCGTGCTCGACCATGAGCACCGTAATGCCAAGCTCGTTTTTGATGTCCTGAATCCAAAACGCCATGTCGTCGGTTTCCTCCAAGTTCAGGCCGCTAGAGGGCTCGTCGAGCAACAGCAGCTTGGGCTCGGTACACAGCGCCCGCCCCAGCTCCACCACCTTGCGCACGCCGTAGGGCAGGCCAGCGACATAGGTGTCGCGGTAGTGCTGCAGCCCCAAAAAATCGATCACATCTTCGGCCTTCGCACGCGCCTCCAACTCGGCGCGGCGCACCTCTGGGCTAAAGACCAGCTCTTGCCAGAAGCCAGTGCGCCGGTGGGTGTGTCTGCCGATGAGCAGGTTGTGCAGCACGCTGGCGTGTTCAAACAGCTCAATGTTCTGGAAGGTGCGCGCGATACCCAGCGCGGCAATCGCCTGCGGCGCCTGCTCGGTGAGCGCGATCATGCCTTGCGGTCCCAGGTAACTGATGCTGCCGCTGGTGGGTGTGTAGATGCGGCTGATGAGGTTGAACACCGTGGTCTTGCCCGCGCCGTTGGGGCCAATCAGGGTGAAGACCTCGCCCTGGCGCACCTCAAAGCTCACCTTGTTGACCGCCAACACGCCACCAAAGCGCACGCTGATTTCGTTGGCCGCGAGAAGTACAGGAGAAGACGTCATTTCAAGCGGTCCGATTTCTGGAATGACTTTTGGCGTTTGAACATGCCTTGTCGGTAAAACGGAAACATCTGCAAATAGGTACGCACCTTGAGCCAGCGGCCGTACAGACCCTGCGGTTCAAACAACACAAAGGCAATCACCACTGCGCCATACACCACCGCCTGCAGGCCTGGTGCCTGGCCGATCGTGGCGGGAAGCTGGTCTTTGAACAAGGCGATCAGCTGAGGCATGCTGATGAGGAACATGGCACCCAGAAACGCCCCGTGCACCGAGCCCACGCCGCCGATCACAATCATCAGCAGCAAATCGATGGACTGCAGCAAGCTGAACTGGTCGGGCGAGATGAACTGCAGCTTGTGCGCATACAAGGCCCCAGCAATGCCGGCCAGCGCGGCCGACAGCGAGAACGACAGCGTCTTGTAATACGCCAGATGGATGCCCATGCTTTGCGCCGAGATTTCCGAATCCCGTATCGCTACAAAGGCACGCCCGGTGGGGGAGCGCAGCAGGTTCAGAATGCCCAAGGTGCACACCACGGTCAGCCCCAGGCACAGCCAGTAAAACTGGTCCCCGCTGTCGAGCACCCAGCCAAACAGCTCGGGCTTTTTGATGTGCATGCCTGCGTTGCCGCCAGTCACCGACTCCCAGCGCGCCAGCACCTCTTCGACGATGAAGCCAAACGACAGGGTGGCCATGCCCAGGTAAATGCCCTTGACCCGCAAGGCCGGCAAGCCCACCACCAGTCCGACGGCCGCAGACAAACCGGCAGCGCAGGCCAGGGCAATCGGAAATGGCACCCCCATGTGGGTCAGCACCGCCTGCGTGTAAGCGCCCACGCCCAAGAACGCCGCGTGGCCCAGCGAGAACAGGCCGGTAAAGCCCGCCAGCAGCATCAAGCCCAAACCGGCGATCGAATAAATCAGCACGAAGGTCAGTTGCGCCAGCCAGTATTCGGCCAATAGCCAAGGCGCCACCAGCAAGGTAGCAAGCAGCAGGCCGTACCAAAAAACATGGCCGCCGTGCTTGGCCAGCCGAATGTCTTGCGCGTAGTCGGTTTTAAAAATGAAACGCACGTTAGACCTTCTTGCGCAGGCTGGGGCCAAAGAGGCCGGTAGGCTTGACCATCAGCATGATGAGCACCACCACATAGGCGGCGGTGTCCTTGAAACCATCGGGCAGGTAAAAGCCGGCAAAGGACTCCACCAAGCCAATCACCAGCCCGCCCACGATGGCCCCCGGCAAGCTGCCAAAGCCGCCCACCACCGCAGCCGGGAAGGCTTTGAGGCCAATGAAGCCCATGTTGGCGTGGACAAAGGTGATGGGGGCCAGCAGCAGGCCCGCAATCGCAGCCACCGCTGCGGCCAGCGCCCAGGCAATGCCATTGAGCCGCTGCACCGGAATGCCCATGTAGTAAGCCGCCAGCTGGTTCTGGGAGGCGGCCTGCATGGCAATGCCCAGCTTGGTGTAACGGAACAGCGCAAACAGCAGGCCGCATAGCACGGCGGTGGTGGCAATGACGGCCATGTGTTCCACATTGAGAATGAGCGCGCCTATGCCCATGGCGTCGCCACCGAACTTCCAGATCTCGTCCTTATAGGGCACGGGCAAGGCCTGGGTGTCGGTGCCGATATCGGGAATCATGGTGACCAAACCGCGCACCACATAGGCAATACCGATGGTCAGCATTACCACTGAAAAGGCTGGCTGTCCCAACACCGGGCGAATCACCATGCGCTCGAGCAGCATGCCAAAAATGGCCATGCCAGCCACCGTGGACAGCACCGTGATCCAGTAGGGAAAGCCCAGCATGGTCAGCCCCACCAGGCCGCCAAAGGCGCCCAGCATCATCAGCTCGCCTTGGGCAAAGCTGACGGTCTCGGTCGCCTTGTAGATGAGCACAAAGCCCAGCGCGATCAGCCCGTAAATGCACCCCTGCGCAATACCGCTGATCAGCAGTTGAAGAACCTGCACGTTGTCTCCCATTGGTCAGACCCTGTTTATAGTGGGATGTCTTCGATTCGCCGATAGGGTTCACACCGATGGATTGCGCCGGGCTTGTGTGCGCCTGCTACAGGCTGCGGTCTTTTTAGAGCGAATCCGCACGCGCATTGCTTGTTGAACCAGGACTTGTGCTGCGGGAATAGCCCCGCATCGCAAGGGGCGTTAATATCTGTTTTTTTATACAGTATTCATCGCCTGCAACCATCCGCTGCCAGCCTGTCCTTGTCATGTCCCCGTTTCCACTTCTTGCTGATGAAAGCGCGCCAGCGCTGCATGCCGATGTCTGGCCTGCGCATGCGCTGGCGCAGTCCGCAGCGCCGGTGCAGTGCACTGGCCATGCCGTACTCGACGCCGAGCTGCCCGGCGCGGGTTGGCCGGTGGGAGCCTTGATCGAGGTCTTGCAAACCGAAGGTCTGCACGCCGAATGGCGCCTGTTGCTGCCCGCCTTGGTCGCTTGCGGAGATGGGCCGCTGGCACTCGTTGGTCCGCCCTATGTGCCGTTCGCCCCCGCCTTGGCGGCGCAGGGCTTGCCACACCAGCGCTTGTTGTGCATCCAGGCGCAGACCATCGCTCAGCGCCTGTGGGCCGCCGAGCAGTTGCTGCGCTGCGCGGCGGTGGATGCGGTACTGCTCTGGCTGCCAGAGCGCCAGAGCGCGGCGGTGCGCAGCGACGCATTGCGTCGACTGCACATGGCAGCAGCCCAGCACCACAAACTGTTTTTTCTGATGCGCCCTGCCTCGGCCCAGCACATGGCCTCACCAGCGGTGCTGCGCTTGCACCTGAGCGCGCAATCCAATCCTGCGCCCATTGCCGTACCCGGCGCACCAACCGAGGCACTGTTCAACATGCCACCCAGCGCGTCCCCCGCCGCGTTCCCCCGTGCACACTACAGCGCATGCGTGGACCCACTGCAGGTGCACCTGCCTAAGCGCCGCGGTCCGCCGCTTGCCCACAGCCTGCAGTTGCCCGCCCGCTGCCCAGCCCTGCAGCTGCTGCTGGCAGCCTCCAAGCGCCATGCACTGGATTGCACTTCTGCCTGAGACCGCTGCGCCCTGCGGCGCAGAGACGGACAGCGCAGCGCTGGTCGATGCCGACACCGCCCTGGGCTGGTGGGCCTTGCGGTTCACCCCCATGGTGACGCGGCTCGAAGAAGCGCTGCTACTGGAAGTCTCGGGCAGCGAGCGCCTGTTTGGGGGGCGCGATGCCCTGGTGCAGCGCCTGCTTGCGTATCCGCCCGCACCGTGCCCTATGCGCCACGCACAAGGTGCCAGCGCGCTCTTGGCCCTGGCTCGCATCCGCTGTTCGCAGGCCGAGCTGCCCGCCGACAACCTGCCACTGCATACCCTGAGCGCTGCTGCAGCCCACCTGCCTGCGCTGACACGCCTGGGGTGCACCCGCTGGGGCCAGTTGCGCGCCTTGCCCCGCGCCGGGGTGGCCCGCCGTTTTGGCGCAGAACTGCTCGCTGCGCTGGACCGCGCGTATGGCAGCGCGCCCGAGGTCTACCCGTGGCTGACCCTGCCCGATGTGTTCGAGGCTGCGCTGGAGTTCAGCACCGGCGTGGAGTCGGCACCGGCCTTGCTGTTTGGCGCCCGCCGCTTGCTTGCGCAATTGCAAGTGTGGCTGCGTGCACGCCAGCGCGGCGTATTGGCGCTGGAGCTGCTGTGGGACTACGACCTTCGCCGTGGCACCGCACGCCATGGGCGGCTGGCGCTGCGCACCGCCCAAGCCACCCAAAATATGCAGCACCTGCAGCGGCTGTTGGCAGAGCAGCTTGCGCAGGTGCACCTGGCAGCACCGGTGCTGCATCTGCACCTGCGCACCTTGCAAACCTCAACGCAAGGCGCCGACAGCCTGAGCCTGCTGCCCCAGGACCTGCGCACCGGCGACGACCTGCACCAGACCCTGGAGCGACTGCAGGCGCGCTTGGCCCACGATGCGGTGCGTTGCGTCCAAGCGCAGGCCAGCCACACGCCAGAGCGCATGCAGCAGTGGCTGCCCTGGACTGGCACACCGGCACCCAAGGCTTCGTCACCATCCCCCGCCCATGCCGCGCTGTACCCCAGCTGGTTGCTGGAGCCACCATTGAAGTTGGCAGTGCGCGCGCACTGCCCGCACTACCACGGCCCTCTGGCCCTGCTGGCTGGGCCACAGCGCCTGGAAGCCGACTGGCTCGAAGGCGCACCGGCACTGCGCGACTATTTCGTGGCGCACAGCCCCCAAGCCGGCCTGGTCTGGGTCTACCGCGAGCGCCCCACCCACACCCACCCGGACACCGCCTTAGGCTGGTATCTGCATGGTATGTTTGCGTAGAGGGGTGTTAGCGAATCACTTCTGTGCTGCATTGGATGGCCTGGTCATCATCACGGTTTCAGTCGTACATACGGAGAATGAACATGAAATCCGCATCATCTCGTTCCGCAAAGCAAGCAAGCGCGAGTCGCAAATCTACTTCGATGCAATCCAAAACTGATTGGGTACGCCTCAAGTCTGGCTCGGAAGATGCTAAGACCACATCCGGACACCCCGAGGCGGATGTCAAACACATTGTTCGTGGCATGGTTCGCAAGGGTCTGGCGCCGCTACCCGCCAAAACATCGATTTCCTTGCGGGTGGACCAAGACGTTTTAGAGTGGTTCAAAGCGCAGGGAGCGGGCTACCAGACCCGCATCAATACGGTGCTGCGGGCGTTCCGCGATGCCTCGGTTTGACAGCGTGTGTATTACTGAAATGCAGCAACTGCTTGCCGTTGCGCAGCATGTGTTGCATGCTGGGTGGAGCCGAGTTTAGGCAGCAAAAACAAGCGCGTGTCCCCAATCCTCAAACTCACCATAGCGTTCGGCCTAGGCTTTTTGCTTGGCATTGCGCTGTTCTATGGTCGAGCCCGCGCCAACCGCTACCAGAACGAGGGAGAGAAGTTACTCGCGAGCGCGCTTCGCAGGTACTTCCCCAGCCCCGATTACCACCTTCTGAACCACGTGACTCTGCCTATGCCGGACGGAAGCACCCAAATTGATCACATTCTGGTGTCTAGGTTTGGGGTCTTCGTCATCGAGACCAAGCACTTCAGCGGCTGGATATTTGCGAACGCAAAGCAAGCCAAATGGACCCAAGTTTTGTTCATGCGAAAGTCCAGTTTTCAGAATCCGATCTTCCAAAATCTTCGCCACGTCCGCGCAGTCGGCGACCTGCTTGACTTCTTACCGACCAACTCAATTCGCTCTGCTGTTGTGTTCACAGGAAATGCCGAGTTCAAAACAGAGGTTCCAGAGGGGGTTTTTGAACTGATGGATTTCATTGAGCACGTCAGGTCTAGCAGCGTCCAAGTAATGTCAGCTAACCGAATGCAGTTTTGTGTAGGGCGATTGGAAGCAGCCCGCCTCGCGATCAGTGGTCAAACCGATATCGAGCACATACAGAACCTTGAGCGTCGGCATGGCGGAGCTAACAGATGAAGCTGTTCAAACGCTCTATACTGTTTTTAAACACAGTATCAAGGCGAACATCTTGCAATCCCCTCCGTGCGCGTCAGCAGCAGCAATGGTGGCACCGGCACCGCTGCCTGACTATGCCGAGCTGCATTGCCTAAGCAGCTTTAGCTTCCAGCGCGGTGCGTCGCAGCCGCACGAGCTGGTGCAGCGCGCGCACCGGCTGGGGTACCGCGCTTTGGCGCTCACCGATGCCTGCTCGGTCTCGGGCGTGGTGCGGGCGCACACCGAGGCGCAGCGCCTGGGCTTGCAGTTCATCCCCGGTGCCGAGTTTTTCGTCACCTTGCCCAGCGGCCACTGCAAGTTGGTGGTGCTGCCGCACAACCTGCCAGGCTGGGGCAATCTGTGCGAATTCATCACCCTGGCGCGCCGCGCTGCGCCCAAGGGCCAGTACCGCGTGGACTGGCACACGGCACAGTGGGGCCTGTTGCAGCACTGCGAGGTGCTGCTGGCATTGCCCCCTACGCTGACCATGGAGGCTGCAGTTGCCCTGTGCTTGCGCGCCAAAGCGCTGTGGGGCCAGGGTCTGTGGCTCGCCATCACCCTGGGTCTGGGCGCTGCCGATGCCCTGCAGCGCCACCGCCTGCAACAGATCTCGGCCCTGTGCGGTGTGCCGCTGGTGGCCGCAGGCAATGTGCACATGCACGCGCGCTCGCGCAAACCGCTACACGACGTGCTCACCTCTGTGCGCCTGGGCAAACCGATAGCGCAGTGCGGCGTTGCACTCAAGGCCAACGCCGAGCTGCACCTGCGCACCCGCACCCGCCTGGCCGCGCTGTACCCCACCGCGTGGCTAGCGGCCACGCTGGTGGTGGCGCAGCGCTGCAGCTTTTCGCTGGACGAGCTGCGCTACCAGTACCCACGCGAGGCCTTGCTGCCCGGCCTCTCACCAGCACAAACCCTGCGCCACCACACGCTCGAAGGCGCGCAAGAGCGCTTCCCCGGTGGCCTGCCGCACAGCGTGCAAGCGCAGATCGAACACGAACTCTCGCTGATTGCCGAGATGCGCTACGAGATGTATTTTTTGACGGTGCACGACATCGTGCGCTTCGCCCGCAGCCAAGGTATCTTGTGCCAGGGACGCGGCTCGGCGGCCAACTCGGCGGTGTGCTACTGCCTGGGCGTGACTGAGGTGGACCCCGCGCGCACCAACCTGCTGTTTGAGCGCTTCATCTCCCGCGAGCGCGACGAGCCGCCCGACATCGACGTGGACTTTGAGCACCAGCGCCGTGAAGAAGTCATCCAGTACATCTACCAAAAATACGGCCGCGAACGCGCCGCCATCACCGCCGTCATCACCAGCTACCGCCCCCGCAGCGCCCTGCGCGACGTAGGCCGCGCCCTGCACATCCCCGAGCCACTCATCACCGCCCTGGCCAAAGAGCATCCCGGCATGTACAGCCGCACCGTGCTGGCCGAGCGCCTGCAAAACGCGATCGACAAAGTAACAAGCACCCGCGCTCCAGGCGAACCGCAAGAGTCCCCCGCCGAGCCAGCTGGCATCCACCTCCCCCCACCACGCCACCTCCAACTCTGGATCGACCTAGCCACCCAGCTTCAAGGCTTCCCCCGCCACCTCAGCCAACACGTAGGCGGCTTCGTCCTCACCCACGGCCCGCTCTCCCGTCTGGTCCCCATTGAAAACGCATCCATGCCAGAACGCAGCGTCATCCAATGGGACAAAGACGACCTCGACGACGTCGGCCTTCTCAAAGTCGACGTGCTCGCCCTGGGCATGCTCAGCGCCATCCGCCGCTGCCTGCAACTCGTGGGCGCAACCCGTGGCCGCACCGTGCGCATGCAAGACATCCCGAGCGACGACACCGCCACCTTCGACATGGTCTGCCGCGCCGACACCGTGGGTGTCTTCCAGATCGAGAGCCGCGCGCAAATGAGCATGCTGCCGCGCCTCAAGCCGCGCTGCTTTTACGACCTGGTGGTCGAAGTCGCCATCGTGCGGCCCGGCCCCATCCAAGGCGGCATGGTCCACCCCTACCTCAAGGCGCGCGAACACCCCGAGCATGTGCAGTACGCCAGCCCGGCCCTCAAAGAGGTGCTCAAGCGCACCCTGGGTGTGCCGATTTTTCAGGAGCAGGTGATGCAAATTGCCATGGCCGCCGCCGACTTTTCGGCTGGCGAAGCCGACCAGTTGCGCCGCTCCATGGCCGCTTGGAAACGCAAAGGCGGGGTACATGTGTTTTACGAACGCCTGGTCGGTGGCATGCGCAAAAACGGCTACACCGAGGAGTTTGCCGAGGCCTTGTTCAAGCAAATTGAAGGCTTTGGCGAATACGGTTTTCCCGAGAGTCACGCCGCCAGTTTTGCCCTGCTGGTGTACGTGAGCTGCTGGCTCAAATGCCACGAACCCGCCTGCTTTTTAGCGGCCCTGCTCAACAGCCAGCCCATGGGGTTTTACGGCCCCTCGCAGTTGGTGCAAGACGCCCAGCGCCACGGCGTGCAGGTGCGCGCGGTGGATGTGTCGCACAGCGACTGGGACTGCACGCTGGAGCCACCCACCGTGCTGCACCAGGCGACGGTCGATCGGCAACCCAAACCATCATCCGGCCAATCCCAGCCCGCAGTACGTCTGGGCTTGCGCTTGGTGAGCGGCTTGTCCGAGGCGGTGGCCCAGCGTATTGCTGCGGCGCGCGCGGTGGCGCCTTTTGCCAATACGCAGGACCTGGCGTTGCGCTGTGCGCTGGACGCGGGCGATCTCAAGGCCCTGGCCAGCGCCGACGCGCTTTTGTCCCTCAGCGGCCACCGCCGACAGCAGGTCTGGGATGCGTCCGCCCTGCGCCCCGCGCCGCCCTTGTTGCGTGGCGTGCCGGTGCTGGAGGCGCCGTTGGAATTGCCGCAAGCGCACGAGGGCGAGGAGGTGGTGTTGGACTACGCCGCCACCGGCCTGTCGCTGCGCAGCCACCCGGTGGCGATGCTGCGCGCGCAACTCGTGCCGCAGCGCCTGCTCAGTGCCGCGCAGTTGCGCGACCTGCCCAGTGGCCGGCTGGTGCGCGCCTGCGGCATCGTCACCATGCGCCAGCAACCGGCCACCGCCAAGGGCGTGGTGTTTGTCACGCTAGAAGATGAGACCGGCAGCGTGAATGTGATCGTCTGGAAGGCCGTCAAAGACCAGTTTCGTGATGCGCTCTACCGCGCCCGCCTGATGGCGGTGTATGGCGTATGGCAGCGCGACGACCACAGCGGTGGCGAGGTGCGCCACCTGGTGGCCAAGCGGCTGGTGGACCGCAGCGATTGGCTGGGTGCGCTACCGACTTCCAGCCGGGATTTCCATTGATGCAGGGCCCCCGTGCGTGCGCCACCCTGCCCTCAGTGCACAAGGCCGCGCTTGCCGTCCCCAAGGCTTCGCTCAGTCCGCCACGTTGCACTCGCGCCGCAGCAGCGACAGCGTGTCGTTGGGGGCGCTGCGGTGGTCGCTGGCCAGCAGCGGCTCCAAGTCCAGCAAAAACGCTTGCCACATCTCCAGGTAGTCGCTTCGGTGGGTGTCGGGTGCGTGGTCGGCGATGAAGGCTTGCGCGGCCTGCGCTTGCAGGCCGTTCTTGCGCAGCTTGCGCACCAGCGCAGCCGCGCCTTGGGCGCTGAGCAGTGTTTTGTGTGGCCCACCGGCGGCCACGCACAAGAACAAGGTGAGCAGCGAGCTGTCGTCGCTGTGGCCGCCAGTGGCTTTGTGCCAGACGGCACTGGCTGCGCGTTCAAAGTGGTCTACTTCGTTCAGGGCGTCTTCCACCCAGAAGTAGCGGCCCATGAAAGCTGGGGTTTGGTCGAACAGTTTGCGCGCGGGCAGGGCGCTTTCGAAGATCTTGGGCAGGTCGCTCTCTACCGAGAGGCGCACCGCGTCGACGGAAGCATGCAGCCTGGCCGGCAAGCTCTTTGGCAGAGGCAGCGCTACGCTGCGTGCTGCAGCGTCAACTGTCTTGCGTGCGGCAGCTTTACCAGTGCTGCGTCCGGTGGTGCCGCCAGTGAATTTTTTGCGCAGCTGCTGCACCATTTTTTCAAACGCCACCCAATCGGGCATTTGCGTGTGGCCAAGTGACAGCGCCAAGAGTGCAGTGCGGATCACGGCTTCAGCGTCGCGTCCACTGTCGTCCAGGTCGTCTCGGTCGGTGCCCAGTGCCTCGGCCAAGTGCAACGCGGCATCGACCACGTTGGCCACCTGTTGGCGCTTGGCCAGTTCGGCGCGGTAGTCGGCCGCGCTTCGCAGGGACCACTTGGCCAACTGAGGAATGTGTTCGTCGGTAAAGCCACCACTTTCGTGCATGCCGAAGTGGCTGCTTTGCGGCATGGCAATCAGCGCCTTGAGCAAGTCTGCGCCGGCTTTGGAGCGCGACAGCAGGCTGTGCTCGCGCAGCGCGACGGCGGCTTGGTGCAGGTCGCCGTCGCTGTGTATTTCCAAGGCGAGGCTGACCAGGTTGACCAGGCGCTCGCGCGCTTTTTCCAGCTCGGGGCGCAAAAACTCGCTGCCGAAATAGCGTGCAATCTGCACCATGCCTTTGGGCGCTTCGAGTGCGATGGCGTCGAGCTTGGTGGTGTCGATCAGCCCGTGGGCCAGTCCGTGCGCCAAAGCCTTTTCGAAGAAGCTGCGGTCGTCAAACTGAGCCAGCGAGTGGAGGGCGCTGGCGCCCTGCGGTGCGGTCTGCGACACCCTAAATCGCCGACTCTTCGTCAGACTCGAGCGCAGCGGGCGTGGCCTTGCCGCGGTCGGTGTCGCGGGTTTCTACTTTGCCGTCCTCTTCTTCGGCCTCCTCGTCCTCGGACAGGCCCAGGTCGTGCGCGCGCGCCTTGGCGCGCAGCACCAGCAGCATCTCAATAAACAGGTCCGGGCATTTGTGGCGCAACAGCCAAGCCAGTTGCATCCAGTCCTGGTCGGCGATTTCGTCTTCGTCCACCCGGGGCCGGACGTAGGCCGAGGCCAGCAGCGCCTGCTCGGAGAGGATTTCGCCATCGTCCTCGGACGCATCGAAGGTGCCGTGGCGTGCAAAGCTTTCCACCCGCGCCCACTTTTCCGAGAAGTAGTCGGCCAGGGCTTCGGCACCGCCCTCAAGCTCGCCAATGGCTTCCAAGAACGCCACGGTGTCGGCGTCTTCCCGAAACACCACAGCGTTGACCATGCCACGCAAATGGGTGCGGCTGAGGTCTTTGTATTGCTTCTCGATCACCACGGCGCGGGCAAACATCTCGGGTGTGATGAGCAGGTTGATCACCGACTCCTTGGAGTTGTCGTACTCGCGGATCACGGCCAGCATGTCTTTGGGCGGCAGTTGTTCCAGCACCAGCATCAGGGCGCCATCGCCCTGGGTGTCGGCCACTTCGGCCAGCGCCGCTTCGGCCGCGCCGATGTCGCCCGAGGCGATCAGGCTCTGGGTTTTGGCAATCAGTGCCAGCGCGTTGGTGGGTGCTTCCTGGGTCATGTGGGGTCCTTGCGGTCAAAACCTTGCTCGGCCAGCCAGTCGTTGCTGGCGTCTTCACGGGCGCGGTCGTTGGCTTCGTCGTCATCTGCGCTATCGCTGCCACCGTCGCGGTCGTTGTCGTTGTGTTCGCGGTTGTTATCGTCACCAGCGCCGTCGTCGTCGGCATCGTCTGCCGCGCTGTGGCTGGCAGCACTCGGTGCGCGGTGGTACAGGTACTCCAGTCCCGCAGCCACCACCATGAACCAGGGGCCCAGCGGTTCGCGCAGGATTTGCGTCACCGTGCTGTGCGCCCAGGGTGCGATGGTGAGTGCGCCTTCAATTTGTTCCCACTCCGGCAACTCGTCATCGTCTTGGGACACCAGACGATCCAGCACGGCGGGCTTGGAGAAAGTGAACGCCTGGTGCAGCACCACCACCACCATCTCGGGGCTGGTCTCCATCATTTGCAGCAAAAAGCCCAGCGCCTTGCGTTTGTCGGCCAGGCGATGGCGCAGTACGTCCACGCCTTCGGAGTCGGAGCGCAGGTCGTCCAACTCGGCGTGGTAGACCGATTGCAGGTCCAGGAAAAACGGGGAAATACGCATGGCCGTGCCGATCCAAAAAGAGGTCAAAGGTGCCCGCGCAAAGGGCGAAAAAACTGGTCCCAGATTTCGCGTGCGGTGTCGGCTGGGCTGTCAAGCAGGTTGCGGCGTCGGTGGTCGTCGTAGGCTTGGCGGCGGCTGGCATCGCCCAGCACCTCGTAGGCCGCTTGCACCGCCTGGAATCGCGCTGGCGCATCGGCAGCCGGGTTGCGGTCGGGGTGGAGTTGGGCGGCCTTGAGGCGAAACGCCTTTTTGATGTCAGCCAGCGTGGCGCTGCTGTCCAGGCCCAAAGCCGCGTAGTGGTCTTGCATCGGTGGATTTTACGGTGGGGGCTGTGTGTGCGGGCCGTGATGGCCAAGGACTTGGTGCCTTTGGCCTGCAGTCACAACGCCGAACGCTCGCAGCATGAGCCCAATCCAAAGGCGGGGCATTTTTTGTTCTGCGTAATCGGATAATCGCGCAGCAACGCCAACCGCCGACCATGACCCCATCCAACCCGCACCGCGACCCGCCTTCCAATTCAATGGGCGTTGCCGTGCGGGAGGAACAGATTGAGTACGGCTTTATCGGTAAGTTGCAGGGCCTGAAGTACGCCTACCGCGAAGACATTCGGGACCGTGCCGCGCTGGAGCGCAACTTTCGCGAGAAGTTCGAAGCCCTCAACCGCGTCAAGCTGTCCGACGGAGAATTTGCGCGCCTGCTAGACGAAGTTGTCACCCCCGACGTGTTCACCGCCGCCCGCATGCTGCGTGGGCGCAATTCCTTTGTGCGCGAAGACGGCACGCCGCTGAACTACACCTTGGTCAACATCAAAGACTGGTGCAAAAACACCTTTGAGGTGGTCAACCAGCTGCGCATCAACACCGACTACAGCCACCACCGGTACGACGTGCTCATCCTCATCAACGGTGTGCCGTGTGTGCAGATTGAGCTCAAAACGCTGGGCATCCACCCCCGCCGCGCCATGGAGCAGATCGTTGACTACAAAAACGACCCTGGCAACGGTTACAGCAAAACGCTGCTGTGCTTCTTGCAGCTCTTCATCGTCAGTAACCGCACCAGCACCTACTACTTCGCCAACAACAACGCGCGGCACTTCAGCTTCAACGCCGACGAGCGTTTCTTGCCCATCTACCAATTTGCGGACGAGGCCAATACCAAGATCGCGCAGCTCGACGACTTTGCTGACAAGTTCTTGGCCAAGTGCACTTTGGGCGAAACCATCAGCCGCTACATGGTGTTGCTGTCAGCTGAGCAAAAGTTGCTGATGATGCGGCCCTACCAGGTGTATGCCGTCAAGCAAATCGTTGACTGCATTCACCAAAACTGTGGCAACGGCTACATCTGGCATACCACCGGCAGCGGCAAAACGCTCACCTCCTTCAAAGCCGCCACCCTGCTCAAAGACAACCCCGACGTGGAAAAGTGCCTCTTTGTGGTGGACCGCAAAGACCTGGACCGCCAAACCCGCGAAGAATTCAACCGCTTCCAAGAAGGCTGCGTGGAAGAAAACACCAACACGGCTGCGCTGGTGCGCCGTTTGCTGTCTGACGACTACGCCGACAAGGTCATAGTCACCACCATCCAGAAGCTGGGTTTAGCGCTGGATGAAAACAGCAAACGCAACAAGCAACAGAAGAAGGATGGCAAAGCCACCTACAAAGAGCAACTGGCGCCGCTGGCGAACAAGCGTGTGGTCTTTATCTTTGACGAATGCCACCGCTCCCAATTTGGCGACAACCACGACGCCATCAAGAACTTTTTCCCTAGGGCGCAGCTCTTTGGCTTTACCGGCACCCCCATTTTTGAAGCCAACGCCACGGCCAAACAGTACGAGGGTGACGAAGGCCAGTTCCGCACCACCGAAGACCTGTTCCAAAAACAGCTGCACGCCTACACCATCACCCACGCCATTGAAGACGCCAACGTGCTGCGCTTCCATGTGGACTACTTCAAACCCGAAGGCAAGAACCCGCCCAAGCCGGGCGAGGCGCTAGCTAAACGGGCCGTCATCGAAGCCATCCTGGCCAAGCACGACACCGCCACCGCAGGCCGCCGTTTCAACGCCGTGCTGGCCACCGCCAGCATCAACGACGCCATTGAATACCACGGCCTGTTCCAAAGCCTGCAAGAAGCCAAGCAAAAGGCTGATCCAACCTTTGTGCCGTTCAACATCGCCTGCGTGTTTTCGCCCCCGGCTGAAGGCGATGCGGATGTGAAGCAAATTCAGGAAGACCTGCCCCAAGAAAGACAAGACAACCAGCAAGACCCCGAAGGCAAAAAGGCCGCGCTCAAGGCCATTCTGGCCAGCTACAACGCCCGCTACAGCACCAACCACAGCATCAACGAATTCGACCTGTACTACCAGGACGTGCAAACGCGCATCAAAGACCAGCAGTGGCCCAATGCCGACTACCCGGCGGTCAAAAAGATCGACATCACCATCGTGGTGGACATGCTGCTCACCGGCTTTGACAGCAAATACCTCAACACCCTGTATGTGGACAAGAACCTCAAGCACCACGGCTTGATACAGGCCTTCTCGCGCACCAACCGCGTGCTCAACGGCACCAAGCCCTACGGCAACGTGCTGGACTTTCGCCAGCAGCAATCCAACGTGGACGCCGCCATCGCCCTGTTCTCGGGCGAAAAGTCAGGTGAACAAGCCCGCGAAATTTGGCTGGTAGACAAAGCCCCGGTCGTCATCCAAAAGCTGGACGCCGCCGTCACCAAGCTGGCCGACTTCATGCAAAGCCAGGGTCTGACTTGCACGCCCGAATCCGTGCACAGCCTCAAGGGCGACGAAGCCCGCGCCGCTTTCATCAAAAACTTCAAAGAAGTGCAGCGCCTCAAAACCCAGCTAGACCAGTACACCGACCTCACGGAAGGCAACGCGGTAGCCATCGAGCACATCCTGCCGGCCGAGCACCTCCAAGGCTTTCGCGGCGCTTACCTGGAAACGGCCCAGCGCCTGAAGGCACAGCAGGCCCAGACAGACCCGGGTAGCGCGGGTAAAGGCGCCGAGGCGGACCAGCTCGACTTTGAATTTGTGCTCTTTGCCAGCGCGGTGATTGACTACGACTACATCATGGGCCTCATGTCCCGCTATTCACAGCAGGGGCCGGGCAAGCAGAAGATGAGCCGCGAGCAGCTCATCGGCCTCATCCAGGCCGACGCCAAGTTCATGAACGAGCGCGACGACATTGCCGCCTACATCAACACCCTGAAGGCGGGCGAGGGCTTGAGCGAAACCGCCATCCGCGAGGGTTACACCCGCTTTAAGAAAGAGAAAGACAGCGCCGAGCTAAGTGCCATTGCCACACGCCACCAACTGACCCCCGCTGCACTGCAAACCTTTGTGGATGGCATCTTGCAGCGCATGATTTTTGATGGCGAGCGCTTAAGTGATTTGATGGCTTCGCTGGAATTGGGCTGGAAAGCCCGCGCACAGGCGGAAACGGCGCTCATGAAAGAACTGGTGCCGTTGTTGAGCAAAAGGGTGCAGGGGCGTGATATTTCTGGGTTGAGTGCGTATGAGCAGTAAGAACAAGGCTGCTCCAGTGCCCAAGCTGCGGTTTCCGGAGTTTAGGGGGACGGAAGGCTGGTCGGTTCCCAAGCTTGGTTCGATTGGTTCCTTTACTGGCGGGGGAACTCCTAGCAAGGACAATGCGGAATATTGGACAGGAGTAAATCCTTGGGTGTCAAGCTCTGATATATCTGACGATGGAATCCACGATCTCTCTATCAGTCGATTCATTTCCGATGATGCAATTCAAGCTACCGCTACGAAAGTGGTTCCTCCAAATAGCATTTTGCTTGTATCTCGAGTCGGTGTAGGCAAACTTGCAATTTCAAGAGCATCTATTTGTACAAGCCAAGATTTTACAAACTTCACGCCAGCTAAAGATGATTTGGTGTTTTTAGCTTATTGCATAAAATCGCTAAAAACAAAGCTACTTGCACTCAATCAAGGCATGGCCATTAAAGGCTTTACTAAGGACGATATTTCTAATATTGGCATTCCCCTGCCAAAGCTGAACGAACAACAAAAAATCGCCGACTGCCTGAGTTCCTTGGACGAACTGATCGCCGCGCAAGCCCGCAAAGTGGACGCACTCAAGACCCATAAAAAAGGGCTGATGCAGCAACTTTTCCCCCGCGAAGGCGAAACCCAACCGCGCCTGCGGTTTCCTGAGTTTCAGGATTCTGGCGAGTGGTTACCGAAAACTCTGGGTGGTGCTTGCAAAATGCAAGCTGGAAAATTTGTGTCGGCGGCGGACATATACGCGCAAAGCACAGGTGGACTTTTTCCTTGTTTCGGCGGCAACGGGCTACGGGGGTATACCGTAACGCAAACGCACAATGGAACTTATCCGTTGATTGGTCGCCAAGGGGCTCTCTGCGGCAACGTAAAACTTGCCACAGGTAAATTTCATGCCACTGAGCACGCGCTGGTTGTGACACCAAACAAGGGCGTTGAAGCAATTTGGCTGTATTACCTTCTCGACCTTCTGAATCTGAACCGCTTTGCTACAGGTCAGGCGCAACCAGGCCTGTCAGTAGATGTATTGGAAAAAGTACCTGTAGCGGTTCCTAAAGTTGAAAAAGAACAACTGGCAATCGCGAGTTGTCTATCCTCACTCGACACCTTAATCATTGCTGCCACTGAAGAACTCGAAACACTTAAGACCCACAAGAAGGGGCTCATGCAGCAGCTCTTCCCGTCTCTGCAGGAAGCTGTATGACGCTCGACGAAATCGCTGAAATACTGAAGGTTGATCCTGCACAGATTACGCTGATGTACGCCTTCAACGCGACTGGCAAGACACAACTCAGCGTTGCGTACAAGAATGCCACTAAGCTAGAGGACGGTAGCCATACCGGGGTTTATTACAACGCTTATAGCGAGGATCTCTTTGTCTGGGACAACGACGAAGAGAATGGTGGTACCAACGTCCGGTTGACTGTTTTGCCGAGCAGTCTGAGCAAGTTCCACTCCTCCATGACAGAGGACAACGTTCGCGACAAGCTCAACGCCTACAAGCCCAAATTCGGGTTTTCGTTCAATCCTTATGAAGACGACCCTGAGAAGGGGATTGAGTCGATTTCGTTTTTCATACCCAATCAAAATCCGGATGTACCGCAGCCACCGATCAAGATTTCTCGTGGGGAGGAGCGAATTTTTGTCTGGTGCTTTTTCCTTGCGCTTTTCGAAGTTGAGGGCTGGGCCGACAAGCAGTCGAGCCACTTCTTTATCGATGACCCAGTCTCTAGCCTGGACGATCACAACATTTTTGTGACTGCGGCGACTTTGTACGACCTCATCGAGAAACAGTTTGAGAAACGCAAGATCATCGTCACCACGCATCATCTGGGGCTCTTCTCCATCTTGAGTGACTGGATTACCAAGGGTGAAAAGAGCCACAAGTTCAAGAAGAAAGACAAGCCTCTCTATAAGTTGCACATTTTGAGTGCGAAGTCGGGTGCGCTTGAGCTAGAGAACTGTCGTAACGATGTGTTTTTGTATCACTTGCGGGTACTCCAGTTACTTTTTATAGCTCGTGATGCCAAGGATGTCCGTGCGTACCACTTCGCGATGCTCCGGCAGGTTCTGGAAAACGTCGCGTCGTTTCTCGGCGTAGGGCAATTCAGTTATGTGCTTAATCAGATTGGTATCACCGAGGCCAGTCGAGTAGCAGACATTGTTAATGCCCTGTCGCATAAGAAGGTTTACTACTACGAGTCGGACATCGTTGTTCAAGACAACCTGGATATCTTCGAGGAGGTGATGAGTGGCCTTCTAGCGAAGTACAAGTTTGTGTTGCATGCGGAGTGAGGTATGAACGCGCCGACTCTTAACTGCATTGAAGAACGAAAGGCCATAGCTTCAGTTGTCAAGTGTTGGTTGACAACTGCCGCCTACGCTTGCCAAAGGCCAACCGTCAAGAAATCCTTGACAGTTCAAGTGCTCGAACAAGACAGAAGCCAGCGGAGGAAACACTATGGATGAACAACTAAAAGCTTTGCAAACCAGCCTTGAAGCCGGTGCCCAGCGTGCTGATGCGGAGGGGATCGAGTTTTGGTTTGCACGCGATTTGCAAGCCCCCTTGGGCTACACCCGTTGGGAGAACTTTCAAGCTGCCATCCAGCGGGCCATGCAGTCGTGCGAAGCCTCTGGGCATGTGGCGACAGACCATTTTCGTGGCGTCACGAAAATGGTCGAGCTGGGCAGTGGTTCCCAGCGTGAAATCGTTGATTTCATGCTAACACGCTATGCCTGTTACCTCATCGCCCAAAATGGCGACCCACGCAAGCCTGAAATCGCCTTTGCGCAAAGCTACTTTGCGGTGCAAACCCGCAAGCAAGAGCTGATTGAAGACCGCATGCGCCTGCAAGCGCGCATGGAGGCGCGTGACAGGCTCAAGGAATCAGAAAAGGCACTCTCGCAAAACATTTATGAGCGCGGTGTGGACGACGCTGGTTTTGGCAGGATTCGATCACGTGGAGACCAAGCGCTGTTTGGTGGCAACACCACGCTGGCCATGAAGAACAAATACGGCATTGTGGCCAACCGCCCACTGGCTGACTTCTTGCCCACGCTAACGATTGCCGCCAAAAACCTGGCCACCGAGATGACCAACCACAACGTGCGGCAAGACAACTTGCGGGGCGAACCCGCCATTACGCACGAGCATGTCAAAAACAACGAAAGCGTGCGCGACATGCTGGGGCAGCGTGGCATTCAGCCTGAAAAGCTGGCGCCAGAAGAGGACTTAAAGAAGCTGGAACGCCGAGTCAAAACGGACGACAAAAAGCTGGCCGAGCGCACCAAAACTCTGCCCCCACCGCAAGACGACAAGCCCTAAACCATGACCGAACAAAGCCAAAAGAAACTGGGCAACACCCTGTGGGCCATTGCCGACAAACTGCGCGGGGCCATGGACGCGGACGATTTCCGCGACTACATGCTGTCGTTTTTGTTCCTGCGCTATTTGTCCGACAGCTACGAGGCGACGGCCAAGAAGGAGTTGGGAAGCGATTACCCCACGCTGAAAGAAGACGACACCCGCATGCCGCTGGCAGTTTGGTATGCCGACAACGCAGCCGATGTGCCCGAATTTGAAAAGCAGATGCGCCGCAAGGTGCATTACGTGATTGAGCCGCAGCACCTGTGGAGCAGCATTGCCAGCATGGCGCGCACGCAAGACGGTGAGCTGCTGCACACGCTGCAAGAGGGTTTCAAGTACATCGAGACCGAGTCGTTTCAGAGTACCTTTCAGGGCCTGTTCTCGGAGATTGACCTTGGCTCGCCCAAGCTGGGCAAGACCTATACCGAGCGCAACGCCAAGCTGTGCGTGGTGATCCAGGAAATTGCCGAAGGATTGGCTGCCGGTTTATCAAAGGATGAGGATGATTTAGGTAACGCTTACGAGTACCTGATTGGCCAATTCGCCGCTGGCTCGGGAAAAAAGGCAGGCGAGTTCTACACGCCGCAACAAATCTCGGACATTCTTTCCACCATCGTCACGTTGGACAGCCAGGAGCCGCGCACGGGCGTAAAGCAAAGGCTAGAAAGCGTGATGGACTTTGCCTGTGGCTCGGGCTCGTTGTTGCTGAATGTGCGCAAGCGCATGGGGCCACATGGCATTGGCAAGATTTACGGCCAAGAGAAAAACATCACCACCTACAACCTGGCGCGCATGAACATGCTGCTGCACGGGGTGAAGGACACCGAGTTTGAAATCTTCCACGGCGACACGCTCACCAATGACTGGGAGATGCTGCGCGAGCTCAACCCCGCCAAGAAGCCCACGTTTGATGCCATCGTGGCCAATCCGCCGTTTAGCTACCGCTGGGAGCCAACCGAGGCCATGGGCGACGATGTGCGCTTCAAGAACCACGGCTTGGCGCCCAAGTCGGCGGCGGACTTTGCGTTTTTGTTGCACGGCTTTCACTTCCTCAAAGACGAAGGCGTAATGGCCATCATCCTGCCGCACGGAGTGCTGTTTCGTGGCGGCGCCGAGGAGCGTATCCGCACCAAGCTGCTCAAAGACGGGCACATCGACACGGTGATTGGCCTGCCGTCCAACCTGTTTTATTCCACCGGCATTCCGGTGTGCATCTTGGTATTGAAGAAGTGCAAGAAGCCCGACGACGTGTTGTTCATCAACGCAGCCGAGCAATTTGTCAAAGGCAAGCGCCAGAACCAGCTGACCGAAGCGCACATAGCCAAGATCATCAAGACCTACCAGTTCCGCGACGAAGAGGCGCGCTACTCGCGCCGGGTAGAAATGGCAGAGATTGAAAAGAATGATTTCAACCTGAACATCTCGCGCTACATCAGCACGGCGGTGGGTGAGGCGGAAATTGACCTGCAAGCGATGCACCAAGAGTTGGTAGATATAGAGCGGGCGATTACTGATGCAAAGCGCAAGCACAACGCCTTTTTGAACGAGCTGGGTTTGAGCCCACTGCCTTAAAGCGATGCGCCACTCGTACGACCGCCCCAGCCCCCGTGGCCCACGTAGTTGGGGTGCTTGGCGCGCCTTCGCGCTGCGCGCTTCGATCGCGGTGACGCTAGTCGCTGGCGCAATGGCGCTCGACCTCGCCCAGCGCGCGGCACCTGCGCCTGATCCTCACGCGGCGCTTCCATCGCTTGCGACATCGCCTGCTGCACCATGGACGGCACCGCAACCACATGCTGCATCCTTCACCCGCGTAGACCGCGGTTGGATTCCCATGCCCAGCGACGCCTTGGCGGCGCACGCCAGCGATTTGCTGGCCATGCCTGCGTCATCGCCTGCGGTGCTGACTGCGTTTTGGTTCGCGGGAGATCGCGAGAGTGCGCCCAATGTGCAGATCGCGGCCTCGCAGTTCGACCGGGCCAGCCAGCAGTGGGTGCCACCCAAGTACGTGGTCAATCGGCACCTGATGGGCGCGCAGCTGGGCTCGGGAATACGGCGGATTGGCAACCCGGTGGCGTGGCTGGACGCGTCGGGGCGTATCCACCTGTTTGTGGTGGCCACCGGCCTGGGCGGTTGGGCGGCGGGCCGGATTTTGCACACGGTGCAAAGCAGTCCGGGACAGGGCCTGGCCGAGTTGGAGTTCGCGCCCTTGCGCATGCTGCCGCTGTCGTGGCTGTGGAACACCAGCTACTTGGTGCGCAGCGCGCCTTTGCCTCTGGCCGACGGCGGCATGGTGCTGCCGGTGTACTTTGAGCTGGGCATCAAGTACCCGGTCGCCTTGCGCTTTGACCGCACGGGCGCGTTCGTGGGCATGGAGCGCATCTCGCAGCGCAAGCACCTGCTGCAGCCCACGCTCTTGGCCACCTCGGCCACCGATTGGCTGGCCTTGCACCGCGATAACCTGCCCAACGGGCGCATCGGCGTTTCCCGCAGAACCGATGGCGGCGCACAGTGGCGCGATGCAGACAGCCTGCCGCTGGTCAATCCGGACGCGGCGATTGCCGGCCTGTCGCTGTCGCCCGGCCACCATGTGCTGGTGCACAACGCCTCGCCCCATTCGCGCGGTTTGCTGGACCTCAGCACCTCAGGTGACGGTCTGAGCTGGACGCGTGCCGTTGTGTTGGAGCAGGGCACCGATGCCGACGAGTACTCCTACCCTTCCATGGTCTGGGCCGATGGTCACCTGTGGGTGAGCTACACCGACCACCGCACCCGCATTGCCTGGCAGCGTTTTGCGCTGCGAGATGGCGCCAGCAGTGCCGCGGGCGCGAGCGCCACCGTATTGGGGCCTGCGCCATGAGTTGGGTCGAAGTTCTGGGCGCTGCGAGCACGCCATCGTTGCCGCTGGGTTGGGCCTTGCAGTGGGGCCGCTCAATCGCATGGGCGCTGGTGCTGGCCTGCATCGCGGTGCTGCTGTTGCGTAGGCAGGCGCTGGTGGTGCGCGCTGCCGCCGCGACCGGTCTGGCGCTGTGGGCGATGCTGCCAGGCGAGGCATCGCCCACTTTTTGGTTGGGCTTGGCCTTCCAGTCGCCAAGTTGGGTGGGGTGCGCGTTGGCGGTGGTCGGCTTGTGGCGCGGCCTGTCTGTGGCCCCACCGGCGCCCTGGACCCAAGGCGGTACGCGGGCGCTGTCGGGTGCGGCGCGGGTGGGTGCCTGGGTCGGCGTGCTGTTGGGCTATGTGCTGCTGCTAGACACCTTGGGCTACCTGCCGCTGCAGGTGTACGCCTGGGGCTTTAGCCCGTGGGCGCTGGCCGCTGTGATGGTCGTGTCCCTGTTGCCGTTTGTGCTGGGTGCGCGGGGTGTAGCGGCCTGGATCGCACCATCAGCGTTGCTTTGTTTTGCGGCCACCCGCCTGCCCACGGGCAACGTATGGGATGCGGTGCTGGACCCGCTGACCTGGCTGGTATTACACGTTCTTTTGCTGCTCAGGGTACGGGCACGATCAGCCACTCGCGCCTGAAGAGCCACTCCTGGGGCATCCAAAGGTTGTTCAAGGTGATTTCGCCAGATTTGTGCCGGCTCTTGACATGCCAGCGCTGGGCCAACACGCGGCAGTGAGGTACGCAACTGGGCGCTTGTTGTTGCGGCTCGTCTTGCACCCACACAACCGCATCGGACTCGGCCAGCAGCCGCTGCAAACGCGCCTGCGAAGGCAGGTCCGGGTAACCTTCGCCGGCGTTGCGGCCGTCGGTATCAAACGGTGCGAGCTGCGCACCGGGCAGCACAAACCGAAACCGTTCGTACTGGGCGTTGAAGCCGTTGGGCACGGCCACGCGCTTGCCTTGCAATTGTTGTTGGATGGCGGCGCTGTAGTTGGCTTCGCGCGTGCCCAAGGGGGCCACCATGGCGCAGAAGCAGGCGTACACCGCCAGGCAGGCCACTAACGAGGCATTGCGGATCCAAGCCGGGCGCAGCAGCCCGGCGAGCACTGCTCCCATGCCCAGCGCTGCGCCAGCCAGGGCCAAGGCCAGCAACACTGGCGTGCCAAGGCCCATGTCGGCCAGGACCCAGGCAATGCGCGCAAGCATCACCAAGGCGGGCACCGTCAACAGCAGGGTGAGCCAAAACCAAGGCCGGGCGATGCGCTCCCAGTACAAGGCCGCCAGCATCGCCAGGGCGGGCATGGCCGGGATGACATAGCGCGCCGAGCGCTGGCTAGGGATGGCAAACACCAGCAGCCACACTACCAGCCACACCAGCAAGATGCGCGTGTGCGGTGCCAGGGTGTGCCAGCGCTGCACACTGCGCGCCCGCAGCAGCCCCCACGCCGCCAAACCCAGGGCCACAAAAAAGAGTAGTCCAGCGTTTTCAAAATAGGCCAGGCTATGTATCCAAATAGAGCCGCCACCTGCCAGCGCCACCTGCCAATAGCCCTTGGCACTGGCGAGCTTGCCAGCGTTCTCGCCCACCACAAACTCACGCCAAACCGCGCCGGGGTCAGGGTCGAAAACAAACCACAGGCCAAAGAAGGCCAGCGCCAACAGCGCGGCCCCAGCCACGCCCACCGTGGTGGTCCAGACCTTGGCCCAGTGCAGCGGGCCTTGCGCCACCAGCAGCGCGCACCACAGGGTGGCCGCTGCGGGCACGATCAGTGCAAAGGACTTGTAGCCCGCGCCCAGGCCGATGGCGATGCCAAACACCGCCCAGGCCCACCAGGGCACAGCCACGGCGTTGACCGTGGCGGCATGGGCGCCAGGTCTGGTCACGCTGCCGCCGTAGCTAAACCCAAAGCCAGAGCCAGTGCTTGAATGCGGCGGTGTGCATTTCCACAGCAGCCAAAACAGGGGCAGCGCCAGCCAAAAGGTTTCGGGTGCCGAGGTGAGGTACACCCGCCCGTAGCGATAGGTCGAGAAAAACGCGAGGTACAGCACCGCGGCCAGGCAAGCGGTGCGCAGCCGCCCGTCCATGCGCCACACGAGTAATGCCAAAGCAGAGGTGGTCAAGAAGGTGTAGAGCACGCTGGGCAAGCGCAGAGCCCCAAGGTTCCATTGCCCCCAGTCGCCGGCGACCATAGCCTGCCAGATGAGTGGCGGCGGCTTGGTGTTGCGCATATTGGCAAGGTCCGACACCAGCGGCAGCCACTGCCCCGACTCGGCGGTGCGCCGGGCGATGTGCAGGTACACCATCTCGTCGCCATTGGTGGGCGCATACATGCTGCCCAGGCCCAACAGGTAGAGCACCGCCGCAAACAGCACGAGCGCAATCCAGAGCGCTTGGTGGTGCGTCCCCTGTGGGATGAGGATCTGACCCAATGCGTTGCCCGCGGCGCGTGTGCTGTGCTGCTGCGCCGAGGGGGTTGGGGTGCTGTGCATGGCGTGGTGCGCTGCGGGGCGGGTGGCCTGGCGGAGGGCGCTTGCGCTTAACGCCGGCGGAAGGTCCAACGGTCGTTGGCCAGGTAGTTGCTCACGCTGGCCGCCAGGATGGCAGTCAGGTTGGCCAAGCGGTAGTCCATGACGCCGGAGAGAAGAAGCGTCAGCACATACTGCAAGGCGCTGCCAAAGCCGGAGGCTGTGGCGTACTGGCCGAACTCCTTGGACAGCACCCGCAGGCTCACGCGCCCGGGTGACTCGTGGGCCTCGAGCCGCTTGACCCGGTCCGACCAAGTCCACAGGCGGTTCCAGGTGAAGTTGTTGATCGTGGCAATGAGGATGGCGAACGCCAGTGAGATGTAGGGCTTTTGGTAAGCCGACTCGATGGAGTGAAAGATGTACTCATGTCCCACGTAGAGCACGGCCAGATTGACCACCGTACCGCTGGCGCCGACGATGCCGAACTTGATGTACCGGTAGCGCTCGACCCAGCCCAAGCCCCACAGCACCAGTCGCTGCAGGCCATTCATGCCGTCGCAACCGCCTGCGGGGCTCGCTGCAAAAAGGTCAGCGCGTCGGCCAGCACCGGGTCGGGCGCAATGCGTTTGAGGCACTGGTTGTCGCCGTCACAGAACGTGAGCCGATGGTTGTAGGCCGACAAACAGGGCGAGCACGCAATGCCACTTTCCAGCACCTTGTTGCGCGTGCCCAGCGGGCCGTACAAGCGGCCGGTCTCGGGCCCAAAAAACACCATGGTGTGGATGGGCGTGAGCGTGGCGAAATGGCCGGGGCCGCCGTCGTTGGTGATGAGAAGGCGCGCGGCATGGAACAGCATCAATAGCTCGCGGATGCTGCGGGTGTAGCCGGTCAGATCGATGCAGGCGGGGCTGTTGGTTTGGGCTTGCAGGTCGCGCGCCAATTGCGCGTCGTCTTTGAGGCCAATCAAGCCCACCGCATACCCGGCTTGGCACAACCCTTGTGCGACCCGCGCGTAATGGGCAGCCGGCCAGGCCCGTTCCGGCAGGATGCCGCCACCAGCGTACAGCAGCACCAGATCGCGCTGAGCGGTGGCAGGGTGGTCGGCGTACAGCTGGCTTTGGTACTGGGCCAGTTCGGTGCCGCTGAAATGCACCGATAGCTCGGTGTCTTGCGGCATGCTACGAATGGCGGCGGACTTGTTGCGCGGCGCGCTGCCAGCGCTGTTTAATGCATCCACCAGCGACAAAAACTGTTTGCTGATGTGTTGGTAAGGGTTGTAGGGAATGGCGTGGTTGATGAAGCTGCCACGGTACAAACCCTCCTGGGTGTGGGGCGTGAAGCCCACCCGCACCTGTGCGCCGGTCGAGAACGAAAGCAGCGCACTGATGCGCGAAAACAGCTCGCAGTCCACCACCGCTTCCAGAGGCAACTTGCGCATGGCCAGGCTGACGCGCACGATGTCGCGCAGCAAGCTCAGGCCCGAACTGTCGTCCAGGCTGTGCATGTTTTCTGCCTGGGTGAGCTGCAGCAGTTTGGAGACTTCTTGGTTTTTCTTGAGCTGCAGGATGTGGATTTGGGCCTGCGGGTACTTGCGACGCAGCTCGGCAAACATCGGCCCGGCCAGCACGATGCTGCCCATTTCGGAGAGAAGGATCACCAGGATGTTGTTGGCTTGCTGCGGCAGTGCGGGTGGCGTGCGCTGGGTCCAGCGCACCCACACAGACACCACGCCGCACAGCAACTGGCCTAGCCAGCGGTCAATGAAGCGTTGTGTCTGCAGTTTCATGGTGGTGGTCTACAGGCGCGCCTTAAAGGCCTGCGGCTGCGCGCAGTGCGGTGGCTTTGTCGGTGGACTCCCACGAGAACTCAGGCTCCTCCCGGCCAAAGTGGCCGTAGGCTGCGGTTTTCTCATAGATAGGCCGCAGCAGGTCGAGCATCTGGATGATGCCCTTGGGACGCAGGTCGAAGTGCTCGTTCACCAGGGCGGCGATTCTTTCGTCTGAAATCACGCCGGTGCCTTCGGTGTAAACCGTTACGTTCATCGGCTTGGCCACGCCAATCGCGTAGGCCACCTGGATTTGGCACTGGCGCGCCAGCCCAGCGGCCACGATGTTTTTGGCCACGTAGCGGGCGGCGTAGGCAGCGGAACGGTCCACCTTGGTGGGGTCTTTGCCCGAGAACGCGCCGCCGCCGTGGGGGCATGCGCCACCGTAGGTGTCCACAATGATCTTGCGCCCGGTCAGGCCGCAGTCGCCTTGTGGACCACCCACTACAAAGCGGCCGGTGGGGTTGACCAAATAGCGGGTGTTGTGCAGCCACTCCTTGGGCAGCACCGGCTTGATGATTTCCTCAATGACAGCATCGATGAACTCCTGCTTCATGGTGGTGCCGTTGCTCATCTCGGGGCTGTGCTGGCTGGAGAGCACCACCGTGTCGATGCTATGCGGCTTGCCGTCCACGTAGCGCATGGTGACCTGGCTCTTGGCGTCCGGGCGCAGAAAGGGCAGGCGCCCGTCTTTGCGCAACTGGGCCTGGCGCTCCACCAGGCGGTGGGCGTAGTAGATCGGCGCGGGCATCAGCTCAGGTGTTTCGTTGCAGGCGTAGCCGAACATCAGTCCCTGGTCGCCCGCACCGGTATTGAGGTGGTCGTCGGACGCATGGTCAACACCCTGGGCTATGTCATTGCTCTGCTTGTCGTAGGCCACCAGCACCGCGCAACCTTTGTAGTCGATGCCGTACTCGGTGTTGTCGTAGCCAATGCGCTTGATGGTGTCCCGTGCGATTTGGATGTAGTCCACATGCGCGTTGGTGGTGATCTCACCGGCCAGCACCACCAAGCCGGTGTTGCACAGCGTCTCTGCTGCTACGCGCGACTTGGGGTCTTGCTTGAAAATCGCATCGAGGATCGCATCCGAGATTTGGTCTGCCACCTTGTCGGGGTGGCCCTCGGATACCGATTCGGAAGTGAAGAGAAAGTCGTTCGCCATCAAAGATGCTCCAAAAGTGAGGTCAAGTCGCGTTGCTTGGGCTTTTGGCTTGCAGCGAACGCTTTAGCAGATTTGTCAAACCGAAGTGACAAGGCACAATGGCAAGCCCTTGCTGAGCCAGCCCCTGTGTGTCGCCCTGCAAGTAGTTCAGTAACTCAGCGACAGCGCGCATTTTATCCCAGCCATGACCGCCCTATTCCGACTGCTGTCCTACCTGCCGCTGTGGCTGCTGCACGCCGGCGGTGTGGCATTGGGTTGGCTGGCGTTTCTGGTGTCGGGAAGCTACCGGCAGCGGCTGCTGGTGCATGCGTCGCTCGCTGGTGTGGGCCGCAATGCCTGGATGCGCGCGGTGGGTGAGGCAGGCAAGCTGGTGGCCGAGTTGCCCCGCCTGTGGCTGGGACCGGCCGTGCCCGTGGAGTGGGACGGTGAGCAGCACATCCGCGCGGCGCTCGCAGCGGGTCGCGGCATTGTTTTTTTGACGCCGCATTTGGGCTGCTTCGAGGTGACGGCGCAGGCCTATGCCCAGCGTTTTGGCCAAAGTGAGCGGGCGATGACGGTGCTGTACAGGGCGCCGCGCAAAGCCTGGCTAGCGCGCCTCGTGGTGGCCTCGCGCGCCCGGCCCGGCCTGCACACCGTGCCGGCAACGTTGGCAGGCGTAAAGCAGTTGTTGAAGGCATTGAAGACAGGCAATTGCGTGGGGCTGCTACCCGACCAGGTGCCGCCGCAACATCAGGGGCTGTGGACCCCATTCTTTGGCAAGCCCGCTTACACCATGACACTGTCGGCCCGTTTGGCCTTGCAAGCCGACGCCACGGTGCTGCTGGCCTGGGGCGAGCGCTTGCCTTGGGGGCGGGGCTATTTGGTGCATGTGTCGCCATGGGCAGGTGTTGCGCACGGTTCGCAAGAGCAGGGTTTGGATGCCGACTTGGAGTGTGCGGTGCGCCAGATCAACCAGGCCATGGAGGCACTGATCCTGGCCCACCCGAGCCAGTACCTTTGGGGCTACGACCGCTACAAACAACCCAAGGAGGGTGGCTGAGATGACCCATTTCTCGCTGCGCTTGGTGCAGTGGGTGGGCCGCCTGCCTCTGCCTTGGGTGCGCGCTCTGGGGGCAGCCTTGGGTTGGGCCTTGTACTTGCTGATCGGGTCGCGCCGCCGTGTGGTGCACACCAATTTGCGTTTGTGCTTCCCGCATTGGAGCGCGCGGCAGTTGCAGCGCCAGACCCGCCAAACCTTTGTCTACTTCGCGCAGGCCTGGCTTGATCGGGGTTGGCTGTGGTACGCGCCACCCGAAGTAACCCTGGCGAGGCTGCGGCTAGTGGGCGCCGTAGATGAACTGGATGGCCAAGCTGCCACCTTGATTTTTGTGCCGCATTTCGTGGGTATGGACGCGGGCTGGACTGCGATGACGCAGCAGCTTTCTCGCCAGTTCACCACGGTGTATGCCGCGCAAACCAACCGGGTGGTGGATGCCTGGATTTTGAAAGGGCGCAAGCGCTTCCCCAACGGCCGTCCGTTTGATCGGCGTGAAGGATTCAAGCCGGTGCTGCAAGCACTTCGAGCGGGCGAGCCTCTGTGCCTTTTGCCGGACATGAATTACGACCCCAAAGATTCGGTGTTTGTGCCTTTCTACGGTGTGAGCGCCGCCACCATTCCGTCGCTTTCGAGGGTTGCCAAAATGGGTCGCGCCAAAGTGATTGCGATGATTTCGCGCATCACGCCGCAAGGCTACGAGGTCGAGATCACGCGGCGGTGGCCCAACTTCCCCAGCGACAACTGGGTGGCCGACACCGCCACCATGAACTTGTGCTTGCAGGCCTATATTGATCGGGATCCAGCGCAGTACTACTGGGTGCACAAGCGCTTCAAAGACCGTCCCGACGGCGGGCCCAGTCCCTACTAGCTAGTTGCCTGCGGCGCACCGACTCCAGCGGATTCTGTCGCTGGTTGGAGGTCCACCACGTCAGACGCAGCCAGTGCTTGCAATGTCTGCTGCGGGTGCGCCCAGCGCCAGAGCAAATCGGCGACTTCGTCAATACCCTTGCGTTTTGGGGCTGAAAACAGCATCACTTCTCCCCCCCCAGCTTGCAACTTAGTGATGGACAAAACTTTGGTCGCCTCAGCGCGGGTAAGTTTGTCGGACTTCGTTAGCACGATCAAAAACTTCAGTCCTTCCTGTACCCGAGGGCGGATCACGTCAAGAAGTATTTCGTCGAGTTCGGTGATCCCGTGGCGTGGGTCGCACAGCAACACAATGCCTACCAAGTTTTCCCGCGTCACCAGGTAGTTGGCCATGACTTGCTGCCAGCGGATCTTGTCTTGCTGCGGCACTGCCGCATAGCCATAGCCCGGCAAATCGGCCAACACCGCATCGGTAACGCCTTGTTTGCCCAGCGAAAACAGATTGATGTGTTGTGTGCGCCCAGGCTTCTTTGAGGCAAATGCGAGTTGCCGCTGCTGGGTCAGTGTGTTGATGCAGGTGGACTTGCCTGCGTTGGAGCGGCCCACAAACGCAATCTCCGGCACATCCAGGGCCGGCAAAAAATGCAGCTGCGGCGCCGTGGTCAGGAACTTCGCGGTGTGCAGCCAACCCAGTGCGGTGGCGGCTGCGGTTTTCTCTGGGTTGGGCGGTACGCTGGGTGTGGCGCGTGCTGGGCGAGGGTCTTTGTGGTTTGTCATTGTGTGAAGAGGTCGGCCCGGGGCGCATTGTAGAATGCCGATAGTTTTTGCCCACCCGACACCCACGCACTATGAAGCTGCCCGCCTCTTTGATGTTCACTGCTGCGATCGCCGCATTGTCAATTTCTGCGTTTGCGAACACGCCCGCAGCTGAAAAAGCCAAGCCCGATCTGGCCAAAGGGGAAGCCAGCTACAGCACAGTGTGCGCTGCGTGTCATGGCACCGACGGCAACTCGGCCATCCCTGCCAACCCCAAGCTGGCGCAGCAACATCCACAGTACTTGCTGAAGCAGCTGCAAGAGTTCAAGTCGGGCAAGCGCAACAACGCCGTTATGCTGGGTTTCGCCACTGCCTTGTCGGACGACGACATGCGCAATATCTCTTATTGGCTGGCGAGCAAGCCCGGCAAGCCAGGTTTTGCCAAAGACAAGGATCTGGTGGCTTTGGGTGAGCGGATTTACCGGGGCGGTATTGCAGACCGTCAGATTCCTGCGTGTGCCGGTTGCCACAGCCCCAACGGCGCCGGCATCCCTTCCCAGTACCCGCGCCTGAGCGGACAGCATGCCGATTACTCGGCAGCGCAACTGACGGCCTTCCGTGACGGCATCCGTAAGAACAACTTGGCCATGACCCAGATCGCTGCCAAGCTCAACGACCGCGAGATTCGGGCGGTATCCGACTACATCGCCGGTTTACGCTAAACATCCAGCGCCCCTTGGCGCGGGCCCGGCACCCCTGAGGAGCGAGGTGGCATCTGCTACCTCGCTTTTTTTATGGTTTGGCCCCGCGCTGGCACGCAGCATGCGCCTGTGTGAAGATGTGTGTAAGAAGCTGGGCTGCCAGCCGACCACTGCCTTAACCAGGACCACACCATGCCCCACAACCCGCAACGCCTCGGCCTTCCCTCCATTCTGTCCAGCGAAATCACCGACCCCGCGGTGTACGCGCGACGCAGGGACATCTTGAAACAGATGGCCACCGGCGTTGCAGGCCTGAGCATGGCGACCTGGGCTTCGCGCCAGGCGCTGGCCCAAGCGAGCTGGGGCGTGCGACCGGGAAAGTTGGCGGCATTGCCTGCGCAGATGTCCAAGGTGGCTGGCGCCAATACGACCGAGAAGGCAACGCTGTACAAGGATGCCAGCAGCTACAACAACTTTTATGAGTTTGGTACCGACAAGGCCGACCCCGCCCGCAACGCGCACACCCTGAAGACCAAGCCATGGTCGGTGGAAGTTGAGGGACTGGTTAGCCGACCGGGCACATTGCAACTGGAGGACTTGCTCAAACTCAGTGCGCAGGAAGAGCGCGTGTACCGCCTACGCTGTGTGGAGGGCTGGTCCATGGTGATTCCGTGGATCGGCTACTCGATGGCCGAATTGATCAAGCGGGTGCAGCCTTTGGGCAGCGCCAAGTACGTGGAGTTCATTACGCTGGCGGATCCCAAGACCATGCCTTTTGTCGGCTCGCGGGTTTTGGATTGGCCTTACGTGGAAGGTCTGCGCATGGACGAAGCGATGCACCCGCTGACCATGCTCGCGTTTGGCATGTATGGTGAAGTTTTGCCCAACCAAAATGGCGCGCCAATTCGCTTGGTGGTGCCATGGAAGTATGGTTTCAAAAGCGGGAAAAGCATCGTCAAGATCCGCTTCACCGAAAAGCAGCCGGCAACTGCCTGGAACAGGGCAGCCGCCAACGAATATGGGTTCTATTCCAACGTCAACCCCACAGTAGACCACCCAAGGTGGAGTCAGGCCACCGAGCGGCGAATCGGCGAGGATGGGCTGTTTACCAAGAAGCGCCCGACCCTGATGTTCAATGGTTATGAGGCGCAGGTGGGCCAGTTGTATGCAGGCATGGACCTCAAAAAATTCTATTGAATCGTTCTTTGCGTGTACCCATGAAGCGCTGGTTGCAAAGCGGCTGGTCCAAACCGCTGTGGTTTGGCCTGTCACTGCTGCCTATGGTGTGGTTGGTGGTGGCCGCACTGACCGATCAGCTGGGGGCCAACCCCGCCGAAGCATTGGTGCGGTCCACCGGCGATTGGGCTTTGCGGGCACTGTGCGTCGTGCTGGCCATCACGCCATTGCGCGTGGTCTTGGGGCTACCGGCGCTGGCGCGTTTTCGGCGCATGGCGGGACTTTTTGTGTACTTTTACGCGGTGCTTCACCTGTTGGCCTATGCGTGGCTGGACATGGGTCTCGTGTTGCAAGACGTCGCCACGGACATCCTGAAACGTCCCTTCATTCTGGTGGGTTTCAGCGCTGTGGTGCTCTTAACTCTGCTGGCATCGACGTCGTTTCACCGCGCCATTCGCTGGTTGGGTGCCAAGCGCTGGCAGATGCTGCATCGCCTGGTCTACGCAGTGGCGCTGCTAGCGGTATTGCACTTTTTTTGGATGCGTGCGGGCAAGAATGATTTTGCTGAGGTGGCCCTGTACGCCGCGATCCTTGCCTCTCTGCTGGGCTGGCGCGTACACCGCGCCTTGAGAAATCGCGGCGACGCCTAGATCGCGTTCCGGTAGATTACCTTGGGGCCGCGGCCGTGGTTTCGTCCACCAAAGCTTCGCAGCGCAGTTGGTCGTCTATGGTTTCGCGGCGGCGAATTACATGACAGTGCTCGCTGTCGAGCAGCAATTCGGCGGCACGTGGTCGGGCGTTGTAGTTGCTGGCCATGCTCATGCAATAAGCACCAGCCGACAGCACCGCAAGCCGCTCTCCGGGGCGTACCAGTAGGCGCCGCTCTCGCCCGATCCAGTCACCGCTTTCGCAAACCGGGCCCACGACGTCGTACACCTGACTGGCCTCGGCGTGCTGGTGTCTGGCGGTGGGGATGATGGTGTGGAACGCCTGGTACATAGCAGGACGGGGCAGGTCGTTCATGGCGGCGTCTACGATGCAAAAGTTCTTCTGCTCGCCTGGTTTGAGGTACAGCACTTCGGTCACGCACACACCGGCGTTGCCGACCAGCGATCGGCCTGGTTCGATCATGAGCTTGCGCTGTCCAAAGCCTCGCGCATCAAGCCGTTGCAGCATCTTGCTCCACAAGGTCTCGGCTGCCGGCGGCGAGTCTCCGTTGTAGTTGATCCCCAGCCCACCGCCGAAATCGAGGTGCTCAATGGCAATCCCGGCCAGTTCAATAGATTCGACCAGCTCCAGCATGCGATCAACCGTCTCTAGGTACGGCGCTTCTTCCGTAATCTGGGAGCCGATGTGGCAGTCAATGCCCACGATTTCTAACCCCGCCAGTGCGTGGGCGCGTTGGTAGGTGGCCAAGGTGCGGTCGTGCGCGATGCCAAATTTGTTGCCCTTCAGGCCGGTTGAAATGTAGGGGTGGGTCTTGGGGTCCACATTGGGATTGACCCGGATGCTGATCGGTGCACGCTTGCCCAAGGACAGGGCCACAGAATTGAGCACCTCGATTTCGGCCTCGCTCTCGACATTGAAGCAGCCAATGCCGACCTCGAGTGCGCGTTGCATCTCCATGCGCGTTTTGCCTACGCCTGAAAAAATGATCTTTTCGGGCGCCGCGCCGGCTGCCAGTGCCCGGGCAAGTTCGCCGCCTGAGACGATGTCGAAGCCACACCCCGCTTTCGCAAACACCTGCAAAACGCCGAGTGAGGGGTTGGCCTTCATGGCATAGCAGATTTGTACATGGCGCCCCACAAAGCCTCTTTGGTAGGCCGCAAGCGCTGCCAGCATCGACGCTTTGGAGTACACGAACAGAGGTGTTCCATGCTGGTTGGCCAAGTCGTCTAGGGCGTGGCCTTCAACGCACAACAGGTTGTCGACGTAGGCTAACTGGGGGTGGCCGGGCAGGTTCATGGCGAAGACAGCGCTGCGTGGCGCTCGGGGCTTGTAGGTGAGTGGTCCAGCGCCGCAGCCATGGTCGGGCGTTCTGGCAAGTACAGGGGACCGGTTTGGCCACACCCGACCAAAGCCAGTACGGCCGCGGATGCAAGTCCTACGCTGACTAGAATCAAAGTTGGTTTCAACATGGCGAAATTGTAATGACCGACTTAGAGTTCCAAGAACGTGCTGAAGCCCTATTGCGGGCGGTGGAAGTTTGCTGTGACCGCATCAACGACGGGTCGGCGGTGGACGTCGACAACCAGCGTGTGGGCGGCATGGTGACTCTGGTGTTCGATAACGGTAGCCAGATCGTGATCAATCTGCAAAAGCCGCTGCACGAGGTCTGGATGGCCACGAAGCTGGGCGGCTACCACTACCGCTGTGTTGAAGGCGCGTGGCAAGACACCAAAGGTGGGGGTGAGTTTTTCTCTGCGCTAAGCCACCACGCATCTCTACAGGCCGGTAGTCCCTTGTTGTTTTTCGCCTGACTAATTGCTAAACAAGTCCAAGATGCGTCGCTTTTCTTCGGAGGGAGGAGGCACTTGGTTGGGATTGGGCTCGGCTCCGTCCACCAGCGTCAGATTGGAGACCCCGGTACCTTTGGTGAATTCGTCGTAGTACCACTCATTGCCTATTTGCACCACACCTTCGGGCACCGCAAGCTCGGAAACGGGAACGTTTTTCAAGGCTGTTTCCATGAATTGGATCCACACCGGTAGGCTTAACCCGCCACCAGTCTCGCGATCGCCTAGTTTGCGCGGGTTGTCATAGCCGATCCAGGTAACCGCTGCGATGGTGGGCTGGTAGCCAGCAAACCAAGCATCCATGGAGTCGTTGGTCGTCCCGGTTTTTCCGTACAAGTCGTGCCGTTTGAGCGTGCTTTGCGCACGGGCTGCAGTGCCTGATCGGGTCACCTCCTGCAGCAAACTGCTCATTACGAAGGCGTTGCGCGGTTCAATAGCGCGTTGGGCCTCGTCCAGCACGGGCGGCTTGGTTTCCAGCAGCGCCTTGCCACGTTGCTCACTGATTTTGGTTACCAGCCACGGGTTGACGTGGAAGCCTCCATTAGCAAACACCGCGTAAGCGCTGGCCATTTGCAAGGGGGTGACCGATCCGGCGCCGAGCGCCATTGTCAGGTAAGGGGGGTGCTTCTCCGCTTCAAAACCGAAGCGGACGATCCAGTCTTGTGCGTACTGCGGGCCGATGGAGTTGAGCACTTGAATCGACACCATGTTTTTCGACTTGGCCAGGCCTCGGCGCAAAGTCATAGGGCCTTCAAAGGTGCCGTCGTAGTTTTTTGGCTCCCACGGTTGCCCGCCTGTTACCCCGCTTCCAAAGAATAGCGGCGCGTCGTTAACCACCGTCGCCGGTGAGAAGCCTTTCTCCAGTGCAGCCGAGTAGATGAACGGCTTGAAGCTTGATCCCGGCTGGCGCCATGCCTGGGTGACATGGTTGAACTTGTTCTTTGTAAAGTCAAAACCTCCCACCAGAGCACGGATGGAGCCATCGCGGGGGTCCATCGCGACGAAGGCACCTTCAACTTCAGGCAATTGAGTAATCTCCCAAGTCCCTTTGCTGGACTTGGTGACACGGATCACGGCGCCCACACGGATCTTGGTAGTAGGTGGCGCTTTATCAGACAGTCCGGACTGGGCCGGTTTGAGGCCCTCGCCGACAATTTCGAGCCTCTCGCTGTTTTGGCGCACCGCGACGATCTTCTTCGGGCTTGCGCTCAACACGACGGCGGACATGATGTCGCCATTGTCTGGGTGGTCTTCCAGTGCCTCGTCAATGGCTTCGTCCGTGGGTTGGGCGCCGCCATCGAGCGCAATGAACTTTTCGGGCCCTCGGTACACCTGGCGACGTTCGAAGTCCATGATGCCTGCACGAAGGGCCCGGTACGCTGCGGTCTGCTCGGCAGCACGAATGGTGGTTTGTACGTTGAGCCCACGGGTGTAGGTTTCGTCGCCGTACTGAGTGAACACCAGTTGTCGCACCATTTCCGCGATGTACTCCGCATGCACCTTGCTGGTATCTGGCCCACTTTTTATGTTCAGCTGCTCAGTCTTGGCGCTTTGCGCCTGTTCGGCGGTAATGAAGCCGTTTTCGAGCATGCGCTCGATGATGTAGAGCTGGCGCGATCGTGCCCGCTTGGGGTTGCTGATGGGGTTATAAGCCGAGGGAGCTTTGGGCAAGCCCGCCAGCATGGCGGCCTCCGCAATGGACACGTTCTTGAGTGGTTTACCAAAGTAGGTTTCCGCTGCGGCCGCGAACCCGTAGGCCCTGTTGCCCAGAAAAATCTGGTTCATGTAGATCTCTAGGATCTGGTCTTTGCTAAGCAGATGCTCGAGCTTGAAGGTGAGCAACACCTCATAGATTTTTCGAGTGAAAGTTTTTTCAGAGGACAAGTAAACGTTGCGCGCTACTTGCATCGTGATGGTGGAGGCCCCCTGACTTTTGGCCCGGCTCACATTGGCAAGAGCAGCCCGCAGCATGCCTACGTAATCGACACCGCCGTGCTCAAAAAAACGCGCGTCTTCGATCGCCAAAACGGCGTGGGTCATCACCTTGGGAATTTCAGCAATCGGCGTCAGATTGCGCCGCTCCTCACCAAACTCACCAAGCAACTCGCCTTCGATGGAGAAGATGCGCAGGGGCAGTTTGGGACGGTAGTCGGACAGGTCCGAGATGTCTGGTAGATTGGGATAGGCCACCGCCAACGCGATACCAACAATCATCAATACCGAAAGTGCCCCCGCTGCCGCCAAGCCAAGCAACCACAGCGAACCGGTGATAAGCCAATGCACCTTTGGTCTAGGAGTCGGGGATGCGGTACTTGGGCTCGGAGTTAATTGTGGGTTCTGGGACATGGCGTCTGGCGTCTGGACATCGAAAGTATAAAAACGGTCGCCCTAGACGGCATCTGTTTCAGACCCCATTGTTGCGCCGAATCGAGCGTGAACATTTTTTGGCGCCTGCGGCAGTGGGACTATGGTCAGCGAAGCGTGTGCTTTTGACAACGTGACCTTTGTCCACGGTGGCAAAGAATCTTTTGCCCGGCCATAGGCATGCTGATAGCATTCCGCCGAGTTTCATGGTGTGGCTGGCTTGGTGCCGGTTCGTTTCAGGGGATTTTTTTGATCTCATTGGGGTATTTGTTCAGTCGTCAGCCAGCGCCCTTGCTGGGCGTTGATATCAGTTCTTCCAGTGTGAAGCTGGTGGAACTGGGTCGGGACAAAGCAGGCGGTCTGGTGCTCGAGCGTTGCGGGATTGAGCCGCTCGAGCGGGGCTGGATGGTTGACGGCAATGTCGAAAAGTTTGACGAGGTGGCTGACGCCATCCGGCGGCTGGTAAAAAAAACGGGTGCCCGCACGCGGCAGGTCGCCATGGCGCTACCACCCTCGGCGGTGATCACCAAGAAGATCATTCTTCCCGGTGGAATGAGTGACTTGGAGTTGGAGCAGCAGGTAGAGTTGGAAGCCAACCAGTACATCCCCTTTCCGCTGGAAGAAGTCAGCCTGGACTTTTGCGTCATTGGGCCCAGCGCTACATCAGCAGGTGACGTCGAAGTCCTGATCGCCGCCTCGCGGCGTGAGAAGGTGCAGGACATCCAAGGATTGGCAGAGGCAGCCGGGCTGACGCTGGTGGTGGTTGACGTGGAGTCATATGCATCCCGCTTAGCTGCCAGCCGCTTGATAGAGCACCTGCCCAACCGTGGCGAGGGCTTGATCGTGGTGCTGTTTGAGATCGGTTCAGTTACCACCAGTATGCAGGTGTTGCGCGATAAAGAGGTGCTCTACGATCGCGATCAAGCCTTCGGCGGCACGCAACTGACGCAGCTGATCGTCCGGCAATATGGGTTTTCCGGGGACGAGGCCGAGTCCAAAAAGCGGAGTGGCGATCTGCCACCTGACTATGCGACCATGGTGCTCAAGCCCTTTATGGACTCGCTGGCACAAGAGCTTGGGCGCGCACTGCAGTTCTTCTTTACCAGCACTCCTTACAACAGGGTGGATCACATCCTAGTCGCTGGAGGCTCGGCGGCGCTGCCTGGCTTGACTTCAGCGGTCACGTTGCAAGTGTCTTTTCCATGCAGTTTGTTGAATCCCTTTGACGGCATGGTTATCGGAGACGGCGTGCGCCTCAAGAAGATGACGCGCGAAGCACCTTCGTATCTCACGTCCTGTGGCTTGGCGCTGCGGAGGTTTGCGCTTTGATTCTGATCAATCTGCTTCCCCATCGGGAGGCTGCAAGAAAGCGCAGACGCGATGTCTTTAACTTCTCGCTCGGCTTGTCGGCGCTGTTGGGTGTTGTCATTTCCAGTGCGATGTATTTGTGGTTCCAGCACACGGAATCCACCCAACTGGCGACCAACCAAACCTTGCAGACGGAAATCCGCAAATTGGAGGCGGAAATCAAGGACATTGAGGGGCTTGAGGCTGAGATCGCGGCGCTGCGCGCGAGGCAGCAAGCCGTGGAGGACCTTCAGTCAGATCGCAATTTACCGGTGCACCTGCTCACCGAATTGGTGAATCAGCTGCCTGACGGGGTGTTCATCTCCAAAATGTTGCAGGCAGGGCAGTCGGTGACCATCAATGGTACTGCGCAGTCCAATGAACGGGTGTCCGAGCTGCTCCGAAACCTTGCCAATAACACCCCATGGTTTGCCAAGCCTGAGCTCGTGGAAATTGTTGCCGGTTCGGTCAGCGTGGCCTCCAGAGAGCCAAAGCGCGTGTCGAATTTCGTCATTCGTGTAGGACTGGTGCGAGCAACCGACGCCGAAAAGGGGGCGACGGTGGTCAGTCAAGCTTCAGAAGCCACGAAGCTGGTCCAGCCCCCGGCCAAGCAGTGAGGTCCTTGACATGGCGAGCATGCTAAAAGCGTCCATTGACTTCTCGCTCTTGCGTAGTCGGCTGCAAAGTCAGCTTGCTGGTCTGGATCCCAAGGATCCGTCTGGCTGGCCACCAGTCCCTAGGGCAGGTCTTTTTGTGTTGACCACCATCGCAGTCATGATTTTGCTTTGGTTTGTCTGGTTGAGTTCAACCCAGCATGGGCTTGAAGCTGCGCAGGCGCAGGAGGCCAACTTGCGGCGGGATTACAAGCTCAAGCTCAACAAAGCGGTCAACCTAGAGGTCTTGAAAAAGCAACGTGAGCAAGTGCAGCAGTATGTAACCCAGCTGGAGAAACAACTCCCCAGCAAGGCAGAGATGGATGCGCTGCTGTCGGACATCAACCAGGCCGGGCTGGGGCGCAGCCTGCAGTTTGATGTTTTCAGGCCTGGACAGGTCGCAGTCAAGGAGTACTACGCTGAGCTTCCTATCGCCATCAAAGTCAGCGGCCGCTACCATGACATAGGCGCATTCGCGTCGGATATCGCTCACCTGTCCCGGATCGTCACACTGAATAACCTTGCAATTTCACCCAAGCCTGACGGTACCCTGGTGCTGGAAGCAACGGCAAAAACGTTCCGCTACCTTGATAGTGATGAGGTCGCTGCGCAACGCAAGGCGACTGGTGCCAAGGTACCCAAGAAATGAAACTCTGGCACTTTTCGTGTGTATGGGCTGTCGGAGTTCTGCTGACTGGATGTGGGGAATCTCGGGACGACGACATACGTCAGTGGTTGGTGTCTGAACGCAACCAGACCCAACCCAAGGTACAGCCCTTGCCAGCACCCAAGCAGTTCGTTCCAGAGCCATACCAAAACGCTTCTGTGGTGGAGCCGTTTAGCAGCCAGAAATTGACCCAAGCGTTGATGCGCGACTCGTCACAAGCCGCTTCCAACGGTGCCTTGGTTGCGCCTGAACTCAAACGCCGCCGCGAACCATTGGAGGCATTTTCCCTGGATGCGATGACCTTAGTGGGTAGCATTTCCAAAGCTGGCCGGCCAGTCGCATTGGTCAAGGTGGACAACTTGCTGTACCAAGTGCGGCCCGGCAACTACTTGGGACAAAACTTTGGCAAGGTAACGAAGATCTCAGAGACAGAAGTAACCCTGAGGGAAATCGTGCAAGATGCGGGGGGTGAGTGGGTCGAACGCATCGTAAGCCTCCAACTCCAGGAGAGACAACAATGACCAATCGACTCGAGCAATGGCAAGCGACCCGTTGGATGCACATCGTTTTTGTTGCGATGCTGTGCGTTGTAGGCCCCTCTGCGTACGCACAAAATGCAATTGAGTCCGTAACCGGAACGGTGCAGGGTGGCTCTGAAGTGGTGCGGGTGGAATTGACGAAAGCCCTTGATGCGGTCCCGGCCGGCTTCTCAATTCAGGCACCCGCCAGAATTGCCCTCGATTTCCCTGGCGTGTCCAATGCTCTGGGCCGCTCCACAATTGAAGTCAACCAAGGCAATTTGCGGTCAATCAGCGTGGTGCAAGCCGGTGACCGCACCCGCTTGGTGCTGAATCTGCGTAAGCCAGCGGCCTATAAGGCGGAAATCCGGGATAAGTCTTTGCTGGTCTTTCTAGAGAGCACTTCCACCGGCATGGTGGTCGGCGGCGCAGGCCCCCATTTTGCTGAAAACCTCAGCAGAGAGACTGCCCCCCTAAAGGACGTGGACTTCCGTCGACTCCCCGATGGGTCCGGGCGGGTTGTGGTCACACTTGCAAACAACCTGGTGGGAGTGGACATCCGCCAGCAGGGCCAGGCGCTAGTGGTCGAGTTTATGAAGTCAACCCTTCCCGAAGGCTTGCGCAGGCGTTTGGACGTTACGGACTTTGGAACCCCCGTCAAAACTGTGACGACGCAACAGTCTGGAGACCGGGTGCGCATGGTAATTGAACCCAGCGGTCAGTGGGAACATAGTGCCTACCAAAGTGATGAACAGTTCGTCATTGAAGTCAAGGAACTCAAAGTCGACCCAAGAAAGCTGACCCAGGGCGTGGGCTTCAATGGGCAGAAGTTGTCCCTGAATTTTCAGAATATCGAGGTGCGTTCGCTCTTGCAGGTGATCGCCGACTTCACCAACTTCAACATCGTCACATCTGACTCTGTTTCCGGTGCCGTCACCTTGCGACTGCAGGACGTACCCTGGGACCAGGCGCTGGACATCATCTTGCAGGCCAAAGGTCTCGGAATGCGCAAGAGTGGCAATGTGATTTGGGTAGCACCCAAAGACGAAATTGCGAATAAAGAGAAGATCGAGTTGGAATCCCAGGCGGCAGTTCAGAGCCTGGAGCCACTCAAGACGCAGTCATTCCAGATGAATTACGCCAAAGCCACAGACGTGGCAACTCAGTTGTCTGCCATGGGCTCGGGCGGCGGGTCGGCTGGCGCGGGCGCCCGCATTTTGAGTGCGCGCGGTAGTGTCATTGCTGAGGCGCGAACGAACCAGCTTTTTGTGACTGACATCCCAAGCAAGCTAGAACAGGTGCAGCAGCTCATTGCCAAGGTGGATATTCCCGTGCGGCAGGTGCTGATTGAGGCTCGCATCGTTGAAGCCACCGACAGCTTTGGTAAATCCTTGGGTGTCAAGCTCGGTGGCGGTGGGCCGCGGCAGTCGACGGGCTCAGGCATTGGCGTCAATTTGTATGGATCGCCCAGCACCAGCGGCGCGACCACGCCGAACTTGAATCTGAATAACTTTGTGAACCTGCCGTCCACTGGCGCCAATGGTGTCAATACACCTGCGGCATTCGCGCTGTCGATTTTTGGTGCCGGTACCGACCAGATTCTTAATCTGGAGATATCGGCTCTCGAAGCCGACGGCAAGGGCAAGGTAGTTTCCAGTCCCCGTGTGGTCACGGCCGACCAAGTGAAGGCGCTCATTGAGCAGGGCACTGAATTGCCCTACCAGGTGGCGTCAGCAAGCGGTGCCACGTCCATTGCGTTTCGTAAGGCCAACCTCAAGCTGGAGGTGACACCCCAGATCACCCCCGAGGGCAACATCATCTTGGCGCTGGATGTAACCAAAGACACAGTAGGCACGCTCACGCCGGCAGGATTCGCTATTGATACCAAGCACATACAAACCCAGGTCCTCGTCGAGAACGGTGGCACCGTGGTAATCGGTGGCATCTTTACCGAAGAGCAGCAGGAGAACGAAGCCAAGGTCCCGTTTTTTGGCGACATACCCGGCCTGGGCGTTTTGTTTCGCAATCGTTCCAAGTCCACCGCCAAACGCGAGATGCTCGTTTTCATCACTCCAAAAATGCTCTCGGACCGAGGCTTTGGCAGGTAGAGGCCCGGTGGTTATCGATTCGGATGAACTTGTGGCGGTACCCTTGGTTTTGAGCCTCGTGGGTCTTCCAGGATGCGGCAAGACCACGGTCGGTCGGCAGCTAGCGCGCAAACTGCACATGCGTTTCGTGGACTCAGACCACGCCATCGAAGAACGTCTGGGCTGCACTGTTCGTGAGTTTTTTGAACGCGAAGGCGAGTCGAGGTTCAGAGACATCGAGGAACAGGTGATCGACAACCTCACGCAGCGACGTGGAACCATTGTCTCCACCGGTGGCGGTGCAGTATTGCGCGAGCTCAGCCGCCTGCGTCTGCGCGAGCGCTCCCAGGTGATCTATCTCAAATCCACGCCGGATGAGCTCTATCGCCGCCTGCGGCACGACACCATGCGCCCTCTGCTGCAAGTTGCAGACCCCTTGGCGCGGCTGCGCGCGCTTTTCGAGGAGAGAGACCCCTTGTACCGGGAGATTGCCCACTTTGTGCTGGAAACCGGTCGGCCCCAGGTACCGTCTTTGGTGAACATGCTGGTCATGCAGCTCGAACTTGCAGGCTTGTACCCCCAGCCCGCTGCATAGGGTTGACGCCGCTCGCCCATCGTTGGAGTTCAGGCGGGGCAGCTACAAAAGCCCCTAAACTCCTCGTATGACATCTGCTTTGCCATGCACCGTTCCGATTGCGCTGGGTGAGCGCAGTTATCCGATCCACATCGGCTTTGGCCTGATGGAGCAAGCTGAGGTGTGGGGTGACTTGCCGCGAGCAGCGGCGGCGGTGCTAGTGACCAACACTACTGTGGCGCCGCTGTACGCGCAGCGCTTGCAGCGCGTCTTGCTGACCTATTACCGTCACGTGCATATCGTGGTGCTGCCCGACGGCGAAGCGTTCAAAACTTGGAATAGCCTGAACCTGATCTTTGACGCATTGTTGGAACAGGCCTGTGACCGACAGACAGTGCTCTTTGCCCTGGGTGGCGGGGTAGTGGGTGACATGACGGGGTTTGCAGCGGCCTGCTACATGCGCGGCGTGCCGTTTGTGCAGGTGCCCACCACGCTCTTGGCGCAGGTGGATTCATCGGTGGGTGGCAAAACCGGCATCAACCATCCTCTTGGCAAGAACATGGTTGGCGCGTTTCATCAGCCTGCGCTGGTGGTGTGTGATCTTGCTACCTTGGCAAGCCTACCCGCACGGGAAGTGAGTGCTGGCTTGGCTGAGATCATTAAGTACGGACCTATTGCAGACATGGAATTTATGGGCTGGCTCGAGCTGAATATTCCACAACTGGTCGATCTAGAGCCCCAAGCGCTTTCGCATGCGGTGCGCCGAAGCTGCGAGATCAAGGCATGGGTCGTTGGGCAAGACGAGCGCGAGTCGGGCTTGCGCGCCATCCTCAATTTTGGGCATACCTTCGGCCATGCCATTGAGGCAGGCTTGGGCTATGGGCAGTGGCTGCATGGCGAGGCTGTGGGCTGTGGAATGGTGATGGCGGCGCGCCTGTCGCAGGATTTGGGATTGGTGGATGGAGCTTTCGTTCAGCGCTTGCGCACGCTAATTGAACGTGCCGGTCTTCCAGTGGTCGGCCCTGTGCTTGACGAAAATGACAACGCTGGGCGTTACTTGCAATTGATGCGCCAGGACAAGAAGTCCCAAGCTGGCGCAATACGTTTTGTGGTGATTGACGGTGTCGGGTGCGCTGCACTGCGGGAAGCGCCCGATGCACTGGTGCGTCGCGTAGTGGATGCGTGCTGCCAGTGAGCGCGTTGCTGGCTCCTTACGCCTGCTGGCCCGACCGGACCCGTGGTCGCCGTTTTCCCGAGGACCCAACGTCGACGCGCAGCGACTACCAGCGTGACCGCGACCGTATCGTGCACTCCACCGCGTTTCGGCGTTTGGGCTACAAGACACAGGTGTTTCTCAACCACGAGGGCGACCTGTTTCGCACCCGGATGACTCACTCGCTTGAGGTGGCACAACTGGCCCGCTCCATCGCCCGCGCTCTTCGACTCAACGAAGACCTGGTCGAGGCCATTGCACTGGCGCACGACTTGGGGCACACGCCGTTTGGCCACGCCGGCCAAGAGGCGCTCAACAACTGCATGGCTGCCTACGGCGGCTTTGAGCACAACTTGCAAAGCCTTCGAGTCGTAGATGAGTTGGAGGAGCGCTACGGCGCCTACGACGGCTTGAACCTTACGTTTGAGGCGCGCGAGGGGATACTGAAGCACTGTGCCCGCTCCCAAGCCCTTGCGCTGGAGGCGTCCGAGCCGCCCTATCCCGATGCCTTAGGCGGCGTGGGCCGGCGGTTTCTGGAGCACCGCCAGCCCAGTCTGGAGGCGCAGTTGTGCAACCTGGCCGACCAGTTGGCCTACAACGCGCACGATATTGACGATGGGGTGCGCTCAGGGCTGATCGGGTTGGAGCAACTGCAGGCGCTACCAGTGTGGCAAACCCACCAGGAGGCCGCGTTGCGCGCCCACCCTGCGCTTGGTCAAGCACACCAGCGGCGGCGGCTTCTCTACGAGACGGTACGCAGGATGCTCAGCGCGCAGGTGGATGACGTCATCGCATCCACCCAGGCTGCTATTGCGCAACATGCGCCGCAATCTGCTAGTGATGTCCGTGCGGGTCCGCCGCTACTGGTGTGCAGTCCAGCTATGCAAGAGGACTGTGTGCTACTCAAGCAGTTTCTGTTTCGCCAGTTGTACCGGCATCCCCGCGTCGAGAAGACCATGGACATCGCCAAAGCGGTCGTGTGTGACTTGTTTGTGATGTACGTCGACGCGCCGCACGAGATGCAAGGGGGGGGGGCGCGGCGCAGCCGCGGGGTCGGGGGCGCCTCGCATGTTGGAATGCAGCGGGTGGTTGCAGACTACATCGCCGGCATGACCGACCGCTTTGCCTCCCGGGAGCACGCTCGGCTCACTGGTCAGCAGGTGCTGGTGTAACGCATGGATATATCTGCCACTACCGCTGCGCCCGCAGACGCCGCTGTACTTGCTGCGACCGTGCGTTGGCTGGAGCGCGCTGTCATCGGGCTCAATCTCTGTCCATTTGCCAAGGCGGTGCACAACAAAAAGCAAATCCACTACGCGATTGCGCGCTCGCACACCGCGCCAGAGCTCTTGGACGAACTACGCAAGGAGATCAGTGGCTTAGTGGAAGCTCAAGCTCTGGTGCGCGACACCACGCTTTGGATATTGCCCCTGCAATACCCTGATTTCATGGAGTTCAATGCATTTTTTGGGCAAGCAGAGCGCTTGCTCGCACGCTTGGGCCAAGTCGGTGTGCTGCAGATTGCCACCTTCCATCCCGAATTCCAGTTTGCGAGTACTGAGCCCGATGACATCACCAATTGCACCAACCGCGCGCCGTATCCGATGCTGCACCTTCTGCGAGAGGACAGCATGGACCGTGCGGTGGCCGCTTACCCCCAGGCCGAAGCCATCTACCAAAAGAACATGGAAACGCTCCAGGCGCTGGGCGCGGCTGGATGGGTTGCGCTTGGTGTGGGACTGACCGAGGAGCCACCGCAGTGAGCAACCACCACGCGCAACGCAAGTCACAAGCGCGGCCCACGTCCCAGCCGTCACATGCACCCGATCTGCCCCTGCGCCCGGGGCAGTCACTTGAACTGCTCAAGGAACTACACATCCTCACCCGTGAAGGCAAGCTCAACCAAGACTCCCGGCGCAAACTCAAACAGGTGTTTCACCTCATTGGATTCATTGAAAAGGCCATTGCAGCCTTGCCCCTGCAAGTAGGAGCAGGCTTGCACCTGGCAGACCATGGTGCAGGCAAGTCGTACCTGGGCTTCATTCTTTATGACTTGATTTTCAAGCAACTCCCGCAGGGCGTGATCTACGGCATAGAAGCGCGCTCGGAGTTGGTGGAAGCATCGCGCACCTTGGCCAAACGTTTGGGCTATGACCGGATGGTGTTTTTGAACCAGAGCGTGGTGGACTCACTGGCATCTGCCGCCTTGCCGCCTGCAATCGACGTGGTTACCGCCTTGCACGCCTGCGACACTGCCACCGATGATGCGATTCGCTTTGGGTTGGAAAAGTGTGCACGTGTGATGGTGTTAGTGCCGTGCTGCCAGGCGGAGGTGGCCCGCCACCTGAACCTGGGCAAGGCCACTTCCTTGCGCCGGACCCCTTTGGCTGAGTTGTGGCGCCATCCGCTGCACGCTCGTGAGCTGGGCAGCCAGATCACCAATGTGTTGCGCTGCCTGTATCTGGAGGCCTGTGGCTACCAAGTCACTGTCACTGAGCTGGTGGGCTGGGAGCACAGCATGAAAAATGAGTTGATCCTCGCGCGCTACACCGGCCAACGCAAACAGGCCCCGGCGCAGAGGCTGGTACAAATTCTCGAAGAGTTCGGAATTGAGTCCCTGCTTGACACACGCTTTACATGGATAAACCACAATCTGCACGCTTCGCAAACGCCCATGCTGGGCGCTGCGAGATGAATCAGTATCTTTAAAAAGGGATTGGGATATGCAAATGGTGAAAAGCCTGTTTTTGTTGGCGGTGGCAGCCGTGGTGACCGCGTGCGCGAGCAGCAGCCCTGATGTGGTCAAGCGAGGCGACGCGCAGCGCCTGGCGGTGGTGGAGGACGCGGTGGTGCTATCCGTGCGTGCCGTGACTGTGGACGGAAGCCAATCTGGCGTCGGTGCAACGGTGGGCGGCGTGGTGGGAGCGATCGGTGGCTTTGGTGGCAGCAGCGTGCAGCGTGAGTCCCAGGTGCTGGGCGTACTGGCTGGCGTGGCCGGAGCGGCTGCCGGCAATGCGATCGAGCGGGCGGTAACCCGCGAAGACGCGCTAGAGATCCTGCTTCAACTCAAGGGCGGCGAGCGCCGTGCGGTGGTGCAGGCCAAGGGGTCCGAGAAGTTTGAGCCAGGCGATGCAGTGATTTTGGTGACCACCGGTGGCAAGGTCCGCGTGAACAAGGCACCCAAGTAGGTCGCTACCCGTGGACCGACCACGGGGCCCCTTGGATCGGCAATGGCCCGTCTTCCCCGCCTGGCGCTTGCCGGTCATCTGCATCATGTGCTGCACCGAGGCAACAACCGGCAGCGCATGTGTGCCGACCCTTCCGACTTCGAGGCCCTGCGCGATGCGATGCGAGACGCGGCCGGCCAGTTAAGTGTGGAACTGCATGCCTACGTCCTGTTGCCAGACCACTTTCACCTGCTGCTGACACCGCCCGAGGCAACATCGCTGCCCTTGATGATGCAGGTCCTGGGCCGCCGGTACGCACGCTACTTCAATGACCGTCATCACCGCTCTGGTGCACTGTGGGAGGGCCGCTACAAGTCCACCGTACTCCAACCTGAGCGCTTTGGACTGGCAGCGATGGTATTCATGGACCTGCATCCGGTGCGAGCCGGTTTGGCCACACTGGAGCAGCCCCACCCTTGGTCTAGCAGTCCGCACTATTGTGGTGCAAAGATGGACAAATCCATCACTCCGTTGCCACAGTACTGGAGTCTAGGCAACACGCCGTTTGCCCGCGAGGCGGCGTATGCCCGGCTGCTGCAAGAGGGCGTGGATACCTCCCAGATCCATGCGTTGGCCGCCAGTGTCAACCGCGGCTGGGCCCTTGGAGAGCCGGATTTCATCGATGGTCTGCAAAGGCTAACGGCCCGTCGCCTGCGTAAAGCTGCGCCAGGTCGGCCAGCGCACGCGCCTGAATCAATCTGACCCCATTTTTTTCAAGTACCGGTTTGGCTGTGGCTAAATTGGGGTCTGACCCCATTTATTTCTCTTGGTACTTTTGTTGCATTGCAGTATCCTGCTTGATCCAAAAAAACTCACTAGGAGTGCGCCATGGCGACCGCTGCAGAAGTAAAACATCTCCAAGACCATGGTCTGTATTCATCTGAGCGCGAGCACGATGCCTGTGGCGTTGGTTTTGTGGCGCATATCCGGGGTGAAAAAAGCCACGCGATCGTCAAGAGCGCGCTCAAAATTCTGGAGAACCTGGATCACCGTGGCGCGGTCGGTGCCGACAAGCTGATGGGAGATGGGGCGGGAATACTTCTACAGCTGCCCGATGCGCTGTACCGGCAGGAGATGCAAGCGCAAGGGGTGACCTTGCCTCCCCTTGGCGAGTACGGAGTGGGCATGATTTTTCTGCCGAAAGAACACGCCTCACGTTTGGCCTGCGAGCAAGAAATGGAGCGCGCGATCAAGGCCGAGGGTCAAGTTTTGTTGGGCTGGCGCGATGTGCCGGTCAACCGCGACATGCCCATGTCGCCCACGGTGCGTGCCAAGGAGCCGGTTTTGCGCCAGGTGTTCATCGGGCGTGGCAATGACGTGATCGTGCAAGATGCACTGGAGCGCAAGCTCTATGTCATTCGGAAAACCGCCAGCGCGGCCATCCAGAACCTGCGGCTCAAGCACAGCAAGGAGTACTACGTTCCCAGCATGTCGAGCCGCACGGTGGTGTACAAGGGGTTGCTGCTGGCGGACCAAGTGGGCGTGTACTTCAAAGACCTGGAAGACGAGCGCAGCGTGTCTGCGCTCGGGCTGGTGCACCAGCGTTTCTCGACCAACACGTTCCCGGAGTGGCCGCTGGCCCACCCGTACCGCTATGTGGCGCACAACGGAGAGATCAACACTGTCAAGGGCAATTACAACTGGATGAAGGCGCGCGAAGGCGTGATGTCTTCGCCGGTGCTCGGCGCCGATCTGCACAAGCTTTACCCCATCAGCTTTGCGGACCAGTCTGACACGGCGACTTTCGACAACTGCCTGGAGCTGCTGACCATGGCCGGTTACCCGATCAGTCAGGCGGTGATGATGATGATCCCAGAGCCGTGGGAGCAGCACAACACGATGGACCCGCGTCGCAAGGCGTTTTACGAGTACCACGCCGCCATGATGGAACCCTGGGATGGCCCTGCATCCATCGTGTTTACCGACGGTAGGCAAATCGGCGCCACTTTGGACCGCAATGGTCTGCGTCCCTCACGCTACTGCATCACCGACGACGACCTGGTCATCATGGGCTCGGAGTCGGGCGTGCTGCCGGTGCCCGAGAACAAGATCGTGCGCAAATGGCGCCTGCAGCCCGGCAAGATGTTCCTGATCGACCTTGAACAGGGCCGCATGATCGATGACGAGGAGCTTAAGGCCAACCTCGCCCATAGCAAGCCATACAAGCAATGGATTGAGAATCTGCGCATCAAGCTTGACGACGTGAACTTTGCCGATCGCCGAAGCGCTCCCGTGCACCGCGACTCGGTGGCAGATGTTGCGCCTAAGAGATTCACCGACAAGGTGGCGCTGCTCGACCGCCAGCAGGCCTTTGGCTTCACCCAAGAGGACATCAAGTTCCTGATTGCTCCCATGGCCACAGCGGGGGAGGAGGCCGTGGGCTCCATGGGCAATGACAGCCCCTTAGCGGTGCTGTCCAACAAAGACAAGCCGCTGTACAACTATTTCAAGCAGCTGTTTGCGCAAGTCACCAACCCGCCGATCGATCCCATCCGCGAAGCCATCGTGATGTCCCTGGTGTCCTTCATCGGACCCAAGCCCAACCTGTTGGACATCAACCAAGTCAATCCACCAATGCGTTTGGAAGTGACGCAACCAGTGCTGGACTTTGCCGACATGGCCAAGTTGCGCAACATCGAAGCGCATACCCAAGGCAAGTTTCGCAGCTACACGCTTGACATCACCTATCCACTGGCCTGGGGCCGCGAGGGCGTGGAGGCCAAGCTGGCGTCCTTGTGTGCCGAAGCGGTGGATGCGATTCGCAGCGGCAACAACATCTTGATCATCAGCGACCGTGGCATCACTGCCGAGCAAGTGGCCATTCCTGCCTTGCTGGCCCTGTCCGCCGTGCACCAGCACTTGGTGAAAGCGGGACTGCGTACCACCGCAGGCTTGGTGGTCGAGACCGGCACCGCCCGCGAAGTACACCATTTTGCGGTATTAGCTGGCTATGGTGCGGAGGCCGTGCACCCGTACTTGGCAATGGAAACCCTGTCGCACATGCACAAAGACTTGGCCGGTGATCTCAGTGCAGAGAAGGCCATTTACAACTACATCAAAGCCATCGGCAAGGGGCTCTCCAAGATCATGTCCAAAATGGGCGTGAGCACCTATATGAGCTACTGCGGTGCGCAGCTGTTTGAGGCCATTGGACTGTCGAGCGTCACGGTGCAGCAGTACTTCACTGGCACGCCCAGCCGGGTCGAAGGCATTGGTGTGTTCGAAATCGCCGAAGAGTCCATCCGCATGCACAAGGCGGCATTCGGCGACAACCCGGTGCTGGCCAACGCGCTGGAAACCGGCGGTGAATATGCGTGGCGCGTGCGTGGCGAAGATCACATGTGGACGCCCGACGCCATCGCCAAGCTGCAGCATTCCACCCGCGCCAACAACTGGAACACCTATAAGGAGTACGCCCAGATCATCAACGACCAGAGTAAGCGCCACCTCACACTGCGCGGCCTCTTTGAGTTCAAGATCGATCCGTCTAAAGCGATCTCGGTTGACGAAGTTGAGCCGGCCAAAGAGATCGTTAAGCGCTTTGCCACGGGCGCGATGTCGCTGGGCTCTATCTCCACCGAAGCCCACGCCACGCTGGCTGTGGCCATGAACCGCATCGGCGGCAAGAGCAACACCGGTGAAGGCGGCGAAGATCCGGCGCGCTACCGCCAGGAGCTCAAGGGCATTCCGATCAAACAGGGTGACTCGCTCAAAAGCATCATCGGAGACGACGTGGTCGAGGTTGACTTGCCCCTGCAGGCTGGCGACTCCCTGCGATCGCGTATCAAACAGGTGGCCTCAGGCCGCTTTGGTGTGACAGCCGAATATCTCTCCAGTGCCGACCAGATTCAAATCAAGATGGCCCAGGGTGCCAAGCCCGGCGAGGGCGGCCAGTTGCCCGGTGGCAAGGTGTCGGAGTACATCGGCCGGTTGCGCTACTCGGTGCCTGGTGTGGGCCTGATTTCGCCACCGCCGCACCACGACATTTACTCGATTGAAGACTTGGCACAACTGATTCACGATCTCAAGAACGTTGCGCCGCACTCCGGCATCAGCGTCAAGCTGGTGTCCGAAATCGGCGTCGGCACGATTGCCGCAGGGGTTGCTAAGTGCAAAGCCGACCATGTGGTCATCGCCGGCCATGACGGCGGTACCGGGGCCTCGCCTTGGTCGTCGATCAAACACTGCGGCAGTCCGTGGGAAATTGGTCTGGCAGAAACCCAGCAAACCCTGGTCCTCAACCGCCTGCGCAGCCGAATTCGGGTGCAGGCCGACGGCCAAATGAAAACCGGCCGCGACGTGGCAATTGGCGCGCTCCTAGGGGCCGATGAGTTCGGTTTTGCCACCGCGCCTCTGGTGGTAGAGGGTTGCATCATGATGCGCAAGTGCCACCTCAACACCTGCCCGGTAGGTGTGGCCACGCAAGACCCGGTGCTGCGTGCCAAGTTCTCTGGCAAGCCTGAGCATGTGGTGAACTATTTCTTTTTCATTGCCGAGGAGGTGCGCCAGATCATGGCCCAGCTTGGCGTTCGAAAGTTTGATGATTTGATCGGTCGCGCCGACCTGTTGGACATGCGCAAAGGCATTGAGCACTGGAAGGCCAGCGGGCTCGACTTCAGCCGTTTGTTCGCTCAGCCCAATGTGCCCGCCGACGTTCCGCGCTTTCAGACGCTGGAGCAAGAGCATGGTCTGGAAAAGGCACTCGACAACGTGTTGATCGCCAAGAGCCGCCAAGCCATCGACAGGGGCGAGCGGGTGCAGTTCATGGAGGTGGCGCGCAACGTCAATCGCTCGGTGGGGGCCATGCTTTCGGGCGCAGTGACCAAAGTCCATCCGCAGGGCTTGCCCGACGATTCCATCCGCATCCAGCTTGAAGGCACAGGCGGGCAATCGTTTGGCGCGTTCCTGGCCAAGGGCATCACCTTGTACTTGATTGGAGACGCCAACGATTACACCGGCAAGGGACTGTCCGGTGGTCGCGTAGTGGTGCGCCCCAGCATTGACTTTCGTGGCGCGGCCACGGCCAACACCATTGTGGGCAACACCGTGATGTACGGTGCCACCTCAGGCGAGGCCTTCTTTAGCGGAGTGGCCGGCGAGCGCTTTGCTGTGCGTCTTTCGGGTGCAACTGCAGTGGTGGAGGGTACCGGCGACCACGGTTGCGAATACATGACCGGTGGCACGGTCGTGGTTTTGGGCAAGACTGGGCGTAACTTCGCGGCAGGCATGAGCGGCGGTATGGCCTACGTGTACGACGAGGATGGCCAGTTTGCCAAGCGTTGCAACACGTCCATGGTCAGCTTGGACAAGGTGTTGGCATCTGCAGAACAGGAGGCGGCAGAAAACAAGGCTGTATGGCACCGTGGCGAGAGTGATGAGGCGCAACTCAGGAAGCTGTTGGAAGACCACAACCGCTGGACCGGCAGCAAGCGTGCCCGTGAACTGCTCGACGACTGGGCCGCTTCGCGCACCAAGTTTGTCAAGGTCTTTCCCAGCGAGTACAAGCGCGCTTTGGGCGAGATGCAGTTGCGTAAGGCCGCATCGGCTGCGACCGGTGCTCAGACCAAGAAGGCTGCTGCCAAAGAGGCCACACCAGCAAAGTAAATGCTGCGCACAACGAACTAACGATTGAGGACACGGACCATGGGAAAAGTGACGGGATTCATGGAGTTTGCCCGCGTGGAAGAGGGCTACAAACCGGTGGCAGAGCGCCTGAGAGACTACAAAGAGTTTGTGGTGGGTCTGGACGACGTGCAGGCCAAGACCCAGTCGGCACGTTGTATGGACTGCGGAACGCCGTTTTGCAACAACGGCTGCCCTGTCAATAACATCATTCCTGACTTCAACGACCTGGTGTTCCGTGGTGACTGGAAGGCCGCCATCGAGACACTGCACAGCACCAACAACTTCCCCGAGTTTACCGGGCGCATCTGCCCTGCACCGTGCGAGGCTGCGTGCACCCTGAACGTGAACGACGATGCGGTGGGCATCAAGTCGATCGAGCACGCCATCATCGACCGCGCCTGGGCCGAAGGCTGGGTGACGCCCCAGCAGCCCAAGCAAAAAACCGGGAAAAAGGTGGCGGTTGTGGGCTCGGGCCCGGCTGGTTTGGCCGCAGCGCAGCAGCTCGCGCGCGTGGGCCACGATGTGACCCTGTTCGAGAAGAATGACCGGGTCGGTGGCTTGTTGCGTTATGGCATTCCTGACTTCAAGATGGAAAAGTCCCACATTGATCGCCGGGTGGAGCAGCTCGTCGCTGAGGGCGTGACCATCCGCACTGGCGTGCTGGTGGGCGCGATGCCCAAAGACAGCAAGGTCACCAACTGGGCCAAGGAAACCATTTCGGCCGCGAAGCTACAGCAAGACTTTGATGCCGTGTTGCTAACGGGCGGCGCCGAGCAGTCGCGCGATCTGCCCGTGCCGGGGCGCGATCTCGACGGGATCCATTTCGCCATGGAGTTTTTGCCCCAGCAAAACAAGGTCAACGCGGGCGACAAGCTCAAGGGCCAGTTGCGTGCAGACGGCAAGCACGTCATCGTGATCGGTGGCGGCGACACCGGCTCCGATTGCGTGGGCACCAGCAACCGCCATGGCGCTGCCAGCGTCACCCAGTTCGAGGTGATGCCCGAACCACCGGCTGAAGAAAACCGCCCCATGACCTGGCCCTACTGGCCGCTTAAATTGCGTACCAGCTCCAGCCACGAGGAGGGCTGCGAGCGTGTGTTTGCCATCTCGACCAAGGAATTCATCGGTGAGAAAGGCAAGCTGACTGGCCTGAAAACTGTGCACGTCGAGTGGAGGGACGGCAAGATGGTCGAAGTGGCCGGTTCTGAAAAGGTCTTGAAGGCCGACTTGGTCTTGCTGGCCATGGGCTTCGTCAACCCCGTGGCTTCCGTGCTGGACAGCTTTGGGGTCGATAAGGACGCTCGGGGCAACGCCAAAGCCTCTACAGAGGCGGTGGGTGGCTACAACACCAACGTGCCCAAGGTGTTTGCCGCTGGCGATATGCGCCGCGGACAGAGCTTGGTGGTCTGGGCTATCCGCGAAGGTCGGCAGGCCGCACGCGCGGTGGACGAGTTTTTGATGGGGACCAGCACGCTGCCCCGTTGAACTGCGGGTTTTCACTTATCATGCAAAAGCCGGGTGCCCACCGGCTTTTGCACTTCATGGCAGCCCTCAACCCAGCCCCACTCGTCGAGTTTCGCCAAGTTCACTTTGGATACGGTGCGCGCGCCATTTTGGATGGTGTGTCTTTCAGTGTGCCACGCGGCAAAGTCACCGCATTGATGGGCGCCTCCGGTGGTGGCAAGACCACGGTTTTACGGCTCATCGGCGGCCAAGTGCGCGCCCAAAGCGGGGGTGTTTTGCTCCATGACGCAGAGCAGGGCGGCGCGAGCCAAGACATCGGGCCCATGCAGGGCGATGCCTTGTACAGGGCCCGCCGACGCATGGGCATGCTTTTCCAGTTTGGTGCGCTGTTTACCGATTTGAGCGTTTTCGATAACGTGGCTTTTCCGTTGCGCGAACACACCAACTTGGCGCCAGACCTAGTGCGCGACGTCGTGCTGATGAAGCTCAACGCTGTGGGTTTGCGCGGCGCGCGCGACCTGTTTCCCTCGGAGATATCAGGTGGCATGGCGCGCCGCGTCGCACTGGCCCGCGCCATTGCGCTCGATCCTGAGCTGGTGATGTACGACGAGCCGTTTGCCGGCTTGGATCCCATTTCTTTGGGGACCGCTGCACGCCTCATCCGCGAACTTAACGACGCTATGGGCCTTACCAGTGTGGTCGTGTCCCATGATCTCAACGAGACATTTCACATCGCCGACCACGTGATCATCTTGGCTAACGGAAAAGTTGCTGCGCAGGGCACTCCCGATGCCGTGCGCGAGAGCCCGGACGCACTGGTGCACCAGTTCGTCAACGCCTTGCCCGAAGGGCCGGTGCGCTTCCACTACCCAGCTGCGACGGTCGAGCAAGACTTTTCTGCTGGAGCTCATCCGTGAAGTGGCTGCATCCTTCAGAGTTGGGGTGGGCAGCGCGCCGTCAGCTTGCCGGTCTGGGCTTCGGTGCGCGTCTGTTCTTGCGCCTGATGGCCACGTTGGGGGGGACGCTCAAACGCCCTGGATTGCTTCGTGACCAGGTTCACTTCATGGGCAACTACTCCCTGGCGATCATCGCGGTCTCAGGCACCTTTGTTGGTTTTGTGTTGGGCTTGCAGGGTTACTACACCCTGCAGCGCTACGGTTCGTCGGAAGCATTGGGGCTGCTGGTGGCGCTCAGCTTGGTGCGCGAGCTGGGACCGGTGATCACCGCCTTGTTGTTTGCGGGGCGGGCCGGTACGGCGCTGACCGCAGAGATCGGTCTGATGAAAGCGGGTGAGCAGCTCAGCGCTATGGAAATGATGGCGGTGGACCCGATTCAACGCATTCTGGCTCCGCGCTTCTGGGGTGCAGTCATCGCTATGCCGCTGTTGGCGGCGGTGTTTAGCGCAGTGGGTATTTTGGGCGGCTGGGCGGTGGGCGTGCTGATGATAGGCATTGACGCGGGCGCGTTTTGGAGCCAAATGCAAGGCGGCGTGGACGTGTGGGCCGACGTGGGTAACGGCGTGCTCAAAAGCATCGTATTTGGCTTTGCTGTGAGCTTTATCGCGCTGTTGCAGGGCTACGAGGCCCAGCCCACACCGGAGGGCGTGGCACGCGCCACCACGCGCACTGTAGTGGTGGCATCGCTGACGGTGCTTGGCCTCGATTTTGTGCTGACTGCCATGATGTTTAGTATTTAGGAGACCAAAGAATGCAACGCTCCAGCAAAGATGTGTGGGTCGGTTTGTTTGTGCTTATTGGCGGTGCAGCCATCCTTTTTTTGGCGCTGCAGTCGGCCAACCTGTTGACGCTAAGCTTCGACCGCGGTTATCGGGTGACGGCCAAGTTCGATAACATCGGCGGCCTCAAACCCAAGGCGGCAGTCAAGAGCAGTGGTGTGGTGGTCGGCCGGGTCGAGTCCATCGCCTTTGACGACTCCTCCTTCCAGGCACGGGTATCGATTTCCATGGATACCCGGTATGCCTTTCCGAAAGATAGCTCGCTGAAGATACTGACTTCGGGTTTGCTTGGTGAGCAGTACATCGGTATCGAAGCGGGTGCAGACACGGCCAACTTGGCGGCTGGAGACACCATCGGGTCCACCCAATCGGCCGTGGTCTTGGAGAACTTGATTAGCCAGTTTCTCTACAGCAAGGCGGCGGACGGTCCCAGTGCAGAGAAAGAAAAATGAGAATCAGCACTTTTCGACTCGGTGCTGCAGCATTGGCGATGCTGCTGTTGCAGGCTTGCGCATCCAACCTGCAGCGCGATGCGCGTGACCCGCTGGAGCCAGTCAACCGGGCCATCTTCGGTTTCAACGAGGCGGTCGACGGCGCTGTGCTCAAGCCCGCAGCGACGGCGTACCGGGACGTCGCCCCTAGATGGATTCGCAATGGCGTACGCAACTTTTTCAACAACCTGCAAGACGCTTGGTCGGTTGTGAACAACGGGTTGCAAGGGCGGGGTGAGGAAATGGGTGACAACCTAGGCCGGGTGATGCTCAATTCCAGCTTTGGCTTGTTCGGCGTCATTGATATCGCCACCGAGGCGGGCATCGAACGCCACACAGCGGATTTTGGGTTGACCTTGGGGCGTTGGGGCGTTTCACCAGGGCCTTATGTCGTCTTGCCTGTGTTGGGTCCCTTCACCTTGCGTGAGGTGTCCGCCTTGCCGGTGGAATGGAGCGCCGACCCTATCAACCAGCTCGAATCACCGCTGTCGACGGGCTTGACCGTAGTGAAGTTGGTGGATGTCCGCGCGGGTTTTCTGGGTGCTGATTCGGTGCTCGGTGGCGCGGCCTTGGACAAATACACATTCACCCGGGACGCCTATTTGCAGCGCCAGCGAAGCCATCAGTACGACGGTAACCCGCCCGAGGAGGACGCTGCACCATGACCCTCCAAGCCCCGCGCCCGGTCCTGGAATCGGGCCAGCCTTCATAATGCTTCACATCAGCATGGCGGAGTAGACGGTATGACATTGGGTTTTTTGCGCAAGGTGTTTGTGGGTATGTCGGTCGTCGGCGCCCTGTTCTTTTCATTGGCCTCTCAGGCCGAGGACGAAGCGCCGGACGCGTTGATCAAACGCTTGTCGGTTGATGTGCTCGACACCATCCGGGCGGACAAATCGATCAAAGCGGGCGACATCGGACGGGTGGTTGCCTTGGTGGATTCACGGATCCTGCCCAATGTGAACTTCCAGCGCATGACCGCTTCAGCCGTCGGACCCGCGTGGCGCCAGGCAACACCGGAGCAGCAGAAGCGATTGCAAGAAGAGTTCAAGATCTTGCTGGTTCGCACCTACTCTGGTGCGCTTTCGCAAGTGACAGACCAAACGATCTCCATGCGGCCCCTACGCGCCAGTCCAGATGACAAGGAAGTGATCGTCCGTACTGAAGTTCGGGGTAGTGGCGACCCCATCCAGCTTGACTACCGTCTTGAGAAAACACCAGGCCAAGGAGCGGGATGGAAGATTTACAACATCAATGTGTTGGGGGTGTGGCTGGTGGAAACCTATCGCAGCCAGTTTGCCCAGGAGATCAATGCCAAAGGGCTGGACGGGTTGATCGCCACACTGTCCGAACGCAATCGGGCCAATGCTGCCAAGAAGGGTTGATATGCTGACTTTGCCCACCACACTGACACAAGTCCAAGCGCAAGATTGCTTGCGGCAATTGACGGTTGGCGTGCACAGCGAGCCTGCAGCACAGGTGGTGGTGGATGCCGCAGACCTGCGCAGCTTTGACTCGTCGGCACTGGCGGTGTTGCTGGCCTTGCGGCGCGAGTGTGCACGTGCCGGCAAGCGTTTTGCGGTCCAGGGATTGCCGCAGCGATTGCGCGACCTAGCCAGTCTGTATGGAATCGAAGGCTTGCTGCCCAGCGCATAGTGTTGGCCGGGTAAACTCAGCGGCTCCCATGCCCGCTATTTCGTTCCAGTCGGTCTCTAAGTCGTACCCGTCCTCACGCACACCCAGCAAATCCGCAGGCAAGGGGAACTTCCTCGCGCTTGACAGCGTGTCTCTCGCTATCGAAGAGGGAGAGTTCTTTGGCTTGTTAGGGCCCAATGGCGCTGGCAAAACCACCCTGATCAGTATTCTTGCGGGCTTGTCTCGGCCTAGCGCTGGCAAGGCCAGCGTGATGGGCTTTGATGTGCAGACCGAGTACGCACAGGCGCGCCGAAGGCTCGGTGTAGTACCGCAGGAACTGGTGTTCGACCCCTTTTTCAATGTGCGCGAGGCACTGCGCATCCAGTCGGGCTACTTTGGCGTCAAACACAACGACGACTGGATTGACGAACTGCTAGCCCACCTAGGCCTGACCGACAAGGCCGAAGCGAACATGCGCCAGCTCTCGGGCGGCATGAAGCGCCGTGTGCTGGTCGCGCAGGCTTTGGTGCACAAGCCGCCAGTCATCGTCCTAGACGAGCCCACCGCAGGCGTTGATGTGGAGCTGCGCCAGACATTGTGGCAATTCATCGCCAAGCTCAACAAACAGGGTCACACCGTATTGCTTACCACCCACTATCTCGAAGAGGCCGAGGCACTGTGTGGCCGCATTGCGATGCTCAAGAGCGGGCACATCGTGGCACTAGACAAAACGAGCGACCTGCTGAGGGCTGCGTCAAGCAATGTGCTGCGTTTCAAACTGGACGCAGACCTGCCACCGCAGTTGGCCGCGAAGGCGCGCATCACCGGCCGCATTGTCCAACTCCCAGCCAAAGATGCGCATGAGGTGGAGCGCTATTTGGCTGCAGTGCGTGAAGCCGGGTTGGTGGCGCAGGACGTGGAGATCCGCAAGGCAGATCTGGAAGACGTTTTCCTTGATGTGATGACCAAGAACAAAGACGCACTGCCCGCCATTGGCGCTGTGCCGACAACATGAACGGCTGGCAAACCCTGTTGTACAAAGAGGTGCTGCGCTTCTGGAAGGTGGCCTTCCAGACGATTGCAGGCCCAGTGCTAACCGCCATGTTGTACCTGCTTATTTTCGGTCACGCGCTGGAAGACCACGTCAAGGTCTACGACCAAGTGGGTTACACCGCCTTTTTGGTGCCGGGCTTGGCCATGATGAGCCTGTTGCAAAACGCGTTTGCAAACAGCTCGTCTTCGCTCATCATGAGCAAGGTGATGGGCAACCTCGTGTTCTTGATGCTCACGCCCCTGTCGTACTGGCATTGGTTTGTCGCCTATGTGGGGGCAGCGGTAGTGCGCGGCATAGTGGTGGGGGTGGGGGTGTTCGCAGTGTCAGCTTGGTTTACCCAGCTCAGTTTTGTCGCACCGGTGTGGATTGCGGTGTTCGCAGTGCTAGGTGCTGCATTGATGGGCACGTTGGGTCTGATCGCGGGGTTGTGGGCCGAAAAGTTCGATCAACTTGCGGCGTTTCAGAACTTCGTGGTGATGCCCATGACGTTTTTGAGCGGCGTGTTTTACTCCATCCATTCGTTACCCACGTTCTGGCAGGGCGTGAGCCACCTCAACCCGTTCTTCTACATGATTGACGGCTTCCGGTTTGGCTTTTTTGGCGTCAGCGACGTGTCACCCTGGCTAAGTCTGGGCGTGGTCGGCGCGGCACTCGGCGCAGTCAGCGCGGTGGCGCTGTACCTGCTTCGCACCGGCTACAAAATTCGCAGCTAGGCTGCCCACTTGTGATACCAAACTGCCATGACTGCAGACGAACTTCGATCCCTGATCACCACCGGTATTGCGTGTGCGCACTGCACACTTGAAGGCGATGGCCGACACTGGTACGCCACGATCGTGTCAGACGCCTTTGTAGGCAAGCGCCTGATCGCGCGCCACCAAATGGTGTACGCCACCTTGGGCGCGCGCATGCACACCGACGAGGTGCATGCGCTGTCAATGAAAACCCTGACACTGGCCGAGTGGGCCCAACAAGCCGCCTGAATCACAGTATGGACAAACTACGCATTCGCGGCGGCCGCCGCTTGGTCGGTGAGGTGCAGATATCGGGCGCCAAGAACGCCGCTTTGCCCGAGCTGTGCGCCACGCTGCTCACCGCGCAACCCGTCACCTTGCACAACGTGCCGCGCCTGCAAGATGTCAGCACCATGGTCAAGCTGATTCGCAACATGGGCGTTGCGGTGGAGGTGCGCGAGGTCGGCACCGTGACGGTCGATGCGGCCCGCCTCGTCAATCCCGAAGCGCCGTACGAACTTGTGAAAACCATGCGCGCCTCGGTGCTGGCCTTGGGGCCATTGCTGGCGCGCTTTGGGCGCGCCAAAGTGTCGCTGCCGGGTGGTTGTGCCATCGGGTCGCGCCCGGTGGACCAGCACCTCAAAGGCTTGGCCGCGATGGGGGCTGAGATCGTGGTGGAGCAGGGCTATATGTGGGCCAAGGTTGCCAATGGACGCAGCAGACTCAAAGGCGCCCGCATTGCCACCGACATGGTCACGGTGACCGGTACCGAAAATTTTCTGATGGCGGCCACCCTGGCCGAAGGCGAAACCGTTCTGGAAAACGCTGCACAGGAGCCAGAAATCCCTGACCTGGCTGAAATGTTGATTGCCATGGGGGCGCGCATCGAAGGTCACGGCACCAGCCGCATCCGCATCCAAGGTGTCGAAGCCCTGCGCGGCTGCACCCACCAGGTGGTGGCGGACCGCATCGAGGCGGGTACTTTTTTGTGCGCCGTGGCAGCCACGGGCGGCGATGTGCTGCTGCGCCACGGCCGTCCCGACCATCTCGATGCGGTCATCGACAAGTTGCGTGAAGGTGGTGCCACTGTGACCGCGGTGGACGGTGGAATCCGTGTGCATGCCCCCCAGCCTGCGGGTGCATACTTCAGGGCGCAGAGCTTTCGCACTACGGAATACCCCGGTTTTCCTACCGACATGCAGGCGCAGTTCATGGCGCTCAATTGCGTGGGCCAAGGCCACAGTAAGGTGACCGAAACGATTTTTGAGAACCGTTTCATGCATGTCAACGAGTTGGTGCGCTTGGGCGCCAACATACAGATTGACGGCAAGGTGGCGGTGGTGGAGGGTGTGCCTCGCCTGTCCGGGGCCACCGTCATGGCTACCGATCTGCGTGCGTCTGCGAGCTTGGTGATTGCCGGCTTGGTGGCTGATGGCGAAACGACTGTGGACCGCATCTACCATCTCGATCGGGGCTACGACCAGATGGAAACGAAGCTCAGAGGAATAGGGGCTGATGTGGAGCGCGTCAAGTGAGCAGCGGCATGATCACCTTGGCCCTTTCCAAAGGCCGCATTTTCGAGGAGACCTTGCCGATGCTGCGCGCCGCTGGCATTGAGGTGCAAGACGACCCTGACACATCGCGCAAACTCATTTTGGATACCAACCAGCCTAACGTTAGGGTCCTCGTGGTGCGAGCCACCGATGTGCCGACCTACGTTCAGTATGGCGGCGCCGATCTGGGCATCACTGGCAAAGACACGCTCCTCGAGCACGGTAGCGAAGGCTTGTACCAACCGCTTGATCTGCAGATTGCAAAGTGTCGTATCAGTGTCGCGGTACGCGCGGATTTTGATTACGCTTGGGCCGTACGACAGGGCGCGCGCCTGAAGGTGGCCACCAAGTATGTGGCGATTGCCCGCGATTTCTTTGCTGCCAAGGGTGTGCATGTGGACTTGATCAAGCTGTACGGCAGTATGGAGTTGGCGCCCTTGGTGGGCCTGTCCGATGCCATCGTCGACCTAGTGTCTACAGGCAGCACGCTCAAGGCCAACCACCTCATCGAGGTGGAACGCATCATGGACATCAGCGCCCGGCTCGTGGTCAACCAAGCGGCGCTGAAGCTCAAGCAAGAGCCAATACGCAACATCATCCAGGCATTTGCCGGCGCCGTGGCTGCGGCCAGCGAGGCGACTTAGCGCCGGCCAGTTCAAACCCCAGCATGCACCCCCGCGCCTTCCCCGCCCGCCTGTCCACCACCGACGCTGCATTTGAGAAGCAGTTCCAAGCCCGGCTGCATTGGTCCGGCGACACCGACGCGGCCATCGAGGGCCGGGTGGCCGACATCTTGGCTGATGTGCAGCGCCGTGGCGACGCGGCGGTCTTGGAGTACACCGCGCGCTTTGACGGCGTGGTGGCCGATTCGCTGCACGCTTTGGAGCTAACGCAGGCCGAACTCCAGGCCGCCTTTGACGCAATTCCTGCCAAGCAGCGCGATGCATTGCAGGCCGCCGCCGCGCGGGTGCGTGCCTACCACCAGGCCCAACTGCAGGCCTGTGGCCAAAGCTGGAGTTACCGCGACGAGGAGGGCTCTTTGCTGGGACAAAAAGTCACGCCCCTGGACCGCGTGGGCATTTATGTGCCTGGCGGCAAGGCGGCGTACCCCAGCAGCGTCCTGATGAACGCAATTCCCGCGCAGGTGGCCGGTGTGGGCGAGATCATCATGGTAGTGCCCACGCCGGCGCGCAAAGACGCCAGCGGTACGACGCAGGGCGACAAAAACTCCTTGGTGCTGGCCGCAGCGCACCTTGCTGGTGTGACCCGTGCATTCACCATCGGCGGAGCCCAAGCGATTGCGGCGTTGGCCTACGGCACCGCCACGATTGCGGCGGTCCACAAAATTACAGGGCCTGGCAACGCCTATGTCGCGGCCGCCAAACGCCGCGTGTTCGGCAGGGTGGGCATCGACATGATTGCCGGTCCAAGCGAAATCTTGGTGCTAGCCGACGGCAGCACCCCGCCTGATTGGGTGGCTATGGATTTGTTCAGCCAGGCTGAGCACGATGAACTGGCGCAAAGCATTTTGCTATGTCCCGACGCGAGCTACATCGACCAAGTGCAAGCATCGATCGAGCGCTTGCTGCCCACCATGCCGCGCGCAGCCACCATTGCCAGGAGCCTGAGTGACCGCGGTGCGTTGATCTACACCCGCAGCATGGAAGAGGCGTGCGAGATCAGCAACCGCATTGCGCCGGAGCACCTCGAAGTTTCTAGCCGCGACCCACACCGCTGGGAGCCCTTGCTGCGCCACGCGGGTGCCATCTTTCTGGGTGCCTACACCAGCGAGTCCCTGGGCGATTACTGTGCGGGTCCCAACCACGTGCTGCCCACCAGTGGCACCGCGCGCTTTTCCAGCCCGCTCGGCGTGTACGATTTTCAGAAGCGCTCCAGCCTGATCGAGGTGAGCGCAGCCGGTGCCCAGGTATTGGGTCCGATTGCCATTGAGCTCGCCCAGGGCGAAGGCCTCGCGGCCCATGCCTGCGCCGCTGCGCTGCGGCTAAAGTAAGCCCTAGTGATATCACCTACAAGTCTGCCTTATGAAATCCCCGCGATCTTCTGTGGCCCTGCGCACTTTGGGTGCGCTGCTCTTTGCCGCAGCGCTGTGCGCGCCAGCACAATCCATGACCATTCGTGAGTTGCGAGCAGTGCAAGCATCGGATGCGCGACATGGTGAGAGTTTTGTGCTGTATTACTTGGTAGGTGTAATGGAAGGTGTGGTGGAGGCCCACGCACATGATGTGCGCCAAGGCGCCAAGCCACGCATTTGCCTAGACGGTCGCCGCCTCGAGCCCCGCATGGCCCAAGGCCTGTACCAAGGCGAGATGCGTCGCAACGTCGATGTCTACGAAGCCGACATGTCGGCCCAACTGGTCATCGCCAACGCACTGGCGGCAGCCTACCCTTGCTGAGCCCGGAGCCCATTGCGCCATGACGACCCCGGCTCCTGCCACTCCACCCGAAGTGCAGTCGGTTATTGACCGCCGCATCCGGCCCGATGTGCAGGCCATGCAAGCCTATGTCGTGCAAGACGCCTCTGGCATGGTCAAGCTCGACGCCATGGAGAACCCCTACCGCCTGGCGCCTGCGCTGCAGCAGGCTTTGGGTGAGCGGCTGGGCCACCTTGCGCTCAATCGGTATCCGGATGGCCGAATTGATGCGTTGCGCCAGGCTTTGGCAGACCAAGCTGGCTTGCCCTCCGACTTTGGCATGGTGCTGGGCAATGGGTCTGACGAGTTGATTTCGCTCTTGGCGCTGGCGTGCAGCGCGCCCGATGGTGGTGCCAAGCCGGTCGTGCTGGCGCCCACGCCTGGTTTTGTGATGTATGCCATGAGCGCGCAACTGCAAGGGCTGCAGTTCGTGGGGGTGCCGTTGACGCCGGATTTCGAACTCGACGTGCTCGCCATGGTGGAGGCCCTTGCCTACCACCAACCCGCCTTGGTCTACTTGGCGTATCCCAACAACCCCACCGCCAAGTTGTGGGAAGCGGCGTCTATGGCCCGGGTGATTGCGGCAGCCGCGGAGGTGGGCACGTTGGTGGTGGTGGACGAGGCCTACCAACCCTTCTCTAGCCACAGCTACCTGGACGTGATCCGTGACGCACCGCAGAGGCATGGGCATGTGCTCTTGATGCGCACCATGAGCAAGTTCGGCTTGGCCGGAGTGCGCATTGGCTACCTGCTGGGGCATGCGGCGCTGGTAGCGCAGATTGACAAAGTGCGTCCGCCCTACAACGTCAGCGTTCTCAACTGCGAGTGCGCCCTGTTCGCTTTGGAGCATGCCGAGGTGTATGCGCACCAGGCTGCATCGGTACGTTCGCAGCGCCAACGCTTGCAGGAAGCCCTCAGTAGCTTCCCCGGGCTAACGACCTGGCCCAGCGACGCCAATATGATTTTGGTTCGGGTTGCGGGGCAGGGCGACCGCGCCCACAGCGTGTTTGAGGCGCTCAAGGCGCGCCGCATTCTGGTCAAGAACGTTTCTAGAATGCATTCGTTGTTGGCGAACTGCTTGCGCATTACCGTGGGTACCGAAGACGAAAACCAACAACTTCTGGCGGCCCTGAAGGAAATCCTATGACGAATTACGCACTGGCTGAAGTTCCCGCTTCGCAAGCGCCGCGCACCGCGGAGGTGTCGCGCAACACCGCCGAAACCCGCATTCGGGTAAAGATCAACCTGGACGGGACCGGCCTCAGTCGCTTGTCCACCGGCATTGGGTTTTTCGACCACATGCTGGACCAAATTGCCCGCCACGGCTTGATCGACCTCGACGTCGAAGCCGACGGCGATTTGCACATCGATGGACACCACACGGTGGAGGACGTCGGTATCACCCTGGGCCAGGCGGTGCAGCAGGCTGTGGGCGACAAAAAGGGAATCCGTCGCTACGGTCATGCCTACGTGCCGCTGGACGAGGCTTTGTCCCGCGTGGTGGTCGATTTTTCTGGCCGCCCAGGCTTGGTCATGGATGTGCCATTCAAAAGTGGCATGGTGGGCACCTTCGATACCCAACTAGCCCACGAGTTCTTCCAAGGTTTTGTCAACCACGCGGGCATCACGCTGCACATTGACAACCTCAAGGGCGAGAACGCTCACCACCAGGCCGAAACCGTGTTTAAGGCCTTTGCCCGTGCGCTGCGCGCTGCAGTCGAACTCGACCCTCGTGCGCTGGGCAGCATTCCTTCGACCAAGGGCGCTTTGTAGGCGTGACAGTCAGGGCATGAAAACCGTCGCGGTCGTCGATTACGGCATGGGCAATTTGCGCTCAGTCACGCAGGCGGTGGAACATGTTGCTGCTGGCACGGGCGTGCGGGTCGTTTGGGCTCGAACCCACCAAGAGGTAATGGACGCAGACCGTGTGGTGTTGCCAGGCCAGGGCGGAATGCGTGACTGCATGCGCGAGCTGCGCGGTGCTGGCATGCTCAACGCCGTGCTGCACGCAGCCCAGCGCAAGCCGCTGATGGGAGTGTGCGTGGGAATGCAGATGCTGCTCGACCACAGCGCAGAACTCGACACACCCTGCCTGGGGCTGATCCCCGGCGAAGTGGTCAAGTTTGAGCTCGCCGGGCAAACACAGCCGGACGGCAGCCGGTATAAGGTGCCGCAAATGGGTTGGAACCGCGTGTGGCGCAGTGCCGCTGGGAGCCTCCATCCCGTGTGGGGTGAGGTGCCCGACGGAAGCTACTTTTACTTCGTTCACAGCTACTATGCACAACCGTCGGATGCGCACCACATCGTCGGCGAGACTGATTACGGGCAGCGCTTTGCGTCGGCGCTTGCACGCGATAATATTTTTGCCACGCAGTTTCACCCTGAAAAAAGCGCAGACAACGGATTGGCTCTTTACCGCAACTTCCTTCACTGGAACCCTTGATCTCCACCGGCCGCCCCCGCCATCATGCTTCTCATTCCTGCGATTGACCTGAAAGATGGTCACTGCGTTCGCCTCAAACAGGGCGACATGGACCAATCCACGACGTTTGCCGAGGACCCCGTGGCCATGGCCCGAAGTTGGGTGGACAAAGGCGCGCGCAGGCTGCATCTGGTGGACCTCAATGGCGCGTTTGCCGGACACCCCAAGAACGAAATGGCGATCCGCAAAATCCTCAAAAACGTGGGCAGCGAAGTCGACGTGCAGCTTGGCGGCGGCATTCGCGACCTTGACACGATTGAGCGCTATTTGGATGCGGGGCTGCGCTACGTCATCATCGGCACGGCAGCCGTCAAAAACCCAGGTTTTCTGCAAGACGCCTGCACCGCCTTTGGTGGCCACATCATTGTGGGTCTGGACGCACGGGACGGCAAAGTGGCCACCGACGGCTGGAGCAAGCTGACACGCCACGACGTGATCGACCTAGGCAAAAAGTTCGAAGACTATGGTGTGGAAGCCATCATTTACACCGACATTGGTCGTGACGGCATGCTCAGCGGCATCAACATTGACGCGACCGTCAAGCTCGCACAGGCGCTCACCATCCCTGTCATTGCTTCGGGTGGACTTTCGGGCATTGCCGACATCGAAGCGCTCTGTGGTGTGGAGGACGAGGGCGTTGAGGGCGTCATCTGTGGCCGTGCCATCTACAGCGGCGACCTGGACTTTGCTTCCGCGCAGGCGCGTGCTGACGAGCTCAACGGATAGCCGACCTTGCTAGCCAAACGCATCATTCCCTGCTTGGATGTGACGGGCGGGCGGGTAGTCAAGGGCGTCAACTTTGTGGAGTTGCGTGACGCTGGCGACCCAGTGGAGATTGCCGCGCGCTATAACGCACAGGGTGCGGACGAACTGACGTTTCTGGACATCACCGCCACCAGCGACGGGCGCGACCTGCTGTTGCACACCATCGAGGCGGTTGCTTCGCAGGTGTTTATTCCGCTGACGGTGGGTGGTGGGGTGCGCACCGTCGACGATGTGCGCCGCTTGCTCAATGCCGGTGCCGACAAGACGAGTTTCAACTCCGCTGCCATTGCCAATCCGCAGGTGATCGAGGATGCATCGCTTAAGTATGGCGCCCAATGCATCGTCGTTGCCATTGACGCCAAGCGTCGGTCGGCGACCGAGAGTGCGCGTACCGTCGACGGCGTTGCGATCGGTCCGGGTTGGGATGTTTATAGCCACGGTGGTCGCAAGAACACTGGCTTGGACGCGGTGGAATGGGCGGTCGACATGGCGCGCCGCGGCGCTGGTGAAATTCTGCTGACCAGCATGGACCGCGATGGCACCAAGTCTGGCTTCGATTTGGAGCTGACCCGCGCGGTGGCCGATGCGGTGGCGGTGCCGGTGATTGCTTCGGGCGGCGTGGGCACGCTGGATCATTTGGCAGACGGGGTGCAGCAAGGCGGTGCCGATGCGGTGCTGGCGGCCAGCATCTTCCACTATGGCGAGTTCACAGTGGGCCAAGCCAAGGCGCGCATGGCCGAGCGCGGCATACCGGTGCGCATTTAGCCGACAATGTGGTGATGAACTGGTTGGACCAAGTACGGTGGGACGCGCAGGGCCTAGTCCCGGTGATTGCCCAAGAGCAGGGCAGCAACGACGTGTTGATGTTCGCATGGATGGACCGGCAAGCCCTGCAAACCACAGCGGAGTTAGGCCGCGCGGTGTACTACAGCCGCTCCCGCGCCAAGCTGTGGTTCAAGGGTGAAGAGTCTGGGCATGTGCAAAAGGTGCACGAAATCCGTTTGGACTGCGACAACGATGTGGTGTTGCTCAAAGTGACCCAAGTTGGCCATGTGCCAGGCGTTGCCTGCCATACCGGGCGCCATAGCTGCTTTTTCAGCGTATTGAAGAATGGCACGTGGGAGACCGTGGAGCCTGTGTTGAAAGACCCGCGGTCCATGTACCCACAGCCATGAGCGCCAACAGCATGTCACATCTTCCGCCTTCAGAGCATTCCCAGGACGTGCTTGCCCGCTTGGCCGCCGTGATCGAGAGCCGCAAAGGCGCCGTCCCAGGACAAGCAGATGTGAGCTATGTGGGCCGGCTCTTGCGTTTGGGGCCAGACGCCTTCCTGAAAAAGATCGGCGAAGAGGCCACCGAGGTCGTGATGGCAGCCAAGGACACAGACCACGGCGCAGACACGGCCAAGGTTGTGTCCGAAATCGCAGACCTATGGTTTCACTGCATGATCGCGCTGTCGTACTACGGATTGTCACCCAATGATGTGATTGCCGAGCTGCAGCGGCGCGAGGGCACCAGCGGCATCGACGAGAAAGCCCTGCGCAAAGCGCAGGCGCGCGATGCGGCGCACGCCAACCCAGGAGCAACCCTATGACCCAGAATTTCACCAGGCCCATCACATCCGACGCTGCAGCCTTGCAAAGGCTCCAGTCCCTTAACACCATAGGCACCATCAGCTATGTGCTGCATTTGGTGGTGGCAGTGGGAGCCGTCGTTCCGGGCGGGCAGTTTGGCCCGATGCTGCTGATTGCTGCCTTGGTGCTGGACTTGGTCAAGCGCAGCGATGCTGAGGGCACCTGGCACGCCTCCCACTTTCGCTGGCGCATTCGCACCGTGCTGATTGCGGCCGCCTTGTACCTGTTGACCGCGCCGTTGTGGGTTTTGCTGCTGGCACCCGGCTGGATTGCCTGGACATGCATATCTATTTGGTTTCTCTACCGCGTCGTGAAAGGCTTTGTCGCGATGCACAAGGGCCATGCAATGCCGTCACCGGCTGACGCAGCACCATGACCGAGGCCTCCATGGAACACGATGCCAGTTGCATTTTCTGCAAAATTGCCGCCGGTCAGATTCCGTCGCGGGTGGCGTACGAGGACGCCGAGTTTTTTGCCTTTCACGACATTAACCCTTGGGCGCCGGTGCACTTTCTTATCATCCCTAAGGCGCACATCCCGTCCATGGCACATTTGGATGCGAGCCACGCTGGCCTGATGGGGCGGCTGATGGCCTTGGTGCCCCAGCTTGCCTTGCAAACTGGTTGCAGGCCCTACCCGCAAGGTGGGTTCCGGCTGGTCACCAACACTGGTGCTGAAGGCGGTCAGGAAATTCACCACTTGCATTTCCACGTGATGGGTGGTCCGCGGCCTTGGGCGCGTGGTTGAGCGCAGACTAGAATTCACTGTTACTGTTAGGAGCACCCCATGGGTTCATTTTCAATTTGGCATTGGCTGGTCGTTTTGTTGATCGTGGTCATGGTGTTTGGCACCAAGAAGCTCAAGAACATGGGCGGAGATTTGGGCAGCGCAGTCAAGGGTTTCAAGGACGGCATGAAAGACGGTACGACCTCTACCGAAGAGAAGCCTGCCGCTGCACCCTCGCAAGTTGCCAACGCCGCCACGGAAAAAACCACGATCGATGTAGAAGCGCGGCAAAAGTCTTGAGTTCTCTTTTGGCGCAACGCTTGTTTCTAGCGTGCAACCCGCGTGATTGACCTTGGTATATCGAAGATCGCGTTGATCGGTGTGGTTGCACTGGTCGTGATCGGTCCTGAGAAGCTTCCCCGCGTGGCGCGCACCTTGGGCGCGTGGCTGGGCAAGGCCCAGCGCTACGTGTCCGATGTGAAGGCGGAAGTCAACCGTTCCATGGACCTCGAAGAGCTCAAGAAGATGCGGGAGTCGGTAGAGGGCGCGGCCCAGGCGGTGGAAAGCTCCATCCAAACCCAAGCGTCCGATTTCGAGAAGTCTTGGGCAGAGTCCACTGTGGAACTCAATGCATCGTTGGAGCCCAGTTTCCCTGTGTACAAGCGGCCTCAAAAGAACTGGCGCCTCAAACAGGGCGCAGTTCCCAACTGGTACAAGGCACGTAGCGGCGTTCGCACCAAGGCACTTTCGGGCGCTGCCCGCGTGGCCCGGTACAGACCAACGCGACTGAGCTGAGCCTTCAAGTTACGCCCGATTTATGGCCCAAGACCCACCCAAAGACGACGAACTCGCTGGTACAGAGCAACCTTTTGTCCAGCACCTCGTTGAGTTGCGCAACCGCCTGATCAAGGCGGCGCTTGCTGTCGGTGTGGCCTTGGTGGTCTTGGCGATCTACCCAGGCCCGGCGGCCCTTTACGACATTTTGGCTGCGCCACTGGTGTCCACGCTGCCAGAGGGGGCCACGCTGATTGCGACCTCTGTCATTTCACCGTTCTTGGTGCCGCTCAAGATCATGCTGATGACAGCCTTTTTGCTGGCCTTGCCCGTGGTGCTGTGGCAGATGTGGGCTTTTGTCGCGCCAGGCTTGTACTCTCACGAAAAACGGCTGGTGTTGCCCCTGGTCATCTCTAGTTCTTTGCTGTTTTTTGTGGGCGTGGCGTTTTGCTATTTTTTCGTTTTTGGGCAGGTCTTCAAGTTCATCCAAGGCTTTGCGCCCAAGGCGGTGACTGCCACGCCCGATATCGAGGCCTACCTTGACTTTGTGTTGTCAATGTTTTTGGCGTTCGGTTTGGCTTTTGAGGTGCCGATTGTGGTCATCGTCCTTGCCCGCTTGAACATGGTCAGCATCGAAAAACTCAAGGCGTTTCGCAGCTATTTCATTGTGGTCGCCTTCGTGATCGCAGCGATTGTCACGCCGCCCGATGTGGTGTCCCAACTGGCCCTTGCCATACCGATGTGCATCCTCTACGAGGTAGGCATTTGGGCCGCACAAATATTCATTCGACACACTCAGGCGCCGTCGGACGACGCCCCACAACAGCAAACCTAGCGTTCGGGGCTGGGCACTTTGGGCCGTGGCCTGACACCTGGTGTTACCTCGATCTCCAAATTCTGGTTTTTTCTCGTAACCGAAAAACGCGCGGGCGCCCCCGGTTTCAGAGCAGCTACCACGGACAGAAGCTGGGAGACGTCGGCAACACTGCGATCACCAATGCGCGTGATGACATCCCCTGGCCGCACGCCGGCTTTGGCGGCGGGCCCGTTTTGTAGCACCCCGGTGATGATCACGCCCGCTTGCGCCTGAACACCGAACGCTTCCGCCAACTCGGGCGACAAGTCATTGGGCTCGACACCAATCCAACCACGTGTCACTTGCCCGTCCTTGACCAAGCCATCCAGCACCATCTTGGCGGTGGACACCGGGATGGCAAACCCAATGCCCATGCTTCCACCGGAGCGGGAGTAAATCGCGGTGTTGATGCCCAACAAATTGCCGTTGGTGTCGACCAAGGCGCCGCCCGAGTTACCTGGATTGATGGCCGCATCGGTCTGGATGAAGTTCTCAAAGGTGTTGATGCCCAGTTGGTTGCGGCCCAAGGCGCTCACAATCCCACTGGTGACCGTTTGCCCCACGCCAAATGGGTTGCCAATGGCGAGCACTTGATCGCCTACTTCAAGCTGGTCTGAGTTGCCCAGCACAATCACGGGCAGGCGGTCAAGCTCGATCTTCAGCACGGCCAGATCGGTGTCCGGGTCGGTGCCAATGACTTTGGCGGTGCCGTGCCGACTGTCGTTTAAAAACACCTCAATTTCATCCGCGCCTTCAATGACGTGGTTGTTGGTCAAAACGTAGCCGTTGGGGCTGACGATGACGCCGCTTCCCAGCCCACTTTGGTTTTCTTCACCCTGCTCACCATAAAAAAATCGGAACCAAGGGTCTCTGGACGATGGATTTTGGCGCGACGCCTTGCTGGTACTGATGCTGACAACCGCCGCAGAGGCCCTTTGCGCCGCGATCCGAAAGCTTCCCGCCGGGACCGCCCCCGGTGCCGTTGCAGGAGCTTCGAGGAGTGCCACCACATTGGACATGGTCGGCGTGCGGTCCAGCCACTGCGGTTTGAGCGTGGCGACCACAAAGTAGGCTGCCACCAACACCGTCACGGCCTGGGAAAAAACCAACCAGAATCGTTTCATAGCAACAAATTGTAGGCTCGACCACAGATCCCGATACAGTGAGGCCATGCATCTGCGCGGCCCGATCAGCTCCAAGCCTTTTGTGATCCATATCGAAGCAGCGGCCTCTGCCAAGCCGGCGATGGGAGCTGCCTGCAACGGCTGCGGTGTGTGTTGTGCAGTGGAGCCCTGCCCACTGGGAATGATGTTGTTTCGACAGCGCCGTGGCGCGTGCCCCGGCCTGGTGTGGGAGCCCCAAGCGCTGCGGTACCGGTGTGGTGTGGTATCTACGCCGCAAAAGGTCGCCAAGGAGGTGCTGCCCGCGTGGTTGCGCTTCGCTGAGCCTGGGTTAACACGGGTCTTGGCCTGGGGCGCACGGCGGTGGATCGCGGCAGGTGTGGGCTGCGACAGCAATTTGGAGGTGGCGCCATCGCCCGTGGGCGCACCGCATAACTTGGAGGAGCAACCATGATGGAGCGCGCACAGTTGGTGTCGGCGTTTGACAATTTGCTGCAACCAGAGAGGTTCAAGGACTATTGTCCCAATGGACTGCAGGTGGAGGGTCGGCCGCAGGTTCAAAGGCTGGTCTCGGGCGTCACCGCGAGCTTGGCGCTCATCGAAGCGGCGGTGGCTGCGCAGGCCGATACCTTGGTGGTGCACCACGGTTTGTTTTGGCGGGGCAATGACGGTCGCGTCACCGGCTGGATGCGCCAGCGCTTGGGTTTGCTCTTGCAGCACAACATCAATCTGCTGGCCTACCATTTGCCCCTAGACGCGCATGAGTCCTTGGGTAACAACGCCCAGCTCGGCGCGTTGCTCGGGTGGTTGCCCACTGCGCGGTTCGGTGAGCAACAGCTTGGATGGCTGGGTGAACCCGTGGGCGGACCACTCGCCAGCGCCCACGCTTTGGCCGACCAGATCGCCGGCAAGCTTGGACGCGCGGTTACCGTGGTCGACGCCAACCGGGCGCCGGTTCGTCGCATCGCATGGTGCACCGGCGGCGCACAAGGCTACTTTGAGGCCGCCATCGCAGCGGGAGCCGATGTGTTTGTAACCGGTGAAATTTCCGAGCCTCAGGCCCACTATGCGCGTGAATGCGGCGTCTCGTACCTGGCGTGCGGACACCATGCAACGGAGCGTTACGGCGTGTCAGCGTTGGCGTCTCACGTAGCCGCGCAGCATGGCCTGGAGCACCTGTTTATCGACATCGACAACCCAGCGTGAAAGCCTTGGACGTGACCGCCCCCATCGCCATCACCATGGGTGACGCTGCAGGCATCGGCCCAGAGATCATCGTCAAGACGTACTGTGAAGCTCCGGATGCCGCCCGCGACTGTTTCGTGGTCGGCGACCTACACACCCTACGAAGAGCCGCCGCGCTGCTCAAGCAACAAGGTGCATGCCCGATAGAGATTCCCGTAGTGGCAGTCGATACCCCGCATGCTTACACTAAATTGGCGACCCCTTGCATCGCAGTGCTTCAGCCGACAGGGCCATTGCAGGCGGTGGCTCACGGACAAGTAAACCCTGCCGCCGGCGCGTTTGCGGGCGCCTGCATCGTGTGGGCCGCGCAGGCGGCGATGCGCAATGAGCTAGCCGCCATCGTGACCGCACCCATCCACAAAGAGGCCTTCGCAGCCGCGGGTGCGCCCTACAGCCGCTACCCGGGCCATACCGAGCTGCTCCAGGCGGTGGCAGCAGAGTTTCTGGGGAAGCCGGTCGAACAGATTCCGGTCCGCATGATGCTGATGAACAGCGAAATTCGCACAGTGTTGGTCAGTATCCATCTGTCATTGCGTGACGCGATCGCCGCTGTCACTTTTGAGCGTGTGCTTGAGACGCTGATGGTGACCCATGCAGCCCTGGGCAAGCTGCTCGGTCGATCGCCCCAAATTGGCGTCGCTGGCTTGAATCCCCATGCGGGCGAAGGCGGTTTGTTTGGCCGGGAGGAACTGGAGGTGATCGTGCCGGCAGTTGCGGCTGCGCGCGCGTCAGGCTGCCAGGTGAGTGGTCCGTGGGCGCCCGACACCGTTTTTATGCGTTCGCGGCACGCGCTGGGCCGCGTGGGTGCATTTGATGTCGTGGTGGCGATGTACCACGACCAGGGCTTGATCCCGGTGAAGTACCTCGGGGTGGAGCAGGGTGTCAATGTCACCCTGGGTCTGCCTCTGGTGCGAACCAGCCCAGACCATGGAACCGCTTTCGACATTGCTGGCACGGGAAGAGCGGATCCCTCGAGCCTGGTGGCAGCCCTGCGGGCCGCAAGGCAGCTTATTGCTTCTTGAGGCTGTCGCGGATTTCGCGCAACAGCAACACCTCTTGAGACTCAGGCGCGGGCGCAGGAGCCTCCTGCTGAGCAGGTGCGTTCCGCTTCAGGCGGTTGATCTGTTTGACCATCACAAAAATGATGAAAGCGAGCACCAAAAAATTCAGAGCAATCGTCAAGAAGTTGCCATAGGCAAATACAGGAACGCCTGCCTTTTTGAGTGCAGAAAGTGTGTTTTCTGTACCCGCGGGCACGGCGCCTACCACCCAGTACATGCTGGAGAAGTCCAGCTTTCCGAGCACGGAGCTGATGAGTGGCATCACCAAATCGCCCACGACAGAATCGACCAGTTTCCCAAAGGCGGCCCCGACCATCACGCCCACCGCGAGGTCGATGACGTTACCTTTGACGGCGAATTCCTTGAACTCTTGCAACATTCCCATCGTTGTGGACTCCTGTGGTCTTGGACCGGCTTTGGCAGGTGATGCCCCGGGACGCTGGATGAAAAACCCTTGCTGCGGGTGACCAAGTTGGCACTTTTGCGTCAGCTACAATCCTAGCTCACCTTTGTACCGAAATTCATTGAGGATTCTCATGAGTGAAACCCATGTTGCGACCGCACAGGTCGACTCTAGCAAGAGAACCTGGCTGATCGCTTCCGGCTGCGCTGGCGCGGTCGCCGGAGTTGCCACCGCAGTGCCGTTTGTCAGCAGCTTTCAGCCATCTGAGCGGGCCAAAGCCGCTGGGGCAGCGGTTGAGGTTGACATCGCAGCGTTGAAGCCGGGTGAAAAAGTGACAGTGGAGTGGCGCGGCAAACCCGTGTGGGTGATGCGCAGGACCCCAGAGCAACTTGCAACCCTGAGCGCCCTGACCGACCAGCTGGCCGACCCAGAGTCCAAACGCAAGCCCGAAGAGTTCACGCCTGAGTACGCGCGCAATGAAGGCCGCTCTATCCGTCCGGACGTGTTTGTGGCAGTGGGCATTTGCACCCACTTGGGTTGTTCTCCGTCAGACAAGTTCCAGTTGGGCGCCCAACCCTCCTTGCCGGATGACTGGAAGGGTGGGTTCTTTTGCCCATGCCATGGTTCCACATTCGACATGGCCGGGCGCGTGTTCAAAAACAAGCCTGCTCCAGATAACCTCGAAGTTCCTCCCCACATGTTCCTCTCCGACAGCAAGTTGCTAATCGGTGAAGATAAGAAAGCCTGAGGCGCGTGAAAATGGCTGAGTTCAAAGAAATCTCCCCCAACGCCTCGGCAGGCGAACATGTGACGAACTGGTTTCAGAACCGGTTCCCAACGGCCTTTGAGGCCTACCGCGTGCACATGGCGGAGTACTACGCACCCAAGAATTTCAATTTTTGGTATGCATTCGGCGCCTTGGCAATGTTGGTCTTGGTCATCCAGATCGTGACCGGTATTTTTCTGGTGATGCACTACAAGCCGGACGCCAATTTGGCCTTTGGCTCAGTCGAGTACATCATGCGCGATGTGCCTTGGGGTTGGTTGATTCGCTACATGCACTCCACAGGCGCTTCGGCGTTTTTCGTGGTCGTGTACCTGCACATGTTCCGCGGTCTGATGTACGGCAGCTACCGCAAGCCGCGTGAGCTGGTCTGGATTTTTGGCTGTGCAATTTTTCTTTGCCTGATGGCAGAGGCCTTCATGGGGTACCTCCTCCCCTGGGGCCAGATGTCGTACTGGGGCGCTCAGGTGATCGTCAACCTGTTTGCTGCGATTCCCTTCATCGGCCCCGACTTGGCGTTGCTCATCCGTGGCGACTATGTGGTTGGCGATGCAACACTCAATCGCTTCTTCAGTTTCCACGTGATCGCGGTCCCCTTGGTACTGCTCGGACTGGTTGTGGCCCATTTGTTGGCACTGCATGATGTCGGCTCCAACAACCCCGACGGTATCGAGATCAAAGGACCGAATGCACCCAAAGACGCGCAGGGCCACCCCTTGGATGGCATTCCCTTCCACCCCTACTACACCGTGCACGACATCTTTATGGTGAGTGTGTTCCTGATGGTGTTCACTGCCATTGTGTTTTTTGCACCTGAGTTTGGTGGCTATTTCTTGGAGTACAACAACTTCATACCCGCCGACCCGCTGAAGACGCCTTTGCACATCGCACCTGTTTGGTATTTCACGCCCTTCTATTCGATGTTGCGTGCCATCACTACAGAAATGATGTATGTGCTGATTGCATGCGTTGTTGCCGCTGCGGCGTTTGGTATGTTCAAGACCAAGTTGCCCTCTGTGGTGAAGGGCGTCATTGCAGTGCTGGCTGCCGGTTTGGCGGCCATGATGTTGTCGATCGATGCCAAGTTCTGGGGCGTTGTGGTGATGGGTGGCGCAGTCATCATCCTGTTTTTCCTTCCTTGGCTCGACTACAGCCCAGTCAAGTCCATTCGCTACCGTCCGAGCTGGCACAAGTATGTGTACGGCTTGTTTGTGATCAACTTTTTGATCTTGGCCTACTTGGGCGTCAAGCCAACGTCATTGGTTGGCGAGCGTGTATCGCAAGTTGGAACCTTGTTCTATTTCGGATTTTTTCTCCTCATGCCGTGGTGGAGTCGCCTGGGTGAACCCAAGCCCGTGCCTGCACGCGTCAACTTTGTGGCCCATTGAGCGAGGAGTTCACCACCATGAAAAAAATCATTCTGGCCCTGTTGATGGGTTTGAGCGTGGCGATCTCTTCGCATGCAGCTTCTAGCGGTATTGCCTGGGATAAGGCGCCCGACAAGACGAACGACTTGGAGGCTCTGCAAAGTGGCGCCAAGACCTTCGTGAACTACTGCTTGAACTGTCACGCTGCTGCATTCATGCGCTACAACCGGCTCAAAGATATCGGTTTGACCGAACAGGAGATCAAGGACAACCTGCTTTTCACTACCGACAAAGTGGGCGACACAATGAAGGTGTCCGTGGACCCACGTCAGGCCAAAGAGTGGTTCGGTGGCAACCCACCCGATTTGACCCTCATTGCGCGCTCCAGGTCTGCGGTCGGTATGGGCCCTGGCGCCGACTACCTGTACACCTATCTGCGCACCTATTACCCCGATGACACAAAGCCTACTGGCTGGAACAACTTGGCGTTCCCCAACGTCGGTATGCCCCACGTGCTGTGGGAACTGCAAGGCATGCGGGCACCTGTCTTCGACACCATTGAAGAACATGGCCACCAGACGCAGGTGTTCAAAGGCTGGACGCAGTTGACGCCAGGCACCCTGACCCAAGCCGAGTTCGACAACGAAATGGGCAATTTGGTGAGCTACCTGCAATGGATGGCCGAGCCGGCCGCTAACACCCGTGTACGTGTTGGCGTCGTGGTTCTCCTGTTTCTGGGGCTTCTCACACTTTTCACTTGGCGTCTCAACGTCGCCTTTTGGAAAGACATCAAGTAGGTTTTGCTGTTAGCGTGCGCACGCTTTGCGCATTTGCAATTGTGGAGTGGGCTGACGACCAGTGGCCCACTCCTTTTGATTTTTAGGAGTCTTTCGCCATGATGGTGCTGTATTCAGGAACAACCTGCCCCTTTTCGCATCGCTGCCGCTTTGTGCTGTTTGAAAAAGGTATGGACTTTGAGATCCGTGATGTGGATCTTTACAACAAGCCAGAAGACATCAGCGTGATGAATCCTTACGGCCAAGTTCCGATCCTGGTGGAACGTGACCTGATCCTCTACGAGTCAAACATCATCAATGAGTACATAGACGAGCGTTTTCCGCATCCTCAGCTCATGCCCGGCGATCCCGTCGACCGGGCCCGCGTGCGTCTTTTTCTGCTGAACTTCGAGAAGGAGTTGTTTGTACATGTTTCCACGTTGGAGGCCCGTGCATCCAAGGGTAATGAAAAGGCGCTCGATAAAGCGCGTTCGCACATCCGTGATCGCTTGACCCAACTTGCCCCAGTCTTCCTGAAAAACAAGTACATGCTGGGTGAGAACTTCTCCATGCTGGATGTTGCCATTGCTCCGCTGCTCTGGCGTCTTGACTACTACGGTATCGACCTCAGTAAAAACGCGGCACCGCTGTTGAAGTATGCCGAACGAGTCTTTTCGCGGCCAGCGTATATCGAAGCGCTTACTCCGTCAGAAAAGGTGATGCGCAAGTGATGTTTGGAGGCTGACCGGCATGGACAGCAACGCGCTTGCGTCGACCCGCCCATACCTGATTCGTGCCTTGTATGAGTGGTGTACAGACAACGCTTTCACGCCATTTATTGCAGTGCATGCGGATGAGTCTGTCCGAGTACCCAATGAATACATCAAGGACGGTGAAATCGTTTTGAACATCAGCTTCGATGCAACCAGTGCCTTGAAGTTGGGCAACGATTACATTGAGTTCAAAGGGCGTTTTGGCGGGGTTGCCAGGGATATCTTGATCCCTGTGAATCGAGTACTGGCGATTTACGCTCGCGAGAATGGCCAAGGCATGGCGTTCCCTTTGGTCCAAAACTTGGACGAAGACGCCGAGGAACCCACCACATCTTCAGGTGGAATTTCAAGTACGGTTGTTGCAGACCATGGGGACGCTGGACCAGCGCCCCGCCCGCCGCCCGGTTCGCGTCCCACGCTTACCCGTGTCAAGTAGTCGGGGGCAAGTAAAGCCCAATCTGCCTAGGTTACACTCGCCCCGCGCCGATTTAGCTCAGTTGGTAGAGCAACCGCCTTGTAAGCGGTAGGTCATCAGTTCGAATCCGATAATCGGCACCATTGCAGTACATTCCTTGATCACTTGCCTGAGCGAACTCGCAAACGGATAGAGGTTTGACCGAGCCCGCGTGACTTCAGGTGGCTCTCCAGGGCGGGGATGATCTGGCGCAGTTTGGCGGCCACAGCGTTGTTGTCCACCAGCAAGCTCCATTTGTTGCCCTCTGTGGGTCCGGGCAGTATGTGGTTGTGCAGTGCTTTTGGTATGAGTGGCGCAAGGGCTTCTAAGCGTTCGCGTGACTGATCGGCCATCGCAACAAGCTGAGCCAACATGGGCGAGCTTTGGGTGGCTTCCATAACAGTAACGGCAGTGTTTCGGCGCTTTGGTTCCATAGTGGGGGATTGCATGTGCAGTTGATTATCACGGACTCCCGGCTCTCCAAGAGCCACAGCATTCAACTCAGTGCCGCGCGCCTGTTGGTAGTCACGTTCTTCGCATCGCTGATGCTGATGCTAATGGCAGCCTTGCTGTACCACTGGGTATTCTTGAAGGGCGCTCGTGAGGGTTGGCCAGTTGTGGGCTCGTTAGTGCGCTTGGTGGTGAAGGACGAGGTCGCGCAACGTGACCGGTTTGTTCGGGAGAACATCGACGTCATGGCCCGAAAGTTGGGCGAGATGCAGGCCAAGCTGGTGCAGATGGAGTCCTTGGGTGAACGAGTTTCGGGGCTTTCAGGCGTTTATCCCGCAGATTTAAAGGCCAAACCCGGTAGTGGTGGAGTACTGGTGCCGGGGCGGTCACTTACTTTGGAGGAACTGGAGCAGACTTTGAGCGAGCTCGATCGGTTGACCGACCAGCGCACCGACATGCTCACAATCATCGAGTCGCGGCTGTTTGAACAGAAGATCAAAAAGATGATGATTCCTACGCAGGCGCCAGTTCAGTCGGTCAACACAGGTTCGCAGTTTGGCTGGCGCATTGACCCGTTCACTGGCCGATCGGCCTTGCACACAGGCCTGGACTACCCTGCGGATCCGGGTACCCCCATACTTGCCGCTGCGGGGGGCATTGTGGTGACTGAAGAGTTTCATCCTCAGTACGGCAAGTTGGTTGAGGTCGACCACGGTAACGACCTGACGACTCGCTATGCGCATGCCTCCGAGGTTTATGTAAAGAAGGGTGATTTGATCAAGCGAGGACAGAAAATTGCGGCTGTCGGTAGCACCGGGCGATCAACAGGTCCCCACTTGCATTTCGAGGTGTTGGTTCAGGGGGTGCCGCAGGATCCGCAAAAGTTTTTGACTGCGGGTAGTTCGGTGCCCGCTCCCTTGCTAACAAAGAACGAGCGCAAGCCAGGCCAAATCGGTGGGGTTGCCGCGCAACGCTAAAATTCGTCAGGGCGGTTTGATGAACGTGGCGTGCATGACGTTGCGTTTTTTCGAAGTACCCCCAACTCTTCACAGTATTGACAAAAGGATGCTGCTGGTTGGCGCGGACCGCTGCGCTTTACCGGCCTCGAATGCATGGCAACCAACTTTCTCACAAAAATCTTTGGCAGTCGAAACGACCGCCTGCTCAAGCAGTACCGCGCTGTGGTGGTGCGCATCAATGCACTCGAGTCGCAGTTGGAACGTTTGACAGACGAAGCCCTGCAGTCGAAAACAGGGGACTTTAGACAACGTATTGCCAACGGCGAGGCTCTGGAAGCGCTGTTGCCCGAGGCGTTTGCAGTGGTGCGCGAGGCCTCCAAACGCGTGATGAAGATGCGTCATTTCGACGTTCAATTGCTCGGTGGCATGTCCTTGCACCACGGCAAGATTTCTGAGATGCGTACTGGCGAGGGCAAGACATTGACAGCCACGCTGGCGGTCTATCTCAACGCGTTGGTTGGCAAAGGCGTGCACGTGATTACGGTCAATGATTACCTTGCGAGTCGTGACGCACGGTGGATGGGTCGCCTCTACAATTTTTTGGGTTTGTCTGTGGGCATCAACTTGCCGCACACCTCGCGCGAGCAAAAGCAAGCAGCTTACGCAGCGGATATTACCTACGGCACCAACAATGAGTTCGGCTTTGATTACCTGCGTGACAACATGGTGTACGAGGTCGCAGACCGGGTGCAGCGTGGCCTACACTACGCCATCGTTGACGAGGTCGATTCGATCCTCATCGACGAAGCCCGAACTCCGCTCATCATCAGCGGCCAAGCGGAAGACCACACCCAGCTGTACATAGCCATGAACAAGGTGGTGCCGCTGCTGGAGCGCCAAGAGGGGGAGGCCGACCCACACACTGGAGAGGGCATTACCAAGCCTGGAGACTTCACGCTGGACGAAAAGTCCCATCAGGTTTTTCTCACCGAGCGTGGACACGAGAACGCCGAACGTATTCTTTTCAACAACGGGCTCATTGCAGAGGGTGCTTCGCTTTACGACCCGGCGAATATCACCCTAGTCCACCATTTGTACGCGGCATTGCGTGCTAAGCACCTTTTTCACCTAGACCAGCACTACGTGGTGCAGCAAGGTGAAATTGTGATCGTCGACGAGTTCACCGGTCGCCTAATGACGGGTCGCCGTTGGAGCGATGGTTTGCACCAAGCGGTGGAAGCCAAAGAAGGGGTGGCAATCCAAGCCGAAAACCAAACCTTGGCTTCCATCACATTCCAGAACTACTTTCGCCTGTACAACAAGCTCGCTGGCATGACGGGTACTGCGGACACCGAGGCCTACGAGTTCCAGGAGATCTATGGTCTTGAGACCGTGGTCGTGCCGCCCAACCGCGTGAGTCGGCGCGAGGATCAACTCGATCGGGTTTACAAAACGACTCCTGAAAAATACGACGCCGCCATCCAAGACATCCGCGACTGCTACACCCGCGGCCAACCGGTGTTGGTGGGAACCACGTCAATTGAGAATTCCGAGATCATCGCGAAGCTGCTGGAAAAAGAAAACCTGCCACACCAGGTTCTCAACGCCAAACAGCATGCGCGCGAGGCCGACATCGTGGCACAGGCTGGTCGTCCCAAGATGATCACCATCGCCACCAACATGGCCGGTCGTGGGACCGATATCGTGCTCGGCGGCAACCTGGAGAAGGCCGTTGAGGCTATCGAGGCAGATCCTGCACTTGATGACGGGACCAAAGCGCGCCAAGTTGAAGCGGTGCGTGCGCAATGGGCTCAGGACCATGAGGCCGTCAAGGCTCTGGGAGGTCTGCGGATCATTGCCACCGAGCGCCACGAGTCTCGGCGCATTGACAACCAGTTGCGCGGCCGGTCGGGTCGCCAGGGGGACCCTGGGTCCTCGCGCTTTTATCTGAGCCTCGACGATTCGTTGATGCGCATCTTTGCCGGTGACCGCGTGCGGGCCATCATGGAGCGATTGAAAATGCCCGATGGCGAGGCCATTGAGGCGGGCATCGTGACCCGCAGCATCGAAAGCGCCCAACGCAAAGTAGAGGCCCGTAACTTCGACATGCGCAAGCAGTTGCTGGAATACGACGATGTGTCCAACGACCAGCGCAAGGTGATTTATCAGCAGCGCAATGCCATTTTGGACGCGCAGACGCTCAGTGCCCAAATCGCCTCTTTGCGCCAAGGCTGCTTCACGGATCTGGTGCGTCAGTTCATACCCGCAGAGTCGGTAGAAGAGCAGTGGGACGTCAAGGGCTTGCAGAAGGCCCTGGCGGACGATTGGAACATCGCGCTGGACTTGGAAAAGCAGGTCAGCGAGGCCAGTGCCATCACTGATGAAGACCTGCTGGAAGCCACCATCGCTGCGGCAAATGCTGCGTTTGAGAGCAAGGTGGCTGAGGTTGGCGAAGAAAACTTCACCAAGTTCGAGCGCATGGTGTTGCTGCAAAGCTTAGACACCCATTGGCGCGACCACCTGAGCGCATTGGACTACCTGCGCAAGGGCATCCATCTGCGCGGCTACGCGCAAAAGCAGCCCAAGCAGGAGTACAAACGCGAAGCCTTCGAGCTGTTCGGCCAACTTCTGGACTCGGTCAAGAACGAAGTAACCAAATTGCTTATGACCGTCAAGATCCAGTCCAGCGCCCAGCTCGACGAGGCCGCGCAGGCGATGGAAGAGCGCGCCGAAAGCATTGCGAACGTCACCTACACCGCTCCGACTGAAACTGGCGAGACCGAGACGGTCGCAGCATCGGAAGTGGCCGGTGCGCGGTCGGGCCCTGCGACCGATGTGCCTCGCGTTGGTCGCAATGATCCCTGCCCCTGCGGCAGTGGCAAGAAGTACAAGCACTGCCACGGAAAACTTGCCTGAGAAAGCACCATGCCTGTGAACCTCTCTGCACCTGCAGTAGCCTCTCTCTTGCCCATTGCCGGTGTTCAAATCGGTGTCACGGAAGCTGGTGTGCGAAAGCTCGGGCGCAAAGACCTGACAGTGTTCCTGCTCGATGAGGGCAACAGCGTGGCCGGAGTTTTCACTTCAAACCGCTTTTGCGCTGCGCCAGTGCACCTGTGCCGAACGCATTTGGCCTCGAATGCGGGTGTGCGTGCACTGGTCATCAATACCGGAAATGCTAATGCAGGAACTGGTGCCGACGGCATGCTGCGCTCCCGCAATGTGTGTGAGGCTCTCGCTAACCGCTTGGGCTTGCAGCCAACCCAAGTTCTTCCCTTCTCCACGGGCGTCATCATGGAACCACTGCCAAGCGAGCGCATCGTGGCAGGGCTCGACGCGGCGATCGCAGACGCCGCTGGCGATCATTGGTTGCGTGCTGCCGAGGGCATCATGACCACCGACACGGTCGCCAAAGGATACAGCGCGCAAGCCCAGATTGGCGGACACACCATCACCGTCACCGGCATCAGCAAGGGCGCGGGCATGATTCGCCCCAACATGGCCACGATGCTTGGCTTCATTGCTACTGACGCGTGTGTGAACTCCGATCTGATGCAAGGCTTGGCTACCGCCTTAGCCGAGTCCTCCTTCAACCGGATTACCGTCGACGGCGACACCTCGACCAATGATTCGCTACTGGTGATCGCCAGCAACCGGGCGGGCAATGCCCCTATCGACTCGATCAACAGCGAAGAGGGTCAGCAACTTTTCGCCTTGATGCTTGGCGTCGCCCGGCAACTCGCGCATGCGATCGTTCGCGACGGTGAGGGAGCGACCAAGTTCATCACGGTGGTGGTGGAGGGTGGAAAGTCGCCCCAAGAGTGCCGCCAGGTGGCTTATGCGATCGCACACTCACCTTTGGTGAAGACCGCTTTTTTTGCCAGCGACCCCAACCTAGGACGCATTCTGGCCGCGGTGGGATACGCTGGGATTGTCGACCTAGACGCCAATCGGATTGAACTCCACCTTGACGACGTACATGTGGTAACACAGGGCGGTCGCAATCCAGCTTACCAAGAAGCCGATGGACAGCGAGTGATGCGGCAGTCGGAAATCACAATCCGTGTACACCTTGGGCGCGGGCCAGCGATGGACACGGTTTGGACCTGTGATTTCAGCCACGACTACGTCACGATCAATGCTGACTACCGATCCTGAACCAGATCTGTTTGGCCAAGGCCTCTGATGACCGATCCAGCAATGCATTTTTTTGCGCGCGCCGAGTTGTTCATGTCGCGCGTCGAGGCCGCGCTTGAACGTGGTTTGGTGCAGCCCGATTGGAGCGCGTCTGTGGCCTTTCGCTACCGCAGGCGCACTTCTGGTCAAGGCGTTATTGCGCCGGTGCAGCATGTGGGGGCAATGGCACTTGTGGACCTCAAGGAAATTGACGTCCAAAAGGAAAAGATATGCCGCAACACCGAACAGTTCGTGCGTGGCGCTACCGCTAACAACGTATTGCTCACGGGCGCGCGGGGCACCGGCAAGTCCTCCTTGATCCGTGCCTGTCTGCATGCTTACGCACCATTGGGGCTGCGTCTGATCGAGGTGGATAAGTCCGATTTGGTGGACCTGCCCGACATCGTAGATGTGGTCGCATCTCGGCCCGAAAAATTCATTGTCTTTTGCGACGATCTAAGCTTTGACGACGGCGAATCCGGCTACAAGGCACTCAAGTCCGTGCTAGATGGATCGGTGGCAGCATCCACCCCCAATGTGTTGATTTACGCCACCAGCAACCGCCGCCACTTGTTGCCCGAATACATGGCAGAGAACCTGAGCTACACCCACACCCAGGATGGGGAAGTCCACCCTGGCGAGGCGGTGGAGGAAAAAGTCTCCCTGTCCGAGCGTTTCGGTCTGTGGGTGAGCTTTTACCCGTTTTCCCAGGACGAGTACTTGCATATTGCATCGCAGTGGCTGGACGTGCTGGGCGTTGCACCCGACGAGGTTGCTGCTGCGCGTGGAGAGGCGCTTTTGTGGGCATTGGAGCGTGGATCTCGCAGTGGGCGGGTGGCCTGGCAATTCGCGCGTGACTTTGCGGGACGTAAGGCGTCGCGCTGATGCACCAGGCCCACCAGCCAACGCCTTTGGTGGCTGACGCGGATGTGCCTCGCCAAGGTGGTGGTGCCAACCGACCGGTCACCGAAGTGGCGGTTGGGGTGTTGATACGACCTGACGGCGCCTTTTTGTTGACAACCCGGCCTGCTGGCAAGGCGTACGCAGGCTACTGGGAATTCCCTGGCGGTAAGCTCGAGCCAGCCGAGTCAGTCGAGCAGGCGCTCGCGCGGGAACTGTTGGAGGAGTTGGGCGTCACCATAGGTTCGGCGCGGCCGTGGAAGTCCGAGGTGGTTGACTATCCCCATGCCTTGGTGCGTCTGCATTTCTGTAAGGTGTTCACGTGGGTCGGCGCCTTGCAAATGCGTGAGGGCCAGTCGTTTGTCTGGACCCAGTTGCCAGTCAAGCTGCAGCCGGTGTTGCCTGGCACCTTGCCGGTACTGGACTGGCTCGCCCAGGAGCGCGGTCTACTGTCTTGAGTTATGGGCTTCCGGAGCCGCATCTTCGGCCTCAGGGCGTACTGGCACGCGGAACGCTTCGTCCGCCCAGGCGCCGAGATCGAGGCTCTTGCAGCGCTCGCCACAAAACGGCCGAAATGGATTGGAGGGCGCAAACACGCTGTCTGCCCCGCACGCCGGACATGGAACCATCTTGCATTGCATGGTGTCAAACACAGCCCATGTACATAAGGTCAGGAACAGAGCGCGATTTCAAACGCACCGTCCTCTTGGCATGCGTGCAACTTGTCGTCGGCGTCCTGGCGCAGCATGCGGATGGATACCAGCAATCTGTTACCACTGATCTCCGGGATTAAGCACAACCCCGGGTCAATGGCCAAACGCAGCAACTGAAAGGTCCGTCCTTGAGGTAGGTTCTGCTGAAACTGGCCGCCCACGGCGACCACCTTTTGCGGTGCACCCCCGTCACGCAGCATCTTTAGCAAAAGTTGGATGGACTCGGCCAAGGGCACCAATGTGGCAATCCAACGCTGTAAATCGGATCGGCGGGCCGAATCACTGCGCTGTTGCCAGGCGAAGTAGGCAGGCAAATCAAACGCACAAGTACCACCCGGGATGCCCACGCGGCTTCGAATGCTCATCAACCACTCGTTCTCCGTAAGCGCCTGACCGGCTTTGCCGGGAAGGCGATTGAGCGCCTCAAAACATTGTTCGACCTGTGCAACCACACGGTCCAGTACCGACTCTGCGATGGCCGGGTTCCCACGGTAGCCATTGAGTGTTTGCTTTTGCTTTTCTAGGTCGCGCAATACATCGGATTTGAGGTCGGCCCGGGCTCCGACATCCATCACTTCAAAGATGGTGGTGAGGGCAAAGTGGTGGTCTACCGCGTGGCTGCGCGACACCAGAACACCCAACCTTAGGAAAAGCTGCTCCAGCCGCAGGTAGGTGCGAATTCGCTCGTTGAAGGGGTACTCGTAAAGAATCACACTGCGCTTTCCAGTCACCGAATCATAGCCCGAACTTCGCCCCAATCTGGCGTACCTCACGCCCCAGTTCGTCCATGGTCAGCCCTTCGTTGTAGAGCACAAGGTCTGCCGCTTTGAGGCGCTGGTGGCGGCTGGCCTGAATGCGCAGTATGCGTTCAATCTCGGCCAAAGCCAGCCCGCTGCGCTGCATGACGCGAGCGATTTGCGTCGCTTCTATGCAGTCGACAACCAGCACCCGGTCCACGCGGGCACGCCAATTCGCCGACTCTACAAGCAGCGGAATATCCAGCACGATGCAGGGGACTGCGGAACGCTGTGCAGATGCGACCTGCTGTTTGACCTCTTGTGCCACTAAGGGGTGGATGATGCGCTCAAGTTGAAGCTTGGCGTCGGGATTGCGAAATACCAAGTCTCGTACACCGGCACGGTCCAAGCCACCGTCGCTTGCAATGCAATGCGGACCAAGCTGTTGCGCGATCTCGGGAATCGCCGCGCCGCTGGGCGCGGTGAGCTGACGCGAAATGGCATCCGCATCCACCACCGCTGCGCCCAGTTGGCCCAGCATCATTGCTACCGTACTTTTGCCGCTGCCAATGCCGCCAGTTAGCCCAAGCCGTGTGGATCGAGACCCCACCTCAAATGCCCGCAAGGCTACGTACCGTTTCTGGTCCTAGCACCAGTACTGCATAGCCAGCCATCGCTAAAAAGGGACCAAACGGGATGTAGCCGCCCTCGCGCAAGCCGGACGTGAACTTCATTGCGAGACCCACGACCGCACCTGCGATCGAAGCAATCAGAATCAGCGGAATGAGAGCTTGCCAGCCAAACCAAGCGCCCAACGCTGCGAACAGCTTGAAGTCGCCGTAGCCCATGCCTTCTTTGCCTGTGGTGATTTTGAAGCCCCAATAGATAGACCACAGAGATAAGTAGCCCGCTACCGCCCCCCAAAGCGCCGAGTTCAAGCCAGTAGGAGTCCATTGCAAAGCAGCTGCCACCAAGCCCAGCCACAGCAAAGGCAGCGTGATGTCGTCAGGCAGCAGCGTGGTGTCCCAATCGATCAGCGCCAAAGTCAGCAGCATGGCTGAAAAAACGCTCCAGACCACGCCGGTGGCGTTGGCTCCGAATACCCAGCCGCAAAAAAAGAACAGCCCTCCAGTGAGGGCCTCAACCAGGGGGTATCGAACAGAGATTGGCGAGGCGCAAACCGAACATTTCCCACCCAAGTAGAGGTAGCTGGCGATGGGAATGTTTTCGTGCCAGGAGATCGGGTGGCCGCAATGATTACAGCGGGAACGCGGAACCATTAGATTGAAGGGCGCTTGTTCATTGGGCGTGGCGCCAGAAGACTCTGCGCACTCTGCAGCCCACCGTCGCTCCAGCATCTTGGGCAGACGGTACACCACAACGTTGATGAAGCTGCCAACCAAGAGGCCTGCCAGTGCGAACAAACCGGCATCGAGACTAGGTACCCCAGACAGCATCACACCACCTGTCCAAGTTTGAAGATAGGCAGGTACATGGACACCACGATGCCGCCGATGATGCCGCCCAGTACCACAATGATGATGGGCTCCATCAAGCTCGAGATGCCCGCCACCATGTCGTCCACTTCGGCTTCGTAGAAGTCCGCACACTTGGACAGCATGTGGTCAATGGAGCCGGACTCTTCGCCGATGGCACACATTTGCAGCACCATGGAAGGGAACAGATCCGCGTTAGACATAGCGGCCGTCAACGCGGTGCCAGTGGAAACCTCTTGCTGAATCTTTTGGGTGGCCTCTGCATAAACAACATTGCCGGCGGCACCTCCCACCGAGTCCAGTGCCTCCACCAAGGGTACGCCTGCCGCAAACATGGTGGAAAGGGTCCGCGTCCAGCGTGCGATGCATGACTTTTCAACCAGGGGTCCGAACACTGGAAGCTTTCGCATTAGACGATCCATGAAGGCCTGAACCCGAATGTCCCGTTTCCAAGACTCTAAGAAGAAATAGACTCCCCCGCCCAACGCGCCGAATATCAAATACCAATAGGCGGTAAAGAACTCGCTCATGGCAATGACCATCAATGTGGGCCCCGGAAGCTCTCCACCAAATGAGGCAAAGACTTCTTTGAAGGAAGGCACCACGAAGATCATGATCACAGAAACCACCACAAAGGCGACGATCAGCACCGTGATCGGGTACATCAGCGCAGACTTAATCTTGGACTTAATGGCCTCGGTTTTTTCCATGTAGACAGCCAGGCGGTCCAGCAATTGGTCCAAGATGCCTGCAGACTCACCCGCTTCGATTAAGTTGCAGTACAGCTTGTCGAAGTAGAGCGGGTACTTGCGAAACGCGTTGCTCAGCGAGGTGCCGGTCTCGACATCGTTGCGAACGTCGTTGAGCAGCCGAGTCACGCTGGGGTTGGGATTGCCGCGGCCCACGATGTCGAAGGCTTGAAGCAAAGGCACACCAGCCTTCATCATGGTCGCGAGCTGGCGGGTGAATATTGCAAGGTCCTTGGGCTTGATGGACCGGCTTGATCGCATTCGGCGCTTTTTGAGCTTGCTCAAGGTGACGCCCTGGCGGCGCAATGCAGACTTGACTTGGTTTTCCCCAGCGGCGCGCATATCTCCACGCACCTGTTTTCCGTTCCTGTCCTTACCCTCCCATTCGTAAACGGCGTCCTTGCTTTCGCTGGTCTTGGGCTTAGTCGTTGCCATATTGTCCCTTGGCTATCGACTTACTCATTGGTGACGGCCAAAACTTCTTCCAGTGAAGTCAGTCCCATCTTGACTTTGTTCAGGCCGGATTGGCGCAACGAACGCACGCCTTCGCGCTCGGCCTGCTTGGCGATATCCAGTGAGCTGCCATCTTGCAAAATGATGCGCTGAATAGCCTCAGTGATCGGCATGACCTGGTAAATGCCGACCCGGCCTTTGAAGCCCAGATTGCAGCTAGCGCAGCCAACCGGCTTGTACGGTTTCCAACTGCCGTCTAGGTCTTGCTGTGTGAAACCAGCGTCCAGTAGTGCGGCTTTGGGTATTTCCATAGGCGCGCGGCAGCTGAGACAAAGCCTGCGCGCCAAGCGCTGTGCGGTGATCAGTATCACGCTGGACGCGATGTTGAAAGGTTGGATACCCATGTTCCTCATGCGCGTGAGTGTTGTGGGGGCGTCGTTGGTGTGCAAGGTGGAGAGCACCAAGTGCCCTGTTTGTGCCGCCTTGATGGATATGTCAGCAGTTTCTACGTCGCGGATTTCGCCCACCATGATGATGTCTGGGTCTTGCCGTAAAAATGAGCGCAACGCGGCCGCAAACGTGAGACCGGCCTTCTCATTGACGTTTACTTGGTTGACGCCGGGCAGGTTGATTTCGGAGGGATCTTCCACGGTCGCGATGTTGACACCGGGCTGGTTGAGCATGTTCAGGCAGGTGTAGAGTGAAACCGTTTTGCCGGAACCAGTGGGACCCGTGACCAAGATCATGCCGTAGGGCCTTCCCACCGCCTTGAGCAGTCGCTCTTTTTCCTCCGCGTCATAGCCCAGGGCGTCAATGCCAAGCTTGGCACTGTTCGGATCCAGTATTCGGATCACAATTTTCTCGCCGAACAGGGTGGGCAGGGTGCTGACCCGAAAATCGATCACCCGTTCGGGCCCCACTTTGAGCTTCATTCGCCCGTCCTGGGGCACCCGCTTTTCAGAGATATCCATGCGGGAGATGACTTTGATTCGCGACGCCAACTTGTCCTTGATGGCTACCGGCGGGTTGGCGATCTCACGCAGCTGGCCGTCCACCCGAAAACGCACCCGGTAGCTGTGCTCGAAGGGTTCAAAGTGGAGGTCGGAAGCGCGCATGCTGACGGCATCAAGAAGCATCTTTTGCAGGAAGCGCACCACCGGCGCGTCTTCCACTTCCGCCGTGGCTTGGGTGTTCTCAGTGGCGGTATCGACCGCGCTTTCGTCAAACTCGAAATCGCCGCCAATGATGTCTTCGACTGCCTCGGTGGCAGTAACCTTGTCGGCCTCCACCATTCGCGACAGTTTGTCGTACTCGGCAATGATCCAGTCCACTCCGAGTTGGGTCGAAAACTTGATCTTTTCTGCTGCCCTTTGGTCCGATGGGTCGGCGGTAGCCACCATGAGCCGGTTGTTGCGCTTGCTCAGTACGACCAGCCGATAGTCTTGGCAAATCTTGCTGTCAAGCAGCCCTTTGGGCAGACGCTTCGGGTCAAGGGCATCTAGGTTCACCAGGGGAGCCGCAAATGCCACCGAGAGGGTGTGTGCCAGATCGGACGCCGAAAGCACGCCAGAGCCGACCAATTCAGCGATGAAACTACTCTTGTTGCTGACGGATTTGCTGTAGATCTCTTCGGCTGATTTTTGTCCCAGCTTGCCCGCTGTGACCATGGCACGCCCGATGCCAGGAAGTGCCACGGTGTTGGAACCTTGTAACAGTGAATCAACTGAAGATGCCATTGTGCCGTCGGTATAGTGCTGAAAATGGCTGCAATGCAGCGGACTTGGTCACGCCACTGTAAATCAAACGCTCCCTGACCTGATGTCAAAGAATGCTTGACCTTCGGCGTCTTTGGCCGAGAGTATGGGTAAGCGGCTTCCTAGAGGCCAGGCAATTGCCAGGGTTGGGTCATTCCAGTGGATGCAACGTTCGTGCTGCGCCGCGTAGTAGTCGGTGGTCTTGTAGAGAAAGTCCGCGGCGTCCGATAGCACCAAAAAACCATGGGCAAAGCCGGGCGGAATCCAGAGCTGGCGTTTGTTCTCTGCCGAGAGGATCACTCCCACCCAAGCTCCAAAGGTTTTGGAGTCTGGTCGGATGTCCACCGTGACGTCAAACACCTCGCCTTGCGTCACGCGAACCAGCTTGCCTTGCGGGCGTTGCACCTGGTAGTGCAGGCCACGCAGCACGCCCTCGGTCGAGCGGGAATGGTTGTCTTGTACAAAGACGGCCTTGACCCCCGTGGCCTGCTCAAACACGTGGGCATTGAAGCTCTCAAAAAAGAAACCGCGCGTGTCCCCGAACACCGTGGGTTCGAGCAGCAGCACGTCGGCGATGGCCGTGGAGGTAACCTTCATGGGGGCGGCTTCATGTAGGTGAGTGTGGCATCAATACACCGCTTCCTGAAGTAATCGCAACAGGTACTTTCCGTAGCCCGATTTGGCCAGTTGGCCTGCAAGTAACTCCAATTGGGCATTGTTGATCCAGCCGCTTCTCCAAGCCACTTCCTCCGGCGCGGCGACTTTAAGGCCTTGTCGATTTTCAATGGTGTAGATGAATTGGCTTGCCTCCAGCATGGACTCATGGGTGCCTGTGTCGAGCCAGGCATACCCGCGCCCCATGGTCTGCACATCAAGTGCGCCCTTGTCCAAGTACATGCGGTTGAGGTCCGTGATCTCAAGCTCTCCGCGGGCACTGGGCTTGACCTGCTTGGCCATGTCTACAACTTGGTTGTCGTAGAAGTACAGACCGGTCACCGCATAGCGGCTTTTTGGTGCGAGTGGCTTTTCTTCCAGGCTGATAGCCCGCCCCGCGTTGTCGAACTCCACCACGCCGTAGCGCTCTGGGTCGTTGACCGCATAGGCGAAAACTGTTGCGCCAGCGGTCTGTTGATTGGCGCTTTTGAGCAGTGCTGCGAAGTCGTGGCCATAAAAAATGTTGTCGCCCAATACCAATGCGCTGGCAGCCGACCCGATAAAACGCTCGCCAATCAAAAACGCCTGCGCCAGGCCATCGGGCGAGGGCTGCACCGCATAAGAGATGTCAATGCCCCACTGGGCACCATCACCCAGCAGCTGCTCAAAACGCGGAGTATCTTGGGGGGTAGAGATCACCAATATTTCTCGGATACCCGCCAGCATTAGCACGGTCAGCGGGTAGTAGATCATGGGCTTGTCGTATATCGGGAGTAGTTGCTTGCTGACCGATTGGGTGGCCGGGTACAGGCGTGTGCCGGAGCCGCCAGCCAGGATGATGCCGCGGCGGCTGGGATGGGTAGGGGTGGATTCGGTTGAGTTGCTCATGGTGTCAGGCGGGAATGGGGGTTTCGGCAAGCACACGGTTCACGCCAAACTGCCACGGCGGCATTGCCAGTCCGAATGTGGCCTGCAGCTTGCTGGTATCCAGGCGCGAGTTGAGAGGCCGCTTGGCCGCGCTGGGGTAGCCGGTGCTGGGAATCGCACGCACTTGGTCGGCGCTGACCTTGAACTGCCAGCCCAATGTGGTCGCGTGTTCGATGACATGCTGCGCGTAACCGTGCCACGTGGTTGCGCCAGCGGCAGCGCAGTGGTAAAGACCAGCCACTTTGGGCTGTATGAGCGCTGTGCGCAACGCATGCGCCGTGGTGTCAGCCAGCAGTTCTGCAGCTGTTGGTGCGCCATGTTGATCGTCAATCACAGATAAGGTGTCGCGCTCTTTCGCCAGCTTCAGCATCGTATGGACGAAGTTCAATCGCCGGGCAGAATACACCCAACTGGTTCGAAAAATCAGGTGTTTCGGTGTGCCGGTCACAGCTTGGTCACCGTCCCATTTGCTGTGCCCGTAAACACTGAGTGGATTGGGGCCATCTTCTTCGGTCCACGGGGTGTGGCCGCTGCCATCGAACACATAGTCGGTCGAGTAATGCACTAGCCACGCGTCCAGCGCGTTGGCTTCTGAGGCGAGCACTGCAGGTGCCAGCGCATTGACCGTGTGGGCCAGATCGGGCTCGGATTGGGCTTTGTCGACAGCGGTATATGCCGCAGCGTTGATGATCACCGCAGGATTGATCGTTCGAATGGTGCGGGCCAAACCGTCCAACTGGGTCAAGTCGCCACACAAGCCACCAGAGTTGCGTGTGGAATTGGTGCCCAACGCCACCACCTCGCCGAGCACCGACAGAGCGCGCTGAAGCTCCCAGCCAATTTGGCCGTCACGTCCCAACAAAAGTATCTTCATGCCGCAGGAGCAACTGGGTTGCCATGGCCGTACTGCTGCGCGACCCATTCGCGGTAACTGCCGTTTTGTACGTTGGCTACCCAAGCAGGGTTCTCCAGGTACCACTGAACAGTTTTGCGGATGCCAGATTCAAAGGTCTCGCTGGGCTTCCAGCCCAACTCCTGTTCGATTTTGCGGGCGTCAATTGCGTAGCGTCGGTCGTGGCCGGGGCGGTCTGCCACGTAGGTGATTTGCGCGCGGTAGGACTTGCCATCGGCACGAGGCTTGAGTTCGTCTAGCAGGTCACACACGGTATGCACGATCTCGAGGTTGGGCTTCTCGTTCCAACCGCCGATGTTGTACACCTCGCCCATCCGCCCTTTGTACAAGACCCGTCGGATAGCGCTGCAGTGATCCTTTACATACAACCAGTCACGCACTTGCTGACCATCGCCGTAGACGGGCAAGGGCTTGCCTGCTTGGGCGTTGACGATCATCAGCGGAATGAGCTTTTCCGGGAAGTGGTAGGGGCCGTAGTTGTTGCTGCAATTGGTCGTCAGTACTGGAAGCCCGTAGGTGTGGTGGTAGGCGCGCACCAAGTGGTCGCTGGCGGCTTTGGACGCGGAGTAGGGGCTGTTTGGTGCGTAGCGGTGCGTCTCTGAAAAGGCATCGTCGGTCGGCGCCAATGAACCGTAGACCTCGTCGGTAGAAACATGCAGAAAACGCCAGGTGGTTCTTTCCGCGTCCACCAGTTTTCCCCAGTAGCGCCGCACCGATTCGAGCAGTTGGAAGGTACCGACGACATTGGTTTGGATGAACGCGCTCGGTCCAGAAATGCTGCGGTCCACATGGCTTTCAGCGGCAAAGTTCACCACCGCGCGCGGCCTATGCTCCGCCAGCAATCTATCGACGAGGGTAGCGTCTTGTATGTCACCGTGCGCAAACAGATAGCCCGGATGCTTTGACAACGATACCAAGTTTTCCGGGTTGCCTGCATATGTCAATTTGTCGAGGTTGACAACCGGTTCATCGCTCTGGGCAAGCCAGTCCAGCACAAAGTTGCTGCCAATAAACCCGGCTCCACCGGTGACCAGTATTGTCATTGGGACCCCTCAACGGCACTAGAAGTCCTCGATTATCGGCGACAACGCGAGGCTAGTTGCGAGCTCGGATGCGTCAATGAGCCGGGGCTTTAGGGGCTAGATTCGTGTATCAGCCAAGGAGTAAGCGGGCGGTGTTCTAGCGTCCTATCGCGTAGTACTCAAAGCCTAAACTCCGAACCAGCTTGGGGTCGTACAGGTTACGGCCATCAAAAATGACCGGGTGCGACAGCTTGGCCTTAATCACATCAAAGTCGGGACTGCGAAACTCCCGCCACTCGGTGACGATGATCAGCGCGTCTGCGCGCTCCAAGGCGGCTGTTTGGGATTGCGCAAACGTGATGCGCGTCTCGTCGGGAAAGCATCTTGCCGCCTCTTTCGTGGCAACAGGGTCGTAAGCCGTGACTGTGGCGCCGGCCTGCAGCAGGTCTGCAATGACTTCTCGGCTGCTGGCCTGGCGCATGTCGTCCGTGTTGGCTTTGAACGCCAAGCCCCAGAGCGCAAAGTGTTTGCCGCGCAGGTCCTGGCCAAAGCGCCTGCAAACTTTGGTGCCCAATACGCGCTTTTGGGCGTTGTTTGCCGACTCTACTGCTTGCAACACTTGCAGCGATGCTCCAACGTGGCCAGACGCTGTTGAGATCAGTGCCTGCACGTCCTTGGGAAAGCAGGATCCGCCATAGCCTGCCCCCGCATACAGAAAGTCATACCCAATTCGCGGATCGGAGCCAATACCTTTACGGACATTCTCAATGTCAGCACCCAGCACCTCGGCCAAGTTGGCCATTTCGTTCATAAAGCTGATGCGGGTTGCAAGCATTGCATTGGCTGCGTACTTGGTGAGTTCGGCGCTGCGGACATCCATGAGGATCATCCGCTCGTGGTTGCGCTGGATCGGTGCATACAACGCGCGCATGTGCAGCGCGGCCTGTTCATCGTCGCAGCCCACCACAATACGCGCCGGGCGCATGAAGTCGTCGATAGCGGCACCTTCCTTCAAAAACTCTGGGTTGCTGACCACGCTAAAGGGGACGGTGACTGACCTTTGCGCCAGCTCGTGCGCAATGGCCGCTTGGACTTGGTCCGCGGTGCCCACTGGGACGGTACTTTTGTTGACCACCACCTTGTAGTCGGTCATATGTTTGCCTAGGTTTTGCGCAGCCAACATGACGTACTGCATATCGGCTGAACCGTCCTCGTCTGGTGGTGTGGCGACGGCAATGAACTGCACGGTGCCGAAATGCGCGGCCCGTTCGACGTCTGTGGTGAATCGCAGTCGGCCTGCAGCGACGTTGCGCGTCACCAAGGCTTGCAGGCCGGGTTCGTAGATCGGGATATCGCCGCGCTCAAGCGTTTCAACCTTTCGGGGGTCGACATCCAGACACAGCACATCGTTGCCCATGTCAGCAAAGCATGCGCCAGATACCAGGCCAACATAGCCGGTGCCGATAACGGTGATCTTCATGCGCTGAGCCTTACAAAAAGTGGATGACAAAATGTACAAACGCAACGCGACACATTGGCGACATAAATGAGTCATTTCAGTGACAAATCAGCGACAAGTTGGTGGCGCTTTTCGGCTGTGCTACACCAGTTGCGCGATGCGATGCGGGGGTCGCAAGGTGTGTGGTGCTCCGCTAAACTGCTCACGCCAACTCACCGAGTTGGCTGCGGCCCACTTTCTCCCCCGCAACTGCCCGCAAGTCGCGATCTGACAGTTGCACTATTCCGATGGAAATACAGGAGTACAACCAATGGCAAAAGGCATGATTTTGGCGGCGGGGCAGGGCACACGGGTGCGCCCGCTCACCAAGGACTTGCCCAAGCCGATGGTCCCTATCTTGGGTAAGCCGGTGATGGAGTATCTGGTCGAACATCTGGTGCGCCACGGCGTTACCGAGATCATGGTGAACGTGGCTTACCACCACCAACGCATTGAGCAGTACTTTGGCGACGGCAGCCGTTGGGGTGCATCGATTGGCTATTCTTACGAGGGTGTACGCGAGCACGGTGACATCTTCCCTCGCCCTTTGGGGTCAGCCGGGGGCTTGCGCAAGATTCAGGACTTCAGTGGATTTTTCGATGAGACTACCTTGGTTCTGTGTGGCGACGCGCTGATCGACCTAGACATCTCAGCGGCTCTGGTTGAGCACAGGGCGGTTGGGGCGTTGGCCAGCATTTTGGCGGTCCAAGTCCCGATCGAAGAAGTGCAGTCCTACGGCATTGTCGTTGCCCAGCCCAGTGGCCAAATTTCCTCATTCCAGGAAAAGCCCACGCCCCAAGAAGCCAAGTCCACCTTGGCCAGTGCCGGCATTTACCTGTTTGAGCCTGAACTCATTGGCATGATTCCGCCCAACCAAAGCTACGACATTGGTTCAGAACTTTTCCCCCGCTTGGTGGTTGAACGCAGAGCCTTCTTTGCCCAAAGTCGCCCATTTCACTGGATCGACATCGGCCGAGTAAGTGACTACTGGACGGTGTTGCAGCGTGTTCTCAAGGGTGAAATCGCGGACATGAAAATGCCCGGCAAGCAAGTCAGGCCCGGTGTGTGGGTGGGACTGAACACCCAAATCCCATGGGACGATGTGACCATTGAAGGGCCTGTGTACATCGGCTCCAGCGTCAAGATCGAACCGGGCGCGACGCTCATTGGCCCCTGTTGGATTGGCCACGGCAGCATACTGCGAGCGGGCGCGCGGGTCGTTCGTAGCGTGTTGTTCGAATACACGCGCATTGCTGCAAACATGCATTTTGAGGAAATGATCGTGTCCCGTCAGTACTGTGTGAACCGCCGTGGCGAGACCTTGTACGTTGGAGACGATGTGTCTAACCTGCGCTGGGGCGATGCTCGCGCCTGAGTCGTAAAAAAAAGGCGCGCTGCAGGGGTGCAAATCGCAGGTGCTTGCGTTAGATGCTCGAGTTGGTCGGGGTGAGAGGATTCGAACCTCCGGCCTCTACGTCCCGAACGTAGCGCTCTACCAGGCTAAGCTACACCCCGCAATTCAAACGGCCTTGGATTCTAGCAAACGCAATTGTCAGTTTGCGGCGGCAGATTGGGTCTGACCGTGCGCTTCGCCGGCTGATTTATGCGCCACTGCAGAGCCAGCTTGGCGCAGATAATGTGCCCAGCTTTGGGGTCTGGGCACCTCTTCGCTTGGGCTTTGAGAGGCAGCATGAAAAGCAAAGACTGTTTGGCAATTGCGTTGTGGATGGGCATTTTCGGCTTGCAGCACGCGCAAGCTCAAGTGGGCGCACCGCTATCGGAGTTGGACTTCCTAGCTGATATTCCAATTGTTTTGTCGGTCTCACGGCTTTCGCAGCGCATTGATGAAACACCCGGTGCCGTCACGATCCTGGACCGCGAAATGATTCGCTTGTCTGGTGCACGCGACTTGGCCGACCTGCTTCGTTTGGTGCCAGGCTTTGACTCCTCGATGTCATTTGAGCGTATCGCCCCGCAGGCTTCCTACCATGGCATGTACGGGAGCGTATCCAACCGTATGCAAGTGTTAGTGGATGGACGCTCCGTTTATTCGCCATTTCTTGTCGGTGGAGTGGGCACGGGATTGCAGTCGGTGTCGCTCTCTGACATAGAGCGCGTTGAAGTATTGCGGGGCTCCAACTCCGTAACTTACGGCGCTCGAGCGTTTCTGGGTGTAATCAACATCGTCACGCTAAACCCGAGTCAAACTCCTGGCTGGACGGCCGCCATCGTCCGAGGCGACAACCTGATTGAGGACGCCAGAGCAAGTTTTGGATCCTTAGGTGAGTCCGGTGCGTACCGGCTTTCACTGGACCGGCGGCGCGATGGTGGTTTGCAGGGGGGCAATGACCACAATACTGTCGAACGTGTGAACTTCCAATCCGTGACGCAAATCGGCGTCGCAGAGCGTTTGGAGCTCCGCTTGGGACAACTTGCTATTCGCGCCGGCACCGGTGTGGCCAACACGTTGGATAACCCGCTGCGAGATACCGATTACGTTGCGAACCACTTGCAGGTGGACTGGAAGCGCACTTTGGGCAGCGACGCCGATTTAGTCTTGCGCTATGTACGCACTGAGGAACGCTACGGCGACCGTTTTGCTTATTCACTCTTGCCACTGGGCCTGCCAGACACCACATGGATTGATTTCACGGGAACCGCGGTGATTGACACACTGTCGGTGCACCATACAGCCCGTTTCCTTCAGACGTCACGAATCGCGTGGGGTGCCGAGCTGCGCAGCGAGCATGTGCGCTCTCGTCCGCTGTACAACACGGACCAACCAGTTACAGCAGAGTTCTTTCGCTTGTTTGGAAACGTGGAGTCGCATCTGCGCCCGGCCTTGATCTTGAATGCGGGTGTCATGGCTGAGAAGAGCGCGGATGGAGGCGACACCCTCGCACCGCGTCTCATGCTGAATTGGCATGTAGCGCCCGGACACACGTGGCGCATTGGCGAGTCCCATGCCTACCGACCGGCTAGTGCCTTCGAGCAACGGTGTGATGTGCGTTATGCAACCTCCACCGGAGTTGAGATTGCTATCACGAACAAGTGCTCGGGCGATCTGCGTCCGGAGTTTGTGCGAGCCCGTGAGATCGGATACCTTGGTGAGTTCCCGCAAGCCAAGCTTGCGATGGACGTACGGGTATTCAACGAGCAGCTATCGGGAATGATCTTTCAAGGTAGCTCAGCCAGTGGGGTCAAGTCGTATTCCAATGCTGACCAATTCGCATTGGATGGCCTAGAGTACCAGGTCAAGTGGCGACCTTGGGCAGGCAGCCAGTTGCTCTGGAGTCAGACTTACCTGCACAACGATTCGTCCAATGTGGATACGTCGATGTCAGTGGCGGCGCAGTCCAGCTCGCTGGCCTGGTTTCAAAAACTTCCGGGCAATATGGAGTTCAGCCTGATGCACAACGCCAGCGGGCCTCGGGTGCTGGCCGAGAATAGAGCCGTAGACATGGCGCGTTCCGTGTCGCGTACCGATGTTCGCTTTGCAGTTCCCTTGCGATTGGGGTCAAAACGCGGCGAGTGGGCCATCACTGTCCAAAACATCGGTTCTCCGTACGCAGACTACGACCCGAAGCGTGTGAGCTTTCAGCAACGCGCGTTTGTCAGCGTTTCGGCAGAAATGTAGTCAATGGTCGCGCGACAAAAGTTCGCAGGCGAGTTGGGTCAGGCATTCGGTATGGGTTCCCGGCGGCAATAGTCGCGTCGCGTGTATTGCGCGTTGTGCTTCCTTTTGTGCCGCCATCCGTGCGACCTCTAAGGCGCCAGTCGCCTTCACGATCTCCAAAACGGCGTGTAGCTGGCCCACGTCGCCATTTTCAATCGCTGTACGCACCAATTCGCTCTGTCGGGCATTCCCGCGCTGCATCGCTGCAATCAAAGGCAAGGTGGCTTTACCCTCACGCAGATCGTCTCCAAGACTTTTCCCCATGACAGTACTATCCCCAGCGTAGTCAAGGATGTCATCAACGATCTGGTATGCGGTACCTAGTGCTTGACCGTACTCAGCGCATGCAGCCTCAATGCTGGCATCCGCCTGAGCCAAAATGGCTCCAACGCGGGCGCTTGCTTCGAAAAGCTTGGCGGTCTTGGATCGTATGACTTGCACGTATCCGTCCTCATCTAGCGCTGCGTTGTGCATGTTCATGAGTTGCATCACTTCGCCTTCAGCTATCACATTGGTGGCGTCGGCGAGCACTTGCATGATGCGCATGTCTTGCGCCCCTACCATCATCTGAAAGGCACGGGAGTAAAGGAAGTCGCCAACCAAAACGCTCGCCGGGTTGCCAAACGCAGCATTGGCAGTGGCTCGCCCGCGCCGCAGCGCAGAATCGTCCACTACGTCATCGTGTAGCAAAGTCGCCGTGTGAATGAACTCCACCACTGCGGCCATGTTGCAACGCTGTGGATGTTGGCAGCCGAGAGCGCCGCACACCAGCAACATCAGCGCCGGACGCAGGCGTTTTCCGCCCGCATCGATGATGTAGTTGGACACGCTACTGACCATCGGCACCGAGGAATTCAAGCTCCTCAAAATGACCTGGTCAACGCGTGCCATGTCTGCCGCTATCACGGAGAGACCAGTCGTGGGAGTGCGCGAATTAGCGTTCAAAACGAAGTACCGAAGTAATTGCAGCGAATTATAGGAAGGTGCAAGCCGCCTGCCGGGGCGAAAAGCGCTCCTACTTGCCGGCCCAAGGTTTGACTGGTACACTATCTGGCTTTGCAGGAAGCTACCTGCAGGCGTCTAGTGAAAGAGGTCAATATGTACGCGGTCATAAAAACCGGTGGCAAGCAGTATCGTGTTGCTGCCGGTGAAAAAATTAAAGTAGAACAGATTGCTGCGGATGTAGGCCAAGAGTTGGTGATCAACCAAGTGCTCGCTGTCGGAAACGGCGCAGAGATGAAAGTTGGCACACCCTTGGTGTCCGGTGCAACGGTTACTGCCACAGTAATCGCCCACGGAAAACACGACAAGGTGCGCATCTTCAAGATGCGTCGTCGTAAGCATTATCAAAAGCGCCAAGGTCACCGGCAGCAGTTCACTGAGCTGCAAATCGGAACCATTGCCGCATAAGGAGCGCTAGTCATGGCACAGAAAAAAGGCGGCGGCTCGACGCGAAACGGGCGTGATTCAAAACCAAAAATGCTTGGCGTGAAGGCGTTCGGGGGTGAGTTGGTGAGTGCCGGCTCCGTGATTGTTCGCCAGCGTGGTACGCAGTTCCATCCTGGCAGCAACGTTGGTATTGGCAAAGACCACACGTTGTTCGCATTGGTGGATGGGCATGTGTCCTTTGCGACCAAGGGCGCATTGAACAAACATACTGTTAGTGTGGCTGCGGCCTAGTTTGGTGCGGCCTCAACTCTAAGACCCTGCGCCTGGCGCGGGGTTTTTTGTTTCTGAGGTCTGCGCAGCTGAAATTGACACTATGAAGTTTGTTGACGAAGCCTACATTGACGTCTCCGCAGGAGATGGTGGTGCTGGCTGCGTCTCATTTCGCCATGAAAAATACAAGGAGTTCGGTGGCCCCAATGGTGGAGACGGTGGCCGCGGTGGGCATGTCTTCGCGGTGGCTGATGTCAACCTCAATACCTTGGTCGATTTTCGATTTTCTCGTCGGTATGAGGCCCAACGTGGTGAACACGGTATGGGGTCGGACATGTTTGGTGCTGCCGGCCGCGACATCACACTAAAAGTGCCTGTAGGTACGGTGATTACTGATGCAGAAACTGGCGAATTGCTGTTTGAGTTGTTAGTGCCTGGGGAAGTCATCACAATCGCCAAAGGCGGCGATGGTGGCTTTGGAAATCTCCGTTTCAAGAGCGCGATTAACCGTGCACCACGCCAAAAGACCCCAGGGTGGCCTGGTGAAAAGCGCAATCTCAAGCTTGAGCTCAAGGTGCTTGCAGATGTTGGACTTCTTGGTATGCCCAATGCAGGAAAATCCACATTCATCACAGCGGTGTCCAATGCGCGTCCCCGGATTGCAGACTACCCTTTTACCACGTTGCATCCCAACTTGGGCGTGGTACGCGTGGGCCCCGAGCAGAGCTTTGTGGTCGCCGACTTGCCTGGCTTGATTGAAGGTGCGGCCGAGGGCGCTGGGTTGGGGCATCAGTTTTTGCGCCACTTGCAGCGCACTCGCTTGCTGTTGCACATAGTCGATGTTGCCCCTTTTGACGAGGGCGTGGACGTGGTTGCGCAGGCCAAGGCCATAGTCAATGAGCTCAAAAAGTACGATGAAGCGCTTTACAAGAAACCACGCTGGCTGGTTTTGAATAAGTTGGACATGGTGCCTCCCGATGCCCGAGCTGCCGTCGTCAAGGACTTCGTAAAGCGTTTGAAGTTCAAAGGTCCCGTTTTTGAGATTTCAGCGCTCACCCGCGATGGCTGTGAACCCTTAACCAAGGAAATTTACAAACATGTGAAGGCGCAGCAATTGGCTGAGCAACCGCATATCGAGTCCGATCCCCGGTTTGTTGAAAGCGGCCCGAACCCAAAGGCTTAGCGCGATGTTGCGCACTATGCTTTCTCATTGGGCTACCTGCGCGTGATTGATGCTTAGGCGCAGTTGCGATGACCTTGTTTACCATGAACCCAATCCAGCATCCGCACTTGCTGCGCACAGCCAAACGCATCGTTGTTAAGGTGGGCTCCAGCCTAGTCACGAACGAGGGGCGGGGGTTGGACGAAGTCGCAATCGGCGAATGGTGCCGTCAGATTGCATACTTGGTGGAAGATGGGCGTGAGGTCATCATCGTTTCCAGTGGGGCCATAGCCGAGGGTATGAAACGCCTTGGCTGGGCGAGCCGACCCAGTGCCATCCACGAGTTGCAGGCTGCCGCCGCAGTGGGACAAATGGGCTTGGCGCAGATGTACGAGACCAAGCTACGCCAAAGCGCCTTGGGGAGTGCGCAGGTGCTGCTCACGCACGCTGACTTGGCTGACCGGGAGCGCTACCTCAACGCCCGCTCCACCTTGTTGACGCTACTCAAACTGGGCGTCGTGCCTGTCATTAACGAGAATGACACCGTGGTCAACGATGAAATCAAGTTCGGAGACAACGATACCCTGGGTGCGCTGGTTGCGAATCTGGTAGAAGCGGATGCACTGGTGATACTTACCGACCAGCATGGGCTGTACACCGCGGATCCCCGAAAGGAGCCGTCTGCGACCTTCGTGCATGAGGCTATCGCCGGCGATGGCGCTCTTGAGGCCATGGCTGGTGGCGCAGGGTCTAGCATTGGCCGGGGTGGCATGATCACCAAGGTACTTGCCGCTAAGCGTGCCGCTGGTTCTGGTGCTTCTACGGTCATCGCTTGGGGTCGCACAGCCGACGTATTGATCCGTTTATCCCGCGGTGAGTCCATCGGCACATTGTTGGTTGCTCAAACCCAGAAGATTCAGGCCCGCAAGCAGTGGATCGCTGACCACCTTCAAATGCGTGGCTACGTGGTAGTGGACGACGGCGCCGCAGCAGTGTTGCAAAGCGCGGGCAAGAGCCTTCTACCGATCGGCATGGTCCAAGTTGAGGGCGAGTTCTCGCGCGGCGATGTCATCGCAGTCCGCGACCTTTCGGGCGCCGAAATCGCGCGAGGGCTTGCGAATTACTCAAGCTCTGAAGCTCGTTTGATATGCCGCAAACCGTCCGCCGAGTTTGCCCGTGTGTTGGGTTACGTGGCTGAGTCAGAAATGGTGCATCGAGACAACTTGGTACTTACCCGCTAGCGTTTAAGCAAACATTTCAACCTGGGTCTGCAAGGTCTGGGGCGCTTGTCGTTCGGTGTAACCCGTCCGACATTGGTTCCGGTTGTTCTGATCGGGAGCCCAATACGTCTGCCTCACGAGTGCGCGCGCCTCCCCGAAGATATCGGCTCCGCGCTTCCTGCCGCGGCAGGAAGCGCGCAAGCTCCGTCAGCGCGAGCTGGTATACGTCCCGTTTGAACTCCACCACTGCGTCCAGCGGGATCCAGTACTCGTTCCAACGCCAAGCGTCGAACTCGGGGTGGTCGGTCGCCCGCAAATTCAAATCCCAGTCGTGGCCGACCAACTGCAACAAGTACCAAATTTGCTTTTGGCCTTTGTAGTGACCGCGCGCATCGCGGCGGATGTACCTGTCTGGCACCTCATAGCGCAACCAGTCTCGGGTGCGGGCAACGATGGATACGTGCTCCGGCTGGAGCCCCACTTCCTCATGCAGTTCGCGGAACATGGCCTGCTCGGGGGTTTCGCCCCGGTCAATGCCACCTTGCGGGAACTGCCACGAGTGGGTACGTATGCGTTTGCCCCAAAAAACCTGATTTCTCTGGTTGAGCAGGATGATGCCGACGTTGGGGCGAAAGCCGTCCCGGTCAAGCATAATCAAACCCCAATTTTTAAACTTCGTTCATTATGCACAGCGTGCGCGGTGCATCAAGGGGCGAGGTGGTCTAGAGCCCTTCCAATTCCTGCGAGTTGCGCCATGAAAGCCTCCCAATTCCTCATATCCACGCTCAAGGAAGCGCCTGCAGATGCTGAGGTCGTGAGCCACAAACTGATGATGCGTGCGGGCATGGTCAAAAAGCTTGGCGCTGGCATCTACAGCTACATGCCCATGGGGCTGCGAGTGATTCGCAAGGTGGAAGCTATCGTGCGGGAAGAAATGAACCGTGCTGGCGCGGTTGAAATCACCATGCCGGTGGTGCAGCCTGCTGAACTGTGGCAAGAGACAGGTCGCTTTGAAAAAATGGGTCCAGAACTGTTGCGCATCAAAGACCGACATGAACGTGATTACGTGGTTCAGCCCACAAGTGAGGAAGTGGTTACCGACATTGCCCGGCAGGAAATCAAGAGCTACAAGCAGCTACCCAAAAACCTGTACCAAATTCAAACCAAGTTCCGTGATGAGCGACGGCCCCGGTTTGGTTTGCTGCGCGGGCGTGAGTTCACCATGAAGGATGCCTACAGCTTCGACCGCGACTCTGAAGCCGCCAAAGCCAGCTACCAGACCATGGCCAAGGCCTACCGTCGAATCTTTGACCGCTTTGGTCTGACCTACCGGGCTGTAGCTGCCGACAGTGGTGCGATTGGTGGTGAACTCAGCGAGGAGTTTCAGGTGATTGCGGCGACCGGTGAAGACGCCATTGTGTACTGCCCAAACAGTGACTACGCCGCCAACATGGAAAAGGCCGAGGCACTGGCCCCGGCGGTACCCCGTGCTGCACCGACACAGGCCATGGCACAGGTCGCCACGCCAGGCAAGAGCACCTGTGTCGATGTCGCAGAGTTCCTGGGATTGCCTCTGGAACAGTCGCTGAAGTCTCTGGTGGTGGCCACCGACGAGCGGAACGAGCAAGGCGAAGTGATCAAGTCGCAAGTTTGGTTGCTGTTGATACGTGGTGACCGCAGCATGAACGAGGTCAAAGTCGGAAAGGTTCCGGGTTTGGCAAACTTCCGATTTGCCACCTTGGCCGAAATCGACAAGCACTTTGGCTGCGAACCCGGCTACCTCGGGCCGGTGGGTTTGCGCCAAGCTTTGAAAGTTGTCGCCGACCGCGAAGTTGCATTGATGGCTGACTTTGTTTGCGGGGCCAACGTAGTTGACGCCCACCTGAGCGGCGTCAACTGGGGCCGGGACCTGCGTGAGCCTGATGTGGTAGCCGATATTCGCAATGTGGTGGAAGGCGATGCCTCGCCGGACGGAAAAGGCCCATTGGCAATTGAGCGCGGTATCGAAGTTGGGCACATCTTTTACTTGGGCACCAAGTACAGCCAGGCCATGGGTGCGACGTTTTTGGATGTGAACGGCAAGCCCCAGTTCATGGAGATGGGCTGCTATGGCATCGGGATCACGCGTTTACCTGCGGCAGCGATTGAGCAAAACCATGACGAGCGCGGCATCGTCTGGCCCGATGCGCTGGCGCCCTTCACAGTGGTGCTGTGTCCGATCAGCCCGGATCGCTTTGCGGACGTGAAAGCTGTGGCGGAGAAGCTGTACCTAGATTTGTTGGATGCCGGCGTGGATGTGATTTTGGACGACCGCAACGAACGCCCTGGTGCGATGTTCGCCGATTGGGAGCTGATTGGCGTTCCACACCGATTGACGATCGGTGACCGTGCGCTGAAAGAAGGCCACGTTGAGTACCAGCACCGCCGTGACACCGAGCCAACCAAGGTGCCAGTCTCTGACGCCTCGAAATGGATCCGCTCGCGCCTGCAAGCTTGACCCGGTCGGCCTCCGGGGCGCTGACACGACGGGCTGGCATGGTCTGGGTTTTGGGCGTTGGTGGTGCGATGCTGCTACCGGGTGGCGCATTGGCAGGCCGCCAGCGCGAAGAGCTTTTGGTCGACTCGGTGCGCACCGCGCTGAGTGCCGCTATCCAAAACCTAGCGCCGCCCATTCCGGAGTTCGAGGACACTTCCAGCAGGCTGAACCACCTGCGCTGGCTCGGTGAGATGAGTGCTCGGCTTATCAAGCGAAAGCCCGATGCGAACGTGCGCAGAGAGTTCTTGCAAACAGTGTGGTACGAGAGCAAACGCGCTGGGCTTGACACCGACTTGGTGCTCGGCCTGATCCAAGTCGAGAGCAACTTTCGCAAGTTTGCAGTCAGCGTGGCGGGCGCGCGCGGATACATGCAGGTAATGCCCTTTTGGACTAGGGTGCTCGCTGACGGCAACTCTGCAGCCCTGTTTCATCTGCAAACTAACCTGCGTTTTGGCTGCGTGATCCTGCGGCACTACCTCGACATTGAGCGAGGAGATCTGTTTCTTGCGCTTGGGCGCTACAACGGTTCACGAGGAAAAGCCGCTTACCCCCAGGCGGTTCTGGGGGCGCGGCGGCTGTGGGGATTTGCGTAACCAGTTGACTCAGGCCGGCTTCTTGCCAAGCATTTGGGCGAGTTCGCCGGACTCGTACATCTCCATCATGATGTCCGAGCCGCCAATGAACTCGCCTCCCACGTACAGCTGGGGAATGGTGGGCCAATTGCTGTACTCCTTGATGCCCTGGCGAATCTCGTCGTCCTCCAATACGTTCACTGTCTTGACCGACTTGGTGTCAACGCCACAAGCTTTCAAAATTTGAATTGCGCGGCCAGAGAAGCCGCACTGGGGGAAGCTGGCGTTGCCCTTCATGAACAGCAAGATTTCGTTGGACTTGACCAGTTGGTCGATGCGTTGGTGGGTGTTGCTCATTGGGTTTCCTTGGTTCGCTTGCATGGGAGAGATTATTTCACCAACGCCAAGCCCGCGTGGCGCTGGCGGCGACGGCAGGCACTGGTGTCGTGGTTTTTTGTATCGATAATCGCGCCTTCACTTCCACCGACACTATGAAAATCGAAAAAGACACGGCAGTTACGCTGCAATACAAGGTCACCGACCCCAGTGGCAAAGTGCTGGACGACGGCAAAGATCCCATGGCCTATCTGCACGGTGGCTACGGCAACACGTTTGCCTTGCTGGAAGCGGCGCTTGAAGGTCGGGAGGCAGGTTTCCAAGCGCGCATTGAACTCGCTGCAAAAGACGCCTTTGGTGAGCGCGACGAGACGCTCTTGACGAGCATTCCAAAATCCCAATTCCCACCTGGGGTCAAAGTTGGAGGCCAACTGCGGGGCCAAGACGAGTCGGGGCGCTCGCAGGTTTTCACCGTCGTCAAAGTCAAGGGCGACCATGTCCTATTGGACGGCAACCACCCGATGGCAGGCAAGACCTTGGTGTTCCAACTCCAAGTGCTGGACGTCCGTAGCGCTTCAGCCGAGGAGATCCAACACGGTCATGTGCACGGCGCGCACGGCCACCACCATTGAAACGCTGATTCGCGTGGAAAACTTGCCATCCGAAGAGGGTCAGTTGCGACACTGCGTTTGGCATAATTTCCCGATCAAACATGCGAAGGGGCCAGAGGATGAAATCTGTATTTGCCAAAAGTGTTGTTGCGTCCCTGGGGGTTGTCATCTTGGGAGCCTTACAGCCCGCATCCGCACTTGAACTCCCCAAAGGCAAGGTGGTGTTGACCATCTCCGGAAAGATCGGGCAGAAAAACACGGCCAACGTTGCCGCGTTTGACATGGCGATGATCGAAAAGTTGCCGCAACAAACCTTCACCACCATGACGCCATGGGACAAAAAGCCTATCGAGTTCACCGGCCCCTTGCTGCGCGATGTTTTAGGTGCGGCCAAAGCCCAGGGTTCGGTGATTAAGGCCGCCGCGCTCAATGACTACCAAACCAGCATTCCTGTAGAGGATGCGCAAAAGTTTGATGTGGTGGTGGCCCATAAGATGAACGGCGCCAACATCCCGATCAAGACCAAGGGCCCCCTTTTCATCGTCTACCCCTTCGACAAGAAGGCAGAATTGCGTTCCACGGTGTACTACGAACGCTCGGCTTGGCAGCTTAAATCGATGGTCATCGAGTAAAGCCCTCGGATGACGGGCCGCAGGACAAACCAGCGCTATCTGCTGTGGCTGGCGCTAGGCACCGCCACCATGGCCATTGCGATGGCAGCGCTGCTGGCATTTGAGCTCGCCCAGAAGCGCACTATCGAGCAAAGCAGCAGCCTGCGTTCTGATTCACTCACTGCGCTGGTGTTTCAATTTGAGCGCGAGTTCTTGCGCTTTAGACAAACGTTGGATAAGGAGGTCGGTGCCAGCGCGCCCATCGATGCCCAGAACCTGACGCTGCGCTACGACCTTTTCCTTAGCCGGGTAGCCTTGCTGCGCGAGAGTCCAGGCCTTTCCGTGCTCGACTCGCGCCCTGAATACCAGGAGTTATTGCCCCGGCTTGAAGAGCTTGTGCGTCGTAGCGATGCGGCTATGGGTGCCAGTCCGCTGGACCGTGATGCATTGGCACAGTTGCTCGATCAGTACAACGCCTTGGGTGCCAGCGTGCAGGCCGTCAGTCACGCCGCTGATTCCGAGGTTGCACGTTTGTTGGAGCGTCAATCCACCACGATGCTGGACCAAAACGACCTGATCGTGGCGCTAACGTTGGCGCAGCTTCTGTTACTGCTGGGTGCTTCAGCCGCTTTGGCCTTGCGGCATCGACGTCAGGAGAAGGAGCGCCTGGCGCTGGAAAAGTTGACCGAAGATTTGCTGGAGGCTCGCATCCAAGCCGAGGCTGCCAACCGGGGCAAGAGCCAGTTTTTGGCCAAAATGAGCCACGAGTTGCGCACGCCGTTCAATGGCATGATGGGCATGCTGGGCTTGCTGGAGGCAACCCCTATTTCTGCAGAGCAGGCCGACTACATTAAGACGGCACAACGCTCTGCCCACCACCTGCTCACTTTGCTCAACGACATCTTGGATGTTTCGGCGCTGGAGGCCGGGAAAGTCACGCTCAAACCCCTGCCGGTGGATTTGCGGCGCCTGCTGATGGACGTGGAGGCGCTTATGCAACCGCATGCCACCGCCAAGGGATTGGACTTCTCTTTGGTCCATGTGCAGTCGAGCGATGTATCTGCGCGCTGGGTGATAGCAGACGAGACGCGGCTCAAGCAGATTTTGTTTAACCTCATCAACAACGCCATCAAGTTCACCGAAGAAGGTGAAGTCAAGGTGACGGTTGCGCAGAGCAGGGAGTCGGATCAATCCGTGCGTCTGGCCATTGCGGTGCGCGATACCGGAATTGGCATGGATGTGCAAGGCATGGCGCAGTTGTTCCAGCGGTTCTACCAAGTCGACGGTAGCGCCACCCGGCGTTTCGGTGGAACCGGTTTGGGGCTGGAGATTTCGCAGTCCCTGGCGAACATGATGGGCGGCGCAATTACCGTTACCAGTGAGCTGGGTGAGGGTTCTGAGTTCACGCTCTCAGTGCCATTGGCCGTGGGCGAACCGCCGCCGCCATCTGCGCCGACGAATCGGTCCGCACTTGCCTTGGTGCCCACCGTGACACAGGCCGACGCAGCGTCCTCATCAGTGGTCGCAAATGCACCCCGCGTACTTGTCGTCGAGGACCACCCAATCAACCAAAAATTGGTGGGTGTGCTGCTGCAGCGCATGGGCTGTTCTGTGGCCTTCTGCGAGAACGGGCAGCTCGCACTGGACCGTGTGGCGCAAGAGCCGTTCGATTTGATTTTGATGGATGTCAGCATGCCTGTCATGGACGGCCTGACCGCAACCCGGGCCATACGTGTCATGGACGGGCCTGTGGCGGCGACCCCAATCGTGGTGCTCACAGCCGACGTCATGAACGAGGCAGTTCAAACCGCTCGCGATGCTGGTGCGAATGACTTTCTGGGCAAACCTGTGGCGGTTGACCAGCTGCGCGCCGTGGTGGCAAAGCACCTAAAGAGCTAGAAAAGTCTTCATTTTTAACTTTTCAGACTTTTTGTTGTCTATATTGGCGATTGAAAGGCTGTTATTGGTTAAATGTGCGTTCTTCGCGCAACTACCATTCTTGGGTCCGGGCGCCGTGGGTGTCCGGCGTTTTGATACCAAGGAGTTGCCTGTGCTGTCCCAACCCGACCAAAAGTACCACGCCTTCGCGCCGGTGCATCTGCCCGACCGCAAGTGGCCGTCACGCCAGTTAACGGTGCCACCGATCTGGATGAGTACCGACCTGCGCGATGGCAATCAATCGCTGTTTGAGCCCATGAACGGCGAGCGCAAGATGCGCATGTTTCGCAGCCTGTGCGCCATCGGCTTCAAGGAAATCGAAGTGGGTTTCCCCAGCGCCTCCCAAACCGACTTCGACTTTGTGCGCACGCTGATCGACTGCGGGCACATTCCCGCCGACGTCACCATCGAGGTGCTAACCCAGGCGCGCGAGGATCTGATTCGCCGCACTTTCGATGCCTTGCAGGGCGCGCGCCGCGCCATCGTCCATGTGTACAACGCCACCGCCCCCGTGTTCCGCGAGGTGGTGTTTGGTATGGATAAAGCAGAGGTGCTTGGTCTGGCAGTGCAGGCGGTGCGGCTGATCAAGCAGTTGGCAGCTGAGCGGCCTCAGACTGAATGGGTCTTGCAGTACAGCCCGGAGGTGTTCACCTCGACCGAGTTGGATTTTGCTTTGGAGGTGTGCAACGCCGTCACAGTCGAGTGGGGCGCCACGCCAAACCGCCCGGTCATTCTGAACTTGCCTGCCACGGTCGAGGTGGCCACACCCAATGTGTACGCCGACCAGATTGAGTGGATGCACCGTAACTTGGCGCGGCGCGACAGCGTGGTGCTGAGCTTGCACCCCCACAACGACCGTGGCACTGCGGTGGCGGCAGCCGAGCTCGGCCTGATGGCTGGCGCCGACCGGGTGGAGGGCTGCCTGTTTGGCAACGGCGAACGCACCGGCAATGTGGACCTGGTCACATTGGCGCTGAACCTCTACACCCAGGGTGTGGCGCCGGGGCTCGATTTCTCAGACATCAATGCCGTGGCGCGCACCGTGGAACACTGCACCCAATTGCCCATCCACCCGCGCCACCCTTATGTGGGCGACCTGGTGTTTACCGCGTTCAGCGGTTCGCACCAGGACGCCATCAAAAAGGGCTTTGCGGCGCAGAAGAGGGATGCACTCTGGAAGGTGCCGTACCTGCCCATCGACCCTGCCGATGTGGGGCGCACTTACGACTCAGTGATCCGCGTCAACAGCCAATCGGGTAAAGGCGGGGTGGCTTTCCTGATGGAGGCGGACTACGGCGTGGTCATGCCGCGGCGCCTGCAGGTGGAGTTTGCCAATGTGGTGCAAGCTCAGACCGATCTGCACGGCGGCGAGATGAGCGCCCAAGACATATGGAACTTGTTCGACGCGACCTACCTCAACCCGCGCGCGGCCCACGTGCGCTACGCGGGCCACCAATTGGTCGACGGGTTGCCGGCAGGGCACGCATCCCAGCAGGGCATCCGCTTGCAGCTGCAAATCGATGGCGAGGTACGGACACTTTTGGGCCAGGGTAACGGGCCGATCGATGCGGCAGTCCATGCGCTGCACAGCGTGGGCATCGCAGTTCAGGTGCGCAGCTTCGAGGAGCGGTCCACCCAAGCCAGCACGCACGGCGGGGAGGCGCAGGCCTGTGCATTTTTGGAGTTGGTAGCCCCCGGGCTTGGCGCCGATCGCTTCGGCGTGGGCGTGGATAGCAACATCGTCACCGCGTCGCTCAAGGCCTTGGTTAGCGGTGTACAGCGCCTGGGCTTGCGCACGTCACAGCCCAGGCCACTGGCCACCGCTGCAGCGTTGGATGCCTGACACATCGCGCCGCGACTGAACCTGCACAAAGCCTGCGCGCTGCAGCAAGGTGCGCACTGCATCGGCTTGGTCGTAGCCGTGCTCTAGCAACAGCCAGCCGCCAGGCGCAAGGTGCTGTGGAGCCTGCGCCACGATCACCGCCAGGTCGTCGAGCCCCAGCGCGCCACTGGCCAGTGCCTGCAAAGGTTCGTGCTGCAGCTGGTCCAAGTGCGGGTCCGCCGCCGCGATGTAGGGCGGGTTGGCAACGATGAGCGCAAAGTTGCGCTCCATGCCTCGCAACCAATCACCCACATGCAAGTGCAAATCCAAGCCCAGTCGCTGTGCGTTCGCGCGGGCCACGGCCAGAGCGTCTGCACTTCGGTCGAGCGCGTGCACATCCCAGAACGGGCGCTCGTGCTTGAGCGCCAACGCGATGGCGCCGCTCCCTGTGCCCAGGTCGATCAGCCGTTGTGGCGCGGCCGTGTCACGTGTGTCCATCACCTCCAGCGCCCAATCCACCAAGGTTTCCGTGTCCGCTCGCGGGTCCAGCACGCGGGCGTCGACTTGCAGGGGCAGTCCGTAGAACTCGGTCTGGCCGGTGATGTACGCCAGCGGCTCGCCGGCCAGCCGCCGCATCACCATGGCGTCAAACACGCTGTGGGTTTCGGGTGGCAGCGCATCGGCTGCGTGCGCCAACAACCAGGCCCGTCCGTCCGCGCCGCGCGCACAAGCGTGCAGCAGCAGCCACTGGGCATCCACCCGCTCCAAGCCAAGCGCTAAGGCGTGGCGGACGGCCTGGTCGACGGTCACGTCAGGCCATGCCCAATTCGAGATCGGCCATTTGCTGCGCGGCTTCAAAGGCCTGCAGCGCCTCCACCACGTCGCCCAGATCGCCTTCCATGATGCCCAGCAACTTGTACAGCGTGAGGTTGATGCGGTGGTCGGTCAGGCGGCCCTGCGGGTAGTTGTAGGTGCGGATGCGGTCGCTGCGGTCGCCGCTGCCGATCAGGCTCTTGCGCTCTGCCGCGTCTTTGGCAGCACGCTCAGAGCGCTCTTTTTCCTGGATGCGCGCGGTCAGCACCCGCAGCGCCTGCGCCTTGTTGCTGTGCTGGCTGCGCCCGTCTTGGCACTCCGCCACGATGCCGGTGGGCAAGTGGGTGATGCGTACGGCGGAGTCGGTTTTGTTGATGTGCTGTCCGCCCGCGCCACTGGCGCGGAAGGTGTCGATGCGCAGTTCCGAGGGGTTGATCTTGATGGCTTCTTGTTCATCAGGTTCGGCCAGCACCGCCACGGTGCAGGCGCTGGTGTGGATGCGCCCCTGGGTCTCGGTGGCGGGCACCCGCTGGACGCGGTGGCCACCGGATTCGAACTTGAGCGCGCCATACACCGCATCGCCCTCGATGCGCAACACGACTTCTTTGTAGCCGCCGAGTTCGCTCTCCGAGGCGCTCACCACCTCGGTCTTCCAGCCTTTGGCGTCGCAGTAGCGGGTGTACATGCGGGCCAGATCGGCGGCGAACAGTGCCGACTCGTCGCCACCGGTGCCGGCGCGGATTTCGATGAAGGCATTGCGTGCGTCGTCCGGGTCTTTGGGCAGCAGCATGCGTTGCAACTCGGATTCAAGTTGCCCCAGTTCAGCAGTCGCACTGTCGATCTCTTCCTGCGCCATCACCAGCATGTCCTCGTCACCCGCAGAAGCCTCCAGCATGTCTTGACCTGCGGTCACGTCGGACTCGCGTTGTTGGTAGCGCGCCCAGCGGCTGGCCACCGCGGCCACCTCGGTGTGCTCGCGCGACAGGACCAAGAATTGCTTCATGTCTTTCATGATGTCTTCGCGCGAAAGCAAAAACTCCAGCTCACCCAAACGGTCGGCGTAGCGGGCAAGTTGTTGGCGGAGAAACGGTTTCATGGTGAACGGATCAAGGAAAGTTTGGGGAAGGAGCGCCGGTACCGGTAGGTGTGCTGGCACGGTCTGCGGAGCCAGCGTCCGGTGCGCACAGCCTGTAGGGCCACGCACGATGCGGTCGGCGCTAACGCTCTTTGCGCAGGAAAAAGTGCTGGATGGCGGTGCTGGCCCGCTCGCGTGCGTGCGCGTCGCCTGCGTGCAGCTCAGCCATGGCACCGTGCAACATTTTTTGGGTGAGGCCGCGTGACAGGGCTTCGAGCACAGCGTCCATATCTTCACCCTTGGCCAATGCCTTGCGTGCACGCGCCAGTTCGATGGCGCGCCATTGATCGGCTTGGGCGTTGAGCTGCTGGATCAGCGGTACCGAGCCGCGTTGGTCAATCCAGTGCATAAAACTCTGCACACCCGCATCAACAATCGCTTCGGCCTGCGCTACCGCCGCTTGCCGGTTGGCCTGCGCGGTCTGCACCACGCCAGCTAGGTCGTCCACGGTGTACAGGTAGACGTCTTCGAGCTTTTTGACCTCGGGCTCGATGTCGCGCGGTACCGCCAGGTCCACCATGAACATCGGGCGGTAACGGCGCTTCTTCAGCGCCCGCTCCACGGCGCCTAGGCCAATGATCGGCAAGGTGCTGGCAGTGCAACTTACCACGGCGTCAAACTCGTGCAAGCGATCGGGCAGATCGGCAAGTCGCATCACCTCGGCACCAAAGCGCGAGGCCAGCTTTTCGCCGCGCTCCAACGTGCGATTGGCAATGGCGATGGTTTGTGGATTTTTGGCGGCGAAGTGGGTCGCGCACAGCTCGATCATTTCGCCCGCGCCCACGAACAGCACTTTTACCTTGGCAAGGTCTTCAAACAACTGGCCCGAAAGTCGCACCGCCGCCGCCGCCATGCTAATGGAGTGCGCGCCGATTTCGGTGGAGGTGCGCACCTCTTTGGCCACCGCAAACGAGCGTTGGAATAGCTGCGATAGCGTGGTGCCCAATGCGCCTGCCGCATCAGCAGCACGCACCGCGTCTTTGAGCTGTCCCAAAATTTGGGGTTCGCCCAACACCATGGAGTCCAGGCCGCTGGCCACGCGAAACGCGTGGCGCGCTGCTTGGTCGCCTTCTAGGCGGTAGGTGTAAGAGCGCAGCTCGTTGGCCGAGACACCTCCCGATTGGGCCAACCAATCCAAGGTTTGCTCCAGCGCGGATTCGTCGCCAGCGCAATAGATTTCCGTGCGGTTGCAGGTGGAAACGATGGCCGCCTCGTGGGTGCGCGAAATGGATTGGCGCAGCGCTTTGAGGTGCGGCTCCATGGCTTCGGTGGCGAAGGCAAACCGGCCTCGCATGTCCAGCGGCGCGGTGGTGTGGTTGATGCCTAATGCCCAGACTGCCATATGTGTGCGGGATTATAAAATCCCGGCTCGCTTAGCCTTTTCGCCCGTGCGGCGGTGTGTGGGGGCCAAGTGTGGCACCAAAACTGCGCAATGGCACCTCTGGACTTCTTGATTCACCTGCTCAATTTTTTCCTGCCCGCGGTCGTGGTGGGTACGCTGGTTGCGTTGGCGTCGCCTTGGGTTCTTAAGCGCCGCACGCCGCGCAGCCTGTGGCGCCAGTCGGCCTTCAACGCCGCTGCCGGCGCGGTGGCGCTGCTAGCGGGGCTAGCCTTCTTTGGCAACGACGGCAAGATGGCAACTTACGCGGCCATGTGCGCGCTGGTGGCTACCTGTCAGTGGGTGGGTAGCGCCGCTTGGCGCAAATAGGGCAGGGCGCCTAGGCTCACCACGATGCGGTTCTTGCAACCAGCGGTCTGGCTTAAGGGGGCATGTTCCATGCCAGAGTTACGCTGCCCGGCACGGCCCACGCCAGATCAGTCGGGCGGCGTGGGCGTCTCGTCTACCTCGTAAGTCAAGATGTCGCCGGGTTGGCATTGCAGCGCCGTGCAGATGCGCTCAAGCGTATCAAACCGCACCCCTTTGACCTTGCCTGACTTCAGCAGAGACAGGTTTTGCTCGGTAATGCCTGCCAGTGGCGCCAACTCACGTGAGCGCATTTTTCGTCTGGCCAGCATGACATCCAGGGTAACGACGATGGGCATCAGACAAAGCTCCGGTTTTCTTCGGCAACCTCAAGCGTCCATGCGTACATCAGCGCAAAGATGACCAGTGCCAGGCAAAGAATGACGCTTTGGACATCGGCCGAATGAAACGCCCAGCGCCACTGCCGGTTCGCTGGTTCCAAATGCAGCGTGAGCAGGTAACTTTGCAGTGGACGCGACAGTACCGACAGGGCTTCGCAAGCCAAACCCCACCATGCACAACGCAACAGGTCCTGCGCCCCAATGCCTGGAAATTGCGTTTTGTGCACCAGGCTAGCCAGGAAGCGCCAGCCAAACCACACGGCAACTGCCAGCATCGCCCAGGCCACCACATCCAAGCCCATCGCCGCATGCCGCTGCCAAGCCTGCATCGCGCCCAAGTCGAGCCCAAAGTGGTAGCCCTTCAGACGCACGACCTTGTCGCCATCCAACCACCAGTTTTGGATGTACCAGGCGACCAGCACCAAGTAGGCTGCGCTGAGCAAGCGCATTGCAAAGACGGCGCCGCGTAGCTTGGTCAGCGCAGCGGTAGGTTGTTTGGATGGGTTGGTTTGCGTGCGGTCTGGGCCATGCATGACAATCTCCTAAAGGTTGAAATGCAGCAAATATATACTGTTTAACAGTAAAAGTTAAATACTTAATTGAATATTTTGATCTGGCTCGAAAAGGTCTACCCGGTCGGTAATGATGCCGTCCGTCCCCAATGCGATCAGCCGCTGCGCATCGACCTTCTCGTTGACGGTATAGCTCAGCGTGCGAAAGCCTGCGCTTTGCGCTTGCGTCACGCTGCTGGTGTCCCACAGGCGGTGGTTGCAGACCACTGCCTGGCAGCCCAGGGTGAGGGCGCGCTCCAACCAGCCTGTCCAAAGTTCATCGAGCAGCAGGCCGCGCGGTAGCTCGGGTGCCGACTGCATGGCACCCTCGAGCGATTCGACATCGAACGAGGTCAGCAGCGGCGGCACCGCAGCGTCTTGCCACAGGCGAGCGGCATGGCGCGCTACTTCTGCGCCGGTGTGGTGTTCGGTACCCGGTGTGGCTTTGATCTCGATGTTCAGAAAGAAATCGTTGTGGAGGCAGTAGCGGGCTACGGCTTCGAGGGTGGGCAGTGGCTCCCCGGCGTACGCCGCGCAGTGCCAGCTACCCGCATCAAGTTGGGACAGCGCATGCCAATGGTGGTGCCCTGCCACGTTGCTTTGGCCGCGCAGCGGGCCGGCCGCATTCGTGGTGCGCTCCAGCGTCGCATCGTGCAACAAAAAGGGGATGCCATCTGCGCTGAGTTTGACGTCGCACTCGAACATCCGGTAGCCGTGGCGCGCGCCCTCGCGAAACGCAGCCAAGGTATTTTCAGGTGCCAGTTTGCCGGCGCCACGGTGGGCAATCCAGCGCGGGTAGGGCCAAGGTGGAAGATCAAGTTGCGTCATATGGATACCAGGTTGCTGTGGGCGTGCGCTGTCGGGTGGAACCCCGATTCGCAGTGGCAAAAGTGTAGTCTTGCGGTCGCTCGCCTAAGCGCGTTGTTGGAAGATCAGACGCGGTCTGGGGCAGCGCGGCCTGCTGGGGCGTCCTGTGGGGAGATGGGACGGAACGTCGGGTGCAATTGCTGCACTGCGTTAACATGCCCGTCCGTCTGAACTGGCCCGAATGCGACCCGGTTTGTCAGTTAGGCGGCCAACTGCGGCCCATTGGGCAGCCAAGGCACTGATTGATGAATGCTCCGACTTCGCTTTCCCACCTGATGAATGCCTCTGAACCCCCGACCTTGGGGCACGAGCGCATCCGCGAAATTCCGTACAACTACACATCCTTCTCGGACCGCGAGATTGTCATCCGGCTTTTGGGCCACCAAGCCTGGGCCACCCTCAACGCGCTGCGCGATGAGCGGCGCACCGGGCGCTCGGCCCGCATGCTCTACGAGGTATTGGGCGACATCTGGGTGGTGCAGCGCAACCCCTATTTGCAAGACGATTTGCTGGACAACCCGCGGCGACGCAGCCAATTGGTCGACGCCCTGAACCACCGGCTCACCGAGGTAGAAAAGCGACGCACACCGGATGCCGACCCGCTGCGCGATGCGATGGTGGGCGAACTCTTGGCGGCTGCGCGGGCTGCGGTCAAGGCATTTGGTGCGGGATTTGCCGAGGTGGCGGCGTTGCGCAAGCAATCGCACAAGCTGTTGAGCAAACTCACCGCGCGCGACAACATCAAGTTCGACGGTCTGTCGCGGGTGTCGCATGTGACCGATGCGACCGACTGGCGGGTGGAGTACCCGTTTGTGGTGCTGACGCCCGATTCGGAGCAAGAGATGGCCGGGCTGGTCGCTGGATGTATTGAGTTGGGTCTGACCATCATCGCGCGGGGCGGTGGCACCGGCTACACCGGTGGCGCGATTCCCCTGACTTGGAAGAGTGCGGTCATCAACACCGAAAAGTTGGAGGCCATGTCGGAAGTCGAGATGGTGCGCCTGCCCGGGCTGGACCGTGAAGTGGCTACCGTCTGGAGCGAAGCTGGCGTGGTCACGCAGCGGGTGGCCGATGCCGCCGAGCGCGCGGGCTATGTTTTTGCGGTGGACCCCACCTCGGCCGAGGCCAGCTGCGTGGGCGGCAATATTGCGATGAATGCAGGCGGCAAAAAGGCGGTGCTGTGGGGCACTGCGCTCGACAACTTAGTGAGCTGGCGCATGGTGACACCCCAAGCGCAGTGGTTGCAAGTGACCCGTCTTAACCACAACCTGGGCAAGATCCACGACGCGCCAGTGGCGAGTTTTGAGCTGCAGTACTTCGAGGCCGACGGAACAACCCTGCTGCGCACCGAGCGCTTGGACATTCCCGGTGCCAGCTTTCGCAAAGAGGGCTTGGGCAAAGACGTTACCGATAAGTTTCTTAGCGGTCTGCCGGGTATCCAAAAGGAAGGCTGTGATGGCCTGATCACCAGCGCGCGCTGGGTGGTGCACCGCATGCCGGCGCACACCCGCACCGTGGTGCTGGAGTTTTTTGGCACGGCGCGCGAGGCGGTGCCCAGCATGGTGGAGATCAAGGACTACCTGTTCGCGCAGGCCGGTTCGGGCGTGGTACTCGCAGGTTTGGAGCACTTGGACGACCGGTACCTCAAAGCGGTGGGCTATGCCACCAAGTCCAAACGCGGCGGCCTGCCCAAGATGGCGCTATTCGGTGACATTGCCGGGGACGACGCCGATGCCGTGGCGCGCGCAACGTCTGAAGTGGTGCGCATCGCCAATTCACGCAGTGGCGAAGGCTTTGTGGCCGTGAGCCCCGAGGCGCGCAAAAAGTTTTGGCTGGACCGCAAAAAAACGGCTGCCATCAGCAAACACACCAACGCCTTCAAGATCAACGAGGACGTGGTGATTCCGCTGCCGCGCATGGCCGAGTACACCGATGGAATTGAGCGCATCAACATCGAGCTCAGTCTGCAAAACAAGCTGGCGTTGTGTGACGCTTTGCAGGCGTTTTTGCAGAGAGACAACCTGCCCCTGGGCAAGGTCGACGACGCCATCGACACGCCTTCACCCGAGCTGCTGGAAGAGCGCGTAGGCCAGGCGTTGGCGTTGATTGCTGAGGTGCGCAGCCAGTGGCAGGGCTGGCGGGACCAGGTGGACACCTTATTTGCCCAGTTGCAGGACCACCGACTGCGCGCCAGCTGGAAAACCCAGTTGCGCGAGCCCTTGCAGGCCATTTTTACTGGCGGCGCGTTTGCGGCGATTTGGGCGGAGTGTGTTGCCATCCACAAGCGGGTGCTCAAGGGCCGGGTATGGGTGGCGTTGCACATGCACGCAGGCGACGGCAATGTGCACACCAATATCCCTGTCAACAGCGACGACTACGCCATGCTGCAAGCCGCGCACGGTGCAGTCAAACGCATCATGGCGCTGGCCCGCTCGCTTGACGGCGTGATCTCTGGCGAGCACGGTATTGGCATTACCAAGCTGGAGTTTTTGAGCGACGCCGAGCTGCAGCCATTCCAGGACTACAAGCAGCGCATTGACCCGCAAGGGCACTTCAATAAAGGCAAGCTGATGCGTGCACCTACGGCACCAGCCCAGACTGCGGTGCAGGGCGACGCGCAATACCCATCGCATGACCCAGCGCAGCGCGAGGTTCAGCGCAAAACACCGGCAGCCGCCGCCGAGCCCGCACTGCACGCCGACTTGACCAACGCCTACACGCCATCGTTTGGCTTGATGGGGCACGAGTCTTTGATCATGCAGCAAAGCGACATCGGTGCGATCGCCGACTCCATCAAGGACTGCCTGCGTTGCGGTAAGTGCAAGCCGGTGTGTGCCACCCACGTGCCGCGCGCTAACCTGCTGTACAGCCCGCGCAACAAAATCCTGGCCACCTCGCTGCTCATCGAGGCCTTTTTGTACGAGGAGCAAACCCGCCGCGGTATCAGCATTCGGCACTGGGAAGAGTTCGAAGACGTCGCCGACCACTGCACCGTGTGCCACAAGTGCGAGTCGCCCTGCCCGGTGAAGATCGACTTTGGCGACGTGACCATGAACATGCGCAACCTGCTGCGCAAAATGGGGCAAAAGAGCTTTCGCCCCGGTAATGCGGCCGCCATGCTGTTCCTCAACGCCACGCGACCCGAGACCATCAAGCTCATGCGCACGGCCATGGTGGGGGTGGGTTTCAAGGCGCAGCGCATGGCCAACGATGTTTTGCGCGTGTTCGCCAAAGCCCAGACCGCCAAACCACCGGCGACGGTGGGCACCGCGCCCATCAAGGAGCAGGTAATCCACTTCATCAACAAGAAGATGCCCGGTGGCTTGCCCAAGAAGACCGCGCGCGCCTTGCTTGACATCGAAGATGGGGACTATGTGCCCATCATCCGCAACCCGGGCACCACGACGGCGGAGTCCGAGGCGGTGTTTTACTTTCCTGGCTGCGGGTCGGAGCGCCTTTTTAGCCAAGTGGGCCTGGCCACACAGGCCATGCTGTGGCATGCGGGCGTGCAAACCGTGCTGCCGCCGGGCTACCTGTGCTGCGGTTACCCCCAGCGCGGCAGCGGGCAGTTTGACAAGGCTGAAAAAATCATCACCGACAACCGGGTGCTGTTCCACCGGGTGGCCAACACGCTGAACTACCTCGACATCAAGACGGTGCTGGTGAGCTGCGGTACCTGCTACGACCAGTTGCAGGGCTACGAGTTCGACAAGATTTTTCCGGGTTGCCGCATCATCGACATCCACGAGTTCTTGCTGGAAAAAGGTATGACCCTGGTGCCACAAGGCGGTGCGGGCGCGGGCTATCTTTTCCACGACCCTTGTCACAGCCCGATGAAGCTGCAAGACCCCTTGAAGACCGTCAAGGCACTGGTGGGCGATGCGGTGATGAAGAACGAACGTTGCTGCGGGGAGTCGGGCACCTTGGGCGTCACCCGGCCCGACATCTCTACGCAGGTGCGCTTCCGCAAAGAAGAGGAGTTGCGCAAAGGCGAACTCGCGCTGCGCTCGCATATGGCGGCGGTCCACGCGGAACCCGCAGTGCAGGCGCCCACCAAGATCTTGACCAGCTGCCCGAGCTGCCTGCAAGGCCTGTCCCGTTACGGCAATGACCTCAGCAATGGCCTGCTGGAGGCCGACTACATCGTGGTGGAAATGGCCAAGCACATTCTCGGCGATGACTGGCTGCCTCTGTACGTGCAGCATGCCAACGCGGGCGGCATTGAGCGGGTGCTGGTGTAGCGGCCGGCTTTGGGTACAGATGCGCTATGGCCACCGTAATGTGCGTTTGGGAGTTGGGTGGGAATTTAGGGCATCTCAGCCACTTTCGCCTCCCCATCGAGGTCGCCTTGGCTGCCGGTCATCGCGTGGTGCTGGCAGCCCGCGAGCTGCACAATGCCAAACTCGTGTTGGGTGATTGGCCTATCACCTACCTACAGGCCCCGTTCAAGCAACGCCGAGCATCTTCCAGCCCACCTGTTTTTCTGAGCTACACGCACTTGCTGGCGCACCAGTGCTGCACCAGCGCAAGCGACTTGGGGGTGTACCTGCAAGCTTGGCGCAGCTTGTTTGCGCTGGTCCAGCCGGATGTGGTGCTGTTCGAGCACAGTCCCACTGCGCTCATTGCCGCGCACGGCCTCGGCTTTAAAAAGGTGTTGATCGGAACCGGCTTCACCGCACCAGTGCCAGAGCAGGCACCGACCACGCCTTTCCTCCTGTTTCCGACGACCCCAAGCACCCCCGAAGTGTTAGCGTCATTGCTGCATGATGATGCCGCGCTGCTGACAACCATCAATACCGCGCTGCAGGCGCTTGGCGCGCCGTCCATGGACGGATTGCACACGATCTTCACCCAGGCCGACGACATACTGGCCATGACGCTTCCCCAGCTGGACCACTTTGGTGCCAAGCCCGATGTCCGCTACCTGGGGGTGGAGGCGCCACATCCCTATGCTGCTCCCATCTGGCCGAATGGCGACGGTCCACGGGTGTTTGGCTACCTCAACGCCTTCACATGCGTTGAGCGCTTGCTTCAGGATCTGCAAGACGCAGGCGTCTGCGCACTGCTGTTTGTGCGAAACCTCCCGCCCGCGCTCAAGGCGCGCTACAGCGGGCCACGCATGCGATTTATCGACCACCCGGTGAACTTGGCCGAGGTGGCGTGCCAAGCGGCCTGGGTTGTGCATTGCGGTAACCACAGCACAGCCGCCACCTTTGCGGCGGCGGGCGTGCCCCAGCTGATGGTCCCTTTGCACCAGGAGCAATTGTTTTTGGCCCTGCGCTTGGTCTCAACCGGCGCAGGCGCGGTGGTTTTTCAAGACCAAAGCGCCTATGCGGCTGCCATCCAGGCCGTCCACAACAATCCGCAAATCCGTGAACAGGCACGCGTTTTGCAGGGGGAGATCCCAGCCTACCGGGATGAAGCGGTGCGGGACTATGTATCGCAGGCGCTGGGTGTGGACGATGCGCCGCGACACTAGAGGCGGCTTTGGGGCAAGACTTTCAAGAGCCGAGGCGCTAATTGTTTATCTGGGCACAGTTCTGTGATTAAATAAACGTCAAACAAACTGGTCACAGACCAGACCAAGGGGAGTCCTATGGGTCACCGTGCATCGCTGAACCACATTTACCGCACCGTCTGGAACCAGGCCCTGGGCGCGATGGTGGCCGTAGCTGAACACACGCGGGGTGGTTCAGTAGCCGGGTCGGCGTCCGGCTCACGCACCAGCGGCGAGTTGCCCTGTGCTGGTGGACTGCGGTTGTGCGCGCTGGCTGTCGCCTGTGTGTGGGGCGCAGCCTCTTTGCCCGCAGTGGCCAATCCCACTGGCGCCGTGGTGGTCCACGGACAGGCCACCCAAACCACCAACGGAAACCAGCTCACGGTCGTCACCCAAAACGGTGCAGGCACCAAGCATTCGGCCATTGACTGGCAAAGCTTCTCCATTCCCAAAGGTAGTAGCACCTATTTTCAGCAGCCCGACGCCAACAGCACCGTGATCAACCGGGTGGTGACCAACACGCCTTCCTTGCTGTTTGGAAACCTGGGCAGCAATGGCCACGTGGTGCTGGTCAACCACACCGGGGTCACGGTGGGCGCAGGTGCGACGGTGGACGCCGCAGGTTTTACCGCGTCGGCATTGCACATGAGCGATGCGGACGCGCTCGCTGGGCGCCTGCGGTTTGGCAGCGCCACGGCATCCGGCGGCAATGTGTCGGTGCAGGGCAGTGTGCTGGCCCGCAGCGGCGACGTTGTTCTCATCGGCAGACAAGTCGCGACCGGGGCCGATGCTTTGGTGCGCTCGCCCAACGGCAGCACCGTGCTGGCAGCCGGCCAGCAGGTAGAACTGACCGGGCGTGGGCTAGAGGGTATCTCCATGCTGGTGCAGGCGCCCACCGACTCCGCCCTGAACCTGGGCACTCTGCAGGGCGATGCGGTCGGCGTGTTTGCCGGCACACTCAAGACCACAGGCAGCGTAGCTGCGACTGCGGTCAGCACCGAGGGCGGCAAGGTGGTTCTGAAGGCCGCCGATCGCGCCGAGGTCGGTGGCAGCGTGAGCGGGTTGGGCCTAGCTGGGCGGGGTGGCCAAGTGCATGTAACGGCAGACAAGGTGGCCGTGCTTGGGGACGCGCTGATCGATGTGAGCGGCGAGCGCGGCGGCGGCGAGGCGCTCATTGGCGGCGGTTACAAAGGTCAAGATGCCCGGCTGGCCAATGCGCGGCGCACCTCGGTGCAGGCTGGCGCCAACATCCGGGCCGATGCCTTGGGCAGTGGCAACGGAGGCACAGTGGTGGTCTGGTCCGACCAAGCCACGCAGTTTATGGGCGCCGTTTCTGCGCGCGGCGGTTTGCTTGGCGGTAACGGCGGTCTCGCCGAGGTGTCGGGCAAGCAGTTTCTGGATTTCCAGGGCAAGGCTGACTTGAGAGCACCGGCGGGGAAGACCGGAACTTTGTTGTTGGATCCGACCGATCTGCTCATTAGTAACGAGTTCATCGATGGGTACGGTGGCGAGACTGTCAGCGGTGACATTGCCAAAGATGATTCTTTCCCCAGTTTCATCACGGCGTCTTCACTGTCTGGCCTACTAGCCAACACGAACGTGTCATTGGCAGCAACCAACGACATCTTTGTCAACTCGCCTGTGACTGGTCACCACGATTTGACGCTGGACGCGGGCAACGCAGTCCATCTCAATGCGGGCATCAACCTCACGCAGGACCCCAATGCCTCGACAGACCCCAATGGCTATGGCAGCCCCGTGATTTCTCCCGAGCTGAGCTTGACGGCAGGCGCGGGGGGCATTGTGGGCGGGGCGGGTGTTATCGAGGTCGACACCTTGAAGATTAAATCGGATGGAGATGTGTTGTTTAACGTACATGACGTAATGTCCGGCCCGCTTGTACGTGTCAAAAATTTGCACTTTGTTTCAACCACAGGTCACAGGCCAAGGTTGGTGTTTCACAATCTTGGCAACCTTAACTTGCTAAGCGGCACCAGCTTTGCAGGAGAGGTAGACATTGACGTTGTCGATGGCAGCTTGCAGGTCGCTGGTGATGTGAACGTAGGCAGTCCATCGCAGCCTGCGCAGTCGCAACCGTCCAATGTGTCCTTGCAAGCTTCCCACGACATCATTGTCAACGCGCCAGTGACTGGTCACCGCGATTTGACGCTGAGAGCAGGCTACGGTATCCGCCTCGATGCGGACATCAATCTTTCGGCGGCCCCCGATGGCTACGGTAGCCCCGTGATTTCTCCCGAGCTGAACCTGCATGCTGGCTCGGGTGGCATTGTGGGCGGCAACGGGGTGATAACCGTTAACCAACTAAACATTTCATCCTCGGGTGGTGTGTCGTTGGGGCGAGTGTCCGGCGTTTATCACCAGGTTAACAACTTGGAAGTCCCGATAAGTGGGCCAGGATTTAGTTTGCAATTTGGAAACCAGAAAAGTCTGGTGGTGCACAACATCGATAGCAGCAGCCACAACAGTGGAAACGTTGAAATTGATGTATCCGGTGGAGACTTGGATATTGCTGGTGTAGTGGACGTAACCTACTCAAACGAATCCAGATACGTGTTATTGAGTGCCAGTGGGGACATATCGCAAAGCACAGGCACGATCAAAGCAGGTTATTTAGAAGCCAGCGCTACGAACATTACCCTGACTGGATACGGCAACAGCGTCACATTGGCAAGGTTTTCCGCCAACAAAGAAAGCGGAGAAATCAAGTTCTCCAACAACCGGAATATCGAGTTTGCCGATGTTTTTGGACATGAACTTAAGCTGGAGAATGTGCGTGGCAACGTGACCCAGTCTCACTGGGCGTCGATGCAGGTCGTTAAGGCCGATTTCGACGTGACTGGTGATATTACATTGGAGTCTGAAAGCAACAGGTTCAGGGACCTCACGATCCATAAAGCTGGCGCGGTTCAGTTGAACAGCAACGGCTTGCCCCCCAGCCCCGACGGCGGTGACCACGTATCCTTTGCGCAATTCACCGCGCCGCCACCGCCAGAGGATCTAACGCTGCGTCAAAGCAACGCCGAATCGTTTGACCTTGTGTCGAATGGCGACGTCCTGTTGCTTAGCAGCGTGACCGCCACAGCGGGTAGCGTCAAGGTCGAGACCACTGGCGGCAGCATTTACATGAACGACGGCGCGGGGAGTATCACAGCGACGGGAGGAACCATCGCCCTCAAAGCCACGGCTGACGTTCGCTTAGGCAACCTGAACTCCACATCGACTGGAGACGCGATATCCGTCTCTACTGGAGGCGATGTTCTTTCATTTGGCAACCTCAAGGCCACCGCTGGCAACGTGAGGATTGAGACGACCAATGGCATCATTAACACGGTTGGCACCACAAATCGGCAAATTGAAGCCGGTGGAAGCATCTCCCTCCAGGCCACGAAGGACTTGACCCTGGGCTACTTGAAATCTTCAGCGACTGGGGAAGCAATCTCGCTTCGCACCGGAGGGGACATTGTTTTTCATGCAGACTCAGGCCACTTAGCGGCCTCGGCGGGCAGCGTCAAGGTCGAGACCACTGGCGGCAGCATCAATATGGCCGGGCCAGGCGGCGCGGGGAGCATCACAGCGGCGGGAGGTATCACCGTCAAAGCCACGGCTGACGTTCGCTTAGGCAACCTGAAATCCGAATCGACCGGCGACATATCCGTCGAGACTGCGGGCAATATTGGTTCTGCTGACAATCTGACTGCCGATGCGGGCAAGGTTATCCTCAAAACGACTGGCGGTGGCATCACCGTGGACGTAGTGAACGGCGTGGCGAAGAGCATTACAGCCTCTGGAGCCATCACCGTCGAAGCCAAGGATGCCGTTAGCTTAGGCAACTTGGACTCTAAGTCGACTGGCGACGCGATATCCGTCGTCGCCGGAGGCAGTATTGTTTCTGCCGGCAACCTCAAGGCTGGCAAAGGCAACGTCAAGGTGGAGACGACCGGTGGTCAGATCGACACCACAGATAGGGATATTCAGGCGGGTGGGAGCATCACCCTGAAAGCAACGCAGGGCTTGACCTTGGGTTACTTGGAATCCTCAGCGACTGGTGATGCGATCTCGCTCTTCACTGCTGGAGGAGACGTTGTGTTTCACCCAAACAAAGGCGATCTGGCGGCCCCACAGGGCAACGTCAGGGTCGAGACGACGAACGGCCGCATCAACATGGTCGGGGTGAACGGCGGGGCGAAGAGCATTACCGCCAAGGGCAGCATTTCGCTGAAAGCCACGAGTGGCCTGACCCTGGGGGCGCTGCGTTCTGATGCTGCTGGCGACGCAGTGACGTTGGTGCCTTACAAGAGCAGCAATAACGGCGGCGAACACGCCGCCAACCAAGGTTTTGATGCCCAAAACGGCTCCATCGACTTGACGGGTAGTGGGCGTTGGCTCGTATACCTCGCTATGGAAAATTGTGATTGCAACAGACCAACGATCAACCTGGGTAACCTGCAAGCCAACTTCAAGCAGTACGACGCAGTCTATGGCGACGCCGTGCTGGGTTCGGGCAATGGTGTTATGGACGGATACAACGGCACCTTGTGGAACATGCAGCTGTCTGGCCAGACTTCGAAGGTGTATGACGGAGAGCGGGCCATCGGCTTTGCAGGCTTGAGTTTTGTCAGTTCCCATAACAACAGTCCTGTGCCGCAAACCAACGGCACCGACGACGACCTATCGCAAGCGTTGTTGGTTGGGGCTACTGTGCAGCTAGATGACCCCGATGTGGGTACCGGCAAGGTGGTGCGCCTGACGCGCCCGGTGTTTTCGGGCGTGAGGGATGTGAAAACCGACAACATCATGACGGTGTACTACGGCGACAGCGACGTCAGCGGTCCCGTGGGCGTGGTGCTGCCAGCAACGCCAGACAAGGGACCGCCTCCGCAAGTGCCTAGCGAAGCGCCCAGCCCAATTCAATGGCTGCAACAGCAACCGTACGGAAACTCCGGCGCGATTATTGACAGCTACCTGAGCAACCAGCCCACCGCCTGGCAAAGCCCATTGGTGCCCACCGACCCTGTGTTCGGGCAGCGCGACCGTGCCAACGAGGGCGTGTTGGTTGAGGGCGAAATATGCGTGCGCTAGTGTCAGCGCAGCGCGCCGCCCGTTGGGTGGCTGTGTCCGCGCTGGTCTGGGCCGCAGCGGGCGCCACGACTGTGCTGGCCCAGCCGGTGGGCGAGGTCGAATTCACCCAGGGTGCGGCGGTGGCGCAGGCACCGGGGCAATTGCCCAGGACCATGGGCAAGGGTTTGGTGCTCAACCAAGGCGACCGGCTTACGACGGCACAGGGCGCAAGCTCCATCGTCAAGCTGCGCGACGGCACCCGGATGACGCTGCGCCCAGGCTCCGAATTGGTCGTGCAGTCCTACCGTTACCAGGAAGGTGCGTCAGACAACTCCATGGTGTTGCAGCTGGTGCGCGGGGGCTTGCGCGCCATTACCGGGCTGGTGTCCAAAGACACGCCCGACGCAGCGAAGATCCAGACACCCACGGCCACCCTGGGGATCCGTGGCACCGACTTCGACGCCCGCATTTGTGGCACAGACTGCCAGGCTGAGTCCGCCAAAGGGTCGGACAAGGCGCGTCGCAACGCGGTGCTTGCAAGCGCCAAGCTGCTGGTCGTGCGCGGGGAGATTTTTGCCACCGACATGGCGGGTAACAGACGCCGTCTGAGCGACGGCGGCAGTGTGTATCCCGGCGATGTGCTGCAGTCGGGTGCAGGCTCCAGCGCCATCGTGGCGTTTCGGGACGAGAGCCGGATCACGCTGGGTGCCAACAGCCAGTTCCGTGTAGACAGCTTTGTATTTGATGTGCAAAACCCTGGCGAGGGACGTTTCTTGGTGAGTCTGCTCCAAGGGTCAATGCGTGCCGTTACCGGCTTGGTGGGTAAGGCTGACACGCGCAACGTGGGCTTCAAGACGCCAACGGCGACGATTGGCATTCGGGGAACTGGCTTGGACTTGGACTGCGCCCAGCCGCAGGCCTGCAGCTTCTTTAGTTGGTTGGGCACGATCGAGGTCCAGCCTAATGGGCAGACGGCATTGCAGGTTCTTCAGGCCGGACAGGGCTTGTGGGTGAGTGACACCGACGTGCGGGTGTTGACCACGCCGACGCTGGACAACCTGCAGCGCCCGGACACCGTTCCGGTGAACTTTGAACAACTGTTCTCGGTGGGCGGTGTCATGCCAGAGGATGTCGGCGTTTTTGTTTGGGTGCGCGATGGCCACATTCAAATCTTGACGGCCACCGAGGTACTGGACCTGGGCCGCGGCGAGGTGGGCTTCGCCCGGGCTGACGGCAAGACCGGCCGACCCGACGCGATTCCGCTGTTCTTGCAGAACGACCCGGTGCTGATGCCCAACCGGGCCAATCCGATGTTGGTCGGTTTGCTCAGGGAGGCCGGTAGCGGCGCGCCCCAGATTTGTCGGTAAACGCGGGCCTTCACCATGTTGCATGCATTCCATCACTTGAACCGGTCGCTCTCGCTGGGTTGGCGTGGGTCGGCAGTACGCCGTCGTTTGAACCCCGTCGCGCTGTTGGTCGTCGCTTTGGCAGTGGCATCTGGTGCGCAAGCCCAAACCGCAGAGCCGCAGGCGTCCGGCGCGAATGTGACTTTTGACATCCGCGGGTTCGATGTTCAGGGCGACATCCCCCTGCAGCCCGCCGAAGTCACCGCCGTGCTGGCGCCCTACGTGCGCAAGGACGGCACACTGGAGACATTGCAGCAGGCCGCCACCGCACTGGAGGCGGCACTGAAGGCACGGGGCTTCGGCCTGCACCGGGTCGTGCTTCCGCCGCAGGAGGTGGGCGAGTCAATCCGTTTGTCGGTGGTCAAGTTCGTGATTGGTGCCGTCACAGTCGAGGGCGCTGGTGCGTTTGGGGACGTCAACATTCGAGCCAGCTTGCCCGAGCTTCAAGAGGGGCAGTCGCCCAACTTCCGCTCGCTGTCGGTGCAGACGGCACTGGCCAACGAAAACCCAAGCAAGCAGGTTCAGGTGCTCCTCAAGGAGTCGGACCAGCTTGAAAAAATCGACGCCAGGCTGATGGTCAAGACCGCACCTGCCGTGACGTTTGCGGCCAGTCTGGCCAACACCGGCAGCGCGGCCACCGGAGCGGATCGCCTGAGCTTGGTGGGCGGCCACGCCAACCTGTTTGGGCGCGACCACCAAGCAAGCTTCGCCTACACCACATCGATTGAGCGCGCAGAGCGTGTCAAGCAGTTGGGCCTTAGTTACAGTGTGCCGCTGTACGGATGGGGCGGCATGGTTGCCTTTAACTACACCAACTCGGACGTGGAGGGCCATTTTGGAACCTTCAACAGCTCCGGCGCGGGTGACACCTACAGCCTCTCCTACAGCCACTACCTGCCACCGCAAGGCGGGCGCAAGTCCTACCTTACATTGGGTATTGAGGACAAGCTCTTTAAGGCCGGAAAGATCAATGGCATGGTGATTCCCGGCCAGCTCGACCGTGGCAGCCGCCCCGCCTCGCTGGGTTACAGCGCCAAAACGGAGTCCGATGCTGGCGATTGGGGTTATGGCGCGGAGTTGGCGCTGAACTTGCCCGGCAGCCCGGGCAACGATTTGAGTGCCTACCAAACCGAGGAGTCCCGGATCGACACGGACCAATGGAAGGTGCTTCGGCTGAACGCCCACTGGCGTTCAACCTTGCCCCGAGGCTGGCGCGCCAGCGTGCGCAGTCAAATGCAGACCACCAACAACCCCCTGATCTCAGGCGAACAGATGGGGCTGGGCGGGGTGGGGTCGGTGCGGGGCGCAAGCGAGCGTGTGCTTTCAGGCGATCGGGGGCTTGCGGTGTCGGCGGAGCTCACCACGCCCGAAGTCGCCAAGGGGCTGCGCTTCTTGGGCTTTGTCGATGCAGGTTGGCTGCGCAGCCTCAACACCGGTGCCAGTTCCTCCGGTAAGCCGGCGCGGGACCAGCTGGCAAGCGCCGGGCTGGGCTTTCGGTACACGGCTGGCACGCTGAGCCTGACAGCGGACTGGGGGCGGATCATCACGGGTGCTACCGCACCTGCAGATGGGGCAACGTCGACCCAGCCGAAAGTCGGCGAGGACAAGCTGCACGTGAGCCTGACTGCGCGCTTTTGACCGCCTGCCTACAATAACCGGATGGCAGGTTTACAAGCAGGTTCGCCGACTCCACAGGCTCTGACAGTGCACGCCCAGTCGCGGGTGCTGGAGATCAGTTTTTCAGATGGCGCAGTGTTTCGCATTCCGTTCGAGCTGATGCGCATCAACTCACCGTCCGCCGAGGTTCAGGGGCACGGGCCTGGCCAGGCGGTTTTGCAGACCGGTAAGCGACTGGTCGATTTGGTGGCGCTCGAGCCAGTGGGCAACTACGCGGTGCAGCCCCGCTTTTCCGATGGCCACGATACCGGCATCTTCTCTTGGGACTACCTGTATTTTCTGGGCGCGCAACAAGACCAGCTCTGGCAAGACTACGCCCGGCGTCTGCAAGAGGCCCACACCGACCGCGATGCGCCCATGGCGCCCAAAGCCGGCACCGGCTGTGCCAGCCATTGAGGAAACCCAAGCCATGAGCACCACCCATTTTGGATTCAAGTCAGTCGCAGAGGAAGAAAAGGCCCGCCATGTGCGCGGCGTGTTTGATTCGGTCGCGCCCAAGTACGACGTCATGAACGACCTGATGTCGCTCGGGCTGCACCGGGCGTGGAAGGCATACACCGTGTTGGTCGCCGGATTGCGCGAAGGTGACCGTGCCCTTGACATTGCCGGTGGCACTGGCGACTTGGCCATGGCCTTTTCTAAGAAAGTTGGCAAGTCAGGGCAGGTGGTGCATACCGACATCAACGAGGCCATGCTCAGCACTGGGCGCAACCGACTGCTCGATGCGGGCATCGCCTTGCCGACGCTGGTGTGCGACGCCGAGCAACTTCCCTTTGCCGACGGCTACTTCAACTTGGTCAGCGTGGCCTTCGGCCTGCGCAATATGACCCACAAAGACCGGGCGCTGGCAGAAATGCACCGTGTGTTGAAGCCCGGCGGAAAGCTCTTGGTGCTGGAGTTTTCCCGCGTGGCTAAGCCTTTGGAGAAGGCGTACGACTGGTACTCCTTCAAGGTGCTGCCCCGTTTGGGACGCATCGTTGCAGGCGATGACGCCAGCTACCGCTACCTTGCGGAGTCGATCCGAATGCATCCCGGCCAAGATGAGCTAAAAGCCCTGATGCACATAGGTGGTTTTGGACATGTGGACTATCACAACCTGACCGGTGGCATTGCAGCGTTGCATGTTGGAATCAAGTGTTAGTTCGATTCACTTAGGAGCAATCATGAAACTTTGGGCAGTAGGTTTGGCACTGGCAGTGGCGCTGCTTGGCGGCAACGCCGAAGCCGCCAAGCGCATGGGCGGTGGCAAGTCGTTTGGCAAGCAGTCCAACAATGTGACCCAGCAACAGGCACCAGCAACCCCGGCCACACCCTCGCAAGGCGTGGGCAATGCGGGTGCCGGCAAGCAGGCTGCAGCCCCTGCGCCTTCGCGTCCTTGGGGTGCCATGTTGGGCGGTTTGGCGGCTGGTCTGGGTTTGGCATGGCTGGCCAGCTCGCTGGGGCTGGGTGAGGCATTCGGGCAGATTTTGTTGTTCGGCCTGCTGGCCATGGGCGTGATGCTCTTGGTGGGCTGGTTCATGCGTCGAAAGGCGGTTGTGCAAAGCAACGCAGCTGGTCCGTTTGCATTCCAGGGCGCAGGCAATGCCCCCGTGTCCCAGCACCGTTCCTACAGCCCGGATCATGTTGGCAATGACGCCTCGGCCCGGCCGTTCGAGCGCAGTGGTTTGGGTAGTTTGGAGACGGCACCGCAAGGCGGCTCCATGATCGGCTCCGGTCTAATGGGCTCGCAAACTTGGGGCATTCCGGCCGGGTTTGACAGCGAAGGCTTTTTGAAGGCCGCCAAGGCCAATTTCATCACCTTGCAGGCCGCTTGGGACCGCTCCGACATCTCGTCTTTGCGTTCCATGATGACCGACGGGATGCTTGATGAAATCAAGTCGCAGTTGGCCGAGCGTGAAACGCACACCGGTGACACGCCAAACCGCACCGACGTGGTCATGATCGAAGCCCGCCTGCTCGGCATCGAAGAGTTGCCCAACGAATACATGGCCAGCGTGGAGTTCTCCGGCATGATTCGCGAAGAGCCCTCGGCGGGTCCCAGCCCGTTCCGCGAGGTGTGGAACATGACCAAGCCGCGCAACGGTGGTGGTTGGCTGGTCGCCGGGGTGCAAGCACTCCAGTAAGGGCATTTTCACAAGCCTCGCGCTAGGGTCTGCGCACGGGCTTTCAGTGAATAATGGGGACTATGGCAACACAGTCCCCATTTTCTTTTGTCGAGGCTTTTTTTCAGAGTGGCAGACTGCCCCTGCCGCCGACTTGGGCGGTGCAGGAATCGCACCGGCGCATCCTGCTGCTGGTCAACCACATCTTGATGCAAGAGCCGGTGGCGATGGAACGCCTGGTTCGTCATAAGGGACAGACCGTGCTGGCGCAGTGGCGAGAGTTCAAGTTTGGCGTGATAGTGACGCCAGCGGGCCTGTTGGACCTGGCGGCCGAGGTGGTCAACGCGGACCTGCAACTGTTCATTGCCGAGGACTCGCCTTGGGCGCTGGCGCAAACACTGCTGGACGGGAAGAAGCCGCCGGTGCGGGTTGCCGGCGATGTGCAGTTGGCGGCGGAAATCAACTGGTTGGTTGACCACGTTCGCTGGGACATTGAAGAAGACTTGTCGCGTGTGCTGGGCGATGCGCCAGCGCATTTGGTGGTCGATGCGGCCAGCACGGTGGCGCGGGCGCTGCGTCAGTTTGTGGGGGCGCAGCGGGGCAGCGGGCCTGCCACGGGCTCCGGCCCATGAGCCGCCTGTCCCGCGGCATTTTTATCGTCTGGGTCGTATTGCGGTATGGCCTGGACGCGCTGCTGCTCGATAGCTTCAAGTCGCGCTGGCTGCGGGGCGTTGCCCGTGTTGTCTCGCTGGGACGCAATCTAGACGCACCGCGCGGCCAGCGGCTGCGCCAGGCGCTAGAGCGTTTGGGCCCGATCTTCGTCAAGTTCGGCCAGGTTCTCTCGACCCGGCGCGATTTGCTGCCGCTCGATATTGCAGATGAGCTAGCCAAGCTGCAAGACCGCGTGCCTCCGTTTTCTTCTGGCTTGGCGGTGGCCACCATTGAGCGCGCACTGCGCAAGCCGTTGGCCGAGATATTTGAATCCTTTGAGCGAGAGCCGGTGGCTAGCGCGTCCATCGCCCAAGTTCATTTTGCGGTGGTGCGTGACCGCAGTGGTCGGCTGCGTGATGTGGCCGTCAAGGTACTGCGCCCAGGCATGCTGTCGGCCATCGACAAAGACCTCAACTTGATGCGCATGATGGCCGGATGGCTTGACAGCTTGTCGGTGGACGGCAAGCGGCTCAAGCCGCGCGAAGTGGTGGCCGAGTTCGACAAGTACTTGCATGACGAGCTCGACCTCATCAAAGAGGCCTCCAGCGCCGCTCAGCTGCGCCGCAACATGCAGGGCCTGGATCTGGTGCTGATTCCAGAGATGCTGTGGGATTACTGCACCACCGAGGTCTTGGTTATGGAGCGCATGCATGGCGTGCCCATCAGCCAAGTGGAGCGGCTGCGCCAGGCTGGGGTGGACATTCCGAAGCTGGCCCGAGACGGTGTGACCCTGTTTTTTACCCAAGTTTTTCGCGACGGCTTTTTCCACGCGGACATGCACCCGGGCAACATCCAGGTCAGCCTGGATCCGCAGACCTTTGGCCGCTACATCTCCCTGGACTTCGGCATTGTGGGCACGCTGACCGAGGTGGACAAGGAGTACTTGGCACAGAACTTTGCTGCCTTTTTTCGGCGCGACTACAAGCGCGTGGCGGAGTTACATATCGAGTCCGGCTGGGTACCTGCGGCCACCCGCGTTGACGAGTTGGAGGCCGCGGTGCGCGCGGTGTGTGAGCCCTACTTTGACCGGCCCTTGAAGGAAATTTCGCTTGGGCTGGTGCTGATGCGTTTGTTTCAAACCTCTCGCCGTTTTCAAGTCGAGATCCAGCCGCAACTGGTGCTGCTGCAAAAGACCTTGCTCAACATCGAAGGTTTGGGTCGGGACCTGGACCCCGACTTGGACCTGTGGGCCACGGCCAAGCCGTTTTTGGAGCAATGGATGATCGGCCAAGTTGGCCCTCAACGCTTGGTAGAACAACTCAAGGCCCAGGCCCCACGTTATGCCAAGCTGCTGCCCGACTTGCCTATCTTGTTGCACCAGTACCTTCAACGCAGAGGCAACCCGTCCGACGCCTTGACCGCCGAGCTGTTGGCCGAGCAGCGCCGCACCAACCGCTTACTGCAAAGCTTGGTCTATGTGTTGTTTGGGTTTGCGCTGGGGATGGTGCTCATGCAGGTCGTGGTGCGGGTCGGCTTGTTTTAGGCCCCGGCCTATAATTGTGGGCTTTGCTGATGGACGCTACGGCGGCGCCCAAGTCTCGCTGAAACCAACACTTATGCCCATCTACGCTTACAAATGTGACTCCTGTGGGTTCGCCAAGGATGTGCTGCAAAAGCTTTCCGATGCGCCCTTGGTGGACTGCCCGTCGTGCGCGCAGCCGGCATTCAAGAAGCAAGTGACGGCAGCGGGATTTCAGCTCAAAGGTGCCGGCTGGTACGCAACCGATTTCAAGGGCTCTGGCGCCCCCAGTGCAGCACCCACCGATTCCAACGCATCGCCTGCCGCAACCACGCCAGCCTCCGCAACCGAGGCCGCATTCACCAGCGCAAGCTCCAGCGCCGGCAGTGCAACCCCGCCAAAAGCCGATATCCCCGCAGCCAGTTGAGCGCCCCACCACCGGACCGACCATGCCATTCAAAAAATACCTGCTGACCGGCCTGATGGTGTGGCTGCCCTTGGCCATCACCATCTGGGTGCTCCTGTGGTTGGTGGGGGCGCTCGATGCAGTCTTTGGTGGCTTGCTGTCGGTGATCAACTCGGTCGCACCCGTGGCCATCACGGTCTGGTCTGAGAAGCTGCGCAACATTCCGGGCTTGGGCGTGGTGCTCGTCGTGTCGGTGATGCTGGTGACTGGCGCCTTGGTTTCTAACGTGGCCGGACGCTGGTGGATTCGCCAATGGGACCGCTTGTTTACCAACATCCCGATCGTCAAGTCGATCTACAACAGTGTCAAAAAGGTGTCGGACACGCTGTTCTCCAGCAACGGCAACGCCTTTCGCACTGCGCTGTTAGTGCAGTACCCGCGCGCTGGCAGTTGGACCATAGCTTTTCAGACCGGCGTACCTGGCGGGGAGGTGCAAAACCACTTGGGCGCGGACTTTGTCAGCGTGTATGTGCCCACCACGCCCAATCCCACGAGCGGCTTTTTTCTGATGCTTCCACGCTCTGACGTGATCGAACTCCAGATGAGCGTGGATGAGGCCCTCACCTACGTGATCTCCATGGGCTCGGTGGCGCCGTCCTTGCCTGCCGCAACGCTTCAAAAACCCAAACCCTGATTTTTGCAACCGCTGCCGCGCGCAGCCTCCGAAAGCTCTCTATGGCCATGCGCTCCCATTACTGTGGTCTTGTGACCGAAGCCCTGCTAGGGCAATCCGTTTCCTTGTGTGGCTGGGTCAACCGCCGCCGCGACCATGGCGGTGTGATCTTTGTGGACCTGCGCGACCGAGAAGGCTATGTGCAAGTGGTCTGCGACCCAGACCGCGCTGATATGTTCAAGGTGGCCGAAGGCATTCGTAACGAGTACTGCGTGCAAATCCAAGGTGTGGTGCGTTTGCGTCCCGAGGGCACTTCCAACGAGAACCTCAAGAGCGGCAAAGTCGAAGTGTTGTGCCACACGCTGACCGTACTCAACCCCTCGGTGACGCCGCCGTTCCAGCTCGACGACGACAACCTGTCGGAAACCACCCGCCTAACCCATCGGGTGCTCGACTTGCGCCGCCCCTACATGCAAAACAACCTCATGCTGCGCTACCGCGTGTCCATGGAGGTGCGCAAGTTTCTGGATGCCCACGGTTTTGTCGATATTGAGACGCCCATGCTCACCAAGAGCACGCCCGAGGGCGCACGTGATTACTTGGTGCCCAGCAGGGTGCACGACGGCCAATTCTTCGCGCTGCCCCAATCTCCGCAGTTGTTTAAGCAGCTGCTCATGGTGTCGGGATTTGACCGCTACTACCAGATCACCAAGTGCTTCCGCGACGAAGACCTGCGCGCCGACCGCCAGCCCGAGTTCACCCAGATCGATATCGAAACGTCCTTTCTCTCCGAGGAGGAAATCCGCGCGATGTTCCAGGGCATGATCACCACGGTGTTCAAGAACACCATCGGCGTGGACTTGGGCGCGTTTCCTGTCATGACGTACCAAGACGCCATGCGCCTCTTCGGCTCAGACAAGCCTGACCTGCGGGTGAACCTGGAGTTTGCAGAGCTCACTGACGTGATGAAGGACGTGGACTTCAAGGTGTTTTCCGGCGCGGCCACGATGAAGGGCGGGCGCGTGGTGGCCTTGCGGGTACCCGGTGGTTCCAGCGAAACGGGCGGTATCAGCCGCGGCGAGATCGACGCCTATACCGAGTTCGTCAAGATTTACGGTGCCAAGGGCCTGGCCTACATCCGCGTCAACGACCTGGCCAAGGGGCGCGATGGTTTGCAAAGCCCCATTGTCAAGAACATCCACGACGCTGCGCTGGCTGCGGTTTTGGAGCGCACCGGAGCACAGAACGGCGATCTGATTTTCTTTGGTGCAGACAAAGAAAAGGTCGTCAACGACGCCATTGGAGCACTGCGCATCAAGATCGGCCACAGCGAGTTTGGCCGCAAGAACGGCTTGTTTACCGCTGGCTGGCGCCCCCTGTGGGTGGTTGACTTTCCGATGTTTGAGTTCGATGAAGAGAACCTGCGCTACACCGCAGTGCACCACCCCTTCACCGCGCCCAAAGAGGGCCACGAGGACTGGATGGTCACCGCCCCCGAAAAGTGCATCTCCCAGGGATATGACATGGTCCTTAACGGTTGGGAAATGGGTGGCGGTTCAGTGCGTATCCACCGCGCTGAGGTGCAGAAAAAAGTGTTCGATGCGCTCAAGATCAGCCCCGAGGAAGCGCAACTCAAGTTCGGCTTTCTGCTCGACGCCCTGCAATACGGCGCACCGCCGCACGGCGGTTTGGCCTTCGGCTTGGACCGTATCGTCACCCTGATGACCGGGGCCGAATCCATCCGCGATGTGATTGCGTTTCCCAAGACCCAGCGCGCACAGTGCCTGCTCACTCAAGCGCCGTCCCCCGTGGACGAGAAGCAACTGCGTGAGCTGCATATCCGCTTGCGCAATCTAGACCCCGCCAAGACCGCGTGAGCGGCCGAGTCCGCGTACAGCCTAAGTGGCGTTGATCGCCCGCCAAGAACCTTTGCTTGGTTCTTGGCAGGCCCTTACCTACATGGTTCGTGGTTGCGTGCCGCTCAGACGGTGCGCTGGCGCAGGATGGGTACTGATACCGCACGTGCAGGACTGCCTTGTACCGCGTCGGCAACCATCTCCGCAGTGATCGCGCACAGGGTCCAACCCAGGTGGCCGTGCCCGGTGTTGTAGAAGACGCAGGGCGATTTGCCAGGGCCGACGCGCGGCATCATGTCGGGCATCATGGGCCGCAGGCCGGCCCAGGGCACCACGTTCTCGGTGCGAACGCCAGGGAAGCACTGCGCGACCCAATCGGTCAGGGGCTGGATGCGGTCCGCCCGAATATCGCGGTTGTAGCCGTTGAACTCCGCCGTGCCTGCCACCCGCAGCCGGTGCTCGCCCAGCCGGCTGCTGACCAGTTTGGTTTCGTCGTCGAGCAAACTCACTGTTGGTGCGCTAGCGCGGCTTGGTGCGTCGTTCAGTTGCACCGTGATGGAGTAGCCCTTGACCGGGTACACGTTGAGCCGGTCGCCCAAGCCCGCCGCGATGGCCCGGCTGGCAGTGCCCGCGCATACCACCACTGCATCAAACAACCTGGTTTCGCTTTGCCCTGCGTGCGCGGTGCGGATGGTGATTCGTCCGGCCTGGTGGGTCACCGATTGCACATCGCGTTCGAACAGGCACTCCACGCCCAAGCGCTGCGCTGCTGTGGCCAGGCCGGTGGTGAATTGGTGGATATCGCCTGTGGCGTCGCTGGGTGTGAAGTAGCCGCCGTAAAAATCGCCCGCCAACGTGGGTTCGATGGCGCGCATCTCGGATGGTGTTACTCCGCGGCGCTCGAGTCCACCTTGGGCGAGCAGTTGCGACACCTTGCCCGCATGCTCAAAGCCTGCCTTGCTGCGGTAGATATGCAGAATGCCCCGCGTCTTGAGGTCAAAGTCGATGTGTTCGCGCTGGGCCCAGGCAAACAGATGCTCGCGCGCGGCAATCGCCAGCGCCGTGGTGGCCACGGTGTTGCGCTCGTAGAGCGGAATGTGGCGAACGAACTCGGCAAACCACGATAGCTTGTGCCAGCTCGGTTTGGGGTTGACCAACAGCGGTGCATCCGCCTTCAGCATCCAGCGCAAACCTTTGAGGATGGTGGCCGGGTGGTTCCAGACCTCGGCGTTGGAAGCAGAGAGCTGGCCGCCGTTGGCGAAGGAGGTTTCCATCGCCGAGTAGCGGTGTTTTTCGAAGAGCGTGACTGCAAAGCCACGTTGGGCCAGCGCGTACGCGCTGGTGACGCCAGTGATGCCGCCGCCGACGACTGCAATGGTTTTCATGTGAGAGAGCTTTCCTAGGCGCCAAAGTAGGAGGAGGTCCGTCCGGCATCCAGTCAAGCACGCGGATCGAACGCCCCCTCTGTTTGGAACCTGAGAGATTCGCCGCGCACTGCCGCAAGGGCGGTGCCCGGTTTGCTCCTTCGGTGCGCTGGACGACGCAAACTCCAGCAAGCTCTTCAGAGATCAAAAATGGCGTCGGTCCTTTTGCCTGAGAGTTTCCGGGGCGGTTGCTCCTTCGGCGCTGCAGCACACCAGGGGTGGTCTGTGCAGTCTCTCCCCACGCCACTGACCAGCACTGCAAGCAGCGTTGGGCCAGTTTGATAAGGTCCCACAGCACGCTGGGACCAAAACGATTGTGCCACGCTTGCGGGATGCACAATCATCTCGCATGACAACCCATTTCAAAATTCCGCAGTCGGTGCTGGTGGTGGTCCACACGCCGACGCTCGAGGTGCTGCTGCTGCGCCGCGCAGACGTTGGCGAGACGGCGTTCTGGCAGTCGGTGACCGGTAGCAAGGACCACCCCGATGAACCTTGGCAGGAGACCGCCGCGCGCGAGGTCTGGGAAGAAACCGGCATTGACTGCCGTAGCGGCACGCCCTTGGCTGCGCATTTGGAGGATTGGCAGCTTGAAAACGTGTACACCATTTACCCCCGTTGGCTGCACCGCTACGCGCCAGGTGTGACCCACAACACGGAGCGGGTATTGGGCTTGACGGTACCCGCCGTGTGCCCGGTGACACTGCATGCTGCGGAGCACACCAACCACGTGTGGCTGGGCTACCAAGAGGCCGCCGAGCGGTGCTTCTCGCCGTCCAACGCCGAGGCGATTTTGCAGTTGCCCCGCTTCGTAGCAGGTGCGATTCGTGCGAACCGGGGTGCAACATGAATCGTGTGCGGGTGGCTACCTACAACATCCACAAAGGTGTGCAAGGCCTGGGCCCAAGCAGGAGGCTGGAGATACACAACCTGGGTCACGCGGTAGAGCAATTTGATGCAGATATCGTCTGCCTACAAGAGGTACGCAAACTCCATAAACGCGAGGCGCGGCACTTCGCCCACTGGCCGGACCTGCCGCAGGCCGACTTTTTGGCACCACCCGGGTACGAGGCGGTTTACCGAACCAACGCATTCACCCGCCACGGCGAGCACGGAAACGCCATGCTGTCACGCTGGCCGGTGGTGACCCACCAGCACGAAGACATGTCGGACCACCGTTTCGAGCAGCGTGGCCTGTTGCACTGCGTGGTACAGATGCACGGGCAGGCGGTGCATGTCATCGTGGTCCATCTGGGCCTGATCCGTGCCAGCCGAATACGCCAATTGGCGCAACTCAAATCATTTATCGGTCGCGAGGTTCCGCACCAAGCGCCTGTGCTGGTGGCGGGCGACTTCAACGACTGGGGAACGGTGGTGCCGCGGGCCTTGGCAAGCGCAGGCTTGCGCGCGATCACCAGTGCAAGCTTCCCGACGTTTCCTTCGCGCCTCCCGCTGGTGCAACTGGACTGCGTGTATGCGCGTGGCTTGGTCCCGGTGGGCTTGGAAGTGCCACAGGGCCGCATCTGGTGGCGCATGTCTGACCACCTGCCATTGATCGCAGAGTTTGATTTGCCAGCGAGGGCGCAATGAGCCTGCGGCGTGGCCATACGGTGGAGCTGTTGCAGTGTGGCGCGGAGTTTTTTCCGTCGTTGGTGACTGCCATCGATGGCAGCCGGACCGAGGTGCGGCTGGAGACCTACATTTTCTTGTTCGACAGCGTGGGCTCGGCAGTGGCGGCAGCCTTGGAGCGCGCGGCTTTGCGCGGCGTGGCGGTGTATGTGGTGGTGGACGGTATCGGCACGCCTTCCGCGCCCTTGCAGGATCTGCAACGCCTTCGTGCAGCGGGCGTGCGATGGCACCAGTTTTCCCCGCTGGGTACGTTGGGCTTGCTGATTCCGGGGCGCTGGCGGCGCCTGCACCGCAAGCTGTGTGTGGTCGATGGCAGTGTCCTGCTCTGCGGTGGCATCAACATACTCGACGACCATTTCGAATTTGACCATGGCGTTCAGCCACTGCCGCGCTTGGATTTTGCGGTGCGGGTCACCGGCCCGTTGGTGGGCGACGCGCAGGCAACGATGGAGCAGCTCTGGCGCCGTTTGGAGCTCAGTGGGCGCTTGGGTGCCGGTTGGGTGGGCGCTGCGCCTAAACCACCCTCGTCGGCGACGCCCCGCGCTTGCAGCGACCCCAGCGCGGTGGACCACGCTGCGCCTGATCCTCAAGCGTCGCGTAGTGCGGGTGGACAGGCAGTGGGCCACGGTGCTGATCAGCCGACCGGTGGGCAGGCGGTCGCCCAAAGTGGGGTCCATAGCGTGGTCCACGGCGCTGGTGCTGCGCTGGTGTTGCGCGACAACCTGCGCAACCGCTCGCGCATTGAGCGGGCTTACCGCCAAGCGATTGCGCACGCCAAAGAGGAGGTGGTCATTGCCAACGCCTACTTCGTTCCTGGTGCCAAGTTGCGCCGCGCGCTGGTACACGCAGCGCGGCGGGGGGTGCGGGTGCAGTTGCTGCTGCAAGGGCGCTACGAATACTTCATGCAGTTTCACGCGGCTAAGCCTTACTACAACATCTTGTTGGCAGCAGGTGTGGAGATCCACGAGTACCAAGCGGGCTTCTTGCATGCCAAGGTGGCAGTGATCGATGGCAAGTGGGCCACCGTGGGTTCGTCCAATCTGGACCCCTTGAGCCTGCTGCTCGCACGCGAGGCCAATGTAGTGGTGCACGACGCAGTGTTTGCCCAGACCTTGCTCGCGCGTCTGCGCGAGGCCATCACCGACAAGAGCTTGCCGCTGGAGCGCAATGCCTTTGAGCGGCGCCCTTGGCGACAGCGGGCTAAGGATGTGCTCGGGTACTGGGTGATGCGCGCCACGCTGTTTTTGACTGGCACCGACTACTGAGCGCAACCGGTACGCGCGCTGCCGTGGACCCCTTGTAGGGCCATCACTGCAGCGGGTGAACGCTGGTAATATGGCCCGACCCCAACGATTAGCCACTGCCGAATGCACCCCACAGCCGTCGACGAGGGAACTCCGGTTTCCGTCAAAATTCGCGAGCGCATCGCCGCGTCGCGCAAGCGATTCAACGCCAACGACAACATCTCGCAGTTCATTGAGCCCGGCGAGCTGGAGTTGCTGCTTGACGAGGTCGAGGAAAAAATGAAGGGCGTCTTGAGCAGCCTGGTCATCGACACCGAGAACGACCACAACACCGGCAGCACCGCGCGCCGGGTGGCCAAGATGTACCTCAATGAAGTGTTTCGCGGCCGCTATGTGCCAGCGCCCAACATCACTGAGTTCCCCAACGCCGAGCACCTCAACGAGTTGATGATCGTCGGCCCCATCACCGTGCGCAGCGCCTGCAGCCACCACTTTTGCCCGGTGATTGGGCAGATTTGGATTGGCGTCATGCCCAACGAGCACACCAATGTGATCGGCCTGTCCAAGTACGCGCGCCTGGCCGAGTGGATCATGGGTCGCCCCCAAATCCAAGAGGAAGCCGTGGTGCAACTGGCCGACCTGATCCAGGAAAAAACCCAGCCCGATGGACTGGCCATCGTGATGGAGGCCAGCCACTTTTGCATGTCGTGGCGCGGCGTGAAGGACATGGACAGCAAGATGATCAACTCGGTCATGCGCGGCGTCTTTCTCAAAGACGCCAATTTGCGTCGCGAGTTCTTGTCCCTGATTCCCAAGAAAGGCTGATGTCATGTTGGTCCGTTTGCTTTATGCCAGTCGCGCGATAGACCCTGCGTGCACCTCGATCGATGAGATCTTGAGCCAGTCCCGCCAGTACAACCCCACCTGTGGGATCACCGGCATCTTGTGCTACGGCGGCGGCATCTTCCTGCAGGCCATCGAGGGTGGACGCATGGCGGTGAGCGAGTTGTACGGTCACATCCAGAAAGACCCGCGCCACAAGGACGTGGTGTTATTGCACTACGAAGAAATCACCGAGCGCCGTTTTGGAGGTTGGACCATGGGCCAGGTCAACATGTCCAAAATCAACACCAGCATCCTGCTGAAGTACGCCGAAAAGCCCGAGTTGGACCCCTATGCGGTATCGGGCCGCGTATCGCTGGCCTTGCTCGAAGAGCTGATGGCCACGGCATCCATCATCGGCCGGGCGTGACACCTCTTCGCCGCAGGCCGCCCAGTGGCGTGGTGGCTTTTTTGCAGCGCTGATGCAACTCCTGGGTTGCGATTTTTCCAGTAGCCCCTCGCGCCGCAAATCGATCGTGCTTGCTTGGGGTGCGATGGAAGGAACCCGAGTGACGCTTGCGCGGCTGGAGCGGCTTGAAACACTGGATGCGTTCTCGCACGCCATGGCGCAGCCAGGCGACTGGGTGGGTGGTTTCGATTTGCCTTTTGGCCTGCCGCGTCAGTTGGTGCAGACCTTGGGTTGGCCTCTGGACTGGGCTGACTGCATGCGCCACTACGCAGGCCTATCCCGAGCAGAGATTCGCGAGCGCTTTGCGGCGTTCTGCAATGCGCGGCCAGTGGGCGCTAAGTTCGCGCACCGTGCCACCGACCTGCTTGCCAAGTCCAGTCCTTCGATGAAATGGGTGAATCCGCCAGTAGCCTTTATGTTGCACGCGGGTGTCCCCCGCCTGCTGGATGCGGACGTGTACTTGCCGGGTTTACATCCACCCGAGCCTGGTTCGCGCAAGGTGGCACTGGAGGCCTATCCGGGCTTGCTTGCGCGTGAGCTGCTGGGCAGCCGCAGCTACAAAAGCGACGACAAAGCAAAGCACACGCCCCAGCGCTTGCTGGCCCGCAAGGACTTGCTCAACGGGTTGGAACTCGGGCAGTCTCGGCTGGGCTTGCGCCTGAAAGTGAGTCATGCCCAGCGCGACCATGTAGTTGCCGACGCGGCAGGTGATGCTCTCGACGCAGTTCTGTGCCTGCTGCAAGCCGCTTGGGGCTTGCGCCAACACCAACAGGGTGCGCCTATGTATGGCTTGCCTGCAGATCTGGACCCTTTAGAAGGTTGGATCGTGACGGCCTAGCCGACGATCAAATCCGTGGGAGCACGGTTTCTTCGATTTTTTGTGCGATCTGGGTCACCGCCATCGCCGCCGGCGAGCCAGGCGTGGACTGGATGAGTAGCTGTCTGCGCATGATCGCTTGGCGTACCGACGGATCGGCGGGAATATCGCCCAGGTGGACAAGCTTGATCGGCCGGCCCGGCTCAGAGCTGACAAATCGATCCAGCACCTGCTGCAGCTGTACCGTGATCGCGCGCCCGTCGCCAAGGCGCGCCGTTTGGTTGACCAGCATGCGAATCGTCTGTCGTTTTTGCTGGCCCACCAACACCTTGATAGTGGCGTAGGCGTCGGTCAGCGACGTCGGCTCCGGTGTTGCCACCACAATCACCTCGGAAGCAAGCGAAACCGCAAACAGCACCACGTCCGAAATGCCTGCGCCGGTGTCCAACAATACGATGTCGTAGTGCGGTACCAGGCCACCCATGATGCGCAGAAAATCATCGCGCACCTCAGGGGTTAAGCGCGAGTATTCGACCATGCCAGAGCCCGCAAGCAACACCGAGAAGCCGCCAGGCGCCTTCACGATTGCGTCTTCCATTTTGGCTTTTCCGGTGAACACGTCGTGCAGCGTGACTTTGGGGTACAGGTTGAGCACCACGTCCAGGTTGGCCAAGCCCAGGTCTGCATCCAGCACTAGCACCCGAAGTCCACGCCGTGACAGTGCAGCGGCTAGGTTGGCAGACACGAAGGTCTTGCCGACGCCACCTTTGCCGCTGGTGACCGCAACCACTTTGCCAAGGGGCTTCAAGGGCACGGTCGGGGTGCCTGCGGCCGCTGCGGGCGTAGGGGTAAGGTCTGACATCAGTTCACTCTCTGCATTGCACTGCCCGAGGGCGAGTCACCCGTCGGGTTTTCGATCCAGGCGGGGTCACCCAGCGCCAGATGCCCAAACAGCATATTTTTTTCTTCGGCACTCACCACGATTTCTTGCTGGTAATCGAGGAACACGCGGTTGCGCCCTTCGGTCTTGGCGCGGTAGAGCTGCGTGTCTGCACGCTCCGTCCATAGAGCGCCAGTGGAGCGCACCCATTCAGGTGCATACGCACCCCCGATGCTGACTGTGACATGGATCTCCACGCCGGGCGCCACAGTAATGGGCATTTGCTCAATGGTTTGACGAATGCGCTCGGCAATGGTCTGGCCAAAATAGGTATGGCAGTTGGGCAAGATCACCGCAAACTCTTCACCACCGTATCGCGCCAGGGTGTCCATCGGGCGCACGCATTTACCCAGTGCAGTGGCCACGGTCTGCAGCACGAGGTCGCCCACGCTGTGGCCATAGGTGTCATTTACCTTCTTGAAGTGATCAATGTCGAGCATCAACAGCAAGGCAGGTTCGCCAGACCGCGCCACGACCTCAATCGTGCGGTCCAATACGTTGCGGAAGTGCCTGCGGTTGGCAAGGCCGCTCAAAGGGTCCTTCAGTGAGAGCTCGCAGAGTCCGTCGATAACGGCCTGCAGGTACGCGGTGGTGGAGTGGCCGGGTGTGGGCAGTGGAAGTGCGCTGTCCCGACTCAATAGTGCGCGCGCATCATCCAGGCGCAACTGTTCAAAGTCGAGGGGAGGAACAGAGGAGGGAGACGCCACGATGGAACTGACTTTATGTTGCTTAAAGTCTAACAGCAAGACCACGGTGGCTAGCACATACTGAGCAATGCGGATCGCGCGGTAGCACAATCTCGGTCCACTGCATTGCTCGGCCATCGAGCATGAGCAAACGACCCTGCAAACTGCTTCCCACATGGGCGACAAGCTTCAAGCCCTCGGCCGCCTGCATGGCACCGATGATTCCGACCAGCGGTGCAAACACTCCCAGCGTGGCGCAATGCTGCTCTTGTACCGTCACCGTCGGTGGGAAAGCGCAGGCATAACAGGGCGCGTGCGGCGTTCGGGTGTCGTAGACGCTGATCTGGCAATCAAACTGGACCGCCGCGCCCGAGACCAAGGGTTTGGTGTGGTGTACACAGGCGGCGTTGACCGCGTGGCGGGTTTGAAAGTTGTCACTGCAATCGAACACGATATCGACGTGCGGCACCAAGGCGTCCAGTACTTGCGCGTCGGCCCGGGTCTGCAAGGTCGTCAGTTCGACATCGGGGTTGAGGGACTGCAGGGTGTGTTGCAGCGACTGCACCTTGGGCTGGCCAATGGATTCGGTGCGGTGGGCGATCTGGCGCTGCAGGTTGGTCAGATCGACCGTGTCGTGGTCGAGCACCGTGAGGTGTCCAATCCCTGCGCAAGCCAAGTACATCGCCAGTGGCGATCCCAGCCCGCCTGCGCCAATGATCAATGCATGTGCGTCTCGAATGCGTTGCTGTCCTTCGATGCCGATGTCGTTAAGCAGGATGTGGCGCGAGTAGCGCATCAGTTGGGCGTCCTGCATGGTGCGCTACTCTTCCTTTTTCTGTTCCTCGCGCTCGACTTGGGTTTTGCTCACGAGCACCGGCTTGCCTTTGAGTTGGTTGAGCGCTTGGGCAAGCTGAAAGTCCTTGTCCGAGCCAAATTCGGGCGCACGGCGTTCGGCGACCGGTTTACGGGACTCTTCCTCTAGGCGCTTGATGGCCTCTTCGCGTGCCTTTTCCCGCGCGGCGTCCTTCTTTTCGTCGCCTTGGCCGTTACCGAGGTGCTTTTCTAAGTCTGCCTCACGCATGCGAAGGACGGCAAACGGGCTACCTTCCGCGGTCTCATCGACCAGCACATCAGGAACAATACCCTTGGCCTGGATGGAGCGGCCCAGCGGCGTGTAGTAGCGCGAGATCGTGATCTTCATACCCGTGCCAGAGTCGCCCCCGAGATCACGTGGTGCCTGCACCGAACCCTTGCCAAAGGTTTGGCTGCCCATGATGGTGGCTCGCTTGTGGTCTTGCAGTGCGCCGGCAACGATTTCGCTGGCCGAGGCAGACCCCTCGTTGACCAGCACAACCAGTGGCAATGTTTTGAATGCTGCCGGTAGTGACCCAACCAGCTCGCTACCCAAAACGTTCTGGTAGTTTTTGGGCGTGGCCTTGACCAGTTGCTGGCTGCCCAGAGTCTGTCCCTTGGTGGACACCACCGTCACGTCCTCTGGCAGAAACACAGCTGAAATGGCCACTGCGGCGTTGAGCAAACCGCCCGGGTCGTTGCGCAGGTCCAGCACCAGTCCTTTGAGGTCCGGGTCTTGTTTGTACAACTCATTGAGCTTCTTGGCGAAGTCTTCGACAGTGCGCTCTTGGAACTGGCTTACACGTACCCAGGCATAACCCGGCTCGACCAACTTGCCTCGCACCGATTGCTGCTTGATTTCTTCGCGAATGATCGTGACCGGAAATGTGCGGTTCTCCGACTTGCGAAAAACGGTCAATAGCACCCGCGTGGCCGGCTCGCCCCGCATGCGCTTGACCGCCTCGTTCAGCGGCAAACCCTTGACAGGTGTGTCGTCAATCTTGGTGATCAGGTCGTTGGGCTTGAGACCGGCACGAAACGCTGGCGAGCCCTCAATGGGGGAAACCACTTTGACCAGACCGTCTTCCTGGGTGATTTCTATTCCGACTCCAACGAACTTTCCGGAGATGTTTTCCTGAAACTCCTTGAAGGACTTCTTGTCGAAGTATTGGGAGTGTGGATCGAGGCTGGATACCATGCCCGAGATGGCGGCGGTAATGAGTTTCTTCTCATCGACAGGCTCCACATAATCGCTTTTGATGATGCTGAACGCCACGGCAAGTTGCTGCAACTCTTCAAGTGGCAGCGGTGCCACTGTCCCCCGCGCAAAGGTCTGCAATGAAACCGTTGTCAGCGAACCCGCCATGACACCGAGTGCGATCCAGCCGGTGATTCTTAATTTGTGACCCATACTTTGTGCTGCCTGTGTAAGCGAATCAATATACACCTTGGAAACCTTGCTGGCTGCGCTACCGTCGAGGCGGGGTATTGGTCCGCATGGGCCGCCACGGCCATGAGGATGCCATCAGGCTTTGCTCTGTGCTGCGACGGCAGCGGCGGCAGACGCTGCCGCCTGCGCGTCGCCGAGGTAGTAATGCCTCAGGGGACGCAGATCGGCGTCCAGCTCATACACCAGTGGTATGCCATTAGGGATGTTCAGTTCAACGATATCTGCCGGCGCAATCTGGTCCAAGTATTTGATTAACGCACGGATGGAGTTGCCATGTGCGGCAATGAGCACACGTTTGCCGGCCCGCACGGCGGGCGCCACTGACTCGTGCCAGAACGGTAGTACGCGTGCCACAGTGTCTTGCAGGCACTCGGTCAAAGGGAACTGGTGTGCCGACAGCTTGGCGTAACGCCTGTCTCCGCGCTCGCAACGGGGATCGTCGGCGGCCAAGGCTGGCGGTGGGACGTCGTAACTGCGCCGCCACAGCAGCACCTGCGCGTCACCATACTTTTGCGCTGTGTCCGCCTTGTTGAGACCTTGCAAGGCGCCATAGTGGCGCTCATTGAGGCGCCAGGTGTGCGCAACCGGCAACCAGGTGCGGTCCATTTCGTCTAGGCAGTGCCACAAAGTACGGGTGGCGCGCTTGAGCACGCTGGTGTAGGCCAGGTCAAAGTCAAAACCCTCCGATTGCAGCAGCTTGCCCGCTGCCTTGGCCTGCGCCACGCCGGTGGGTGTCAGGTCCACATCGGTCCAGCCGGTGAAACGGTTTTCTAAATTCCAGGTCGACTCGCCGTGGCGTACGAGGACGATTTTGTACATGGTAGGTATTCAAGTCAGAGGGGGATGTGCGCCGCAGCCAGACGCAAGTGCAACGCAGCATTCTAGAATGTTGCCCGACTTACCCCGCCCAGGCGGGCCTAGGTCACCTACCCAATCAAGGATCACCGTGAAATTTATTGTTGACAACTGGATGCTCATTTCGATCGCCATGCTCTCTGGCGGCATGCTCCTGTGGCCCATCCTGCAGGGTGCCGCGGCGACGGGGATCAGCCCTGCATTGGCTGTGCAGCTCATGAACCGCGAAAAGGCTGCAGTGGTCGATGTCAGCGAGTTCAGCGAGTTCGCGGCGGGGCACATCGTCGGCGCCAAAAACATCCCTTTGGGAGAGTTGGAGACCAAACTGCCAACGGCGGTGAAAAACAAGGCCATGCCGCTGCTCTTGGTATGCCGAACCGGTGCGCGTTCCGGGCGCGCAGTGGCGATTGCCAAGAAGTTAGGTTTTTCCCAGGTTCAAACCTTGGCGGGTGGTCTTGCCGCTTGGCGCAACGCCAACTTGCCCACCGAAAAGGCTTGAGTGGCGCACCATGCAGAACGTCAAAATGTTTAGCACCGCGACGTGCCCGTATTGCATTCAGGCCAAGCGGCTGCTCCAGTCCAAAGGCGTCGCGCACATCGATGAGATTCGGGTGGACCTCAACCCTGGCGAGCGCAACCGCATGGTGGAGCTCACCGGCAGGCGCACCGTGCCGCAAATCTTCATTGGCGAAACCCACGTGGGCGGTTGCGATGACTTGGTGGCACTCGACAGCCGGGGTGGCTTGGTGCCGTTGTTGTCAGCGCGCTGAGATAATTGCGCCGACTGCATTGTTTGGGCTCGCTTGCATCTTTGGCCAAGCGGGCTTTGTTTTACTTTGAAAGAACCCTCCCATGGCCGACCAAGATCCCGTGTTCCAGATTCAGCGTGTCTACCTCAAAGAGGCCTCGCTGGAGCAGCCCAATTCCCCCGCGATTTTGTTAGAGCAGGAGCAACCTTCAGTAGACATCCAGCTTGGCGTAGAAGCCGCGCCAGTGGCCGAAGGCATTTACGAGGTGTGCGTCACCGCCACAGTGCAAACCAAAGTGAAGGACCGCACCGTATTCCTGGTGGAGGCACGGCAGGCAGGCATCTTTGAGATTCGCAACCTACCGCAAGAACAACTTGGCCAGATCATGGGCATTGCTTGCCCGCAAATCGTTTACCCTTACCTGCGCGGCAACGTTGCCGACCTGATCCAGCGTGGCGGCTTTCCACCGGTGCATCTGTCGGAGATCAACTTCCAGGCGATGTACGAGCAGCAGCAGGTGCAGAGTGCAGGCGACGTCGGTGCTGCCCTGCCTCAGTAAATCCAGCGCACCAATGTGCGCAACCGCGCGCACCGTTGCGCTTGGGTGCGCTCCCAACGTCGCATGAAGATTGCAATTCTGGGCGCCGGTGCTTGGGGTACAGCGCTGGCGGTGCGGGCCAGCCACGGCGGTTCAGCGCACACCGTGACCTTGTGGGCTCGCGACACGGCGCATGCCCAAAGCATGGCCAGCGACCGAGTGAACCAGCGCTACTTGCCCGGGTTGGTATTCCCTGATGCGATGCACATTGCAAAAGGTGGCGAAGCTGGCCTGCGCAACTTGTTGCCAGATCAAGACCTGATCGTTCTCGCAGCACCCATGGCGGGCTTGCGTGTCCTCTTGGAGCGACTGCGGGACCAGGCCTGCCCAGTGGCGTGGTTGTGCAAAGGCTTGGAGGCACCGCCCTTGGACGTGGGAGGCCTAGGTCGCTTGGGCCACGAGGTTCAGCAGTCGGTGGCGCCCGCACTGCGCGCCGGCGTACTCAGCGGCCCCAGTTTCGCGCAGGAGGTGGCGCTGGGTCAGCCCACGGCATTGGTAGCGGCAAGCCAGGACCCCGGTGTGCGCGACAGCCTGGTGCAGGCCTTTCATGGCCGCAGCCTGCGGGTGTACGCCACTGACGATGTGGTGGGTGTCGAGGTGGGCGGCGCGGTGAAAAATGTGCTGGCCATCGCCACAGGCCTGTGTGACGGCCTGGCGTTGGGACTCAATGCACGTGCTGCACTCATTACCCGTGGCCTGGCAGAGATGACGCGCCTCGGCGTGGCGCTGGGCGCGCGGTCCCAGACCTTTACAGGGCTGAGCGGCTTGGGTGACCTGGTGCTAACTGCCACAGGTGATCTTTCGCGCAACCGCAAAGTGGGGTTGGCCTTGGCCCGGGGGGCCAGCTTGGAACATGCGGTCGCAGAACTGGGCCATGTAGCCGAGGGCGTGTACTGCGCGCGAACCGTGCTGCAGCGTGCCGAGGACCTGGGCGTCGATATGCCGGTGACCCGCTGCGTGGTGGCCCTGCTCGATGGACGCTTGCAAAGCGCGCAGGCCTTGGCCGAACTGATGGGACGTGACCCCAAGGCCGAAGCGCCCGACCTGGGCGCAAACTAGTGGCCTACTGCGCGCGGATTCTGGCCGCAATGTGCGCCAGCGCTTCTTCCACTTGGTCCACCAAAATCAGGCACAGGTCGCCTGGCTTGAGCACGTCCATCGCCGTGTCAATTGCCAGGAACTCTCCGTAGATCTCGCATGTGCTGGTCGTACGCTGGGCTTGCTCCAGCCCTTGGCGCAGCAAGGCGATCACCTCGCCGTGGCTGCGCCCGCGTTGGCACTGGTCTTCAAACAGCACCACCTCGTCAAATGCCTTGCCGAGCACTTCGGTAAGCTGACGGATGTCTTCGTCGCGGCGGTCGCCAGCGCCACTGATGACCACGCTGCGTCGACGGGCGGGCATGGATTCCACCGCCTGCACCAGCGCCACCATGGCATCCGGGTTGTGGCCGTAGTCCGCGATCACAGTGGCTCCGCGGAACTGGAACAGGTTGAAACGCCCGGCCGCATTGTTGGCTTCGTTGGAAAACGATGCCAAGGCTTTTTCGATCGTCGGCCACTCTATGCGCAATGCCCATGCCGCAGCCACCGAAGCAAGCACGTTTTCCACTTGAAAGGCGATGGCGCCGCCCAGGGTGATGGGCACATTGGAGAGTGCAATATGGTGACTGAAACTGCCCTTGCTGGCCACGATCTGGCCGTCTTGCACATACACCACCGCATGGCCTTGGGCTTTGTGGGTCGCCAGCACTGGGTGCTGCGGATCGATTGCGAAAAAAGTTACCAACCCCTTGGTCATGGTGGCCATGCGTGCGACCTTGGGATCTGCCGCATTGAGCACTGCCACGCCGTTGGGCGCCACGTTTTGCACCACCACGCGTTTGAGGATGGCCAGCTCCTCTACGGTCGTGATGTAGTTCAGCCCGAGGTGGTCGCCGCTACCTATGTTAGTCACCAACGCCACGTCGCAACGGTCAAACGCTAGGCCTTCGCGCAGGATGCCGCCGCGTGCGGTTTCCAGTACTGCCACGTCCACATCAGGGTGCAACAGCACGTTGCGCGCACTTTTGGGGCCGCTGCAGTCGCCGGTGTCTACGCACTGACCGTTGACATATACGCCATCGGTATTGGTCATGCCCACCCGCAGCCCATGCACCGCCATGATGTGGGATATGAGACGCACAGTGGTGGTCTTTCCGTTGGTACCTGTGACCGCAACTACCGGGATGCGCCCGTCTTGCCCGGGCTTGAACAGCATGGACACCACCGCCTCGCCAACCGGGCGGGCCTTGCCATATGAGGGCGCCAGGTGCATTCGCAGGCCGGGTGCGGCGTTGACCTCCACCACACCCCCGCCTTGCTCTTCCAGGGGGCGCAAAATGCTTTCGGTCACGATGTCGACGCCACAAATGTCCAAGCCAACCATCTGGGCTGCGTCGACCGCGCGCGCGGCCACATCGGGGTGCACGTCATCGGTCACATCGGTGGCCGAGCCGCCGGTAGACAGGTTGGCGTTGTTGCGCAAGTGCACGCGACGCCCTTTGGGTGGCACCGAATCGGCTGCAAAGCCTTGCACAGCGAGGCAGCCTTGCGCGATGTCGTCTAAGCGGATGCGGGTCAGAGATGTGGAGTGGCCCGAGCCTCGGCGCGGGTCTTGGTTGACGTGGTCGACCAGCTGGGCAACCGTGTGAACGCCGTCGCCCACCACCGTGGGCGGATCGCGCCGCGCTGCTGCCACCAAGCGGTCGCCCACGACCAGCAAGCGAAAGTCACTGCCTGGCATGTAGCGCTCCACCAGAATTCGCCGGCGGTACTCGCTGGCAGTGGCATAGGCCTTGAGCAACTGTTCTTGGTTGGTGATGTTGACGGTCACACCCTTGCCTTGGTTGCCGTCCAGAGGTTTCACGACCACCGGCAGGCCGATCTCTTGGGCTGCAGCCCACGCGTCCTCGGCGTCACGCACGGTGCGCCCCGCGGGTACTGGCACCCCGGCTGCGGCGAGCAGCTTTTTGGTGAGCTGTTTGTCCTGGGCGATAGCCTCCGCAATCGCGCTGGTGGCATCAATCTCCGCCGCCTGGATGCGCCGCTGCTTGCTGCCCCAGCCAAAGCGCACCATGCTGCCTTCTGTCATGCGGCTGTAGGGGATGCCGCGTGCTACTGCGGCGTCGACGATGCAGCGGGTGCTGGGCCCCAGGCGCACATCCTCGTCCAAGGCACGCAAGCGGGCCAGCGCGTCTTGAAGATCGAAGTTGGTGCCGTCTAGCGCGGAGGCGCATAGCGCCTGCGCCAGTTCCACCGCCAGCCGCCCCACCGCCTCTTCGCTGTACTCCACCACGACTTGGTAGATCTGTGGGTCCACCGTGGGCGTGGTGCAGCTAAAGGTGACCGGGCAGCCGGCCTGCGCTTGCAAACCCAAGGCGCAAAGCTCCAGCGCGCGCGCAATAGGCACCGTGTCGGTTTGGCCAATCCCTTGCAGCGGTCCGAGCGCTGGAAAGCGCTCACGCAGCCGCGCTTCAAAGCCCGGCACACGGTGGATGGCGTCCTCTTCGGCGTTGCAGGCCACCACCGCTTGAATGGCGGTGTGGTGGCTCCAAAGGTTGGGGCCGCGCAGCGCGCGGATTCGGGTCACGTCCATGGTGTGCTCAATACGGGGTTTTCTTGGGGCTGGAGTCAAAGGTACGCAGACCTGCGCTGATGAACTCCAAGGGAATGTCGAGGGCCCATGCCACCGCCACCGCAGCCATGACCATTTCCGGCTGTGACGCTTTGGCAGGCTTAAGCATGGACAGCGGCAGCCGCGCCAAGACCGTTGCTCCTTGCGCAAGTTCGATGGCACCATCGCGCAAGAACACCACGCGTTCGCCCGCATCCCGGTGGGCAGCCAGTGCCGGGAGCGAGGCATCGAGCCCGTAGAACATGACGCGGCCGTCGCAGAGCTCGGCCAGTGCGACGGCCTGCGCATCGGCCGCATTGAGCACCGCGCATCCCGAGGGCAGCACCACATCCACTTGGGTGCGGGCCACTTTGAAGGTTTGCTCGGCATCTTGGATATCAAAGTCGCGCAGCGCTGGTTGCCAAGTCACGTCGGTGACCAAGCCGACCGCGCATTTGTCATAGGCCAAGCCTTCGCCCAGAATGTGTGCGCTGGGGTTCTCTATGACAGCAGCCTGCACCGCGCGATTCATCAGCACGCGTTGGCCGGCCTCCCAGCGCGCGCAGTCGTCAGCCTCGACCTGGCGGGCCCCCAGATACATGCCTTCGCTGCAGGCCAAGCCGACGCGCTTGCCGCTGATGTGGAGGAGCCAAGCCACTAACCGCGCGACCCGGCCGGCGCGCTGGGTGCCAGTGATGCCGACGACTGGGATGCGCCCTTCGTGACCTGCGCGAAACAGGTGCGACACGATGGCCTGCCCCACAGGCTGCGCTTCACCCTCGGCGGGATGCAGGTGGGCCAGCAGCCCGGGGCTGGCATTGACTTCCACCACCGCACCGCCCTGGGCTTGCAGCGGCTGGCTGATGTCTTGCAGCACCATGTCGATGCCCGCGATGTCCAAACCCACTACACGCGCCGATAGGGTGGCTGCCTGCGCGATGCTGGGGTGCACCTTGTCGGTGACGTCGAATGCGACATTGCCGTTTCGCTGGATCAGTACCTTGCGGCCCTGTGCTGGCACGCTCCTGGGTGTGAGCCCCACGCGCTCCAGTTCCAGAATGATCTCACCGCTTTCGCTGGGTTTGACGAGGTTGAGTGGAAACTTCTCCCCCTCGCCTCGGCGTGGGTCGGTGTTGATCTGCGAGCGGGCTAGTTGGTCGATGTCGGACACGCCATCGCCCTCGATCCACAGCGCATCGCCTGCGGCGGCGGCGATCACCTTGGAGTCCACCACCAGCAGCCGGTGTTCGTTGCCATGGATGTGTTTCTCCACAATCACGCTGCTGGCGTCGCCTTGGTGCAGCGCCAGGTCGTAGGCGGCGTGCACTTCAGACTCGGTACGCAGGTCCAGGGAAACGCCGCGACCGTGGTTGCCGTCGAGTGGCTTGACCACCACCGGTGTGCCAATTGACTGCGCCGCTTCCCAGGCGGCTTCGGCGCTGCGCACCAACGCGCCGCGCGGCACCGGCACGCCACATGCTTCAAGCAGCGTTTTGGTCAAATCCTTGTCGCAGGCGATTTCTTCGGCGATAGCCGAGGTCTGGTCCGTCTCGGCGGTCCAGATCCGCCGCTGCGCCGCCCCGTAGCCAAGTTGCACCAGATTGCCTTCGCTCAGGCGAATGAAGGGAATACTGCGGCTGATGGCCGCATCCACGATGTGGGAAGTGCTGGGGCCCAAGCACAGGTCGTCGACCATCGCATGCAGCTGGTCTACCGAGCTGGTGACGTCAAACGGTGTGTTGTTGATGGCTGCCATCAGCAGGTCGCGCCCCAGGTTCAGCGCAGCGCGCCCCACGTCTTCCTGCCGGGTGCGAAAGGCCACCTTGTATACACCTCGCGCAGAGGTGCTGCGGGCTTTGCCAAAACCAGTGCGCATGCCCGCAAGGTTTTGTAACTCCAAGGTCACGTGCTCCAAAATGTGCGCAGCCCAGGTGCCTTCCTGCAGGCGCTGCAAGAACCCGCCGCGCACGCCAGGGCTGCACCGGTGTTCGATCAGGCTGGGCAGCATCGCCACCAGGCGCTCGTACAAGCCGGCCACGGTGTTGGAGGGGTGGTCCTCTAAATCGCCGATGTCGACCCAAGCTTCAATCACTGGCCGGTAGGTCCAGATGTTGGGGCCGCGCAGGGCAAGGACCCGCAGTATTTCGATGTTTTTGAAGACCGGCATGGGAACTAAGTGAGGCGATGCACCAACGCTGCACCTGACGCGGTGTCTATTCTCACCCACTCTGACCACCGAGCCAAGGTGCGCCCTTGCCTTTGTGGCGTACAGTGCGGGGCTGCCAGTATCGCGGCCCGTGGGGCGCCGACGGCGGCCTAGTGCCACCTGCGCTGCGCGCGGTTCTGATTGATTAGTGCAAGCCATGACCATCGAAGCCTCCGTTGTTCCTCCCCGCGTGGGCGATATCGCAGCCGCTGCCCACCGGCAGGTGGAGCAGCAACTGCGTGTCAACGAGCAAGTGGTTGCGGCGATGCAGGTCGATCTGGATGCGCAATTGCATTTCCGCAGTGGTTGGCTGGTGGTGACTAACCAGCGCCTGCTCAGCCGAGTGGGAGGGGTTGCCAATTGGACAGACTGGCCCTGCGCAGCTGGATTTTTGCTGGAGCATTCGGACCATGCGGGCGTGGGCCAGCTGGCGCTGCAAGACTCCAGCGGACTGTTGCACACCTGGCGCTTCACCCTCGCCCAAAACCTGCACGCGATTGCGCTGGTGCAGCAGTTCCAAGCGGTACAAGATGGTGTGGCTCGCGGCGTGCCGATTGCGCCGCCTCAAAGAACCGTGTGCCCCAGCTGCAAGGCACCGCTGGGTCCCGACGAGACCGAGTGCCCGGTCTGTACCCAGGTGGTGCACACACCGCCGTCCACCTGGACGCTTTTTCGCTTGTGGCGCTTTGCCCGGCCGTACCGGGGCCAGTTACTGCTGGGCTTTGTGCTCATGCTGCTGGGAACTGCCGCCAGCCAGGTGCCGCCTTACTTGACCATTCCCCTGGTCGACAAGGTCTTGATTCCTTACCAAAACGGCCAGCATGTGGAACTGACCACGGTGCTTGGCTACCTCTCGGGCCTGCTGGTGGCTGGCGTGTTGGCGTGGGTTTTGAGCTGGGCCAAGACCTACATCCTGGCGCTGGTGTCAGAGCGCATCGCTGCCGACTTGCGCACCACGGCGTACGAGCATTTGTTGCGACTCTCGCTGGAGTACTTTGGCGGTAAGCGTACTGGCGATTTGCTCTCGCGGGTGGGCAGCGAGAGCGACCGCATTGCGGTGTACCTGTCGCTGCACCTGACCGACTTCGCCAGCGACGTGGTGATGATTGCGATGACCTCCGTCATCTTGTTTTCCATGAATCCCTACCTGGCGCTCATCACCTTGGTACCGCTGCCCTTTATCGCTTGGATGATCCACTTTGTGCGCTACCGGCTGCGCACCGGCTTTGAAAAGATCGACCGCGTGTGGGGCGAAGTTACCAATGTCTTGGCCGACACGATCCCCGGCATCCGCGTGGTCAAGGCGTTTGCGCAAGAGCAGCGCGAGGCCAAGCGTTTTCGTGAGGCCAACGCCCACAACCTGGTCGTCAACGACCGCATCAATAAAATCTGGTCGCTGTTTTCCCCTAGCGTGTCGCTACTGACTGAGATCGGCTTGCTAGTGGTCTGGGGCTTTGGGATCTGGCAGGTGGCCAAAGGCGAGATCACGGTCGGCATGCTGCTGGCGGCCCTGGCATACATCGGACGCTTTTACGGCCGACTGGACTCCATGAGCCGCATCGTCTCGGTGACCCAGAAGTCGGCCTCGGCGGCCAAGCGCATTTTTGACATCCTTGACCATGTCTCCAGCGTTCCAGAGCCCAAAAATCCGGTGCCCGTGCCCCAGCTGCAAGGCCGCATTGAAGTGCGCGATGTGGGTTTTCGCTACGGCAACCGCGAGGTCAACCGCGGCATTTCACTCAACATTGCGCCCGGTGAAATGGTGGGCTTGGTAGGCCACAGCGGCTCAGGCAAGAGTACCTTGGTGAACCTGATTTGCCGGTTCTACGACGTCTCCGAGGGCGCGATTTTGGTCGACGGTGTGGACATCCGCAGCTTTCCGATTGCCGACTATCGGCGCAACATCGGTCTGGTGCTGCAAGAGCCTTTTTTATTCTTTGGCACGGTGGCCGAGAACATCGCCTACGGCAAGCCGCAGGCCACGCGCGAGGAGGTCATTGCCGCAGCCCGCGCCGCGCATGCACACGAGTTCATCTTGCGCCTGCCCTTGGGCTACGACTCGATGGTGGGCGAGCGCGGCCAGGGCTTGTCGGGTGGCGAGCGCCAGCGCATATCCATTGCCCGCGCATTGTTGATCGACCCGCGCATCCTGATCCTCGACGAGGCCACCTCGTCGGTGGACTCCGAGACGGAAAAGGAAATTCAAAAGGCATTGGAGAACCTGGTGCAGGGGCGTACCACGATTGCCATTGCGCACCGCTTGTCCACGCTGGCACGCGCCGACCGGCTGGTGGTGTTGGACCGCGGACGGGTGGTGGAAGAGGGGCCGCACGACGTCTTGATGGCGCAGCAAGGCGCGTACTTCAACTTAGTGCAAGCGCAGGCACGCAACATGGACGCGGAGGCTGCCAGTGCCCTCCATGTTGAGAGGGGTACTGACCCATGACCGACCTCGGCTTCACTTTGCAGCGCGATGCGTTTGGCAAGCTCACCCTGACCAACGCGCAAGGCGAGCGATTTGACAACGTGGTGCCGGTGCGCGCCTTCCCCATCAAGGCACCGGGTGAGGGCATTGCGCTGGTGCATCCCGATGGCCGGGAACTGGCGTGGGTGGCGCGTTTGGACACCATGCCGGAGCCGGCCCAAACGCTGGTGCGCGAGACTTTGGCTGGCCGCGAGTTCACGCCGGTGATCGAGTCCATTGTGGGGGTCACCAGTTTTTCTACGCCCTGCACCTGGACGGTACAGACCGACCGCGGCTCCACCCAATTTGTGCTGCGCGGAGACGAGGACATCCGCCGTATTGGCACCGAACACGCGCTCTTGGTGGCGGACTCGCACGGCATCCAGTACCTGGTGCGAGACCAACGCGCTTTGGATGCGGCGAGCAAGCGCATACTGGACCGGTTTTTGTAAACCGTTGCAGCTTGCGGGAAAGGGGAGAGGGAAGGGGTGGTGCCCGGGGCCGGACTCGAACCGGCACGCCTTGCGGCGGGGGATTTTGAGTCCCCTGAGTCTACCAATTTCACCACCCGGGCAGGGCTTGCGAAGCCGCGAATTATGGCACAGTTGCGGCATGAAATTCCCGACCCTTGAAGATGCTATTGGCAAGACGCCGCTGGTCGTTTTGCAGCGCATAGGCGCACAGGACAATGCCCAACGCAACACGGTGGTGCTGGGCAAGTTGGAGGGCAACAACCCGGCTGGCTCGGTCAAGGACCGGCCGGCGCTCTCCATGATTGCCCGTGCGCAGGAGCGCGGCGACATTCGGCCCGGCGACACCCTGATTGAAGCCACCTCGGGCAACACCGGCATTGCACTGGCCATGGCGGCGGCCATCAAGGGTTACCGCATGGTCTTGATCATGCCGGAAGACCTGTCCATCGAGCGAGTGCAGACCATGAAGGCCTTTGGCGCAGAACTCATCCTCACGCCCAAGAGCGGTGGCATGGAATATGCCCGCGACTTGGCGGTGCAAATGGCAGCCGAGGGCAAGGGCGTGGTGCTCGACCAATTTGCCAACCAAGACAACCCGCGCATCCATTACGAGACCACCGGCCCCGAGATCTGGCAGGACACCAGCGGCACCGTCACCCACTTTGTCAGCGCCATGGGCACCACCGGCACCATCACCGGCGTGTCGCGCTACCTCAAAGAAAAGAACCCTGCGGTGCGCATCATCGGCGCGCAACCGTCCGAGGGCTCGCGCATTCCGGGCATTCGCAAATGGCCCGAAGCCTACTTGCCAAAAATATACGACCCCACGCAGGTGGACGAGTTGGTGTACGTGAGCCAGGCAGACGCCGAGGCCATGTGCCGTCGCATGGCGCGCGAAGAGGGCATTTTTGCCGGCATCTCCGCCGCAGGTGCCTGCTGGGTGGCGCAGCAAATTGCAGCGCGCGAACGCGATGCGGTGGTGGTGTTCATCGTTTGCGACCGAGGCGACCGCTACCTCTCCACCGGCGTGTTCCCCGCCTGATGCATGGCAACCTACAATGGACCGGACCCAAGGAATGTCTATGCAATTCGACAAAGAAATTGATGCCCGGGGCCTTAACTGCCCCCTGCCGATTCTCAAGGCCAAAAAGGCTTTGTCGGAGCTCGTGAGCGGGCAGGTTTTGAGGGTGGTGTCCACCGACGCCGGGTCGGTGCGGGACTTTCAAGCGTTTGCCAAGCAGACGGGCAACGAGCTTTTGGAACAAGCCACGGTGGGAGCTGACTTTATCCACCTGATGCGCCGGCGCTGATACGGCAGGACGGCGCGCTGCGTGGTCTGGCGCAGCGCCCTCCAGTGCGCACGCGGCCTTCAGTCCACCTCCAGCCGTCAGCTGTTAGCCGTTATCAGCAATTTGCAGTTAGCCCAGCCGCCCAAGCTGCTCGCGCACTTTGGCCAGCGTGCTGCCAAAGTCGGCCAGGCGTTTGCGTTCTTGCTCGATCACTGCGGGCGGTGCTTTGGCCACAAATGCCTCGTTGCCGAGCTTGCCTTGAGCTTTGGCGATTTCACCCTCGAGGCGCGCTGCTTCTTTACCCAAGCGCAGCTTCTCGGCGGCAGGGTCGACTTCCATGTGCAGGCAAATGCGTGCGCCACCCACCACCGCCACCGGCGCGTTCTGCGCGGCGGCTTGCCAGTCGGCCTCGGTGGCAAACAGCTTGACTTCGATGAGCTTTGCCAGGGCCTGCAACACCGCACCGAAGGACTGCACAAAGGCACCTTCCTCAGCCGTGTTCGCCAGCACATACAGCGGCAACTTGGTGGCCGGTGACACGCCCATCTCGCCGCGCAAATTGCGGCACGCGTCGACCAACTGTTTGAGCTTGGCGATCTCTGCTACCGCGCCTACATCGATGCGCTCGGGCTGGCTCACGGGGTACGCGGCCACGCTGACGGAGGCACCCGCAGTCCCCGTTGCGTCCGCTGCGCCTGAGGTCCCGTTTGCGTTCGCGCTACCTTGTGCGGCTGCGGTGGTCGGCATGCGTCCGGCCACTGGCGCGACGGTTTGCCACAGCGCTTCGGTGATGAAAGGCGTGATCGGGTGCACCAGCCGCAAAATGGTTTCTAGCGTGCGGATCAGGGTACGCCGGGTTGCGCGCTGGGCCGCTTGGCCCTGGGCAGCGTCTGGGTGCTGCGCACCTTGCTGGAGCTGCACCTTGGCAATTTCGAGATACCAGTCGCAAAACTCGTCCCAAACGTACTGGTAAATCGTGTTGGCCACGTTGTCCAAGCGGTACTCTTCAAACCCCTTGGCGACGTCTGCCTCGGCCTGTTGCAGCAGTGACACGATCCAGCGGTCGGCCGCACTAAAGCGCAGGTAGTTGTGCGCTGGGCCACCGGCGGCGCATTCTGCTTTGGTGTGCTCGCGCAGACCACAGTCCTGGCCCTCGCAGTGCATCAGCACAAAGCGGGTGGCGTTCCAGAGCTTGTTGCAGAAGTTGCGGTAGCCCTCGCAGCGCTTGGCGTCGAAGTTGATGTTGCGCCCCAGGGAGGCCAGCGATGCAAAGGTGAAGCGCAGCGCGTCGGCACCGAAGGCGGGGATGCCATCAGGAAATTCTTTTTCGGTGTTTTTGCGTACCGTGGGCGCGGTCTCGGGTTTGCGTAGGCCTTCGGAGCGCTTGGCCAGCAGCGCGGGCAGGGCTATGCCGTCGATGAGGTCCACCGGGTCGAGCACGTTGCCTTCGGACTTGCTCATTTTTTTGCCTTGTGCGTCGCGCACGAGGCCGTGGATGTAGACGTGTTGGAACGGTACGCGGCCGGTGAAGTGGGTGGTCATCATGATCATCCGGGCGACCCAGAAGAAGATGATGTCGTAGCCGGTGACCAATACGCTGGACGGCAGGTACAGGTCGTAGTCGCTGGTGGCACTGTGGCCCGCTGCGCTCGCCAAATCGCTGCGGTCCGCTACGCTGCCGGGCGCACCGGGCACGGTCTGGCTCATACTCGCTTCGCTCGCCAAATCGCTGCGACCATGCCCGGTGCGCCCGGCAGCTCCGCTATCTGGTTGCTTGTCGGGCCAGCCCATGGTGCTGAAAGGTACCAGTGCGCTGGAGTACCAGGTGTCGAGCACATCGGGGTCGCGGCGCAGGGTTTTGCCGGGGGCTTGGGCTTGGGCATCGGCTTCATTGCGGGCCACGTACACCATGCCGTCTTCGTCGTACCAGGCGGGGATTTGGTGGCCCCACCAGAGTTGGCGGCTGATGCACCAGTCCTGGATGTTGTGCATCCACTGGTTGTAGGTATTGACCCAGTTCTCGGGCACGAAGGTCACTGCGCCCGATTGCACTGCATCGATGGCCTTTTGGGCGATGGAGCGCGCATCCTGCAATCCGGCGGCGGCCCCAGTGGCGGCATCAGGCGCCTTGTTCATGGCCACAAACCATTGGTCGGTGAGCATGGGCTCGACCACCTGGCCGGTGCGCGCACAGATGGGCAGCATCAGTTTGTGCGGTTTGATTTCCAGCAAAAAACCTTGTGCTTCCAGATCGGCCAGCAGCGCCTTGCGGGCGACAAAACGGTCCATGCCTTGGTAGGGTGCCGGGCCGTTATCGTTGACCTTGGCTTCCAGCGTAAAGATGGTGATCAGCGGCAGCTTGTGGCGCTGGGCGCAGGCGTAATCGTTGAAGTCGTGCGCGCCGGTGATCTTGACGCAGCCCGAGCCAAAGGCGCGGTCGACGAAGTCGTCGGCGATGATGGGAATTTGGCGGTCGCACAGGGGAAGGTCCACCATTTTTCCCAGCAGGTGCTGGTAGCGCGGGTCCTCGGGGTGCACGGCCAGCGCGCCGTCGGCCATCATGGTCTCGGGCCGGGTGGTGGCAATCGTCATGCCTTTGCACAGCACGCCGTCAATCAGCTGCGGGCCGTCAGAGAACGGGTACAGGATGTAGTGCATCTTGCCCTCGGACTCGACGCTCTCCACCTCCAGGTCGCTCACCGCGCTTTGCAGCACCGGGTCCCAGTTGACTAGGCGCTTGCCCCGGTAAATCAGGCCCTGTTCGTACAGGCGCACAAAGGTTTCGGTCACTGTCGCCGACAGCTTGGTGTCCATGGTGAAGTACTCGCGGCTCCAGTCCACGCTGTCGCCCATGCGGCGCATTTGGGTGGTGATGGTGTTACCGCTTTTATCCTTCCACTCCCACACCTTCTTCACAAAGGCTTCGCGCCCCAAGTCGTGGCGGTTCAGTTTTTGTTCTTGCAACTGGCGCTCCACCACGATTTGGGTGGCGATGCCCGCATGGTCGGTGCCCGGAATCCAGGCCGTGTTGAAACCACGCATGCGGTGGTAGCGCGTCAGGCTGTCCATGATGGTCTGGTTGAACGCATGCCCCATGTGCAGGGTGCCCGTCACATTGGGTGGTGGCAACTGGATGCAAAACGCTGGCGCGTCGCGGTGCGGCACCTGGGTTCCGCGAAAGCCCGCCACACCGTAGCCGCGCCGCTCCCACTCCGGCCCCCAGTGCGCCTCCAAAGCAGCCGGTTCGAACGACTTGGACAGTGCCTGCAAGCCGGGTTGCTCGGGTGCGTCCGTGGGGCTTGGCGTGGAGTTCTTAGCGGGGGCGGGGGCGGGGGAGGGGGCGTGGTCGGACATGGTGCTTCGTATGGGGTGGGGCGCGATTTTACTGGGCGGGTAGGCTAGGATTTGCCCCATGACCTCCAAGCACACCCCACCCACAGGCCCCCTGGGCCTGCCCAAGCTCCCCGCCAAGTACGCCAGCGTCGTGATGCCGCTGTTTTTGTCCGTCATCATGACGTGCATCATCTCGCTGGTGAGTACCTTGCGCGGCGTGGGTTTAGCGGATGGTTTTCTGGTGCTGTGGCTGGGCTCGTGGGGTTTGTCGTGGGTGATCGCATTTCCGGTGCTGCTACTGGTCTTGCCGCTGGTGCGCAAAGCCACTGCGGCGGTGGTGCAGATGCCCTGAGGGGCGCGGGATAATCCCGCCCATGCTCCTCCTACTCTCACCCGCCAAGGCATTGAATCAGTAGGCTTCGTTGTTGGATTCAGGTCTCGGCGCTGCAGCTTTAGCTGCCGAATTCACTTTCTGTTTTGGTCCTGTGCGCGCGCGTGATTCAGCGAAGGTCAACCAGATCGGGCGATCAAATCCTGCCGCACCATGTGCATGACTTCCTCCCAATCCCCCGCACTGCGCTGGTTGTACAGCGTCACCGTCGGGTACCAAGGGCTGTCCGTGCGGTCTTTTAGCCAGCGCCAACAGCTGTCGAACCGGTTGAGTATCCATACCTGTTTGCCCAGAGCCGCAGCCAGGTGCGCCACCGAGGTGTCGACCGAAATGACCAGGTCCAAGGTTTCGATAAGCGCAGCGGTGTCGCTGAAGTCTTGCAGGTCGGCGCTGTAGTTTGTAATCGCTGGGCCTTCCCAGCCTGCTTGAAGCGCTGACGCAAACTCCGACTCGGCTGGCTCGCCCTTTTGCAGGCTGATGAAGTCCAGGTTCAAGCCCTGGAGTGCTTTGAGCTGGTCCAGGGGCAAGTTTCTGCGTTTGTTGAGCGCCCACAACTCCGGCTGGTTCACGCGGAAGCCGCCGGACCAGACCAGGCCCACGCGTGGGCGCAGCGCTGGGCCTAGTCGCTTCTGCCACTGCGCCACTTTGGTGGGCTCGGCGTGCAGGTAGCTTTGGCTGCTGGGGATGGTGTCGAGCCGGGTCTGGAAGGCCAGAGGCAGGGACATCAGGGGACAGTGGTAGTCGAAGGCGGGCAGTGCGCTGCCCTGCTCGATCACCTGGTCTACGCCTTCCAAAGTAGAGAGCAAACCCACCAGCGGCTTGGGAACTTCCATCAGCACGGTGGCCCCCAAGCCTTTGACCAGCTTGGCGTAGCGGCAAAACTGGATGGTGTCGCCTAACCCTTGTTCGGCGTGGAGCAAGATGGTTTTGTCCGACAAAGAATTATTGCCGAGCCAGAACTTATGGGTGAACTGGAAGAAGTGCGGTTCTGGCCGACCCTTGATTTTCCAGCGCCATTCATAAAGACCCCAGCCTTCTTCGAACAATCCGAGGCGCAGCGTCAACAACGACTTGTGCCAGTACGCAAGGGCGAATTCAGGGTTGATACCGATGGCGCTGTCAAAACTAGACATTGCCTCGTCGAATCGTTTGAGCTCCTGTAGCGCGATGCCACAGTTAGAGTGCGCGGATGCATAGTCTGGTCTGATGGCAATCGCTTTGGCGTAGCTGGCAACGGCTTCTTCGAGATAGCGGAGTTCATGCAGGACGTTTCCACGGTTGGAATAAGCTTCTGCGAGATTTGGATTAATGGCGATAGCGTGGTCATAACTGGCCAACGCTTCCGGCTTTTGATTGAGTGCCCACAGGGCATTGCCTCTGTTGCAGTGCGCGCGGTCGAGATGTGGCTGCAATGCGATGGCGTTGTCATAGCTTCGCAAGGCCTCTTCGATGCGTTGGAGCGAAAAGAGTGCGTTACCTCGATTGAAATGCGCTGCCGCGTATTCGAACCGTATAGCAATGGCACGGCCATAGCTGCTGATAGCCTCTTCCGGGCGCTGTAACTCCTGTAAAGCAAGACCGCGACGGAAGTGCGCTTCGGCATAGTCAGGATTGATCGCAATTGCGTTGTCGTAGCTATCCAGCGAGTCCTTCTGCCGTTGGAGTGTCTGCAAAACCACCCCCCGATTAAAGTGCAACTCCGCACGGCTGGGGTCGAGCTCTAAAGCCTTGCCCATCCACTCGTCCGCCTGGGCAGGCTGGTTGGCTTGGGCTGCCATGACACCCATCAGGCAAAGCGCATCAAAGTTCTTTGGGTCAAGTGCCAGCACCTGCTGGTAAAGCATCTCTGCCGCCGTAATCTTCCCCTGCTGCTGCAGCGCTTCCCCTTGTTGCAATAGCGTCGCGACATCCTTCAGGGCTGGCACAGGAGCGACATGCTCCAAGTCGCGTCTGACTCGCTGCATGACATCCCCCCAGTCCCCCGCCGTACGCTGGTTGTACAGCGTCACCGTTGGGTACCAGGGGCTGTCGGTACGGTCTTGCAGCCAGCGCCAGCAGCTGTCCAAGCCGTTGAGGATCCACGCCGGCTTGCCAAGGGCTGCAGCCAGGTGCGCCACCGAGGTATCTACCGAAATGACCAGGTCCAGCGTTTCAATCAGTGCAGCGGTGTCGCTGAAGTCTTGCAAATGGCCGCCATAGTTTGCAATCGCTGGGCCTTCCCAGCCCGCTTGCATGGCAGATGTGAACTCCGACTCGGCGGGCTCGCCCTTTTGCAAGCTGATGAAGTCCACGTCCAAGCCCTGGAGTGCTTTGAGCTGTTCGAGCGGGACGTTTCTGAGGTTGTTGGGCGCCCACGGTTCAGGCTGATCAGGGCGGAAACCACCGGACCACACCAAACCTACACGCGGGCGCAGCGCTGGGCCCAGTCGCTGTTGCCACTGCGCCACTTTGGTGGGCTCGGCGCGCAGGTAACTTTGGCTGCTGGGGATGGTGTCAAGCCGGGTCTGGAAGGCCAGAGGCAGGGACATCAGGGGACAGTGGTAGTCGAAGGCGGGCAGTGCGCTGCCCTGCTCGATCACCTGGTCTACGCCTTCCAAAGCAGAGAGCAAACCCGCCAGTGGCTTGGGAACTTCCATCAGCACGGTGGCCCCCAAGCCTTTGACCAGCTTGGCGTAGCGGCAAAACTGGATGGTGTCGCCTAACCCTTGTTCGGCGTGGAGCAAGATGGTTTTGTCGGCCAAGCTCTGCTCTCCGAGCCACAGGGGTTGGCTTGAACTGAAAGCACGCCCCGCCTTTATCTCCTTGAGCATCCAGCGGCACTCATGCAGTGCCCAGCCTTCCTCATAGCGACCAATTTTGAGCAACAACAAGGACTTATTCCAGTGGGGCACCGCAACCTCCGGATCGATCGCAATCGCTTTGCCGTGACTAGCAACTGCGTTCTGCGTCTGACCGACACGCGTTTCCGACGCGCGTGGCTGGTGATAGATCTCAGCATCGCTCGGCTCAAGCGCAATGGGACGGTCAATCCTTGCGAACGCTTCTTCGCTGCGAGAAAGCCAATGCAGCCCAGTGCCGCGGTTACTGTTTCCAAGTACATAGTCCAGTCTGATCGCGATGGCTCGGTCATAACTGGCCAGCGCTTCTTCGGCTCGCTTGAGTCTCCCTAGTACAACACCGCGGTTGAAATGGGCTTGTGCAAAATCTGGTTTGATACCAATGGCACGGTCGAAGCTGGCCAATGCTTCTTCGGTGCGATGGAGATCTTGGAGTGCAAGTCCAAGGTTGAAGTGGGCGTCGACGTAATCCGGCTGGATCGCGGTGGCGCGTTGGAAACTGGTCAAAGCTTCCTCGGTCCGATTGAGTTGTCGCAGCACCGCCGCGCAATGGAAATGCAGCATCGCTTCATTGGGACTTACCTCCAATGCCTTGCTCATGAGCTCGGCAGCGAGTACCAGGTTACCCTCCTGTGCAGCTAGCACACCCATCAAGTTCAGCGCGTCGGAGTTTTTGGGTTGGCGCGCCAGGATGTGGGTGCACACAGCCTTGGCTTCAGCAAGCCGCCCTTGGCGGTGGAGCGACCGCCCTTGGTCCACCAAGGCTGCAAGCTGGAGTTCAGTGGAATAGGTGACCACGGTACTTGACTTCATTTGCCTTCGTCGCTGCGTTCGTTTGTCATGGCCGATAGTACAAAAACTAGGTTGCGTGCCAGAGTTAGCCGCGTGAGCGACATGGCAGTTGGAGTGACGGCCAGCAAACCAACCCCCACAGTTGGTAGCGCAAAAAAGTCATACCAAGTTCAGGGTGTTTACAGCGGTAGTAGCGGGTGTTGCTGGCTCCGTAATGCGTAGATAGTTTCCGGTTGTTGACTGGCTTTGGATTTTTTTTGTTTCTAGGGTGTTGTGACTGCGGCGCTGCGCCCGGCCCGGGAATTCCACGGGGATAATCCCTCCCATGCTCTTCTTACTCTCCCCCGCCAAGGCCTTGGATTACGAGACCGAGCTGTCTGGTCAAACCCATTCGCCCCCCTTGTTCGTCAAGCAATCCAAGGCGCTGATCGATGTGTTGCGCACGCAGTCGCCGCAACAGGTTGCCGCGTTGATGGACCTCAGTGACAAGCTCGCCAGCCTGAATGTGGCGCGCTACCAGGCGTGGTCCAGCCGTGCCACCGTGAAGAACGCGCGCCAGGCGGTGCTGGCTTTTGATGGGGATGTGTATGGCGGTCTCGCTGCGCGCAGTTTGCCGCCAGCAGACCTGGCCTGGGCGCAAGACCATGTGTGCATTTTGAGTGGGCTGTATGGAGTGCTGCGTCCCCTTGATTTGATGCAGCCCTACCGGCTAGAGATGGGCACCCGCCTGGCCACCGATAAGGGCCGCGATCTGTACGATTTTTGGGGTACGCAGATTGCGGACTACCTCAACACCCGCTTGCGTGCGGATGCCAGCCCGGTGGTTGTCAACCTGGCTTCGCAAGAGTATTTCAAGGCGGTGGACTTGCGTGCGCTCAAGGCCCGGGTGGTGGAGTGTGTGTTCCAGGAATACAAAAATGGCCAGTACAAGGTCATCAGCTTCATGGCCAAGCGGGCGCGCGGTTTGATGGCGCGTTTTGCGGTGCAGCAGCGCGCGGTTCTGCCCGATCAGCTGCGTGCCTTTCGGTCCGAGGGCTACGCCTTTGATGCTGCCGCATCGACACCCGAACGCATGGTGTTTCGCCGGCACACCGACGCCACCGCCGATGCGAGCGATGCGGCATGAATACGCCCGAACAGTCCCTCCTGGGCAAGGCGGCTGTGTACCAGGACCAGTACGACGCGACCTTGCTGTTTCCCATCCCGCGTGCGCAGAAGCGGGCTGAAATCGGTATCGGTACCAGTATCGGCAGCAGCCTGCCCTTTATGGGCGCCGACATCTGGACCGCCTTCGAGCTGAGTTGGCTCAACCTGCGCGGCAAGCCGCAGATCGCGTTGGCGCACTTCACCATTCCCTGCGAAACGCCCAACATCATCGAGAGCAAGTCCTTCAAGCTGTACCTCAACAGCTTCAACAACACCCGCTTTGCCGATGCCGCCGAGGTGCTGGAGCGCTTGCGCGCCGACGTGACCGAAGCGGTGTGGCGCGGCGCGGTGCCGCAGGCCGCAGTCGGTGTGGCCTTGCGCGGCCCAGAGCAGTTCGACGCCGAGCCGGTGCACGAGCTCGATGGCCTGAGCCTGGACCGCCTTGACCTGGAATGTGTGCACTACCAACCCGCGCCTGGGCTGCTATCCACGGTGCCCGACGCGCCGCCGGTGAGTGAAGTGCTGGTAAGCAATTTGCTCAAAAGCAATTGCTTGGTCACCGGCCAACCGGACTGGGGCAGTGTGCAAATCAGCTACTTTGGCGCACCCATTGAGCAAGAAGGTTTGCTGCAGTACCTGGTGAGTTTTCGCAACCACCACGAGTTCCACGAGCAGTGTGTCGAGCGTATCTTCATGGACATCCTGACCCGGTGCAAACCGCACAAGCTTTCTGTGTATGCGCGCTACACCCGCCGCGGCGGGCTCGACATCAACCCCTTTCGCACCAACCACCCCCAACGGCTACCAGCCAACACTCGCACTGCGCGGCAGTAGTGGGCGTGGCTGCGAACGGGCTCGCGGCGTCCCGCTAAAACAAACTGCCCGACGCTGCTGCTGACTTTGCGGGCCCGGCCTGCGGTGCGCCGCCTTCGGGTTCAAGCCCCGCCAAGCGCACGCCCAGCAGGCGCAGCCGTTTTTCCAGGGGTGCGCGCTTGAGGCATTGGCCAGCTGCGCGGCGAATTTCGGCGGCGTCTGCGGTGGCATGGTCCAGCGTCTGGTCGCGGGTGACGGTGCTGAAGTCATCGAAGCGCAGCTTGATACCGATGGTGCGCCCCTTGTAGCCCTTGCGCTGCAGGTCGGCCGCCACTTGCTCGCACAGCCGGGTGAAGATGGCACCCAGCGCCGCCCGGTCCCGCACTGCGTGCAGATCGCGCTCGAAGGTGGTTTCGCGGCTCATGCTGACTGGTTCGCTCTCGGTCACCACTGGCCGGTCGTCGCGGCCGTGTGATGCATCGTGCAGCCAGGCGCCCGTGCGTTGGCCAAAGGTGTCCATCAACCACTGGCGGTCGCGCCGCGCCAAGTCGCCGACGGTGGCGATGCCGTGGCTACGCAACTTTTCGTCCGCTTTGGGCCCGATGCCGTTGATCTTTCGGCACGCCAGGGGCCAGATTTTGGATTCGATCTCGTCTTCCATCAGGACCGAGATGCCGTTGGGCTTGTTGAACTCGCTGGCCATTTTTGCTAGCAGCTTGTTCGGCGCAACGCCTACCGAGCAGGTCAGGCCGGTGTCGTCAAGAATGGCTTTTTGAATCAGGCGCGCCAGGGCGCGACCACCTTGGCGCTGGCCGCCGGGTACGTCGGTGAAGTCGATGTACACCTCGTCCACGCCACGGTCCTCCATCTGGGGCGCGATCTCGGTGATGATGGCCTTGAAGCGCTGTGAATAACGCCGGTACTGCGCAAAGTCCACCGGAAGCAAAACAGCCTGCGGGCACAGCTTGGCGGCCTTCATCAATCCCATGGCCGAACCGATGCCAAACTGGCGAGCCGCGTAGGTGGCTGTGGTGATCACACCGCGCCCTACATAGCCTTGCAGCACCGGGAAAAAGTCCACCGGAATCTGGCCTGGCCGCTCTGCACGCAGTCGCTCTAGCAGTTCGTCTTCTTTGCGCCGCCCACCGCCAATCACCACGGGCAAGCCCTTGAGCTGCGGATAGCGCAGCAGCTCCACCGACGCGTAAAACGCGTCCATGTCGAGGTGGGCAATGCGTCGTACTTTGGAGCTCACTGCGCTTTCTGAATCACCGCACCGCTAAACAGGTAGGGCAGGCGTGGCCCCTGCTGTGGCGACACCCCGCCCTTGGCCTCCACGCTGATTGCCAGTTCTTGGGCGCGGGCTAAGTCGGCGTCGCTGGCATTGAGGCGCTGCATAGGCAATTTGGCCGTCAGCACACCCAAAGAGCGGGGCCGCTCGCTGCCGCTTAAGGCCCACAGCTGCATGCTGTCTTCCTGGCCCTCAGTCACTTTGTTCAAGCGCTGAAGTTGCAAGGTGTTGTCTTTCGGGTCCAGCGTGATCAGTATGGCGGGTGCCTTTTGGGCGTCGGTCAATACGCTGATGTATTTGATGTGCGGCACGCTGATTAGCTGCGTCTGCATGTGCTGCATCTGCGCTTTGAACTGCTCAAACAAACTCACGCCCGATGCGACACCAATGGCCAGCAGCACGGCCAGAACAATGCTGAGTGCGCGCCACCACGGGCTGACACTTTTTGGGGCTGGTATCGAGGGGGTATTTTCAGGATGGGACATAGATGTTTTTCATCCTACCCCATCCCTTTTGGGGCATTCGTTCATCACACCTTGGGGAGCTTCTCCAACTCCTCGCGTACCAGCCGCACGATCAGCCTGTCCAGCGTCTGTACCGAGTAGTTGCGGACGTCGTGCACGGTTTCGCGCCCTGGCCCGCTGGCTGACGTATTGGCATCGGCATAGGTGAGAAAGATAAAGCGCCCGCCGGTGTACTGGGCTATCTGGCGCTGAATGTATTCGCCTTGCTTGTTCAGACCACCGGCGCCTACGCTCATCAGCTTGATGCCTTTGCCCAGGGCAGCCTGCATTGCGTCGTCATATTGCGGACCACCGTAGTCCAGGTGCGGTGGCGCATCGGCCACCAGCACCACCAAGCGTGTGGCCTGCTCGCCGCGCCAGCTGATGCGGTGTACGGCCTCATGCAGCGCCTCGTTCATAGCCTCCGGCTCGTCACCACCACCGTCAGCGCGCAGCGCGTTGAGCACGCCCTGGAAGGCGTTCACGTCATTCGTCAGATCATGGCTGCGAACAAAGAACTCGTCGCCACGGTCGCGGTAGGCCACCAACCCCAGACACAGGTCCGGGCGGCTGGGCAGGCGGGCCACTTCGTCGGTGATGCTGCGCAGGCTGCTTTTGAGTTTGTCGATCTCGTCGCCCATGGAACCAGTGGCATCCACCAGAAACACGAGGTCCAGTTTGGCGCGAACCGGCTGGCGGGCGTTGGTCAGTTGTACCTCTACCGAGCTCTTTTGGCCGCGCTGCAGCACGGCGGTGACTTGGGAGCCGCCCTGGCGCACGGTCACCTCATAAAAGTTGCTGCGGGCGGGATCAAATGCGTCTGGGTGGATCCAGCCCTTTCCGCCGGCATCGGTGCGCAACCAGGTCGTGGCACCGTTGGCGGCCTGCACGGCCACCTCGGCATCGGGCACGCCCCGGCCTTGCGCGTCATTCACTTCCAGTAGGTAGCGTTCCCTCACGTCGCGCTCGCGGTGCGCCACCTGGGTGCGTTTGCGAAATGCCAGAAACTCCGAAAACGCGGCATTGTCATCCACCATGCCGGCCGTCACTACGCCCTGCTCCTGTGTCCCAGGTGCAGTCTGGTATGCGGCATCGCCCGCCCGCTTGGCGGTATCTTTGCTGCTCTTTGCTCCTGCAACTGCCGCAGCGGGCGCGGGCGCGGCAGCGAGAGCGGCCATCCCACCGGATTCCCGCCGCGCATCCGACGTGGTGCTGCTTTCAAGGCGATCGGCGAGTGGCGCATCGGTCTTGTCACCCGGTGTCCTGGGCGAGGGTCGGTGCTGCGTCCGGGGTTGTCCGTCGCTGATCTCGCGGGTTGCAATGGGGCGCTGGCAACTGGTGGCCGAGGGCGCTTCAAAGTTAGGGCGGACTGGCACCTGCTGCGTGTTGATTTGCCCCTGCTGCGGTGGGCTCGGGCTGGGCCACACCAGGTTGGCAGCCAGGCTCAGCGGGTTGCCTGCAAGACTTTGCACCAGCAGTACGCAGAGGGTTCTTTGAATGTGCGATCGCATGAAGGACCTTTCCTGTGGTTGTTTCGACCTGCGTAATACGGGCCGGCGCAAGGTCCGGGGTTAAAGCGTGTGCAATTTTTTTTTGTGGCGGCCGACCCCGTTTGGCGGGCCCGCACGTACAAACTGATACAAATCCACCATGCAAGCGCGCTACCAGCACATGTCAGACGAGCAATTGATGCAGGCCTACTGCCAGGGCGAAGCTCCGGCTTTTGACACCCTGTACGCGCGCTACGAGGCGTCGTTGTTCCGCTTTATGCGTCGTGTGCTCGGGCAAGCCCTGGCGGCGCAGGCAGATGAGGTGTTTCAGGATTGCTGGCTGCGCATCGTCAATAAACGGGCGAGTTTTTCTGCAGATGCCGGCAAGTGGAAAACCTGGGCCTTCACCATTGCCCACCATGTGGCGCTGGATCGGTTGCGCACATCTGGTCGCGAATTGAGTGTGGATGGAGATAACGCGCAAAGCGGGACGGAACGGCTGGAGTGGCTGCAAGCCACGATGCAACTCAGTCATGCCAGCGCCGAAGACGCGGCCTTCTGGCGCGCAGCCGGCAAGCAGCTGTTGCAATGCCTGGAGGGCCTGCCGGCAGTGCAGCGCGCGGTGTTCTTGCTGCACCATGAAGACGGCGCCACGCTGGAAGAGCTGGCCAAGACGCTGGATCTGGGATTTGAAACCGTGAAAAGCCGGCTGCGTTATGCGCTACAGAAGTTGCGCGGCTGCATGCAAGGGTATTTGCCGGGCGGGGAGGCGGTATGACCGATATGCGGGACGCACGCTTTCAGAAGGCCTTGCAAGAGGCTCCCGATGCCGCTGAGCACCCGCCGCAGAAGGTGGCCCAGGCGATACGCGACGCCGCGCGCAATGCTCTGTCGATGCCGCCGCGGCCAGTTGCAACACCCCCTTGGTGGAAGCGCCTTTGGCATCACACCGGGAGACCTGGCGCGCCATGGCACGCAGCCTTTGCGACGCTGCTCGTAGCGGTTCTAGTGACCGTGATCTGGGTGCGCGAGCCTGTGCCGGACGCAAGGCCGTTTGAGGAGTCAGCGCCGTCGCCTGCAGCCAAAGGCGAATCTTCACTGGCATCTTTACCTCCGCCTGGGCCCGCAGCTGCACCGGCACCCGTTGAGTCAGATCGTTTTGCTGCGGCCAAGATCTCGACGGCGCCAGCGCCAGCGCCAGCTCCTGTGGCTGTACTCGCGCAAGAGCCACCACTTTCCAAAGTGGCCGAGGCTGCAAAGCCTGCTGCACCGCAGGCGGATCAGGCGCTGGCGGCTGACAAAGCCACTGCGGACGTGGCTGCCCAGGAGCAAGCTCAAACGGCCCGCTTGCAACAAGATGCAAGCACGCAGGCACAGTCGTCCCGCGCGGAGTTGGCGCGCGCTGCTGCACCCGCCCCAGCGCCTGCCGCCGCGTCCGCAATGCCTTCTGCTCTCCTGGCAACTGCCCTGGCTCCTACACCCATGGAGCAGGCAAGCGCCGATCTCTCCGGTCTGGATGGCTGGACTGCAATGCAGCTACAGATGCGGGGGCACACGAAAGCGCTGAACCGTGCGCAGGCACAAAAACTGTTCTCCGGGATGGTCCGCCTGGCGCGGCATATGCGCCAGCTAGGGGACATGCCAGTCGCATCGCGCGATCCAACGGCAGTACCTGCAAACGAGCCGGCTTTGCGTCTGACGGTCATGTTGCAAGATCAGACCTTGGCGGTCATGGTTCTTTGGGATGACACGGTGCTGTGGCAGCGGCCGACCAAGGGCGACGTGATGGGGATTGCATCAGCCTCCGATGTTCAAGCGCTGCAGCAACTGGCCCGTGAGTCCATAGGCACCGACGCGCCGGACTGAGACGATCAGGCGGGGTAGGTACCCGGAACCAGAATGTTGCGGTCCACGTTCTGGATATCGGTGTGGCCGCAAAAAGCCATGGTCACATCGAGCTCTTTGTGGATGATTTGCAGCGCCTTGGTGACCCCGGCTTCGCCCATGGCGCCCAGGCCGTATACGAAGGCGCGGCCGATCATGGTGCCGCGCGCCCCCAGCGCCCAGGCCTTGAGCACGTCTTGACCGCTGCGGATGCCACCGTCCATCCAGACCTCAATCTTGTCTCCCACTGCCGCCGCAATGGCAGGAAGCGCAGAGATGCTGCTGGGAGCGCCGTCGAGCTGACGGCCGCCGTGGTTGCTGACCACCATGGCGTCGGCCCCGCTGGCCACGGCCAAGTGGGCGTCCTCCAGATCCTGAATGCCCTTGACGATCAGTTTGCCGCCCCACTGCTCTTTGACCCAGGCTACATCGGCCCAGGACAGGCGCGGATCGAACTGCTCGTTGGTCCACGAGGCCAGCGAAGACATATTGGTGACCGCCTCTACATGGCCTACCAAGTTGCGGAAGGTGTGGCGGCGGGTACCGGCCATGCCCAGGCACCAGCGTGGCTTCGTGGCCAAGTTGATGAGGTTGGCCAGCGTGGGTTTGGGCGGCGCAGTCAGGCCGTTTTTGAGGTCCTTGTGGCGCTGGCCGATCACCTGCAAATCCAGCGTGAGCACGAGTGCGCTGCAGCGCGCTGCGCGGGCGCGTTCGATCATTCTTTTCATCGCCTCGCGGTCGCGCATCATGTAGAGCTGGAACCAAAAGGGCGCGCTGGTGTGCTCGGCAATGTCTTCGATGGAGCAGATGCTCATGGTCGAGAGGGTGAACGGAATGCCAAACTTTTCGGCTGCCTTGGCTGCCTTGATTTCCCCATCGGCGCTTTGCATGCCACACAGGCCCACCGGCGCAATGCAGACCGGCATCTTGGCGTCGACCCCGACCATCTTGGTGGCGGTGCTGCGGTTCTCCATGTTCACCGCCACGCGCTGGCGCAGCTTGATCTTCTGGAAGTCTGATTCGTTGGCGCGGTAGGTGGACTCGGTCCAGGAACCGGAGTCGGCGTAGTCGTAAAACATGCGCGGCACACGTTTTTTGGCCAGAACCCGCAGGTCTTCGATGGTGGTGATCACAGTCATGCCATGCCTCTTCGTGGTGGTGTTTTGCGCGATGGTAAGCCGCCGACAAGCAGCCCACGGCTGAAATCCAGTGGGTCGCAGTTGAAAAAAATTGTCTGACCCGGCTTGCGGGGGTCGCGTAGCGCTCAGCCCGGGGAGGGCGGGGCGGGGCGCGACACCAAGTAAACGCCTGGCAGTATCAAAAGGGCTGCCTGCAAATGGAACCAACCCAGGCGCTCGCCCAAAAGCAACCACGCCACCAAGGCCCCGTACAGCGGACCCAGGTACAGGGTCACGGCCACCTTGCTGGCGCCCAGCATCTTTTGCGCCCAGCCATAGGTCCAGTAGGCCGCAATGCCAGGCACCAGCGCGGCGGTGATGCCCAGGGCCCAAGCGTGGGGCGTCAGTGGGGGCGTTTGCGGCTGCACCATCTCCCATGCGGTGCCCAGCAGCAGTACCGGCATGGCGCCCCAGCAAATGGCGGCCAGCCGGGCGGTGGGTCCCATGGGGCTGGGCCACACTTTTTGCAGCAAGGCGTACACCGCCCAGGCCACCATGGCGGCGACGATCCACAAGTCGCCCGCCACAAAGCGCACCTCGCTCAGTGCGGTCCAGCGGCCTTTGACGATCACATGCAGTACGCCGGCCAAGGCGATGGCCACGCCCAGCACTTGCGGCCCGCGCATGCGCTCGCGCAGCCACAGCACCGAGCCCACTGCAATGAGCACGGGCGAGGCGGCATAAATCAGCGCGATGTTGACGGCCCCAGTGGACTGTGCGCCCACATACACCCAGGCACCGCACACCACCATGCCGCAAAAGCCCAGCACGACGTACTGGTGCCAAACCGCTGCGATATGCCGACGCTGTGCCCACAGCTCGGTGCGAGCCGCCACCGTCAGCAGTGCCCCGGCCAGACCCCAACGGACAGTGGCCAAGGTGTAGGGCTCCACCACCCCAGGCGCTTGGCGGGCCACGTAGTAATTGACCGCCCACAAAAGAGGAATGAACCAAATGGCGGTTCGGGCCCACTGCAGGGAGGTGTAGGTTTGCATGGTGAAGTGTTCGCGTGGGTGGTTGGCTGGGGCCGGTCTGGCCTGCGGCGGTGTGGCCGACGCGCTGCCCAGCATTGTGCCGACGCGGCAGCGCTGCGGCTTGGGGTGCAGTGCTGCGCGTGGCGGGCAGCACCGAATGGGGGTCGGCAAGTGGAGAAAAACTAATCAGTCACAAAACGACCGTAAAAACTAAATGGATACCTTTTGGTTTTATGATCCGGTCGCGCCACATTTTTGGCGTGCTGACTCAGTCACCCAATTGACTTTGGAGAACCCCATGAAAAAAACTTTGATCGCTTCTTTTTTGGCCCTGGGCATGTCGCTGTCTGCGCAGGCTAAGGACATCGTGGACACCGCCGTGGGCGCGGGCAATTTCAAGACCTTGGCTGCAGCGCTGACCGCTGCCGGCTTGGTGGATACGCTCAAGGGCAAGGGTCCGTTCACTGTGTTTGCACCGACCGACGAAGCCTTTGCCAAAGTGCCCAAGGCAGACCTCGATGCGTTGCTCAAGGACAAGGCTAAGCTGACCGCAGTACTGACCTACCACGTGGTACCGGGCAAAGTGATGGCGGCGGACGTGAAGGCCGGTAAGGTGAAAACGGTACAAGGCTCCCAGCTGACGGTGAGCACAATGGGCGGCGTCAAAGTGGACGGTGCCAATGTGATCAAGACCGACATCGTGGCCGACAACGGTGTGATCCACGTGATCGACAGCGTCGTCATTCCCAAGTAATCAGCACGCCACCAGCCACTCGGGTTTGCTCTGGCGCCGCGCCTGACTGTGCGGCGCCTTCTTTTTGTCCTCCGGTTTTGGGAGCAGTGCCGCCAGCCGGTTTCGGCAAACGCCAAAACTACGCTGGACTGACGGCGGCCCCTGACTCCTTCGTCGGCCACTGCATACGAATGCGCGTGCCGTGCCCGCCAATGCACGGGCTGGTGAGTTGCAGTTGGATACCGTGTTGCCGAGCGATTTCTTGCACGATCGCAAGGCCCAGGCCACTGCCGCGGGTTGCCGCTGTATCGGCACGGTAAAAGCGCTCAAACACATGGGCTTGGTGGTGCGCGGCAATGCCAGAGCCACTGTCTTCCACTTCGACCCAGCCATTGCCCACCCGCACGGTGACCTGGATGTTCGGACCGGCGTGCACCAGAGCGTTATCGACCAGATTGCGCATAGCCTCTTGGACCAGCAGTGGGTTGCCTTGCACATAGCTGCGTTGCAGCGCACTCTCAAAGCCCAAATCTTGCTGTGCGTCGTGGGCGCGCTGCCACAGCGATTGGGTGACCTCCCGGGCCATGCCGACCAGGTCGATGGGCTGGGCCGTCTCCAGCTCTGGGGCATGCTCGGCGCGGGTCATGGCCAGCAGTTGCTCTGTCAGGTGCACCGCGTTGTCGGTGGTGCGCGCCGCCGCACTGACTGCCGCGTGGGCACTCTCGCCCAGCGTGTCGCGCTCGGCCAGGGCGAGCTGGGTTTTCAGAATCGCCAATGGCGTTCTCAACTGGTGAGCGGCGTTGTCCAGGAAGCGCTTGCGGATATCGATAAGCCTGCCCAAGCGCTGCAGGTAACCATTGAGTGTGTCGATGAGCGGCAGCAATTCCCTCGCATTGGCCTGCGTGCTGATCGCTGAAAAGTCGGATTCGTCGCGCGCTGCCAGGCGCAAACGAAAGGCTTCTAGCGGGCGCATGGCAAGGTGGATGCCCCACCAGACCAGTGCCACCGCAACGGCGAGCAAGAACCCCTGAATCGCCAGCGTGTCGCGCAAGATGTGTTGGATGAGTTGTTGGCGGGCCTCCAGGGTTTCGGCCACACGCACGGTGATGAGCTGGGTGTGGGGTGCTTGGCCCGCAGCGGTGCTGGCGTCCACCAGCACATGGCGCAAGCTGGCAAGGCGCACCGGTTGATTGCGTAGCAAGCCGTCTTCAAAATCGACGAGCGAGAAGTAATGCACCTCCTGGGGCGTTGCGCGTGGGCTGGGGACTTCCGGGTCGCCGGCGAGCAAGCGACCGTCGGCATCTTGGATCTTGTAGTACAGGCGCGAACCAATATGGTTTTCGAACAGGTAGCCCGCCGCACGCAAGACATCGACTTGCACCCGGCCTTGGTCGAGCCGGATCTCCTCGGCCAAGGTGCGTGCAGCCAGGTACAGGGAGCGGTCGTAGGCTTGGTTGGCCGATTCCACAGCGCGTTGGTACGAAACGTAGGCGCCAGCAACAATCAGCAGTAGCAGCGGCAGCAAGATCCACAGCAGCAGGCGTTGGCGCAACGAAGTCATGGGAGCAGATGGTTTCTTTATTCAGCGAAGCGGCTGGTTTTGCGACCGGGCTGGTCGATCGGGGTGGAGCGCGCCGTGCGGATGCCCCTGCCTGGTTTGGGCCAGCCCTGGTGCCTCATGCTTGACCTTGGTCGGTCAGCATGTAGCCCAGGCCGCGCAAGGTGTTGATGCGCAAGCGCTTGCCACTGTCCGCGCTGCCAGCGGGTGGGCCCACCTCTACTTTCTTGCGCAAGCGGTAGATCAGCACTTCCACCGCGTCCAACTCCGCTGCGCCGTCGCCGAACACGTTGGCGTGCAAGCGCTCTTTGCTGACTACCCGGTGCGCTGATTCCACCAAAGCTTGCAGCGCTGAGGCTTCGCGCGGGCTGAGCGAGAGCATGTGCCCATGCAGCCGAAAACTGTGGCTGGATGCCTCCCACAGCAAGGGGCCTACACCGAGCTCGGACCACTGCATCTGGCGCGGGCGGCGCAACAGCGCACCCACGCGGGCCTCAAATTCACTGAGGTCAAACGGTTTGGGCAGGTAGTCGTCGGCGCCACCATTGAGCCCAAGTACCCGGTCGGCCACGCTGGCGCGGGCGGTCAGAATCAAGACCGGCACCGGGTCTGAGCGTTTGCGCAGGGCCTCGAGCACCGACAGCCCATCCCGGCGCGGCAGGTTGAGGTCCAGTAACACCAGGTCGTAGCCGTGGCCCGGCTGCAGGCGCTGGTGCGCGTCCTCGCCATCGTGCGCAAAGTCCACGGTCAGGCCCATCTGGCGCAGCGCGGTCCCCAACCAAAGCGACAGTTCAGGGGTGTCCTCCACCAACAAAACACGGTATTTAAGGGTTATCACGGACTGCATTTGAAAGCCGATTGACAGATTGGCGCCGCGTATTGGTGGAAACTTGCCGGGCCTTGGCGTGTTGCCAAGTAGTGTGATGAACATTTTCACCCAGGAGACATCAATGCAAGTTAACAAGCGTGAATTCATGACCATGGGCGCAGCCCTTGGCGCCAGCGTAGCCTTGCCAGCATGGGCCCAAGGCCAGCCAGTGTTTGACACCGTCAACATGTTTGTGCCCGCTGATCCGGGCGGCGGCTGGGACGGTACCGCCCGCGCCATTGAGCGTGCCGCCAAAGGCGCTGGCTTGGTTGGCAACTTCCAGTTCGAGAACGTCGGTGGTGCCGGCGGCATGGTGGGCTTGCCCCGTTTTGTGAACCAACGCAAAGGCCAGGGTAACAGCCTCATGGTGGGCGGCTCGGTGATGGTGGGCGCAGCGCTGACCAACAAGAGTCCGGTCACCATGCGCAACGTCACGCCGGTTGCGCGCTTGACCGAAGAGTCCAGCGTCATCGTGGTGCCCGCCGCAGGCAAGATCAAGACTTGGGCTGACCTGACGGCTGCGATCAAAGCCAATCCCAAAGCAGTGTCAGTCGCAGGCGGCAGCGCTGGCGGCACCGACCACATCGTGTTGGGACTGATCATCAAGGCCTTGGGTCGCAACCCCAAGGAAGCCGCGTATGTGGCGTTTGCTGGCGGCGGCCCCGCCAATGCCGCGATCTTGGGCAACCAAGTGGCTGCGGGCGTGTCGGGCTACTCCGAGTTTGAAGAGCAGATCAAAGCCGGTCGCATGATCCCCTTGGCAGTCTCTGGCAATGCGCGTATCCCTGGCGTGAACGTCCCAACCCTGCGCGAGCTGGGCCTCAATGTGGCCGCCTCCAACTGGCGCGGTGTGTTCGGTGCGCCCGGCATCACCACCGCACAGCGCGACAAACTGGTCGACCTGATGACCAAGGTAACGCAGTCGGCACAGTGGCAGCAGGAGCTGACCACCCGCAAGTGGACCAGCGTGTTCCTTGCTGACCTGCCGTTCCAGCGCGAGATCGAACATAACATCAGCGAAACCGAAGCAGTGTTGAAGGACCTGGGTCTGGCATGACGCCTTTGCGCGTTGCCTATTGCGTTTTGGCTCTGGGTTTGCTGGCGGCCTGGCAGGTCACCGTCATCCCAGAGTCACCCATCCAGATGCCGGTGGGCCCCGTACTCACCCCCGGTGTGGTGGCGGGGCTGCTGCTCTTGTTGGGCCTTCTGTATGGCGTCAGCGCATGGCGCGGACGCCAGACCGACGCGATCGACGGTGACGACGGCCAGCCGCTGGCCGGCGCTAACCGGCGCATGCTGACCCTCCTGCTGGGCGGCGTGGCTTTCATCGCGCTGGTGGTGCCACTGGGTTTTGTGATCCCTGCGACCCTGTGCGGCATGGGCGTGGCCAAGGCCTTTGACGCGCCGTTCGGTCTGCGGTCGGCAGCGATGTGCGGTGCGATTGCCTTGGTGTTTTGGACCCTGTTTGCCCAAGTGTTGGGTGTCGGTCTGGGCCCTGCGGTGGCCTGGGCGTTTTGAACCCGAAAGAAACAATCCAATGAACGCCTTTGATTCTTTGATGGGTGGTTTTGCCAGCGCCTTGCAGCCCATGACGCTGATGTACGGCTTCATCGGATGCTTTGTGGGAACCTTGGTAGGCGTTTTGCCCGGCATCGGCCCCGCGCTCACCATCGCCTTGCTTTTGCCACTGACCTACCACGTACCGGCCACCGGCATGTTCGTGATGTTTGCTGGCATCTATTACGGTGCCGCGTATGGTGGCTCGACCACGTCTATTTTGCTCAACACCCCCGGCGAATCTGCATCGGTGGTGACCGCACTAGAAGGCAACAAAATGGCGCGCCGCGGCCGAGCTGGGCCAGCCTTGGCCACTGCCGCCATCGGAAGTTTTGTCGCTGGAACCATAGGCACGATCGCCCTGACTTTTTTCGCACCTTGGGTGGTGGAAGCGGCGCTGGCCTTTGGCCCGGCAGAGTATTTCAGCCTCATGGTCCTGTCGCTGGTCGCAGTCTCTGCGGTACTGGGCAACTCGGTGCTGCGCGGTCTCATCAGTTTGTCAGTGGGCCTGTTGTTTGGGTTGATTGGAATCGACTTGCAAACGGGTCAACCCAGATTCACTTTTGGCCAGGCCGAACTACTTGATGGAATCGAAGTCACCGTCGCTGCGGTGGGCTTGTTTGCCATTGGCGAGGCGCTGTACCTTGCGTGGCATGGCAAGGAGTCCAAAGCGGGGGAGGTGATGAAAGTGTCAGGTAGCTTGTGGCTCAGCAAAAATGACTGGGCGCGCTCCTGGAAGGCATGGCTGCGTGGTGCGATGTATGGCTTTCCGATTGGTGCCATGCCCGCCGGTGGAGCCGAATTGCCTACGCTCTTGTCTTATTACACCGAGAAAAAACTGAGCAAAAATCCCGAGGAGTTTGGCAAAGGTGCCATCGAGGGCGTCGCAGGCCCTGAGGCAGCCAACAACGCCGCCGCCGCTGGGGTGTTGATGCCCTTGCTGACTTTGGGTATTCCAACGTCTGCAACTGCGGCCATCATGCTGTCCGCCTTTGAAGGCTACGGCATCCAGACTGGGCCCACCTTGTTTCTCCAGCAAGGCGGTTTGGTGTGGACTTTGATCGCTAGCCTGTACATCGGTAATGTGATTTTGTTGGTGCTCAACCTGCCGCTGGTGGGCTTGTGGGTCAAACTTCTGAAGATTCCGCCACCTTGGCTGTATGCAGGCATCATCATTATTTCGACCGCAGGCGTGTATGGCGCCGGCAACTCGGTCTTCAACGTGGGCTTGCTGTACTTCTTTGGCCTGATAGGCTTTCTGATGCGGCGTTTTGACTTCCCAGCAGCTCCGCTGATCGTGGGCTTGATTTTGTCGCCTATGGCCGAGCAGTCGATGCGCCAGGCGCTCACTATCAGCATGGGCGATTGGTCGACCTTCTTTGTCCGACCCTTGTCTGGCTCGTTGATGGCAGTGTCGGTTCTTCTGCTGGTGTTGCCACCGCTCTGGCGGCGGTTTCGAAAGGCTTAGCGCAGCACCTCAGATCTCGGTCTTGCTGACCGCCTTGCAGCTGGGCTAGGCCGGCAAGGCGTGGCGGCGTTTGCGCAAGATGACGGTTGGCGCTTTTTTCTGCTCGGTCGGTCGCTCGCTTGCGTAGGAGCAGCCCCGACCGTGCAGTCGGGCGGCTTCGATTGCCTTCTCGACGGCGCGCTGGCTGAGGGGTTCCACCTGAGATCCGTTAACACGCAGGTACTGACCTGCTTCGTTGGTGGCCAGGAGCCCGTATTCCAGTGCGCACCGCACGATACCAATTACCTCAAACTCTTTTGGGCAAGCCACATAGGCTTTGATGGTGGGGCTGCCCAGAATGACTTGCAAAGGGTGTGCCGGGTTGGAGCCAAGTGCCATGTTTGTGAACCTCGGTGGAATAAAAACCGGCGCAGTGTTTTCCCAAATCGGATCGTGGTGGCTCGCGATTGTTCGTTTTCAATACTTGTGGGAGTTCGGGCTCCACTGCGCTTCCTAGCATGCGCACCACTTGCGATGCACACGCATTGAAGTTGGAGACACCATGCTGGAAGAAAAGCTAAAGCGTTTGGGTTCGTTGGGCGCATCTGGACGCCGCCACCAGGATCAGCGAGAACAACTCGACGCCCTGTGCGACTGGATTGATAGGCACATCGATCAGCCAATAGGGTGGCAGGAGTTAATTGCGCAAACCGGATGGGACTACCAGGAAATCCAGACTGTCTTCTATCGGTACAAATGCACCACCGCGATGACCTGGATACGGTTGCGGCGCGAGATGCGTACCAGCGCCGTAGACGTAGCCGTGCAGCGTCTGTTCATCACCGACCCCAAACCCGAACGCACATAAAAAAACCCACTGCCGAGGCAGTGGGTTGAAAGTGGCCTTCGCCACATCAAGGGTGATGTCAGTGGACGTTCATCCAACCGACGGCGGGAATCTAATGGCGCTGCGTACCGACCCCGGCGCATATTGTTCTTAAGCGCACATAGAGCCATTGCCCGACAGTAGGTGCAAGTCACGCCAGGTGCGAACGGTCGCACGCTAAAGCCCCGAAATGGCGCTCAGGTTGTTCGGAACGATGCCACTTCATTGGCCAGGTTGTTGGCCTGGTCTTTCAAAGCGGAGGCAGCCGCAGCCGTTTGCTCGACCAGCGCCGCATTTTGTTGGGTCATTTTGTCGAGTTCGGCTACAGAGTCGCCTACGGTCGCCACTCCTTTGCTTTGCTCCCGGGCCGCAGTTGAAATGTCAGATAGCAAGTCGTTGATGCGGGTCGCGTTGCTCACCATTTGCCCCATGCTTTTTCCAGCACTGTGCACCCGTTGCGTACCGGCATCGACCTGCTCCACACTGCCGCTGATTAGCGTCTTGATTTCGCGCGCCGCCACTGCACTTCTATGTGCCAAGCCCCGCACCTCGCCTGCGACCACGGCAAAGCCTCTGCCTTGCTCTCCTGCGCGTGCAGCTTCCACCGCCGCGTTCAGTGCCAAGATATTGGTTTGAAATGCAATGCCGTCGATCGTGCTGATGATTTCGCTGATTTTTTTGGATGCGTCGTGTATGCCTTGCATGGTGCTCACCATCGCAGCAATTTCTTGTCCGGCTTTAGACGCAACGCGTGCGTTGTCTGACGCAACCTCGGCGGCTTGGACCACATTGTCTGCAGTCTGGTTCACGGTGGCACTGATTTGCTCCATAGATGCCGCGCTACGTTCCAGGCTCGCTGCCGATTGTTCGGTACGTTGAGAAAGGTCGACGGACGCCGATGCAATCTCTGCGCTGGCTGACACCATGGCGCCCGATGCGTCGCGCACTCGGCTGACGATTCGCCTGAGTGAGGATTGCATGTCCTTGACGCTGCCAATCAGTTTTGCAATCTCGTCTTTGCCCCAGGCGTGGGGTTGGGTGGTGAGGTCGCCGTCGCGCATCGCATTGACATGGAAAACAACTTCGCGCAGGCCACCTTCGAGAACCTTCCTAAACGCTATGAACAAGTAGACCGCCAAAAGAAGTGAAACCACACTCATACCGAAAGCGAGCCGTTGTTGCCCTTCGAGCTTGTTGATACGGACCAACAGTAGCCCATCTAGCGCTGGCAGCGCGCGGTCATAAAGCCCCATCAACTCGTCAAGCGCATGCTTGCCGTCGGCAAAGTACTTTGCTGCATCGCTGTGCTGTTGGCCAAACACCACCAACTGCCCCTGGGCGTGGAGCTTCAAGGCATTGTCAAACGGCTTTAAGTCCACCATCTTCGTCAAGGATGGGTTGGCTTTGGTTGCGCGTTCGAAATACTGCCGTGCATCCTGCGTGCCCGAGACCACCTGGGCCGACCACACATGCCATTTCGACTCGTTGTCGGGATTGAGGCCTCCTTTCATGGCCGCATAGGTTCCCCAACCCCACAACTGGCCCAAGGACTCCAGTGTTTTGGGCACGGACAACACCAAGGCGCTCACTAAGTAGAAGCTATCGAGGTCGGGGTCAAGCACGAGGTTGGAGTCGTCGCCGATGCGAGTCAAAAGCTCCACACCGGCTGCGGTCACGGGTCCAAACACCGTGCGGCCGCTATCGTCCACTCCATTCTTCGAAGATGCGGTAGCGCGCCACGCCGCGTCAAGCTGGTCGACTGCGGAAGTAAGGTTCAGAGGGTCTTTGGTACTTGTAACCTGGGCGCGCAACGCTAGGAGCGCACCGTCAGTTTCTGCCCGGCTGGCTTGGTAGGCCGCGCTCGCATCGAAGCCGCCCAAGTTTGCGCGCGTTGCGTTACGCGTATCCAGTACACCTTTGAGTACCGGCATCAAGGCACGCATGGTCGCCACCCCTTCGCGTTCGCGTTGGGTGAACTCAATCTGCGCCGACCAGTTGGTGTTGAGCAACCACAGCGCGACAAGCAAAGGCAAGGCCATCACGCTGCCCACGACGAGGGACTTGCTGCCAAAGCCCATTCGACGAAACAAGCGAACACCCGGCGCCCACGCACCGTGCCAGTGGAAAAAGCCATGCGATTCGGATGCGTCAGGGAGGTTAGCGGAGTTGGGCACGGGCGAAGCGGTGGTTAAAGAGGTCATCGTTTGTTAGCTCGTGGTTTGATGGGTTAGTTCGCGATCCAAGCCTGCAGGCATGTCCGCAGTGACTACGTCCTGATGACAGACACGCGCCAATTTTGGGGCGCTAACTGCTCGCGACCACGAATTTACCCCTTTTTTGGTGCACAAAAAGCCTTGCATAAACATTTGCACCAACTAAGTGCAAAAGAATGCAAATCGAAAGGCGTTGAACTGCACCAATTTGTAGCGCGTAGTCCGGCCTACACGCCACGCCATTGCGGCGCCCGTTTTTCCGCAAATGCGCGCGGTCCCTCTTGCGCGTCGGCGGATTGCAGCATGGTGCGGTAGCCGGGAAGCGACCCATCTCGGAGTGTGCGGTAGGCCTCGGCGAGCGGCTGGTGCTCGGTGGCCTGCAGCACTTCTTTGACGGCCTGCACCGCCAAAGGTGCGGCTTCAACGATGCTTTGTGCGAGCGCCTGCGCTGTTGTCATCAGTTGGTCGGGCGCGCAGACGGCATTGACCAGCCCCCACCTGGCCGCTTCAGCGGCGTCCATGCGCCGCCCAGTTAGCAGCAACTCGGTGGCCAGCGCACGGGGCAAGCGTCTGGGCAGGCGCAGCAGGCCGCCTGAGTCTGCGACCATGCCGAGCTTGACTTCGGGCAGGGCAAATTGCGCGTCCTGCGATGCCACCAGCAGGTCCGCCGCCAAGGCAAGTTCGAAACCGCCGCCGATGGCCAAGCCGTTGACCGCAGCGATCACCGGCTTGCGCAGACTGAAAAACTCGGTGAGCCCGGCAAACCCACCCGGGCCGTGGTCGGCGTCGATCGCTTCGCCTTCGACGGCCGATTGCAAATCCCAGCCGGCTGAGAAAAAGCGGCCCACACCGGTGACGATGCCCACCCGCAACTGCGGGTCATCTTGCAAGCTGGCAAACGCCGCATACAGCGCCTTGCTGGTGGCCACGTTGATGGCGTTGGCTTTGGGCCGATCTAATGTGATGGTCAAGATGCCGCCGCTGCGCGCAAGTGAAACGCCTGTGTTCAAGTAAGGCTCCTGTCGGTGGTACGAATGACTGCGTCCACGGCCCGTACGCCGCGACCTTGGGGAAACACCAGCAAGGGGTTGACATCGAGTTCTTGCAGGGTGGCTGCGTGCGCTTCGCCGAATGCTGCAATCGCCATGACGGCGTCCACCAGTGCCTCGATGTCGCCTGCGGGCTGACCACGAAAGCCTTCTAACAGCGGCCGCATACGCAGCGACAGCAGGCAGGTATGCACATCGCTGCGCCGCAGTGGAAAGAGCAGGGTGGCGCTGTCCTTGAGCAGCTCGACCCATACGCCGCCAGCGCCCAGGGTGAGCGCCAACCCAAACTGCGGATCACGCTGGATGCCCACAATCAACTCGGCTACCGCGCCCAACTCCATCGACTCCACCAAGAACTCATTTGCCACATGCGCCATGCTCCCCACGGCATCGACCACCGCCAGGGCGCTTTGCAGGTTCAGGTGCACACCGCCGACTTCGGTCTTGTGGGCCAACGTGTCGGACACCGCTTTGACCACCACCGGAAAGCCGATGCGCTGCGCCAGCGCAGGCGCTTGCACAGCGTTGCCGACAGCGCCGCGCGGTACCGGCACGCCCCACTTCGCGAGCAGCGCTTTGCTGCGCACTTCGTTGAGCAAGTGCGGGGCCATGGCGGATGGCGTCGCGTGCGTTTCTTGGCATGTGTGGTCAGGCACCGCAGGCAGGTCTGCGGGGCCGTGCAGCGCCGCGTTGGTATCCCGCACGCACTGCGCCTGTGCGAACGCGGCAGCGTGGCCGATGGCGGCCAGGCACTCCGATGTGCCCTGCATCGGGGCGAGTCCGTGGGCCAATAGCTTGGTCGCCACACCGTCGGGCATGCCCTCGGGCAAGGTCGACACCACACAGGCCACGGTCCCGGCGCGGGCCGCATCTTTGGCGGCGATGAAGGCGTCCAGCGTGGTGTGCCAGCTGCTGCCGTCGCAGCGGTCGGCGCGGGGGAAGTCCAGTACCAGCATATGGGCATCGAATGCGCAGTCCATCAAGCCACCGAAGGCTTCGGTGGATGCTGCCGCGTCGCCCCAAATGTAGGTGTGGTAGTCCAGCGGGTTGGTGACATGCACCTTCTCGCCCAGCACTTGGTGCAGGCGCCCACGTGCCGCGTCTGGCAAGGCCGGCATCTCCAGGCCGTGGGTCTGCGCCAAGTCGGCCACCAAGGACGCTTCGCCGCCAGAGCAACTCGCCGACACGATGCGCCGGCCCGCCAAGCCGCCGTGTACATGCAAGAACTTACAAGTCTCCAGCAGTTGGCCCACATCGAACACGCGCGCGATGCCATAGCGCTGAAACAGCGCCTGGTACAGCGTGTCCGGCCCGGCCAACGAGCTGGTGTGGCTCAAGGTGGTGCGCGCGCCCAGTTCAGAACTGCCCGCCTTGAGCGCCACCAGTGGCACGCCGCGCTCTAGCGCGCGCAGCGCCACCCGCGAAAAGGCGGCGATATCGTCCAGCCCTTCGATGTGCAGGCCAATGGCGCTGACACGCGGATCGTCGAGCAGGGCATCGATGATGGTGTCGATGCTGTCCCCCGCCTTGTTGCCTACGGTGATCAAGCAAGCCAGCGGAAGGTGGCGGCGTTGCATGGTGAGGTTCAGGCCGATGTTTCCGCTTTGGGTCACGATGGCCACGCCGCGTTCGACCCGCGTGCCGCCATGTTGGTCGGGCCACAGCGCCACGCCGTCGAGGTAGTTGAGCAGGCCGTAGCAGTTGGGCCCGACCAGTGCCATCGCGCCTGCCGCACGCACCAGTTCCGCTTGCAAAGCGATGCCCTCGCCGCCGACTTCGGCGAAGCCCGAGGCGTAGCAGATGGCACCTCCCGCGCCGCGTGCGGCAAGCTCGCGCACCACGTCCACCGTTCCCTTGTTGGGAACGGCCACAAACGTGGCGTCGGGAGCGCCGGGCAGCGACGCCACATCGGCAAAACACGGCAAACCTTCCATACTGGCGCGCGTCGGGTGCACCGGCCAGATCTCGCCGGCAAAGCCCAACTTCTTGCACTGGCGAACCACCTCGGCGGCAGCTTTGCCTCCCACCACCGCGATGCTGCGCGGTGAGAGCAGGCGGCGAAGGGGCCTGGCGGTCGCGCCGCCGTTCGCGGCGTCTGGCGGCACGGGGAGGTGGGTACGCGTCACGCGCCGTGCGCGCGCAGCATGGCGCGCGAGATGATGTGGCGTTGGATTTCGCTGGTGCCGTCCCAGATGCGCTCTACCCGCGCATCGCGCCAGAAGCGTTCCAGCGGCAGCGAGTTCATCAAGCCCATGCCGCCAAAAATTTGCAAGGCGTTGTCGGTGATGCGGGCCAGCGCCTCGGAGGCAAAGAGCTTGGCCATGGCGGCATCCGAATCGCTCATGCGGCCCTGATCGCATTTCCAAGCCGCTTGCAGGGTGAGCAAGTCGGCAGCTTCCAGCTCGGTGGCCATGTCAGCGAGCTTGAAGCCGGTACCCTGAAAGCGCCCGATGGGTTGGCCAAACTGCTGGCGTGTCGCAGCCCATTGGGTGGCCATGTCCAGTACGCGCCGCCCACGGCCCACGCTGGTGGCGGCCACGGTCAGGCGGGTCGCACCCAGCCACTCCCCCATCAGGTCAAAGCCCTTGCCTTCTTCGCCCAAGCGCTTGCGCGCGGGCACTTTGCAGTCGTCAAAGAACAGCTCGCATTGGTGGTAGCCGCGGTGCGACACGCAGCCTGGGCCGCGGCGTACGGTCAGGCCCGGGCTGTCGAGGTCGACCAAAAAGCCGGTGATTTTTTTCTTGGGGCCGCTCTTGGTTTGTTCCACGTCGGTGGCTGCGAACAAGACCACGAAGTCCGCCATGTCGGCGTGGCTGATGAAGTGTTTGGTACCGTTGATGACGTAGTCATCGCCCTGGCGCACCGCCCGGGTTTGCATGCTGCGCACGTCGGAGCCCGCGTTGGGCTCGGTCATGGCGAGGCAGTCGTGGCGCTCGCCGCGGATGGTGGGCAGCAGGTACTCGTCGACTTGGTCGCCGGTGCAGCCGCGCAGGATGTTGCTGGGCCGCGCGACCAGCATTTGCAGACCATAGGAGGCGCGTCCGAGTTCGCGCTCCAACAGCGCTACGCCCAGGTTGTCCAGCCCGCCGCCGCCCAAGGCCTCGGGCATGTTGGCGGAGTACAGGCCCACCGCAATCGCTTTGGCTTGGATCTCGGCTGCGAGTTCTGGGGGGACGGCATCGGTGCGCTCCACCAGGTCCTCGTGCGGGTACAGCTCGGCCTCGACAAAGGCGCGCACCGTGTCGACGAGCATGGTGTGTTCATGGCTGAGTTCAAAATGCATAGCGTGCTTTAGGGTTTGCGGCGGATGCCGATGGATGCGCCCGCTTGCCCCGGTTTGGGAAGCGCGGCGTGCGCCTGGCGGATGGCGTTCACGCGCGCCTGCAAATCAGCGGACATAGGTGCCGAGCGGCCTTGTGCCATGTTGACGTGCACCAGCATTTGCTCACCGGTGGCTAGCAGCGCGCCGGTCGTGCCGTGGAACATCGCGTGAAAGATGTGCAGGCGCTTGTCGTCGGCGTCCAGCAGTTGCAGTGTCAGGCGCAGCGGTTCACCTTCAGAGATTTCGCGTATGTTGTGGATGTGGGTCTCCACCGTGTAGAGCGAATGGCCGCCCACGTCGCGGTAGGTTTCATCGATTCCGATGTAGCGAAAAAATGCGTCCGAGCTGTCGCCAAAAACGAGCAGGTAGCAGGACTCGCTCATGTGGCCGTTGTAGTCCACCCATTCGGGGCGCACGGTCGGCCGGTGCAGGCATAGCGGCGCGGCGATGGGTGCGTTGGCGTCCCACGGGGATGCCGGTGTGCCTTCGAGTGGAGTGCGCACCCGCTGCGGTGGCTGGGTTGCTTGCATGGTGTCCATGTCACGCAGCGGCTGGAGAGACGGGCGGTGCCACCGGGCGCGCAGCAGGCAGCGCAATGGCGCGGCCCGCATATGGGGGACGCGCCAGGCCCGCGTGCGCTGCAGCCAAAGCCGCAAGCGCTGCCTGCACACTGGGCGCGAACGACGCTGACTTGGGGCCGCTGCGGTCGATGTTGATCAACATTTGCTCGTTGGCCGCCAGCAGCGTGTCGCTGCCTTGCAGATACAGCGCGTGGTACACGTCGACGCGCTTGGTGTCCATGCCCAGAATCTGCGTGCGCACCTCCACCGCCGCGCCTTCTTTGACCTCCAGCAGGTAGTTCAGGTGTGTCTCCAGCGCGTAGAAAGTGTGCCCTGTGGCTTCGCGCCCGGCGGCGTCCAAGCCGATGCGGTCCATCAAGGTGTCGCTGGCAAAGCTAAACAGCAGCAGGTAGTACGCGTCGCGCAGGTGGCCGTTGTAGTCCACCCATTCGGGTGCGACCTGGCCACGCCAGGTGGTGATCAGCGCCGACATACCGTTACGCATCCAGCGGGATGCCGTGTCTGAGCTTGGTCGCGCGCACCGCCTCTTGTACCGCCATCAGGCAGTCGTCGCGGTAGCGCTCCAAGTCAGCGATGCTGTGCGGGCCAAGCTGCACTTTGGTGCCGTCCACGATGTCGTCAATCAGTTTGTCAGTGAGCTCTGGCGCCACCAAGTGCGTCCAGGGTAGCTTGAGCGCCGGGCCGAATTGCGCCATGAAATGCCGCATGCCAGCGTCGCCGCCGGCCAAGGTGTAAATCAAAAAGCTGCCCATGAACGACCAGCGGATGCCCGCGCCGTAGCGAATCGCGTCGTCAATTTCGCCGGTGGTGGCAATGCCGTCGTTGACCAGGTGCAGGGCTTCACGCCATTGGGCTTCCAGCAGGCGGTCGGCAATGAAGCCGGGCACTTCTTTGCGCACGTGCAGCGGCTTCATGCCCAGCGATGCATAAAAGGCCTGCGCTGCGGCAATCGCCTCGGGCGCGGTTTGGTTGCCGCCCACCACCTCGACCAGGGGCAAGAGGTACACCGGGTTGAAAGGGTGGCCTACAAAGCAGCGCTCGGGGTGGCTGGCCTGCGCATAAAACTCGGTGGGCAGCAGGCCCGAGGTGCTGGAGCCAACCATCACATTCGGGCGGGCCGCTTTGGTGATCTTGGCATGCAAATCGATCTTGAGTTGCAGGGTCTCTGGTGCGCTCTCTTGGATGAAGTCGGCTTGCGTCACACACTCCTCGACCGTTGCCACAAAGTGCAAACGCGTGGGTGATGCGCCGGGCTTCAATCCGTTTTTGACCAGGGCAGGCCAGCATTTGTCAATGCGCTCACGCAGCGCAGCCTCGGCGTTGTCCGCGGGATCCCATGCGACCACGTCCAGGCCGTTGGCCAATGCGCGTGCGATCCAGCCGCTGCCAATGACGCCGGTGCCCAAGGCAGCAAAGGTTTTGATGTGGGTGTGTATTGCCATGGTTAACGGGCTTTCAGGTTCATTTTTTTGCGGCCTTCGGCCGGGCTCATGGGCTTGCCGCCCATGCATTCAATCAGTTTGACGACGCGCTCAACCAGCGAGCCGTTGCTGGCATAGACCCCCTTGTCCAACCACAGGTTGTCTTCCAGCCCGACGCGCACATTGCCGCCCAGCAGCATGGCCTGGGCCGCCATGGGCATTTGCATGCGGCCAATGCCAAAGCCAGCCCAGGTGACGTCTTTGCCACCACCGGGCAGGTTATCCACCATGGCCTTCATGGTGGTGGTGTCGGCAGGCGCCCCCCAGGGGATGCCCAGGCACAACTGGAACAGCGGGTCCACCAGCAGGCCTTCCTTGATCATCTGGTTGGAGAACCACAGGTGGCCGGTGTCAAAAATCTCCAGCTCGGCCTTGACGCCGAGGTCGGTGATGCGCTTGGCACCGGTGCGCAGGGCCTTCGGCGTCGAGACATAAATGGTGTCGCCGTCGCCGAAGTTCAGCGTGCCGCAGTCCAGGGTGCAAATGTCGGGCAGCAGCTCTTCCACATGCACCAGCCGCGCCAGCGGGCCCACCAGGTCGGTGCCCGGTCCGAAGTGCGTTGGGTTCTCGCCCTCGCCGATTTCGAGGTCGCCGCCCATCCCGGCAGTCAGGTTGACGATGATGTCGACGCCCGAGCCTTTGATGCGCTCCATCAGCTCGCGGTAAAGCGCAGGGTCCCGGCTGCCTTTGCCGGTTTCGGGGTCGCGCACATGGCAGTGCACCACGGTGGCACCGGCATGGGCCGCTTCGACTGCAGCGGCGGCAATTTGCGCTGGCGTGACTGGAATGGCTGGGTGCTTGCCGACGGTGTCGCCGGCGCCGGTGACGGCGCAGGTGACGATGACGTGTGGATTCATAGTGCGTAGTCCGAGGCTTCGTGGTCAAGAATGTTTTTCACCGCTTGCAAGTGCAGTTCGGAAAAACGGGTGGGGTAATCGTTCCATTGGGAGCAGGCCAGGCGGGCGACCGCCTCGGGCACCAAGGCCAGCGGCCTGCCGGTGGACAGGGCCAGCACCTGCAGCTCGGCCGCCTTCTCCAAGTAACACAGTTCATCCAGCGCCTGCGCCACCGTGGGGGCCACAACGATCACGCCGTGGTTGCCCATGAACAGCACGCTCTTGTCAGCCCCAAGCAGTTGTGCCACCCGCGCGCCCTCGGATGCGTCCAGCGCCATGCCCGCGTAGTTGCGGTCGTAGGCGATGCGGCCGTAGAAGCGGCAGGCGTTTTGGTCGAGCATCAAAAACACAAAGTCTTGCAAGCAGCACAGCGTGGTGGCGTACTTCATGTGGGTGTGCAAGATGCAGCGGGCATGTGGCACGCGCTGGTGCAGTTCGGCATGCAGGTTCCAGGCGGTGGGGTCGGGGGCGTTCTCCCCTTCCAGCGTGGCGGACTCTGCGGTGTTGAGCAGCAGCAAATCTCTGGCGCGGATGCGAGAAAAATGCGCACCCACCGGGTTGAGCAAGAACTGGCTGCCAGCCGCGTTGGTGGCGACGCTGAAGTGGTTGGCAATACCTTCGTGCAACCCCAAACGTGCAGCCCAGCGAAACGCCGCCGCCAGGTCAATGCGCAGTTGTGATTCGGGGTGCATTCCAAGTCTCCAAGCCAAGAGCCAAACACCCCGATGGTAGGCTGGGCTCGCGCCCCTTTTAGCCCTAGGACTAACCCTAGGAGCCCGACGGACTTAGACCGCGCAGGTAACCCGGTTGCGTCCGCCTTGTTTGGACTTGTACAACGCACCGTCGGCCCGTGCGATGAGCGTCTGTGCGTCATCGCCGGGCTGGATTGCTGCAACCCCTGCAGACACGCTGACCGTCAACTCAACCTCTTGGGTGCGGCGGTCGCGGATTTTCATGGCGCGGGTCTTGAGGCGCACCATCTCTGCCAGTCGGGTGCTGTCGTCGAGTGTGCAGTTGGGCATGACCACTGCGAACTCCTCACCGCCGTACCGGGCCACGGCGTTCTTCTTGTCTTGCACACAGCTACGCAGCACCTCACCCAAGGCTTGGATGACGCGGTCACCCATCACGTGCCCGTAGGTGTCGTTGACCTTTTTGAAGTGGTCGATGTCCAGCATCACCAAGCAATGGGTGGCATTGGGGTCGTTGGGCGACTCCATCATTTCTTTGAGGCGCTGGTCAAAACCTTTGCGGTTGAGGACCCGCGTTAACGGATCCATCACCACTTCGTCGCGCGCCCGCACCAGTTCGTTTTGCAATCGCTCAATTTCTTGGTGGCTGGACTTAACTTGTTGCTCCAAAGCTTGCGCGGTGGACTGCATGGCCGAGGAACCGACCAGGGTCTGGGACACCAACTGCTGCAGTGCGGCAGCATCGTTGGCCGACAAAGCGGTGTTGAGCTCTTCCAATTGGTTGCCGAACAGGCCTGCCTGGTTGCCTGTTCGGGAGGCACTTTCGACCATTTCACCGAGCATGCGTTGCAGCTCCACGGTGATGCGGTTCATCGTCTTGGTATCGCCGTCTGCGACATGGGCTTGGTACAGCGCCAGGATGATGGCGTCGTTCAGGCGGGGCGTGTGTTTTACTGCGCGGTCAACGCTGTGCGTCAGTGCGGAGTTGATACCGGTAGCGTATTCGTACCACAGTGTGTAAGACACTGGGTTGAGCGCTGCGTCGTGCTGGCCCATGAAGGCAAGCACCCGACGCAAAACCTCTGCGCTTTGTTCTTTGGATTCTTGGTATCGCACACTAGTCTCCAACGTAGACCTTGCAAGCTCACTCAAGATACCGCCCGCAAATTGTTATCAGTTCGTGAATTATCTCACGGCATCATGTACTCGCAATGCATCCGCCGTGGCGTTGCGTTCTCGCAACATTCATCCGTCAGAAGCGGTGTCGGCAGATTTGGCAGCAGAGCCTTGGGTTCACTGAGTTGTTCGTTTGCGGCCAGGCGTGGCCCGCAGTGTGTTGGATCGGAGCAACCCCCCAGCCACGGATTGAAAAAATGCGAACTTGACCGTCAAGAGGGTCGGGCGCCTGCGTGCTTACCGAGGCAGTTTGTAAGCGCGTTGTTCCAGCTCAAGCAGGGCCCGCTTACGCTCCAGACCGCCGGCGTACCCGGTCAGCGCACCTTGGCTGCCCACCACCCGGTGGCAAGGCACGACGATGCCCAACGGGTTGCGTCCCACCGCTGCGCCCACCGCACGCACCGCCTTGGGGCGACCGACACCCTGTGCCAGCGCGCCATACGACGTAGTGGTACCCGCAGGAATGGCGCGCAGCGCGGCCCACACATGGCGCTGGAACGTGGTCCCCGCCAACAGCCCCAGCGGCAGATCAAACACCAGTCGCTCGCCAGCGAAGTACTGGGCCATCTGCTCGCACGCCGCCAACAGCACCGGATGCGTCCCCTCGGTGGCCCACGCGCTGGTGTCTGGTTGGTGCTTTTGACCGTCAAACCATACGCCCACCAACAACCCGCGCTGGGCGGCGAGGGTGAGAGGACCCAGAGGGGACGGGGTTTGGCAGCGTGTTACCGGGTGTTGGGCCGAATGCATGGTGTAGACCTTGTGGGCGTGTGCAGTGGCTGCGCTGCGTGGTGGAGCGTCAGGTGGCTTGGCTGTTGAGGTGCCAAGCCCGTATGACCGCGTAGCTACGAAAGGGCCGCCAAGCTGTGGCGATGCGCTCGGCCTCCCGCGCGCGTTGCGTTGGTGAGCTCGGTTGTGCCACGTGTTGTGTCCGAAGGCCGAGCGCATGGTGCAGCGCAACGTCGCCTGCGACGAATGCGTCGGGGCAGCGCAACGCCCGCATTGCGATGTACTGCGCCGTCCACGGACCCACGCCCGGCAGGGCCTGCAGGGCAGTCACAGTGGTGGCAGGATCGGCGTGTGGTGATAGCAGCAATTGGCCGCTGGCCACTGCGTGCGCCAGCGCATGGATGGCCCGCTGGCGCTGGCGCACGATGCCCAAAGCCCCCAGCACATCGACCGGAACCTGCGCAAGCACCTGCGCGGATGGAAAGTTGCGGTCCAGCTCTGGCCATGGCGTTTGCACCGGCTGGCCAAAGCGGGCGACCAGACGCTGCGCCAAGGTGCGAGCGGCCGCCACCGTGACTTGCTGGCCCACGATGGCCCGCACTGCCAACTCGAAGCCGTCCACCGTACCAGGGACCCGTAAACCTTCGAGGCCGGGAAAGTGTGCCCCGACACTTGCGTCAATGGCCACGGGGTCGGCGTCGAGGTCCAACATTCCCCGCAGGCACGACAGCACTTGGGGCAAGACAGGTGTCAGCGTGGCACTGATTTGCAAATCCACACGGTGGCTGGTCGGCACAAACTGACAGTGCACCCAGCCCTGTAGCGTTGCCCCACCGTGCGGCACCGACAGAGTGCGGGCTAGTGACAGGCCCGCCACATCGACATGCTCGATGCCTTGCAGACTGCGCGCGGAAAAAAAGTTGAGTAAGGCCGCAACGTCGTAGGGTGGGCGGTAGCTGGCTTTGAGCACAACGCTGTGCTGACGTGCTGCAGAGAGAGGCTGCGCGCCCACAGTGACTGCGCGTTGGCCGGGGCTGGCGCCCGATGACAGTTTCTGGCCGGCGCCGCGTGGTGCGGCGGCCTTGCGCAAATCGGTGGGCTGCAGTCGGTAATGCGCCACAAACGCTGCGTTGAAGCGGCGGACGCTGGCAAAGCCGCTGAGATGCGCCACCTGGTCCATGCTCAGATTCGTGTCGGTCAGCCACTGTTTGGCAGCCAACAGCCGGCGGGTCTGCAGATACTGCAGCGGTGTGATGCCCCAGTGCGCCTCAAAGATCCGCCGCACATGCCGCTCGCTTATGCCCAGGGCCGCTGCCAGCGCGCTGGCGTCCAGTGCCTTGCCGTCGAGCAGCTGTGCGGCCTGCTGCGCCAGGATGCGTGAGGCGTCCTGGGTGGACCAAACTGCCGTCGGCAGGCCTGCGGTCGCGTCTGCTAGCGCCGCAGCATGACCTGCAGGCGCTAGCTCAGGTCGGCAGCGCAGGCAGGGCCGAAAGCCCGCATGTTCGGCTTGTGCGGCCAGCGCGAAGAAGCGGCAATTCTCGCGCTTGGGCGCACGCACCTTGCACACCGGGCGGCAATAGATGCCGGAGGAGGTCACGCCCGTATAGAAGTGGCCGTCAAAGCGTGCGTCACGTGCCTTGAGCGCAAGGTAGCGTGCGTCATCGTCGGTCGGTTGCGGCATGGAAGGCATGCCAAATCATACGTAGGGCATGGGCTGATGTGGTCCTTTGGGTCACCGAATGTTCGCCGTTTTCGGACATGTGTACCGCCAGCCTAAGGGGTGCCGCGTCCAGACCCCGCACCTACAATGTGGCGCGCCTAGCCCCTGAATGTGGCGGCGCACGCGGACCCTTGCGCCCGGGCAAGACGCCAGTTTGTGAACCAGCCTCAAAAACCATGCACCTCAGCGCCAGCCTCTTCAAGGCCTATGACATCCGCGGCATCGTTCCCACCAACCTGACCGAGGATGTGGCCTTGGCGCTGGGTCGGGCCTTTGGCACTTTGGCGCGCGCCAAAGGTGAGCACACGGTAGCGGTGGGCCGCGATGGCCGGCTCTCCGGCCCGATGTTGGTGGGCGCTCTGGTGCGTGGTTTGCAAGAGGCGGGCATGGCGGTGATCGATGTGGGAATGGTGACCACGCCTATGTTGTACTTTGCGGCCGCGACGCTTTGCAAAAGTGGCATCCAGGTGACCGGCAGCCACAACCCGCGTGACCACAACGGTTTCAAGATGGTGATGGCAGGCAAAGCAATCTACGGTGAGGAAATCCAAGCGCTGCGCTCCATGATGGAGGCCCAAGGCTGGAGCCTGCAAGCCGGTGGCAGCTGCAGGGTCGTCGACGTGCTGCCAGCCTACCGCGCGCGCATTGTGGGCGACATCCGGCTGGCGCGACCCATCAAGATCGTGGTCGACTCGGGCAACGGTGTCGCCGGTGCCTCGGCGCCTGCCATTCTTCGCGCCATCGGCTGCGAGGTGCAAGAGCTCTACAGCGAGGTCGATGGCACTTTCCCCAACCACCACCCCGACCCCAGCAAGCCCGACAACTTGCGTGACCTGATCGCTGTGCTGCAGCGTGGCGATGCAGAGCTTGGCCTGGCCTTTGATGGCGACGGTGACCGCTTGGGCATCGTGACCAAAGACGGTAGCAACATTTACCCCGACCGCCAGATGATGCTGTTTGCACAAGACGTGCTCTCGCGCGTGCCCGGCGGCACCATCGTCTTTGACGTGAAGTGCTCCCAGCGCCTGGCCCCGGCGATCGAGGCAGCGGGCGGTAAGCCGCTGATGTTCAAGACCGGCCACTCGCTCATCAAGGCCAAGATGCGCGAGGTCGATTCGCCTTTAGGGGGCGAGATGAGTGGCCATATCTTCTTCAAGGAGCGCTGGTTGGGTTTTGACGATGGAACCTACGCCGGTTGTCGCCTGCTCGAAATTGTGAGCCGATCTCCTGATGCCGGCGTACTGCTCAACGCACTGCCAACCAGCTTTTCTACGCCCGAGCTCAATGTGCCCTGTCTGGAGGGCCAGCCACATCCGCTGGTCGCGCAGCTGGTGGCCCAAGCGCGGTTTGACGCGCCTGCAGTCGTCAACACCATCGACGGCCTGCGCGTGGACTGGCCCGATGGCTTCGGCCTGGTGCGCGCATCCAATACCACGCCGGTGCTGGTGCTGCGCTTTGAAGGCCACACCCCAGCCGCGCTGGAACGCATTCAGGCGGCGATGCTGGCTTTGTTGTACGCGGTCGTGCCTGATGCCCAGTTCGATGCACCTGCGCATTGAGCGCGGCGGCCACTTACCTTTTAGTCGCGTACCCTCCACCTCCCACCCTGCACCTCGCATCCACTAGGTCGCACCCCAGGCCCACGGCTCGCTACCCCTGTCCAGCACATGAAAGTTTTGATCGTCAAGCTCTCTTCCTTGGGCGATGTGGTGCAGACCATGCCGGTGGTCCACGACGTGCAGCAGCACTTTGCGGCAGCCGAGATCGACTGGGTGGTGGAAGAGGCTTTTGCCCCGCTGGTGCAGCGCCAAGCCGGCGTGCGCCGGGTGCTGCCGATTGCCGAGCGGCGCTGGCGCAAGTCGCGCTGGAGTGCAGCCACCCAGCGTGAACGCGCCGCCTTCGACGCCGCATTGCGCAGCGAGGCCTACGACGCGGTGATTGACTTCCAAGGCCTCATCAAATCGGCACTGGTCGCGCGCCGGGCGCGGCGCACAACTGGAGGCTTTAGCGCTACCTATGCCAACGCCAGCGACGCCTGCAGTTATGAGTGGCCGGTGCGTTACCTGCTGCAGCGCACGCTGCCCATGCCCCGGCGCATCCACGCAGTGGCCCGCTACCGCCTGTTGGCCGCGCGCGCCCTGGGCTTTGAAAGCCACGGCGCACCGGTGTACGACCTGCATGCCACGCCCACAGAACCACTGCGCAGCGTGGTCTTGGCGCACGGCACCACCCGAGCCGATAACGAGTGGCCTGAGGACCAGTGGCTGGCCTTGGCAGAGCGGTTGGTGTCGCAGGGTTTTCGCATTGGGCTGCCGCAGTCCAACGATACCGAGCTGGCCTTGGTCACCCGCATTGCGCACAACCTGAGAGGGCACGCCGATGTGTGGCCGCGCATGGCGCTGCCGCAGGTGCTCGACGCCATGGCCGCAAGCAGCGGCGTCATTGGTGTGGACTCGGGTTTGAGCCACCTCGCCGTCGCCCTGAACCTGCCCCATGTGCAAATCTTCAGCCAGCCGCGCGCTTGGCGTGCTGGCCCGGTGGGTCAGCCGCACCAGCTGGCCGTGGGCGGCGAATCGGCACCGGATGTGGAAGCGGTCTGGGCGGCGTGGCAGGCTGTTGCATGACGCGGCTGCTGTACACGCTGCTGGTGTGGCTGGTGCAGCCGCTGCTCGTGCGCAAGTTGCGCAAGCGCGCACGGGCCGAGCCGGGCTACGGCCACGCCATCGAACAGCGCTTTGGGGACTATCGCGGCGTGCAGCGCGCACCTGCGAACGCGGCTGTGCCCACCCCGGCCTCTGCCTCGCCGCTGGCGCTGACAGCGCCACCATCCCCCCCCGCGTTGACCATCTGGGTGCATGCGGTGTCGCTGGGCGAAGCGCGCGCAGCGGCGGTGCTGGTCCAGCAACTGCGCGCCGCATTGCCGGGCATGCGATTGGTGCTCACCCATGGCACTGCCACTGGCTGGGAGCAGGGGCAAGCACTGCTGCAGCCCGGTGATGTGCAAGTGTGGCAGCCGTGGGACACGCCGCGCGCGGTGCAGCGCTTTCTGGCGCATTTCCAGCCCTGCATGGGCCTGTTGGTGGAAACCGAGGTGTGGCCCAACCTGGTGCACTTTTGCGCGCAAGCTGGTGTGCCTCTGTGTTTGGTGAACGCGCGCATGAGTGCCCAGTCCTTGCGCAAGGCGCAGCGGCTGGCCTGGCTGTCACGCCCGGCTTTTGCGGGCTTGGCCGCTGTGTGGGCGCAGACCGAAGAAGATGCCGCGCGCCTGCGCCAGTTGAGCGCGCCTGTGCACGGCGTGGTTGGCAACTTGAAGTTCGATGCCGCGCCCAATCCCGCCCAATTGCAGGCGGCTCGGGCGTGGCGGGCTACCTTGGATCAACCTGTCGTGATGTTTGCCAGCGCGCGCGAGGGTGAAGAGCAACTTTGGCTCGATGCAGTCAAGGCGCAAGCTGCGGTCTACAAAGACAGTGGCGCGGCGGCGCAGGCGCTGCAATGGCTGATCGTTCCGCGCCATCCGCAGCGTTTTGATGCCGTGGCAGAGCTGTTTACCAAGGCCGGCTTGACCGTCTCCCGGCGCAGCAGCTGGACCGATGCACCCGTTCCCGCCGACGTGTGGCTGGGCGACTCCTTGGGAGAAATGGCGCTGTACTTTGGCTTGGCCGATGTGGCTTTGCTGGGCGGCAGCTTTGCGCCACTGGGCGGACAAAACCTGATCGAGGCCGCCGCCTGTGGCTGTCCGGTGGTGATGGGGCCGCACACCTTCAACTTTGCCCATGCTGCCCAGATGGCCCAGGCCGCCGGTGCTGCATTTGAGGTGGACAACTTGGCGCAAGCGCTCGCCCGCGTGGACGGTCTGCTGCAGTCAGGCAGCGCGTTGGCAACTGCCCGCAAGCGCGCGCTGGGTTGGAGCCAAAGCCACCGGGGCGCTGCTGAGAAAACCGCAGCTGCCGTGGCGGAGATGCTGCGAGGAAAGTCCTAGCCCTGCCCGCCGGTCAGTCGGCGAGCTGGCGGTTGATGGATGCCAGGTCTTGTTCGCTCAGGCTGCCAACGGCCTGGCGCAGCTTGAGTCCGCCTACCAGCACGTCGTAGCGCGCTTTGGCCAGTTTGGCCTTGGTGTCAAACAACTGGCTTTGCGAATTCAGCACATCAATGTTGATCTTGACGCCCACTTGGTAGCCCAGCTTGTTGGCGTCCAGAGCGCTTTGGCTGGAGACCTCGGCGGCTTCCAGCGCCCGCACCTGCGAGACGCCGGATTGCACGCCAAAAAACGCGCTGCGGGTGGCCTGGGCCACGCTGCGCGTGGCCGCATCGAGGTCCTTGCGCGCCTTGTGCTCCAGGGCCATCACTTCCTTGATTCGGTTTTGCACCGAGAAGCCGGCAAACAGTGGCAGGGTGAAGCTCAGGCCAATGGTGGCGCTGTTGTTGGTGGAGCTTGCCGATGTGCTGGCGCTGCCCGAGTTGCTGGAGGTGGTGTAGCTGCCCACCAAGTCGGCGGTGGGGAGGTGGCCGGACTGCGCCTTTTCGGTTTCGAGTTGGGCCACGTCCAAAGCGGTTTGCAGCTGCTGCAGGGTCGGGTTGTTCTTCTCGGACTGCGCCACCCAGGCGTTAACGTCGGCTGGTTCCAGGGAAGGCAAAGCCACCGGCATGCGCAAAGGTTTGGGTTGTGCACCGGGCTTGCCGACCAGTTGCTCGAGTGCCAGGGTCTTGACGCGCAGATCGTTTTCGGCAGCCAACTCTTGCGCACCCACCAGGTCGTAGCGGGCTTGCGCGTCGCGGGTATCGGTGATGGTGGCTGTGCCCACTTCAAAGTTGCGCTTGGCGGATGCGAGTTGCTCAGCCACCGCGGTCTTTTGGCGGTTGATGAACTCCAGGCTGTCGCGCGCGGCCAGTACATCAAAGTAGGCTTGGCTGACCCGCACGATCAGGTCCAGCTCCGCGCTGGTGCGCTGCGCCTGGGCCAGTTCGAGCTGCTTTTTGCCTTGTGCTGCACTCGCCCAGTTGGCCGGGCGGTACAGGGGCTGGCTGGCGCTGAGGGTGGCGGATTGCGCGCTGAAATCGCGCTGCGACGGGTTGGACAGCGAGTTTTCATTGCGTGTTTGGTTGCCGCTGGCGGAGAGGTTGACCGTGGGCAGAACCGCCGCGCGGGCTTGCTCACCCCTGGCGACGGTGGCCTCGAACTGCGCCAGGGCCGCTTGGTAGCTGGCATCGAATCCCTTGGCGGCTGCATAGAGCTCGACCAAGGACTGGGCCTGCGCTGAGAGGCTGCCCAGGCCCAGGGCGATGCAAAGGGAAAGCCGCTTGAAATGGTGGGAGCTTGCAGTGCGTTGCATGGTGGTCTTTCGAAGGAAATGGTGTGTAGGCTGTGGTGCTGTCAGCGCTGAAATCAGTAACTGGGGACGCGGGGGTCGAGCTCGTGCGACCACGCGTCGATGCCGCCCTCGATGTTGGCCAGCCGCGTAAAACCTTGGCTGGCCAAAAACTGGGCCACGTACATGCTGCGCATTCCGTGGTGGCACAGGCAGGCGATGGGCTGGTCGGCGCCTAGCTCGTGCAGTCGCGCAGGCACCGAGTTCATCGGGATGGACACCAGCGTAAAGCCATCGGCTGCCACGCTGGCCGCCTGCAACTCGCCCGGCTCGCGCACATCCAGCACGACCGGGTTGGGGCCGGCCTGGGCCAGCCAGTCGGCCAATTGGGAGGGACGGATGCGCGCGATCATCGGTGGCCTGGGGGTGTCAGAAGTGAAAGCGGGTGGGTTCAGGGAAGTGCAACAGGCGCGGTGCCACGGTGTCCCAGGGGCGGCTGGTGTGGAAGTCGCCCTTGCTGGTGCCCATCCCGGTGCGGGTGATCAAGGTGGCCGCCATGATCGGCTCGTCACCCACAATCGCTGCCAGGCGCCCGCCGGGCTTGAGCTGCCCCAGCAGCGCTGCGGGCACCTCGGCCACCGAACCGCTGAGCAAAATCACATCGAACGGGCCATCGGCCGCCGCGCCCTCGCAGCCATCGGCTTGTCGCACATCCACATTGCCGATGCCAGCGCCTTGCAGGTTGGCCCGGGCCAGGGCCAGCAACTCGGGTTGGATTTCCAAACTGAGCACCCGCTGCGCCAGGCGGCCCAACAGCGCAGCCATGTAGCCTGAGCCGGTGCCCACCTCCAGCACCTTGTCGCTGGCTTGAACGGCCAGGTCTTGGAGCAGCCGCGCCTCCAGCCGGGGTGCCAGCATGCTCTGGCCGTGGCCCAAGGGGATCTCCATGTCGGCAAAAGCGAGGCTTTGGTAGGCCTTGGGCACGAACAGCTCGCGCTTGACCAGCGAGAGCGATTCCAGGACCGCAGCATCGGTCACGTTCCAGGGGCGCACCTGCTGTTCGATCATGTTGAATCGGGCTTGTTCGGTGGGCGTCATGGTCATCTCAGGGTTCCTGTGGGTTGCAGAGCGAGGGGGTCTGGGTAGGTCATTCAATTTTAGCGGCGGCACCCGAGCGGCCTTGCCAAACGCGGCGCATCCACTGCGCCAGATCATCCATGTAGCAATACATGACGGGAACCACCACCAAGGTCAGCAATGAGGAGGTGATGACGCCGCCAATCACTGCCTGCCCCATCGGTGCGCGCTGCTCGGAGCCCTCGGTCAGCGCAAAGGCGAGCGGCACCATGCCAAAAATCATGGCGAGGGTGGTCATCAGGATGGGGCGCAGGCGCACTTTGGCGGCCATCAACAAAGCGTCCACCCGGTTCAAGCCTGCCACCAGCGTGCCGTCCTCGGCGGTATGGGGTGCGCGGGCGCGGATGGCGAAGTCCACCAACAAAATGGCATTTTTGGTGACCAAGCCCATCAGCATGACCACGCCGATGACGGAAAACATGGACAGCGTGGAGTTGAACATCATCAGCGCCAGCACCACGCCAATCAGGGTCAGCGGCAGCGAGGTCATCAGCGCGAGCGGCTGCAAGAAGCTGCGGAATTGGCTGGCCAAGATCATGTAAATGAACACCACGGCCATGACCAGCGCGGAGATGGCATAGCCAAAGGACTCTGCCATGTCTTTGGCCGCCCCGCTGAACTGGAAGCGGTAGCCCGGCGGCATGGCAATCGATTCCAGCGCGCGCTGGATGTCGGCCGACACCTCGCCCACTGAGCGGCCCGACACATTGGCGTTGATGGACACCTCGCGCGAAAGGTTGCGCCGGTTGATCTGGTTGGGGCCGGTCGTGTCTTCCAGGGTGGCGACTTGGCCCAGGCGCACGGTGCGCGGGCTGCCGTCGGCATTGGTGCCCACGGTGAACGGCAAGTTACCCAAGTCGTCCGCCGTGTGCCGCTCTTCTGGGGCCAGACGCACCATCACGCTGTAGGTTTGGTCGTTGGGTGCGCGCCAGTTGCCCACGTTCTGCCCGGCCACCAGGGTGCGCAAAGCGTCGCCGATGCGGGTGGTACTCAGGCCCAGGTCGGACGCGACGTCGGGCGGCAGTTGCACATCCAAGGTGGGCTTGTTGGGTTTGACGCTGGAGTCGAGGTCGACCAAACCCGAGATGCCCCGGATTTTTTCCAAGGCCTGCACGCTGATGCGCTCCAACTCGCGGGTGTCGGTGCCCAACAGCGAGAACTGAATTTGCTTGCCACCGCCAATTGCGTCCAGCAAGCCCACATGGGTTACCGTGATGCCGGGCACGCTGGCCAGGCGCTGGCGCAGCACAGCGGACAGGGCATCCACGCTGCGGCTGCGCTGCTTGCGGTCGACCAAGCGAATGTAGATGCTGGCGTACATCTTGCCCTGCGCGGTACCGCTGTTAATGGTGGTCACGGTGTAACGCACCTCGGGCAACTCGCGCAGGATGCCTTCCACTTGGCGGGCTTTGGCCTCGGTGGTCGCCAGCGACGAACCCACCGGGGTGTAGAAGCTCACCGTGGTCTCGGAAAAATCGGCCTTGGGTACGAACTCGGTGCCCAGCAAGGGCACCATGAAGATGCTGCCCACAAAGATCGCCACAGCGCTGGCCACCGTGGTGAGGGGGCGCTGCAAAGCCCAACGCAAGATGCTTTGGTAGCCGTCGCCCAGGCGCTCAGTGCCGCGCTCGAACCAGCCGGTGATGCGTCCCACGGTCTTGTCGTACAACGTGGGTCGCGCTGCGGCTTGGCCTGGGCGGTGGATGGCGGGATCGTTCCACACGCTGGAGAGCATGGGGTCCAGGGTAAAGCTCACAAACATGGAGATCAGCACCGCCGCCACGATGGTCAGACCGAACTCGTGGAAGAACTTGCCGATGATGCCGCCCATGAAGCCGATGGGCAAAAACACCGCCACGATGGACAGTGTGGTGGCCAGCACCGCCAGGCCAATTTCTTGGGTGCCCTCCATGGCCGCTTGGTACGCGCTTTTGCCCATTTGCACATGGCGCACGATGTTCTCGCGTACCACGATGGCGTCGTCAATCAGCAGGCCCACGCACAAGCTCAGCGCCATCAGCGTGAGCATGTTGATGGTGAAGCCAAACAGGTGCATGAACCAAAAGGTGCCGATCAGCGCAATCGGCAGCGTCAGCCCGGTGATGACGGTGGAGCGCCAGGAGTTGAGGAACAAAAACACGATCAGCACGGTCAGTACCGCACCCTCAATCAGGGTGCGCCGCACGTTGTCCACCGACACCCGGATTTGGCGCGATCCGTCGGTGATGGCTACCAGTCGCACGCCAGGGGGCAGGTCTTTCTCTACCTCGGCCAATGCTTTGGCCAGCCGGTCCACCACCGCAATCGTGTTTTCGTCCTGGGCCTTCTGCACGCTGAGCAGCACGCTGCGCTCACCGTTGTAGAGCGCCAGGCTCTCCACCTCTTGGGCGCCATCGACGACCTGCGCGAGCTGCTCCACGCGAATGGGCGCGCCATTTTTGCGGGCCACGATGATCCTGCCAAAGTCTGCCGGGCGGTCTTTGCGCGCCTGGATCTGGACGACGCGCTCTTGCGGCCCGTTTTGCAGGGTGCCCACGGGGATGTCTTGGTTCTCGTTGCGAATCGCAGCCACGACCTGGTCGGGGCTGATGCCAAACGACTCCAGCGCACGCGCGCTCAGGTGGATATTGATTTCGCGCCGCGTGCCGCCTACGACGGTGGCCGAGCCCACACCACGCACGTTTTCGATGCGCTTCTTGAAGGTCTGTTCGGCCCAGTTGCTCAGGTCCACCGCACTGAGCGTCGCACCTTGGGCTGTGGTGTCTGGCAGCACCGCCACCGACCACACGGCGCGCGAGGACGGGTCAAAGCGCAGCACCCGGGGTTCGCCCACCTCCTCGCGCAGCAAGGGGCGCACCGCGCTGATCTTTTCCCGCACGTCTTCAGCGGCTTTGCGTCCTTCGGTGCTCAGGTCAAACTCAATCACCACCACTGATTGGCCTTCGTAGCTGCGCGAGCTCAGGGCGTTGATGCCAGCGATGGTGTTGACGCCCTCTTCGATTTTTTTGGAGACTTCGCTCTCCACAATCTCCGGCGAGGCGCCGGGGTAGTCGGTGACCACCACCACCACCGGAAAATCAATCCGCGGAAACTGGTCGACCTGCAGCCGCTGGAACGAGAACAAGCCCAGCGCGACCAGCGCCAACATCATCATGGTGGCAAACACCGGGTTTTGCAGGCTGACGCGGGTGAACCACATTACTTGGCACCCGCTGCGATGGCGACCGGCGTGCCTTCGCGCAGGGCGCCCAGGGCACCCACCAGCACGTCAGCACCTTCGTCGACGCCTTGCACTTCGACCATCGGCTGCCCATCCACCAGCCCCTTGCGGCCCATGCGCACGGGGCGGTGGACCACTGCGCCTTGCACGGCGATCTGCACGTAGGGCGTGGGTTTGTCGGTGCGCACGGCGCTGAGTGGCACCGCCAGCACGCGCATGCTGCCCACCTGCAAGGTCCCTTGCGCAAACAGTCCCTGGCGCAAGCCTTCTTGGGGTTCTAGGCGCAGGTAGGCCAGAACGGCCCGGCTGCCTGCAGCGGCGCTGGGATTGATGCGTACCACGGTGGAGCGCACCGGCTGTGCCGCACCTTCTATGCTGAGCTCAGCGTGTTGACCGGTGCGCACCGACAGCGAGTCGGCGGCGTCCAAACTCGCCTCCAGCTCCAGCCGGCTCAAGTCCACGATCTCGACGATGCGCGCGTCCACCGACACCCGCTCTCCTGGTTGGGCCAGCCGTTGGCCAATGTGGCCGCTAATCGGCGCACGCAGCACCGTGTCTCCCAGCGCCTTCTGCGCCACATCCACCCCGGCCAGTGCTGCGCGGTGGTTGGCTTCGTTGGCCGCCAGTGTGGCAATGGACGTGTCCAGGGCGGTTTTGGAGATAAAGCCCTGCTGCACCAGCGACTGGTTGTTATCGAAAGCGCGCTTGGCAATGTCGACTTGCGCCTTGGCTGACTCGGCTTGCTGCTGCGCCTGGCGCAATCGGGCGGTGAACTCGGTGCTGTCCACCGTGGCCACCACCGTGCCGGCCTGTACCAAATCGCCCTCGCGTAACACCAGCCCTTGCAACTCACCGGCCACGCGTGCCTTGACCATCACCGTGTTGCTGGCGCGCAGCGGACCCGCTATTTGCAGCACCTGCAGCAGATCAACCTTTTGGGCTTGGACCGTTTCGCTGGCGGCCAACTGCAGAGGCTGCTGCACCTTTTGGCTGGCCTGCTGCGCATCGAGTGCCGCCTTGGCCGCGCTGCGCTGGGCGAAGAAGCGCCAGCCGCCTGCTATGAGCAGCAGGGCAACGAGCAAAACGACCGTCCATTTGGAGAAAAGTTTCATGGTCTCATCAGGCCTTGAGGCCGTGCAGCAAAGTGTTGAGTTGGGTTTCCAGATATACCACGGGGTCCAGGGCGTTGTCGGTGTTGTCAGAGCTTCCAAACGAGTGCTTCCACATCGCCAAAAACAGCATAGGGCTCAGGATGCTGTAGACGCCGTAGGCCGGATCGACCGGGCGGAACTCGCCGCGCTCCACACCGCGCTGCAGGATGCGGCTGATCAGCGCATTGCCCGGGCGAATCACTTCGGCTTGGTAGAACGCGGCCAGCTCGGGAAAGTTGCTGGCCTCGCTGAACATCAGCTTGGTGATGCCCGAGGCCTGGGTATTGCCAATGCGCTCCCACCAACTGGTCATGCAGTACCGCAGCAGCGCCTCGCTGCTGCCTTGGTAGTGGTTGAGCTCCTCACCCCACTCGGCAAAGCGGCCGGAAATGTTGGCCCGCACCACCGCTTTGAACAGCTCTTCTTTGCTGGAAAAGTACAAAAAGAGAGTGCCTTTGGACACCCCCGCGCGGCGCGCCACTTCCTCGGCGCGGGTGGCGGCATAGCCCTTCTCGACGAACAGCTCCAATGCCGCGTGGAGCAATTCTCCCGGGCGCGCGTCCTTGCGCCGCTCACGCTTGGCGCGGACCTTGGCCCGCACGCTGGTGGCTAGTTCGCAAAGGGTTTGACTGGGGCACATTGCGTTAATGACTGGTTGGTTATTAGTGTAGTGGCCCGCTTGGGATGGTGTCAAACCCGGGAGATGCATGGCACTGCGCGACAGCCTCGTAAGATGCGCCGATCCCGTCCGACCTATCCCTTTACCAACGGAGCGTACCCATGACCGATTCTTTGCAGACCATCTACCTCGGTGGCGGTTGTTTTTGGTGCACCGAGGCGGTGTACGTGCAAGTGCGCGGCGTGGTGGATGTGGAATCTGGCTACAGCAACGGCCACCTACCCAACCCCACCTATGAGTTGGTGTGCACCGGCACCAGCGGCCACAACGAGGTGGTGCGGTTGGTGTACGACCCGGCCGTGATTTCCACCCGTGAAGTGCTGGAGGTGTTCTTCGTCATCCACGACCCCACGTCCCTCAACCGCCAAGGTGCCGACACCGGCACCCAGTACCGCAGCGGCATTTACTTCACCACGCCCGAACAACAAGCAGTCGCGCTGGAAGTGATGGCCGAGATGGCCGCCAGCGGCGTTTACAGCCGCCCGCTGGTTACCGAGCTGCTGCCAGTGCACAACTACGCGGCCGCAGAGCCCTACCATCAAGATTATTTCGAGCGCAACCCCAACCAAGGTTATTGCATGGCCGTGGCAGCGCCCAAGGTGGCCAAGTTCCGCAAGACGTTTGCGCGCTTGCAAAAGGACTGAAGAGTTGGCGCTGCTCAGTCCAGCGTAGCTGATGTCCCGGGCGCGTGCGAGCGCATGGTGAGGTGGCGCTGGCTGCAGCTGCGCGCCAAGTCCGCATCGTGGCTGACCAGTAGCATCGCGCAACCTTGCACTGCGGTGCTTTCGCACAGCACTTGCATAGTGTTGCGCTGGGTGATCGGGTCCAACCGCGAGGTGGGTTCATCGGCAAATATGAAGCAGGGCTGCAGTAGCAGGGTGCGCAGCAACGCAAAGCGCTGCAGCTCGCCTCCCGATACCTGGTGCGGCATGCGCGACAGCAGGGCGCCCGACAGTCCCAGTCTTTCCATTCGGGTGGGGATGTCGCCGCTCGGTAACTGGTGCAGTTGGCAGACATCCGCCAGCGCCTGACCCAGGGTGCGGAACGGGGAGAACGCGGCGGGCGGATCTTGGTACAGCTTCTGGTACTTCCAGCGCGGCAGGTTCAGCGCGCGGTCCACCGTCCCGGAATCGGCCTGCACCAGCCCCAGCAACACATTGCCGAGCGTGGTTTTGCCACAGCCGCTGCGGCCACTGATGGCCAGCACCTCACCGGCGCGCAAGTGGAGGTCCAATTTCTCGAACAGCGTGCGCGCGCCATAGCGTTTTGCCAGTGCGTGGGCTTGCAGCACGGGCTGTGCATCGGCAAGGCCCGCAAAAGGGTAGGCAGGCCAGTGTTTGGGTTGGGCAGCAACCAGCGCGCGGGTGTAAGGGTGTTTTGGGTTGCCCAGCACTGCCTCGGTCGCACCTTGTTCGACAACCCGCCCTTGCTTGAGCACTGCGATCTGACCACCGAGCTGCAGGGCCAGGTCCAGGTCATGGGTGATGGTCAGGAGCGCCTGCTGCTGACTTTGTGCCGCCATCAGCAAGGCCGCCACCTGCTGGCATGCGCCGGGGTCCAGGCCTTTGGTAGGTTCGTCGGCGATCAGCAAGCGGGCCTGCGCCGCGCTGGCGCAGGCCACGCCCACCCGCTGCGCCATGCCGCCAGAGATTTGGTGCAGCCAGTGTTGTGCGGTGCCTTGCAGCCCCAAGGCCTCTAGCTGTACGTGGGCCGCGGTCTGGGCCTTTGGCCAGGCAAGTGCGCCGGCGTAATGCGCGCTCTCTGCCACTTGTTGGCCGATTCGCATCAGGGGACTGAGTGCCGTCCAAGGCTCTTGAGGCAGCATCATCACGCCGTGTCCCCATAGCGCTTGGGTTCGCTTGCGCTGTCCGTTGCTTGGGACGCCCAGGATGCGGACCGAGCCGGTGGCTTCCAGGTTCGCCGGCAGGGTGCCCATGATGGCTTGTGCCAGCAGCGATTTGCCTGCGCCAGACTCCCCTACCATGGTGAGGCGCTCCCCCTGGCGCAGTGAAAAGCTGCAAGCCTCCAATAGCATGCTCGATGCTGAGCGACCTGCTGCGCTGCCTACGTGGATGCGTAGATCTTCGATCTGTAGCAAAGCATCCGTCATAGCTGGTTCTGCGTTGAGGGCGAGGCGGTGATGGATTGCAGTGCTGCCACCAGCAGCACCAGCAATGCCACTGGAGTGGCCAAAAGCCACGGTGCCGCCTGGTAGTAGGGCAGAGCCTCGGTCATCATCAGTCCCAACTCGGCGGTGGGTGGGCGCAGCCCCACTCCAACAAACCCGAGGGCTGCAACTGCCAGTACCGCGTTGGCTACCGCATAGCTCCACAGCCGCAGCAAGTCCGCCCACATCGGAGGCAGCACCACCCAGCGCAGCAGGTAAGGCGCGCCAAATCCCAGCAACCGACCGGCCTGCACTGCGTCGCCCGCCAAGGTGACGCTGGCCTGGCTGCGCACCAGCCGAAAAAACTCGACCCAGGCGGTCAGCACCAGGCCGGTGTACAGCGCCCATTTCTGGCCCGGTGCCAAGGCGGCTAGCAACAGCACCCATAACAGGCCCGGAATGGCGGCCACCCCGTCGGCACACCAGCACAACAGCCGATCAACCAGCCTACGCCGCCAGGCCGCCCATAGGCCGAGCAGGCTGCCCGCGACCACCGCCAAGAGGGCAGAGGCCAGTGCAAGCCACAGGGACACCCGCACCGCCTGCCCCACGCGGGCCAGCAGGTCACGCCCCAAATGGTCGGTGCCTAGCCAGTGCTGGACGCTGGGCGCAGCCAAAGTGTTGTCCAGGTTTTGGATGTCCGGGGCGTGGCCCATGCAAGACGTCAACAGGCCCAGTAGCACGACGCCAGCCAGCGCCGACGGGCCCCAGCGGCGCAGCAACACCCACGACGACCGCCCTTGAGCTTGTGCAGTGGACAAATACAGCGGTTCGTTCATGCCAACCTCGGTCGGCAAGGTTCGCGCAGCCGTGGGTCCAGCCAATGGACGGCCGCGTCCATCAGAGCGTTCAGCACCACAAACAGCAGGCCCATCGCCAAGGCCGTGCCCTGGATCATGGGAATGTCTCGGGCGATGACTGCATGCACAAGGGCGTGGCCGATCCCGGGCCAAGCCACCAGGCTTTCCACCACCACCACGCCTTCGACCAGCAGCACCAGTTGCATGCCAGCGTAGGCCAGTGTGCCCAGCGCCACAGGTGCTAGCGCGTGCCGCCACAGCGCGACAGGCAGCGGGATTGCCTTTGTCTGCGCAAATTCAAAGGCATCGCTGGACAGCACCTGCAGCAGCCGGGTGCGTACCAGTTGCGTCATGCCCGGCAGCAGCGTCAAGGCCAGTGCCATCGACGGGATGACTAGGTGGCGTAACTCGCCATGGCCGGCCACCGGCAACCAGCCCAGGTGGACTCCCAAGCCGAGCATCAGCGCAACCCCTAGCAAAAAGGCCGGGCTGGCCCGCAAGACGGTGCACACCGGGTCAATCCAGCGGGTACTCCAGTGCGGTCCGCGCAGGGCCGCCCAACTGCCTAGCGCCACCCCCAACACCACTGCCAGCAGCCAAGCCGCCAGCGATAGCTGCAACGTGTGGCCCAGTTGGTGGCCCAATTCGTCAACCACCGGATCGCCCGACACCATGGACTCGCCCAGCCGAAACTGCAGAAGGTCGCCCAGCCACCACAGGAGCTGCTCCCAGGCCGGCCGGTCCAGGCCCAGTTCCCTGCGTACAGCCTCGGCAGATGCGCTGTCCACGATGTCGTATCCATAGCGCCCTGCGGCGATGCGGTAAGCGGCGTCGCCCGGGAGCGCACGCGTCATCACAAAGCTCAGCACGCCGACTGCGCCTGCCACCATTGCGCCCTGTGCGGCAAGGCGTAGTCCTTGGCGTGCGGCGCGGCTCCAGCGACCGCTTACCTCGCCCATGTGATTTGGCTGATGCGGTAACTGCGCTCCAGCGGGTCCACGCTGACGTTGCCCACCCGTTTGTGGTGTGTGGCGGTGTGCTGGTACCAGGCCACAGGAATCACCGGAAGCTCTGCCTGCAGCACCGTAGCCAAAGCACCGCGCAGCCGCGACCGGCGGGCCTCATCGTTGGTGATGCTGAGCGTCTCCAGAGTGCTGCTGACCTGCGCGCTTTGCCAGCCCATGGCGCCCCAGTCGCCTCCTTTGGGTCCAAAGTCTTGGAACAGGGTGCCAATCGGGTCCGGCACCAACGCGTAGTTGCGCGCCAACAGCGCAAGCTCCAGGGTCCCGTCTTGGTGGCCCGCCGGGATGTCACTTGAGTTGCCAACCGACACCGCCACGTCGATTCCCAGCTCGCGCAGTTGCGCCTGGATGGCGGTTGCCATGGGCGGCAGTTCCGGCCGGTCCGAGAAGGTGCGCAGCGTGAGCTTGAAGGGCCGCCCCTCTTTGCGCAAGATGCCATCCGCACCAGCTTGCCAGCCGGACTCCTGCAGCAACTGACGCGCCCGTGCCAGGTCGCGGGTCAAGGGCTGCAGGCTTGGCACATGCCACTCCGCCATACCCGGTGTGAACAACTGTGTAGCCGCGGCGTTGGGCTCCCGCAAGATGGCCTTGGCCATGCCAGCGCGGTCGATGCCCATGCTCATCGCCTGACGCACTTTGAGGTCGCGCAGTAGCGGGTGGGCGGCGTTGACCTTGAGGTAAATCGTGCGCGGAATGGATTGCGTGTGAAACTGCAGCTGTGGGTTACGCTTGAGCCGCTCCACCGATACCGGGTCGTGGGTAAAGACTAGGTCAGCCTGACCGCTTTCCGCCAGCATGCCGCGGGTTTCGCCACGGCTGCTGGAGAGGTACTCCACCCGCTCTACCGCCGGGCGCGTGCCACGCCAGCCTTCAAACCGCGCTGTCTCTACTTTTTGTGGCGCACTGACGCGCACGACTTTGTAGGGCCCGGAGCCCAGCACCGCCACCACGCTGCCGTCGGCCGCATAGGAGGCTGGAGCCAGAATCTGCGTGCTACTGTGGGCCAGGTAGGCTGGCAATGCCGTGAATGGTTGCTTGAGCTCAATGAGCACTTCGCCATTGCTGGCACGCAGGCGTTCTATCGGGGTGGATTTGAGGACGCCGGGTTGGGCCAGTGCCCGCTCCAGGCTGCGTACGACCGCCTCGGCGGTGACCGGTGTTGTATCGTGGAACTGCGCGCCGCTGCGCAGCGTGAAGCGCCAGGTGCGCTGGTCAGGCGAAACGCTCCACTGCGCCGCCAGCCCAGCGGCTAATCGCCCCGAGCGGTCAACGTCTACCAGCGTTTCGGCGACTTCCAAACGGGTAAAGATGTAGCCAGTTTTCGAGGGGTCCAAGCCGCCCACTTCCCAGGGCGCAGCCACCTTGAACACCTTGGCCTTGGACGATGAATCGCCTTGCGCCCAGACGCTGGCGCTGGTAGCAAACACAGCTATTAGCACGGCGCGTCGAGCGCGGGAAGTGGGTGCAATCTGCATGGGTAGAAATTCCTTGTAAGCCAGTTGAATGAAGAAGAAAGTGGAGCTGTGCTTGTTGCCTTTGCACACGGTGGGTCTGAACCCACTGGACAATGCATTTGCCAGGGTGGGAAGGACCGCGCGTCAGCTTGCTAATTGCGCTGCAACCCCGCCACCAATTGGGTGACGTTGTGCCGCATCATTTGCAGGTAGGTTGCGCCCGGCTGGTCGGGGGCTGACAGGGCGTCGGCGTACAGCGAGCCACCGACCGTGGCACCGGCGTCTTTGCTGAGCTGCGCCACCAGCTTCGGATTGGCCATGTTTTCGACAAACACCGCGCGGATTCTCTCGCGCTGAATCTGCTGGATGAGCTGGGCGACTTGTTTGGCGCTGGGCTCGGTGTCGGTGTTCACACCCTGCGGTGCCAAAAAGCGAATGCCGTACTGCGCCGCAAAGTAGCCAAACGCGTCGTGCGAAGTGATCACCTTGCGTTTGCTTGGCGCGATGGTGGCGAACTGTGCCTTGGTCCACAGGTCCAGTGCCTGCAACTCCTTGGCGTAGGCGGCGGCGTTCGCCTGGAATGTGGTTGCGCCCGCCGGGTCGGCCTTGGACAGGGCGGCGGCGATGTTGTTCACATAGGTGACCACATGGTTGGGGTTTTGCCAGGCGTGCGGGTCGGTTTCGGCATGTCCGTGCGTATGGCCGTGGGCGTGGCCCTTGGCGTCGGTATTCGCCATTTTTTGTGCCGGTATGCCGGCGCTTGCAAGCACCGTGGTGCCCTTGAAGCCTGCCGACTTGGCCAGCCGGTTGGCCCAGGGCTCAAACCCCAGGCCGTTGATGACCAAGAGCTTGCTGGCCAACAAGGTTTTGGCATCGGCGGGTTTGGGCTCGAATGCGTGGGCGTCGGCATCGAACCCGACCAGTGTGGTCACCGCCACCCGTTCACCACCTACCACCCGCACCAGGTCGCCCAAGATGCTGAAACTGGCAGTCACTGTAAGTCTGTCCTGGGCCTGCGCTGGCGGCCCCAGAAAGGCCAGCGCTGCCGCGCTAGCGAGCACCAGGCGGCGCGATAGGGTGGTGAAAGTACGGTTGGTGGTGGGCATGGTGGCTCCTGGGTCGGTGAAGAAAGATGTGGGCTAGGCCACGCGGTGCCTGCTGGTCCAGTGGCGTGCCAGCCAGCCGCCGGGGGCCAGCAGCAATGACGCGGCGTACAAGGCGCCGGCGCAGGCAATGATGGTGGGCCCCGAAGGTGTGTCGAAGTGGTAGGACAGCAGCAGCCCGGCACAGCCTGCGCAGGCCGCCTGGGCGCTCGCGTTGACCAGCTGTGCGGGCAAGGTGGCGTGCCACAGCCGCGCGCTGACGGCGGGCAGCATCATCAGGCCCACAGCCATCAGCGTGCCCAGGGTCTGGAAGCCCGCTACCAGGTTGATGACCACCAGCATCAAAAACCCCTGCTGCCAGACCCAAGCGCCGCAACCTCGGCGGCGGGTGGCGTTGAGAAACACCGGGTCAAAGGTTTCCAGCACCAGCCCGCGGTACATGGTGGCCAGCGCCACCACGCTCACGCTGGCAACGCCGGCCACCAGCAGCAGTCCCGCCTCGTCGACGCCCAAGGCGCTGCCGAACAAGATATGCAGCAAATCCAGTTGGGTGCCGTGTCGGGCAATCAGCATCACGCCCAAGGCCAGTGCCACCAGGTAGATGGCCGCCAGGCTGGCGTCCTCTTTGAGGGCGGTCCACCGGGTCACCGCGCCAGCCAGTGCGGCCACCAACATGCCTGCCAGCACGCCGCCCAGCGCCATCGCAGTGAGCGACAAGCCGCTAACCATGAAGCCAATGGCCACGCCCGGCAGCACCGCGTGGCTGAGCGCATCGCCCAACAGGCTCATGCGCCGCAGTGTCAAAAACACACCCAAGGGTGCGGCACTGAGCGACAGGGCCAGCGTGGCCACCAGCGCGCGGCGCATGAAAGCAAACTCGGCAAAAGGCGCAAAAAGCGCCAACCAGATGGCATCGAAGGGTTCTTGCATGCTGCGGGGGCTTTACAGCGTCTGGGCGGGCGCGGCCCCAGGATGGACCGTGTGGTCGACCTCGCACCAGGGGGCATCGCGCTCGGTGGAAGCGTCCCAGGCATCGGCCAGGGCGCGGGCGCGTTGCAGGTTGGCGGCTGTCATCACCTGCGGCGTGGCACCCCAAGCCACGGGCTCGCGTGCCAGTAGCAAGGTGTCTGGAAAATGGGCTTGCACCTGCGCGTCGTCGTGCAGCACGGCCACCACCGTGCGGCCTTGCTGGTGCCAACGACGCACCAAGCGCAGCAGGCCCGCCGTGGTGCTGGCATCGATGGCGGTGAACGGCTCGTCCAGCAAGATCAGCTGCGCGTCTTGCACCAGCAAGCGCGCAAACAGCACGCGCTGCAATTGCCCAGCAGACAGCGCCGCAATCGGTTGGCGGGCGAAGCCCTGCATCCCTACGGTGCGCAAAGCGGCGTCGACCGCAGCCAGCATGGCCGCGCTGGCGCCACCCAGCGCGCCGCGGTGGGCCCACATGCCCAGCAGCACGCAGTCGTGCACCGCCATCGGAAACTGCCGGTCTATTTCGCTGTGCTGGGGCAGGTACGCGATGTGCGGCCTCGCTACCTGCACTTGCACTGCATTGCGGGCGTACGCCGCACCCAGGGGCAGCAGATTCGCCATGCTTTTGAGCAATGTGCTTTTGCCCGAGCCATTGGGCCCCACCACTGCCGTGAGCGAGCCCATGGCAAATTCGCCGCTGAGATGGTGCAAAACGGGGCGTTGGCGGTAGCTCACCGTCAAGTTGTGCAGACGCACCGCAGCCTGGTGCAGAGCCGCAGCTGCGTGCCATTGCGAGGCACTGGCCGATGGCATAGGCGCCAGCGTATCCACCCTCACAGTGGCGCTCCTTTCACGCTGGCCCAAGCGACGGCCAGCCACAGCAGCACCAGCACCGGCAGCACCAAAGCGACCCGCCGCCACGCTGACCACGCCAGCACACTGCGCCGCGTGTCTTGGGCCACGGCTTTGGCGGCGACTGGAAGGTTGTCGGGTGAGGGTGTGTGGTGGGTGGGCATGGGTGATAATGCAACCGAGTTGCGCTAGAGTCTAACGCAACTTAATTGCGTTTACTGCCATACCGCAACACAATTGCATTTTTAAAGGCACGCCATGGCGACCCAGTCTTTGCCCTCCGACCCGATTGACGCGCTCCTGTCCGCGCACGGTCTGCGCCGTACTTCGGCCGCGCGGCGTGTGCTGGGCTGGTTGCTGGCGCACCCCGACACCAGCTACACCCACGCGCAGTTGCAGGCGGCCCTGGTGGGTGCAGACACCGAGGCGGCAACGCCGCTGGACCGCGTCACGCTGTACCGCTTGATTGACCGCCTGACCCAGGTTGGCCTCTTGCTCTGCCGGGTCGACAGCCAACGGGTGCGCCGCTACCAGGCCATGCCGCCCAGCGTGCAGGCTACGCCGCACTTTGAGTGCCAGAGCTGCCACCGCGACAGCCCGCTGGCGGGCGCCCTGCGCGCCAATGCCGACGACCTGGAGAAAGCCGCACAAACCGCCATCGAAGCCCTGAGGGCTTTGGGCTACCAAGACATGCACATGGACTTTGCGGTGCGCGGTGTGTGCGCCGACTGCGCTGGTGCCACGCCCGCATGATCGAGTCGCACAACCTGGCGTTTGCCTACCCCCGTGGGGTGGAGCTGGCGTTTGCCGATGTGAACTTGGCGCAAGGCGGCGTGCTGCTGCTGCGCGGCCCCTCGGGCAGCGGCAAATCCACCTGGTTGGCTTTGGTGGCGGCGCTGCTGGCGCCTACACGGGGCACTTTGACGGTTGCAGGCCAGAGCCTGGGCGCGCTGCGGGGCGCAGCGGCAGACGCGTGGCGCGCGCGGGCCGTCGGTTTTTTGCCGCAAAGGCTGCATCTGAGTGCGGCCCTCTCGGTGCAGGACAACCTGCACATGGCCCAGTGGGCCAGCGGCCAGGCTGAAGACCGCCAGCGGGTGCGCGCCGCCTTGGAAGCCTTGGGTGTGGCCGAGTTCGCACAGCGCAAGCCGGCGCAGCTCTCGGGCGGCCAGGCCCAGCGGGTGGCACTGGCGCGCGCGGTGCTGGCGCAGCCGCAGGTGCTGCTGGCCGATGAACCCACCGCCAGCCTGGACGATGCCGCGGCCGCAAGTGCCGTGAATTTGTTGCTGCACACGGCGGCGCAGCAGCAGGCCACGCTGGTGATCGCCACCCACGACGCGCGCGTTGCGGCGCTGATTGCGCAGCAGCGCGGTGGTTTGGCTTCGGTGCACACCTTGCAACTCGAAGCGGGGCAATCGCGCACTGCGCATGCGTACCCGGCACATGCGGCCCCTGGACCTGCGCAGTCCGCGCTGCCGCGTTCTGGCACCGGTGGCCACGCATGAAGACCTTGTGGTTTGCCTGGCGGTACCTCTGGTCGCGCCCGCTGACGGCGGCACTCAATGTGCTGTTGCTGAGCTTGGGGTTGGCGTCGGTCACGTTCTTGCTGCTGGTCGGCGCCCAAATCAGCCGGGCTTTTGAGCGCGATCTGGCAGGCATTGATGTGGTGGTGGGTGCCAAGGGCAGCCCCATGCAGCTCATCTTGTCGGGCGTGCTGCACATCGATGTGCCGCCGGGCAATGTGCCACTCGTCACCGTCGACGCCTTGCGCACCCACCCGATGGTGGCCAGCATCGTACCCATCAGCTTGGGGGACAACGTGCAGGGCTTTCGCATTGTGGGCACCTCGCACGATTACCTGCGCCTCTACGAGGCCCGCTTTGCCGCAGGCGCGCCCTGGACTGCGCCCATGGAAGTGGTGCTGGGTGCCGCCGTGGCCCGCAGCTTGGGTTTGGCCCTGGGCAGCACCTTTGCCGGTACCCATGGACTGGGTACCGGCGGCCACGTGCATGGCGACAGCCTCTACACCGTGGTGGGCGTGCTTGCGCCCAGCGGGGGTGTGCTGGACCGGTTGGTGCTGACCGATACCGAATCGGTCTGGAAAGTGCATGAAGATGCCACCGCGCTGGACGACGATGACCGCGCGGCCATGCGGGAAGACCGCGAAATCACCATGGCGCTGGTCCGCTACGCCACGCCCATGGCTGCCATGAGTTTTCCGCGTTTCGTCAATACCACCACCGAGCTGCAAGCCGCCGCACCGGCGCTGGAAATCACCCGGCTGCTGTCGATGGTGGGGCTGGGCACCGACGTGTTGCGCGCGTTTGCCGGGGTGCTGCTGCTCACTGCGGGCTTGAGCGTGTTCATTGCGCTGTGGGGCGCGGTGCGTGAGCGCCGTGCGGATCTGGCCTTGCTGCGCATGCTGGGCGCACCACCGGCCAAAGTGGCGTCACTGCTGCTGTGCGAATCGCTGTGGCTGGGCTTGCTGGCCACCGGCCTGGGGCTGCTGCTGGGGCAGGGCTGTGCTGTCGCGCTGGGCTGGATGTTGGCGCTGGACCAGACCCTGTTGGTGGGTGGATTGATCTGGCCGCCTGCGTTGTGGCTGGTGCCTGCCATGGCCTTGGGCGTGGCGGTGGTGTCGGCGTTGCTGCCTGCCTGGGGGGCTTACCGGGTAGGTGTTTTGGAGTTGCTTCAATGAAAGAGGAAATGATGAAAAAACTGATGCTTGCTGCTGTGCTGTCCGTGTTAGCTGTGTCCGCCGCTGTCGCGCAAAGCGGCCACAGCGATAAGGAAACCAAAGAAGACATCGCGCGCCACCGCGCCATGGCCGCCGCACACGAAGCTGCCGCCAAGTGCCTGGAGTCGGGCAAAAAAGAAGACGTGTGCACCAAGGAATTGCAGGCCGCCTGCAAGGGGCTTGCCATCGGAAAGTACTGCGGGATGAAACACGTCCACTAAACTGCGCCGCGTTACAAGGAGCGCACCATGAGAAGCAAGGCACTGCTGTGGACACTGACGCTGGCCTGGACCCTGGGGTCTGTGGCCGCCACCGCACAGTCCAGCGCACCAACGCTGAGCCCGCCGCTGCTCAGTCCGCCTATCGCTGGCGGCATTCCGGCGGGCACCGGTGCTGGAGTGCACAGCCCCAACAGCCCCTTTGCCCCCTTGCAAGAGCGCAGCGACGTGCTGGCGTGGTCGGTGCTCACCGCAGTAAAAACCCGCACCGAGCGCAACCGCATCCTGCCGGTGTTCCCCGCTGATGTGCGCGCTCTAGGCAAGACCACGCAGCGGGTGCAGGGCTTCATGATGCCGCTGCAGCCGGGCGAGCGGCAAAGGCACTTTTTGCTCAGCTCGGTGCCCTTGACCTGCTCGTTTTGCGTGCCCGGCGGACCCGAAAGCATGGTCGAAGTGCGCACCAAAACGCCAGTGCGCTATGTGATGGAGCCGGTGGTGGTGGAGGGGCAGTTCACTGTGCTCGACGATGACCCCTACGGTCTGTACTACAGGATGACCGACGCGGTGGCAGTCAAGTAACTGCACCGCTCCCTGGGCGCGCTGTACCGTTTAAGGCGCCAGTTGCCAGGGGCCTTGTGTCAGGTCCACCACCGCACCGGTTGCGGCAGAGTGCTCAGCGGCCAAGCCGATAACCACGGCCGCAATGCCGTCGTGCAAGCTCACCTCGACCGCGCCGCGTCCGCATACCACATCGAGAAACTTTTGGTGCTGGTAGAAGGTCGATCCGTTGTGGTCGCCCGCCGCCAGCAGCGCAGGGTCCACTGGCACCTCCAGCACCGAAGGTGGCGCGCCGTTGCGCGGGCTCACCGTGAGCTGCGCTACCGGCTGTTCACCGCGCTGTTCTCCGGGCCAAAAGCGGCTGGGGCCGGGCACCTTGCATTCGAGCTTGCCTACCGGGCCGACCAGGCTGATTTCTTCCTGGTAGCGCGAGCCCTCCGCAAACATGCACAGGTCCAAAAGCGCCCGGCGTTGGCCAGGAAAATCCAGCACCACAAAGGCGTTGTCCAGGATGTCGGGCTGCTCTCCACCGTAGCGTTCATCCAGGTGGTTGTGGTTGTGCCCGCCCGAGGCAAACAGGCGCACCGGGTTGTCCCCCATGACCAGGCGCATCAGGTCAAAGAAGTGGCAGCATTTCTCCACCAGCGTGCCGCCGGTGTTGCGGTTGAAGCGGTTCCAGTCGCCCACCTTGTGCAAGAAGGGGTAGCGGTGCTCACGGATGGACAGCATCACGGCAGAGCCTGTGGCCTGGGCGCTGTGGGCCTCGTGCACAAAGCGGGTGATGGCCGGCATGTAGCGGTACTCCATCGCTGTCCAGACGGGCGCTGCCATGGTATGCGCCAAAGTGCGCAGCCGGGCCACTTCAGACAAGTGGGTGGCCACCGGTTTTTCTACCAGCACCGGGATTTTGCGGGCCGCAAAGATGGTCTCCAGCTGCGCGGTGTGGCAGTGGTTGGGGCTGGTGATGACCAGGGCGTCCAGCTCTGGCAGGGCCAGCAACGCATCGATCGATGGAGCCAGGGTGGCACCGGGTGCCAGGGCGTGGCTCTTGGCGCGCATCGCGTCGTCGGGCTCATAGATGGCCGCCACCTCGATCTCGGGCAGCAGCGCGATGTTGCGCAGGTGCTCCTGCCCCATCATTCCGCATCCCAGCATGGCGTATTTTTTTTTGGTCATGGGCGTCTCTCGTTGTCGTCAGGGCCAGCGCGCACCGTAGTGCGCGCGCTCGGGATTGAACCACGTCTCGGAGTACTCCTCGGTGTGGCCGTTGGCCGCAAAAGCATGCCGCGTAATGTGACCGCAGCACGCCCCAGCGGCCAAGCCCAGCGTGGGCGGTGCCCAGCTAGGCACCAGGCCCACGCCGACGCGGTCGTTCACCGAGGCGATCCAAAAACCCAGGCGTTGCTCGTAAAAGTGATAGAGCGCCTCGCCCAAGTCTTGTGCGCGCAGCGTGGGTTGGTGGCGGCTGTCGAACCAAATTTCTTCCAGCGCGACCGGTACACCATCGAGCAAGCGCAAGCGCCGCAGGCGGTGGTAACGCGCCGCCCCATCGGCGTTGGGGTTGGCGCCCAGCACGGGCACGGCGCGTGGCCGCTTGCACAGTCTGAAGTCCAGGATGACAGCGCCCGGCAAGCCACCGCCTTGGGCCAGTTCCAAGTGTAAAAACTCGTAAATGCTTTTGGCCCCAGCGCGTGGCCGCACCGGCAACTGCACATAGGTGCCCGAGCCCTGGCGCTTGACCAGCAGGCCCTGGGCCACCAAGGCCGCCACGGATTTGCGGATGGTGCCCACCGCCGCGGCCAGCGTGTGGGACAACTCCTGCTCAGTGGGAAAGCGTTCACCGTTTTTCCAGCGCCCCGCGGCAATTTCGCGCGCCAGTTTTTCCTGGATGCGCACATACAGCGGCAGGGGGCGGGGCGCGATGGGCATGCGGTGAGATGGGGCAGGGTGCTTGGGGATTGACGAAATCATACACAATTCATACACTTTTTTGCCAACTCAACAAAGGTTCTGAAAATGCAAGTTGTACCGGTCAAGAGCGAGCACCTGGATGCTGCAGAAGTTGCATGGTTTGCACCGCTGTGCTCCGACGACTACCGCCACCTCGGTGTGCCCGAGGGTGATTTGCGCAGCAGCTGGGAGAACACCTATGCGGTGGCCAAGCTGGCCGACAAGCTGGGTTATCGCAACATTTTGTGCCCCTCGTCGTACCAGGTGGGGCAAGACACCTTGAGCTTTGTGGCGGCCATGGCGCCGCTTACCCACCGCATGAACTTCCTCGCCGCCATCCGCTGCGGCGAAATGCAGCCCATCATGCTGGCGCGCACCGTGGCCACGTTGGACCACATGCTCAAGGGCCGCTTGATCTTGAATGTCATTTCCTCCGACTTTCCGGGCGAGACCGCCAGCAACGAGCACCGCTACCAGCGCTCCAAAGAAGTCGTCGAAATCCTCAAGCAGGCCTGGACGCAAGATGAGATCAACTACGCTGGCCAGGTCTACCAGTTCAAGGGCCTCACCACCGACCCGGTGCGCCCCTACCAGACCGGCGGGCCGCTGCTGTACTTTGGTGGCTACTCACCCCAGGCCGTGGACCTGTGCGCGCAGCACTGCGACGTGTACCTGATGTGGCCCGAGACCGAGGAAGAACTGGCTGGCCGCATGCGGGTGGTGCACGAGCGGGCGCAGCACTACGGGCGCGTCATTGACTACGGCTTGCGGGTGCATATGGTCGTGCGCGACACCGAGCAAGAGGCGCGCGAGTACGCCGCAGAGCTGGTCAGCCAGCTCGATGACGACGTGGGCCGCAAGATCCGCGAACGCGCACTCGATGCCAAGAACTACGGTGTGTCCTTGCAGGCCAAGAACCTCGACCTGTCGGACGCCGAGGGCTACATCGAGCCCCACCTCTGGACCGGCGTTGGGCGCGCGCGCTCGGGCTGTGGCGCAGCGTTGGTGGGCAGCGTCGACCAGGTCATGAGCAAGATCGAGCGCTACCAAAAAATGGGCATCCGCGCCTTCATTTTTTCGGGTTACCCGCATTTGCAGGAGTGCGAGATTTTTGGCAGCAAGGTGCTGCCGCAACTCAAAACCTGCTCACTGCCCGAGGTCTATGGACGCGTCCCCAAGGGCGTGCCGGACACGCCCTTGGGGCAGGGCGTTAGGCGCTAAAGCACGCGTCCATAAAGTCCAACATCGCCATCCAGTCCTCCAGCGCGTGGCTGTGGCCGCCTTCGCGGAACTGGATGGCGATGCGCTCGGGCACTCCGAGCCAGCGGTACACCTCAGCGGCAGCTTCGTGGGTGCGTTGCGTTCCGTGCGGGTTGGCCCAGGCGTCGCCCAAGGCTTCGGTGCACAGCAGTGCGCGTGGTGCGATCAGGGCTTTCAAAAAATGCTGGTCGATGGGTAGCTCGGTGTCGCGGCCGCAATAGCTGCGTGCGGCTGGTGCCAGCCAGTGGGGAAAGGCGTGCACCAGGTCGGTGAGTGTCTCGGCGCCGGGGTTGCGCACCCGAAAGCAGCCTGCGCCAGCAGCGCCCGAGTTGTTGGCGCCTGTCACTGCGATGCGCGCGTCGGTGGCGCCCGCCAGCAATGCCGCTTTGCCGCCGCGCGAGTGGCCCACGATGGCGATGCGGTTGCCGTCTACCTCGGGCAGTTGCAGTAGGGCGTCAACGACCCGGTGAAAGCCCCAGGCCCACGCGGCGATCGCCGCCACGGGTTGGTCTGCCAGCGCATCGCAGGTGGTTTGCGCATCGGGGGCTGCGTGGTCGGAGAACACCTCGGTGCGGTTGAATTCGGCCAGGGCGTAGCCGCGTGCCAGCACTGCGGCCTGTACCGCCTCGGTAGCGTACGACCAACAAGCGTCGCCGTGCAGCAGTACCGCAAGCGGACCGTCTCTGGGGGGCAGCCAAAGCGTCAGCGTGCAGACACCCAAGCCATCCGCCCGCACCCGCTGCGAACGCTTGCGCACGCCCGGCATCCGCGCCACCTTGGCGTCGTGCAGCAGCTCGCATTGCACGCGTTCTGGCACGCGCGGCAGCGCGCCGTACAGCGTGGACAGCAGCAGGTGTTGCAGTTCTTCGCGCCGACGCTGCCAGTCGGCCAGATCCCGTACCGGCTCACCGCGCTCCAGGCGCATCAGCGGCGGCAAATCGGCGACTTCGTGGACGGTCGGGTGGGCGGTCTGAAAGGGGGGTGTCGACGGGTTCATAGGTGGAAACCATAGCACTTTCGCCGGGGGCGGCGGGTTAGCATGTTTGGCGATCTTTTCCACCTCATACGGAGTTTCCATGGCCTCACGTTTTTCTACCTTGCACCGCGCCCTCGCGGTGTCCGCAGTCGCAACCGCAGCCGCTTCTGCAGCGCACGCGGGCGACATCCGGGTGATGTGCTACCAAGACGGCATTGAGTGCGAAGTCACCGCCGCCATTGCCAAGCGCTTTGAAGCGGCCAACCCTGGCACCAAGGTGATCATCGACACCGTGCCCTACAAGACCATCGTAGAGCAGTTGCCGGTGCAACTGGCGGCAGGGCAGGGGCCCGACATTGCGCGCGTCACCGACCTGGGCGGCCTGTCTAAGTACTACCTTGATGTGGCGCCCCACCTCAAAGACACCCGGTATTTCGAAACCAACTTTGGCTCCACCTTGCCCTGGTTGCGCCCCACGGCAGGCGACAAGGGCATTTACGGTTTCATGTCGCAGCTGACCATGACCGGCCCCTACGTCAACAAGACCTTGTTCGAGCAAGCCAAGGTGGCGCTGCCCGGCCCCAAGGCCACCTGGGACGAATGGGTAGAAGCCGCCCGCAAAGTTGCGAAAGCCACGCAAACCCCGTTTGCACTGGCCTGGGACCGCTCCGGCCACCGCTTCGCTGGCCCGGCCATCAGCTACGGCGCCAAGATTTTTGATGCCAAAGGCGATTTGGTCATTGACGATGGCTACAAAACCACGGTCAACAAGTTTGTGGGCTGGCACAAAGACGGCGCCATGCTGCGCGACGTCTGGGCGGGCTCGGGCGGCTCCACCTACGCCGACTCCATTGGCGAGTTCAAGAACGGTCGCGTGGTGATGGTGCTGTCGGGCTCCTGGCAGATCAACCGCCTCAAGAAGGACATCGGTGACGCTTTTGACTGGGCCGCTGTGCCCAACCCCTGCGGCCCGGCGGCCTGTACCGGCATTCCCGGGGGCGCTGCATGGGTGGCATTGAAGACCTCCAAGTCGCCCAAAGAGGTGGCCATGTTCCTGGAGTTCATGGCCCAGGAAGACAACTACGCTGAGTTCGTGGGCAAGACCGAGAACATCCCTGCCCACGCTGGCTTGGCCCGCAAAGGCATTGCCTACCCCAGCGCCACACCGGGTGCACGCGCTGCACTGGGCGTGTTCAGCAGCGGCGTGGCTAGCTTGGCACCCGCGGCCTACCAGTTCCAGGGTTACAGGTTCAACCGCGCCATCATGCTGCCCACCGTGGCCCGCGTGACCCAGGCCATCGTGGGTGAGGTGTCGGTGGACGAGGCGCTTGCCAAGATCAACTCTGACATGGTCGATGCGGTCAAGCAGGCGCAGAAGTAAGCCTGCCACTTGACCCAGCGGTACGCCATTCCCACCCACAAGGTACGACGGCCACCCCGTACGCGACGCCGAGCGTCGGAGGTACCACGCAGTGTGCCCAGGTGCACTGCGTGGGGCGTACCCCCACTTAGGACACCGTGCCCATTCTGATGCGCGCTTTGGCGCTTTTTTTCAATTGCTTTGAGCCACTGTTTCGGCTGGGCCAGCGCGTGCTCGGCCACTCGCGCATTGGCTGGTTGTTTGTCGGCCCGAACCTGTTCATCTTCGGGCTGTTTACCTTTTTGCCCATCCTCATCAACTTCGCCTATGCGCTGACTGGTGGGGTGAACCTGATGCCGCTGCAGCGGCCCTACACGGGGGTAGAAAACTTTGCGATTCTGCTGGAGTGCAAAAACTACTTCGACATTCAATCCTGCCGCAAAGACGTTTTCTGGCGCGCCATTATCAACACCGTGCAGTTCAGCCTGATTCAGGTGGTGTTGATGGTGTTCTTCTCGCTGGTCACCGCCTTGGTGCTTAACCGCAAGATCATTGGGCGTGGTTTTTGGCGGGGCGTGTTTTTCTACCCCGTGCTGCTCTCGCCGGTGGTGGTGGCCCTTATCTGGAAGTGGCTGCTGCAAAACCAGGGCGTGTTCAACGCGCTGCTGGTCGGCGCAGGCCGTGCGCCGGTGGAGTGGCTCACCGATGGCAGTTGGGCGTTTTTCTGGACGGTGTTTGTGTCCATCTGGGCGCACATGGGCTTTTACACCCTGATTTTGCTGGCCGGTTTGCAGGCCATTCCCAAAGATATGTACGAGGCCGCCGAGATGGACGCCGCCTCGCCCTGGCGCACGCTGCGCCGCATCACCTTGCCGCTGCTCTTGCCCAACCTGATCGTGGTGTTGGTGCTGGCCATGATCCGTGCGGTGCAGATTTTTGACGAGGTGTTTGTGCTCACCGGCGGCGGCCCCGGCTCGGCCACCACCTTCATCGTGCAGTTCATTTACCAGACCGGTTTTGCCGAACAGATTCACCTGTACGGCTTGGCTGCGGCCGCTTCTTTGATACTGGCCCTGGGCCTCATGCTGCTCACCTTTGTGCAGCTGCGGCTCACCCGCGCCGAGCAGGCCGGACAGCGGGCACGCTAGGGCACGCCAGAGGACTCCATGCGCCATTTCCTCACCCGCACCCGTGGCCGCCTGCGCTTTGACTGGACCGATTGGCTGAGTTACGCCTACCTGATGGTGGGCCTGTTCACCATGTTTGCGCCCATCGTGTGGCTGGTCATGTCGTCGCTCAAGACGGAGAGCGCCATCAGCCAGTTTCCGCCGAGTTTTCTGCCCTACAGCCAAAAGACGGTGCAGGTGCAGGGCTTCGATAAGCCCTTGCCTTTGTTTTTGACCAAAACCCCGCAGGGCACGCTGCAGCCCATGGCGCAGGTGCGGCGCATCGGCATCATGGCCACCATGGTGGACCCCGCCGCCCCCGAGCAAACCATCAAGGTCAATATCAACGACCGCACACCCATCAACGCCTTGCAGTTCGCCTGGGGCAATTACACCGACCTGTTCAAGAAGTTCGACTTTGGCCGCTACCTCTGGAACAGCGTGTTCATCACCGTGGTGGCCACGCTGCTGACCTTGCTGGTCAACTCCATGGCCGCGTTTGCCTTGTCCAAGTACCGCTTCCGTGGGCAAAAAACGGTGTTCATGCTGATCATCGCCACGCTGATGATTCCACCCACCATCGTGCTGGTGCCGGTGTTTTTGGTCATCAACAGCGTGGGTCTGCTCAACAACCTCTGGGGCGTGATCCTGCCGGCCATTGCCACGCCCACGGGCGTGTTTTTGCTGCGCCAGTACATGCTCACGATTCCCGACGAATTGCTGGAGGCCGCCCGCATGGACCACGCCAGCGAGTGGCGCATTTACTGGCGCATCATCCTGCCGCTGTCGGCCCCCGCCTTGGCGGTGCTCGCCATTTTCTCGGTGATGTGGCGCTGGAATGACTTTTTGCTGCCGCTGATCGTGCTGTCGCAGTCGGAGTTCTTCACGCTGCAGCTCGCGCTCAACTCCTTCCAGGGTGAGCTCAACACACAGTGGAATTACTTGCTGGCGATGACGGTGATCACCCTGCTGCCCATCACCCTGGTTTTCGCCTTTTTGCAAAAGTACATCACCACCGGAATCGCCGGTGCCGGTGTGAAGTAAGTCTGTTCCGAAGGACGCACGCGTGGCCCATCTTGCGCTCTCCCGCATCACCAAATCGTTCGACCGCACCACCGTCCTGCACGGCATCGACCTGACCGTCGAAGATGGTGAGTTTGTGGTCTTTGTCGGCCCCTCGGGCTGCGGCAAATCCACGCTCCTGCGCACCATCGCCGGTCTGGAGTCGCCCACCTCGGGCGACATCACCATCGACAACCAAAACGTCAACGCAGTGTCCGCCGCCAACCGCGGCTGCGCCATGGTGTTCCAGTCCTACGCGCTGTACCCGCACATGACGGTGTACGACAACATGGCATTTGGCCTGGAGAACATGGGCGTGGCCAAGGCCGCCGTGGCCCAAAAGGTGAATGCCGCCGCCCAGCAGTTGCGACTGAACGACTTGCTCCAGCGCAAGCCCACGCAGCTCTCGGGCGGGCAGCGCCAGCGGGTGGCCATCGGCCGGGCGATCGTGCGCGAGCCCAAGCTGTTTTTGTTTGACGAGCCGCTGTCCAACCTGGATGCCGAGCTGCGCGTGTCCATGCGCATCGAGCTGCTCGAACTGCATGAGCGGCTGCAGGCCACCATGATTTATGTCACCCACGACCAGGTCGAAGCCATGACCATGGCCGACCGCATCGTGGTCATGCGCTCCGGCAAGATCGAGCAGGTCGGCGCGCCGCTGGAGCTGTACAACCGCCCGGCTAATGCCTTTGTGGCCGGCTTCATTGGCAGCCCGCGCATGAATCTGGTGGCCGCCGACGTGTTGCGCAGCGCAGGCGGTGATGCTCTGTTGACGCAGTTGCCAGCGCACACCCACACCGTGGGCCTGCGCCCCGAGCATGTGCTGATCGACGACGCCGGCGCCTTGCCTTATGCGGTGCGCCACGTCGAGCAAATGGGCGCCAGCAGCCTGCTGCATGGAACCATTGGCGACGGTGTGGCCTTCGATGTGGTGTGCACCGGCCAGACCACGGTCCATGCCGGGCAGCAGGTGCGGCTGGCGGCGCCCATCGACGCCTTGCATTGCTTTAATGCCGACGGCGTGCGCATCTGAACCTCGACGCCCGCTGACCCCTCCGCCCGGCGGGCTTCCTCTCATTTTTGGGACTTTGGTATGAACCCACTCGGACCCGCCCATGTGGCTTCTAGCACTGCGCAAGGCATTCAGGTTGCTTTGCCAGAAGGCGCAACATTTTCGGTGCAAGTGCTGGAGCCGCAGATGGTGCGGGTGCGCCTGCGCCTCGCCGGTGGCTACCGCGAGCCACGCACCTGGGCGATTGCACCGCAGGCTGGCACCGATGTGCCGTGGACCGGCCGCCAGCGCGAAGACCTCAGCGGCTTTTCTTGCCCTGCTGCACAGATGGAATCCGCTGCAGGCCAAGTCACGCTGCGCACCCCGGCGCTGCAACTTACGCTCCACACGCAGCCGCTGTCGCTGCAGTGGCACGATGCACAAGGCCGCCCACTGGTGCGCGACCGCGCCACCTCCGCCTACTTTGCCAGTAGCCGCACCGGTGCGGTGCGCCACTACCTGGAGCGCGACCGCGCCGAGCGCTACTACGGCCTGGGCGACAAGACGGGCCCGCTCAACCTGCATGGACGGCGCCTGCGCACGCTGGCGCTGGACGCCCTGGGCTACGACCCCCACAGCGGGGACCCGCTGTACAAACACTGGCCCTTTGTGCTGACCCGCGCGCCCAGCGGCATGTGGTGGGGTATCTACTACGACACCCTGGCCGCCTGCACCTTCGACCTGGGCCAAGAGCACGACAACTACCACGAGCTGTTCCGCTACGTGGAGATCGACGACGGCGACCTCGACTACTACCTGATGGTGGGCAGCACGCCGGGCGAGGTCATCGCCCAGTTCGTCCAGCTCATTGGCGGCACCCACCTGCCGCCGCGCTGGTCGGTGGGCTACGGCCAAACCGCCATGGGCCTGGCCGATGCGCCCGACGCGCAGGCGCAGCTCGATGGCTTTATGGACCGTATTGGCCAAGAAAACATTCCGTGCTCCTCCTTCCATTACGGCTCGGGCTACTCGTCCAAGGGCAAGCGCCGCTATGTGTTCACCTGGAACCACAGCAAGTTCCCCGACCCCAAGGCGCTCAACGCCAAGTTCCGGCGCCAAGGCATGCACCTGATTGCCAACATCAAGCCCTGCCTGCTCGACGACCACCCGGCCTATGCCGAGGTGGCGGCAGCCGGCGGCTTTATCCAACACGGCGAGCACGGCGCGCCGGTGGTGGAGCAGTTTTGGGACGGCGTGGGCTCGCACCTGGACTTCAGCAGCCCGGCGGTGATCGATTGGTGGAAAGCGCAGCTCAAGGCGCAGGTGCTGGACTACGGCATCGACGTCGGCTGGAACGACAACAACGAGTACGCCATCATGGACGACGGCGCCACCTGCCACGGCTTTGGCAGCCCCATGCCCATGCACCGCGCCCGCCCGCTGCACGCCATGTTGATGACCCGCGCCAGCCTGGAAGCCCAGGTGGCGCACGACGGCACGGCGCAGGTCTACAGCGTCTCGCGCGGTGGCGCGCCGGGCGTGCAGCGCTACGCCCAAACCTGGTCGGGCGACAACACCACCAGCTGGGAGACGCTGCGCTGGAACATCCGCACCGGGCTGCAAATGTCACTCTCGGGCATGTTCAACGTGGGCCACGACGTGGGCGGCTTTGCTGGCCCGCTGCCGGACGCTGAAATGTTTGTGCGCTGGGTGCAGGCCTGCAGCCTCAACCCCCGCATGGTCATGAACTCCTGGAAGGCCGGCAACATCAGCAACGTGCCTTGGCTGCACCCCGAAGTCACGCCGCAGGTGGCCGACGCCATCCGCCTGCGCTACCGCCTCATGCCCTACCTGTGGTCTTTGTTTGAGCGCGCCACCACGGCCCACCAGCCCATCATCCGCCCCACGTTCTACGACTTCCCCGACGACCCAGCCTGCTACGCCGACTGCGACGACTTCATGCTGGGCGCGTCCATGCTGGTGGCACCCGTGGTGCACCCCGGCCAGCGCACGCGCACCGTGTACCTGCCCGCAGGTCCGGCGCATTGGGTCAACTTCCACACTGGCGCGCAGTTGGCCGCTGGTCAAACCCACACGGTGGACGCGCCCCTGGATACGCTGCCGCTGTTCGTGCGCGCAGGCAGTGCCATTCCCTTGGCCGATGCGGTGGATGGGCGCTACCACGTGGACAACCCGGTGAGTGAGGTGCGGCGGTTTTAGGGCTTAGCGCGCGACCCTCCCATCAAAACACACCATTCCCAAGACGCGATGTTTTGTCGGGGCGTCTTTGCCCCCGAAGCGCTGGACCCAGTTGACGCTAGCTCGGTGCACAAGCGCCATCTGTTCCGAGCGTAGAAAGCAACTGACTTCTATGCAAGTCTGCTTTCACACTTGTCTTCCGTATTAAAGATTGATTTAATGTGACTCCCTTCAATTAAAGAAATCTTTCACACCATGCGCCGCACAGGCACTTACGCCACCTCCACCACCCTGAACGAATCCGTTGAGGCATTCGTACCCAACCCGTTGCCGCCCACCAAGCCGGTGCTGGCCGTGGAGTGCTACATGGAGGCCAATCGAGATGCAGAGATGGCACTGGCACGGCTGTCCGGGGTGTCGGGCTTGGTGCCTTCGGTCGATTGGCTGCTTTACAGCGCCATTCGCAAAGAGGCGCTGCTGACCTCGCAGATCGAGGGCACGCAAGCCTCATTGGCCGACTTGTTCGACGACGAAGCGGGCTTTGCGGTCAGCAACACCGACGATGTGGAAGAGGTCACCAATTACCTGCGCGCGTTCAGGCTGGTGCAGCACAACCTGCGCGACCCGGGTGGGCTGCCCTTGTGTGTGCGGCTGTTGTGCGATGCCCACCGGCTGCTGATGGATGGTGTGCGGGGCACTGGCAAGCAGCCGGGCGAGTTGCGCCGGACACAGAACTGGATTGGTGGCCCACAGCCAGGCAAAGCGGTGTTTGTGCCGCCGCCGCCCGAGCGGGTGGCCGATTTGCTGGCCGACCTGGAGCGGTTCATCCACGGTGCGCCTGACAAAGGCTTGCCGCCCTTGGTCAAGATCGCTTTGGTCCACGCGCAGTTTGAAACCATCCATCCCTTTTTGGACGGCAACGGGCGCATTGGCAGGTTACTGATTGCGGCCCTGCTGGAGCATTGGCAGTTGTTGCCCGAGCCCTTGATGTACCTCAGCGGTTACTTGAAGCAGCACCAGGGCGAGTACTACCGACGGCTGTCTGGCATCCGCACCGAGGGGGACTGGGAGGGATGGGTCTCGTTTTTTCTGGAAGGCGTCACCGAGGCCGCGACGGACGCCGAGCGCAGCATTGTCGCCATTGCTACTTTGGTGGCAGCCCATCGGCGCACGCTGCTGGCTTCGCCCAAGGCAGGCCCCGCCAGCTACCGGCTTTTTGAGATGCTGCCCATGATGCCGCGCTTCACCATTGAGCGGGTGCGCCAGAGCTTGGGCACCAGTTTCCCGACGGCCAATGCCGCGGTACAACTGCTGGAAAAGTTGGGCATGGTGACCGAACTGACTGCACAGAAGAAGAACCGCATTTACAGCTACCAGCCTTACATTGAGTTGTTGACTTGAGGGTGCCAGGGAGCCTGATGACGGAAGACCAACTTGAGCAAGAAGCCCTAGGCTGGCTGCGCGACGTCAGTTAGCCCCAACGCTACGGCCCGCAACCCCCACCTAAGGCGCCAACCGCTCCCGCACCCACCCCCCATCCTCCGCCTTCGAGTACCGCAGCCGGTCGTGCAACCGGCTTCTGCGTCCTTGCCAAAACTGCCAAGCGTCGGGCTGGAGCCGGTAGCCGCCCCAGTGCGGTGGGCGCGGTGGTTGCAGCACAAACTGCGCGGCGTACTTGGCGGCGTTGGCGACCAGCACGCCGCGCCCACTGATGACCTCGCTCTGGGGCGAGGCCCAGGCGCCTATGCGTGAGTCCAGCGGGCGGCTGTGGAAGTAGGCGTCGCTCTCGGCGTCGCTCACTTTTTCGACCACGCCTTCGATGCGCACCACGCGCTCCAACTCCACCCAATGGAATTGCAGTGCCGCAAACGGGTTGCCCGCCAGCTCGCGGCCCTTGCGGCTCTCAAAATTGGTGTACCAAACGATGCCGCGCGCGTCGTAGCCCTTGATCAGCACCACCCGGGTAGATGGCCGCAGGTCGCCGCCCACGGTGGCCAGCGTCATCGCATTGGGTTCGGGGAGCTGGCCAGAGATGGCCTCTTTCAGCCATTGGTCAAACTGCTGCAGCGGGTCGGCGTGCGAGGCGCTCTCGTCGAGTTCGGCGCGTTCGTAGCTCTTGCGGAGGTCGGCGATGTTTTGGGAGGGTAGGGACACCATCTTTCGATGATATCCCCCCCTAAGAACCGTACATGCGAGTTTCCCAGCATACGGCTCACGCACGACCACCGGCTACACAGCGTCAACAGGTTGCATAACCCTCGACCGCTTCACCAGATTAAAGTCCCCGTGCTGGGACCGGCTTGATAACCTGCAAACCTAGGGCGTGGACACGCCTGTGACAAATCGGGTGCAGCAGCACCCGATTGGAGAGAGCATCGCTCCCGCCTAGCTGCCGATAGACGGTATGGTGGTCGTCCATGTTCTCATCAGCCATGTCGATATCTTGCTCACAGTGAGCGCACTCACCACCCTGGTCGAACCACAGCGAGG